>NC_009436.1:1936590-2582121 GCF_000016325.1 Enterobacter sp. 638
CATTCGTAATGCGGGAAATATCGTACCGTCGTTCGGGCCAGAGCCGGGTGGCGTGTCAGCCACTATTGAGTACGCCGTCGTGGCGCTGGGTGTGACCGACATCGTGATTTGTGGTCACTCCAACTGCGGTGCGATGAAAGCCATTGCTGACAACGCGAATCTTGATCCTATGCCGGCTGTTTCCCACTGGTTGCGCTATTCCGACGCCGCGAAAGCGGTTGTCGACCAGAAAACCTGGGACAATCCAACGGATAAAGTGAACGCAATGGTTCAGGAAAACGTCATCGCTCAGCTGAATAACGTCAAAACGCACCCGTCGGTCGCTGTTGGCTTGCGTAACAATGCCATCCGCCTGCACGGCTGGGTTTATGATATTGAAAGCGGCGATATTCGTGCGCTGGATAAAGACAGCAAAAGCTTTGTGTCGCTGTCTGATAATCCGCAGGTTTACTTCGAGTAAGTGAGCGTCGTTTCAGGGTGGGGAATTATCCCACCCTGAGTTTCATTCCCTTTCGCTGCGTTCTGTTGTCGCCTCAACCCATATACGCGTGTTGAAACAAGCACTCCAGGACGACCTCACTGAAATCAGAGCGCTTTACATCTCAATAAACGGCAGCCGTTTACGCGTTTTTGATGTCTGGCGAACGACCGCCTGGGCGATGGCTTCTCCGATTTCAGCACTGACCACCAGACCTTGTACGAAAGGCTGGTCATGCATGAGATAGGGCAATGCGCCAAACGCGATTTTCCCACGAACATATTCAGGCTCAAGCAATGTGTAATCATCGCCAACGTCAGGAATCACATCGCCCGTTGTCTCAATTTGTTTGCGCAACGTCGGGAACGGAAGATCTTTCGTCTTCAGCGGTTTTTGCCCACGGGCATCGATAAACACGTCGAATTCATAGGTTTTATCCTGCGTTCGAATCACCGTCAGACTCTCTTTTACCTCCATGTTGTAATCCGCGCCCAGCGCCACAACGCTGATGATACCTGCTTCGCGTAACGCCAGCAGCCTGCGAATCGACTCAGACGGGATGGCCGCATAATTGTCGATGAAAATGCGTGCGAGACCCGCGTCAAAACGCTTTCTGTCCTTTTCATTAAGATGCGGGACAATGTCCTGCACGACTTCATGCAGCCTTAGAATCGTGTAGCGCCACGGCACCGTGCGTTTGTCGCGTTTATTGCGTTCAACTTCTTCAAGGTTGGACTCAGCCCAGCGGAACGGATCGTGCCTGTGCCGCTCGGCAAACCAGGCATCGTGGAAACTGTCGGCATTCAGTGTGTTGAGTGCGATGGTTTTGCTCCAGTGCGGATCGGCATGTTCAAGTTCATGAACCATGAGGGCAAACACACGATCCAGGAGGCCTTCTGCGCCCGTGGCAATTTCGTTTGCAATGGCCTGTTCGGTCGCGAAGGTTAACGACTCATAGGGGATAGGGCAGTAGAAATCGGCTTCTGGCAGGATACCTGAGCGAGAGGCCAGGACGATGTTAAGCGACTCGCTCCCTTCATCCAGGCGGAAAGTCACAGAGTGATTATCCGTTTCAGTGAATGTGCCATGCTGAATGACGACGGCCATCGCAGCATCAAGCCCACTTAGTGAGGTGCCTAAAATACCGACATTACAGGCGCTGATGTCCGCCGCCATCAGACCGGACCAGGGGCTGGGAAAGAAGGCGCGCGTAGCGGTGTCATCTGCGGGCCAAACGTGTCCGGTGGCGATAATCGCGAGATCGAAAAGCTCAGGGCGGGATTGGTTTTCAGCCCAAATTGTGACGCCGTCTGGCAACGCCTCCAGGTCAGTCACCTGGCATGACTCGATCACATTGACCTCAAAACCACTTTTCCGGGCCTGCTGAACAAGTTTCAGGAACTGGTCGCGGAAATACTCGCCGAGCAGAATACGCGGCAGGAACTGTCGGACATGAAGGGACGCTTTATCCACACCGTAGCGGGCGAGATGCACGATATCCTGGGTCCGCAACCAGTCAATGTAAGTAGAGAAAAGGGGTGGGATTTCTATGCTGGCGATATTAGCCAACATCATCCGGGAATTATCTTCATCGCTGTACGGCATCCCGACACCGGCTTCTTCGGCTTGCTCGTAGATCGTCACGGAATGTGGCGTCTTGTGTTTAAGCAGAGAGAAAAACGTGTAGATACCTGTCGGCCCGGCTCCAATTATCGCAATTTTCTTCATCGTGACTTACCTGTTTTATTGTACCGACTCCATGGGAAATAACGGCCATGCAGAATAATTGTGGTAGAAAACGGGTAATGAGCAAATGAAGCAACAGGAGGAATTTAGCAGACGAATGAATTAGGACTGAAAATAAGGAATGTGCACCATTTCAGAGCTGAAATGGTGCGTCCGAGTGGACTCGAACCACCGACCCCCACCATGTCAAGGTGGTGCTCTAACCAACTGAGCTACGGACGCAAAATGGTGCGTTCAATTGGACTCGAACCAACGACCCCCACCATGTCAAGGTGGTGCTCTAACCAACTGAGCTATGAACGCAACGTGTTGTCTGGGACAACGGGGACGAATATTAGCGGCACCGGGGAGATCAGGCAAGAGGGAAATCGCAATTTTCTTTCGTATTTCACGCGATTGCGGAATTACCGCGCAAAGTGAAGAGAAAGTAGCCGCCCGCAGGCGGCCATCGGTGATTCAGCGCGCCGCGCGTTGCAAAATGACGCTGGACGGCTGGCGTTGCAGGAAGCGCATCCGCAGCATCATCAGGATAGCAGCGGACGTCAAACCGATGATAAAGCCCATCCAGAATCCGGCCGGTCCCATGCGATCAACGACCAGATCCGTCAGCGCCAGAATATAACCGGTTGGCAAGCCCAATACCCAGTAAGCGGTGAACGTAATAAAGAAGATCGAACGCGTATCTTTATAGCCACGCAGGATACCGCTACCAATAACCTGAATGGAATCCGAGAGTTGATATATCGCAGCTAACAGCATGAGCTGCGATGCCAGGGTAATCACTTCCGGATTGTCATTATAAAGCAGGGCGATTTGCTCGCGCAGCGTGACGGTAAAGAGCGCCGTGCAGAACGCCATACAAACCCCCACACCCAACCCCGTGCGTGCGGCAGTTTGGGCATCGAGCGTTGAACCTTGTCCCAGGCGGTAGCCCACGCGAATAGTCACCGCAGCGGCCAGCGACATGGGCAGAACGAACATCAGGGAGCTGAAATTCAGTGCGATCTGGTGGCCTGCAACATCCACAATTCCCAGCGGTGAAACCAGCAGAGCGACCACGGCAAACAGCGTCACCTCGAAAAAGAGCGCCAGGGCAATAGGTAAACCCAACTGTGCCAGGCGTTTCAGAACATCCATATCTGGTTTGCTGAAGCGTTGTTCATTACGAATGTCACGCATGGAACGCGCGCGCTTCACATAGGAAATCATGCTGAAGAACATAACCCAGTAAACAGCAGCCGTTGCCACGCCGCAGCCCACGCCGCCCAGTTCTGGCATGCCGAAATGACCATAGATAAAGATGTAGTTGACCGGGATGTTGACCAGCAGACCGATAAAACCCATCACCATACCGGGTTTGGTTTTGGCCAACCCTTCGCACTGATTTCGCGCGACCTGGAAGAACAAATAGCCCGGTGCACCCCAGAGCAGGGCGCGTAAGTAGCCGACGGCTTTATCCGCCAGCGCGGGATCGATGTTATCCATGGAGCGAATGATATAGCCCGCATTCCACAGCACAACCATGATCAGAATGGAGACAAAACCGGCGAGCCAGAAACCTTGACGCACCTGATGCGCGATACGCTCGCGACGTCCTGAACCATTCAGCTGCGCAATAACGGGCGTCAGCGCGAGCAGCAGTCCGTGGCCAAAAAGAATCGCGGGGAGCCAGATAGAGGTACCGATCGCCACGGCAGCCATGTCGGTGGCGCTGTACCCACCGGCCATCACCGTATCCACGAATCCCATTGAGGTTTGAGCGACTTGCGCGATGATCACTGGTATTGCCAGTGCCAATAACTGACGCGCTTCAAGCATGTACTTCTGCACGTGAACACCTTTTATATTGTTGTTATTTGAAAGACTACAAAACCCGCCATAACTGGCAGCAAGAAGAAAATGCAGGGGGGATGCCAGCTATTGTAGCGGGGTTTATTCATTTATCTAGTGAAAAAATCGTCAGGAAATGCGCTCTACTGGCAACCTGTTTTTCCACCTGTTATTGTGATGCGATTAAACGGTGTCAAAGCCGCGCGGATAAAAAAGGAGTGATAAGCATGTTTACTGGTATCGTGCAGGGCACAGCAAAACTGGTGTCTATTGATGAGAAACCCAATTTCCGTACCCATGTTGTGGAGCTGCCGGATCATATGCTCGACGGGCTGGAAACAGGGGCATCGGTTGCGCACAACGGTTGCTGTCTGACGGTAACGGAGATTAACGGTAATCGTATTAGCTTTGATCTGATGAAAGAGACGCTGCGTATTACCAATTTGGGTGAACTGGTCGAGGGCGATACGGTAAACGTTGAGCGCGCGGCAAAATTTAGCGATGAAATTGGCGGTCATTTAATGTCAGGTCATATTATGACCACTGCTGAGATTTCAAAAATTCTCACCTCTGAAAACAACCGCCAGATCTGGTTTAAGCTCCAGGATCCCACTCTGATGAAATACATTTTGTACAAGGGATTTATCGGCGTAGATGGGATTAGCCTGACGGTTGGCGAAGTTACCCCAACGCGTTTCTGTGTGCATTTGATTCCAGAAACGCTGCAGCGCACCACGCTTGGCAACAAAAAGCTCGGTCATCGCATCAATATCGAAATTGATCCGCAAACTCAGGCGGTAGTCGACACCGTCGAGCGCGTGCTGGCAGCTAAACAAGCGGCAAGCCAATTAAGCGCAGAAGAATAACTCAGTACTTTTATCTGTAGTGCCGGGCGTTTAGTTATTTGGGACGCCTGCATGATTAATCCGGAAATGGTCATCATTTCCGGATTTTTTATGCGTGCTGCTCAGCGATACGCTCCATTTTGCCTCAACGTTTATCAGCGCAGCCTGAGTGGTCTCAACGCTTTTTTAAACCTGATCCGTCTCATGCGCATCAAATCTATTTTTTGAAAACACTTTCGCCACAAAAAACACAATCTCGCTTGACTAGAATGGCAGTTACAAAATCATAACGCTATTCCTTGGTTTGGAAACTTATCCATAACAATTAAAATGAAACATTATTTTAATTTAAAGTTAACTGCGTTTCTTTTGTGATTTACTTATCAGTTAACCCGTTGGGAGTAGTGCTAGTATGCTGGCGATTTGAGTTTCTTATAAAACGCTCGCCATGAGCATAAAATATCTGACTGGGATACAATAATGGATATACTATTAGGGTTAGTGAAAACGCCCGCCGTAATAATAGCGATTGTGGCATTTCTTGGTTTGTTATTCCAAAAGGCATCGGTATCAAGACTGATAACCGGGACGGCGCTTTCTTTTATTGGCTTTACAATGATAAAAGTGGGCGGCAGCATTTTAATGAAAGTGCTGACAGCGTTCAGTTCACTGTTCTCAAAAGCTTTTGATATCGTGGGTGTGGTTCCCAGCAATGAAGCGATTATGGCCGCAACAATTGATAAATTAGGGGCGACAGCGGCGCTTATTCTTCTGTTTTCGATGATTCTTAATATTATTTTGGCACGGTTTACACGATTCAAATTTATTTACCTTTCCCTGCATCTCGTCTTATTTATGGCTTTCGCGCTCACTGCGGTATTAATGCAATTTGGATTTAGTAATTACCAAATGGTGATTATATGTTCAGGGCTAATCGGGACTTACATGGCGGTGTCACCCTTTATCCTTAACCGCTTTAGCCGCGAAATTATCGGTTCGGATGAGTATGCCATTTCCCATGCGGCCATCTCATCTTATATTATTGGCTCATACATGGGGAAATGGTTTGGTAATAAAAGTACTGATACTGAACATCTGAAAATCAGTAATAAATTTGATTTTATTCGTGAGCCGAATATCGCCACGCTACTAACCATGCTGGTTTTACTGCTTATCTCTTGTTTATTTGCGACCCAACCTCAAGTCAAAGACGCTATGACGATGGTTTACGGCCCAGGCGCAGGCGATAAAAACGTTGTTATTTTCATTCTTGAGCAATCCGCTATTTTTGCCTGCGGTCTCTATCTGGCTAAAGCGGGTGTGAATCTGTTTACTGCCGAAATTGTTCCCGCCTTTAAAGGCTTTGCTCGCGTGTTCGCCCCAGGTGCTGTGCCTGCCGTTGATGTCATGGTGCTGTTCACCAAAGCGCCAAACGCAACGTTAATCGGTTTCCTGATAAGCTTTATTGTTGAACTGGTTTGTATCTTAATTTTCCCGGTCATTGGTCTTCCTATTATTGTGCCAGGCATCATGGCAAGCTTTATTACGGGGGGCGCGGCGGCTATCTTTGGTAACGCAACCGGTGGTTTCCGAGGGGCAGTGATTGCCAGCGGAATTAACGGCTTGCTGTTATGCGTTTTGCCCGCGCTGACGCTGCCGATTTTCTCTCAATTGGGCGCTCACGGTGTCACATTTGCTGACCCGGACTTCACCATTCCTTCCCTTATTTTGGATTATATTTTACGCCTCTTCAGCTAATGCTTTTATGACCGGTCGGTTAAAGTCTTGTTGACCGGTATGAACGGCTGAGGGGCAATAAACTGAGCGTTCATATGGCGAAAAAAAAATCCGGAAATGGTCATCGTTTCCGGATTTTTTATTGTGCTTTATGACGCGTAATAACTATCGCGGTACGCGCAGGCCGTGCTCCACACCTCTGCTAAATACCACCTGCCACAGCTGGATATCGCGGGCGCGAAATGCCCCTGCACAAGCGTTCAGATAATAACTAAACATACGTTTAAAACGTTCTGAATAGTTATCGGCAATGTCAGGCCACGAGGCCAGGAAACGCGTGTGCCAGGCCATCAAGGTGGTGTCGTAATCTGCGCCAAAATTATGCCAGTCTTCCATCACATAAAAAGGCTCGCTGGCTTTCGCAATCTGGCGGACCGAAGGGAGACAGCCATTCGGGAAAATGTACTTATTGATCCATGGGTCAACTGTATGGTCTGTTTTTTTGGAACCGATTGTGTGGAGTAGGAAAACGCCGTCTGGCTTGAGATTGCGATCGGTGACGCTGAAATAGGTATCGTAATTCTTGGGTCCGACGTGTTCAAACATCCCAACAGAGACGATGCGATCAAACTGGTCGTGGAGGTCTCGGTAATCTTGCAACAAAATAGTGACATCCAGACCCCCGCAGCGGTCCTGAGCCATCTTTTGCTGTTCGGCGGAAATGGTCACGCCCACCACGCTGACACCGTAATTTTTGGCCATGTAATACGCCAGTCCCCCCCAGCCGCAGCCAATATCCAGCACGCGCATGCCAGGCTGTAGCTGTAATTTCTCGCAGATAAGGTGGAGTTTGGCCAACTGAGCCTCCTCGAGCGTTGAGGCGTCTTTCCAGTAAGCGCAAGAATACTGCATCAAGGGGTCCAGCATACGCGTGAACAGGTCATTGCCGAGGTCGTAATGTTCCTTCCCGACAATCCACGCGCGCTTTTTGTTTTGCAAATTAAACAGGCGCGCGGAGGCGATGCGTAAAGTGTCTCTCAGGTGATGAGGGAGTTGACTATCAAGGCCGGCGCGCAGGACGTTGTTGAAAAAAACATCCAGACGCTCACATTCCCACCAGCCGTCCATAAAGCTTTCGCCCAATCCGAGGGATCCCTCCTGTAACACGCGCTTAAAAAAATCGGGATGTTTGACCTGGATATCAGAAGGGGCGGGCCCGTTGACGGTAATGCCCGCACGACTCAATAACTCACTGACGATTCGGGACCAATTGTCGTCCCGAAGGCTGACTTCTTCTATGCACGATGAACTCATAGCTTCTCCATCACCTGATGTGATCAGAACCTTCAAACAGCGTAGCCGCTTTTTATGGTTTGTGAGAAGTCTCACGGAATTATCCGTAAGGCTAGTATCCGACGTAGAACAGAGGAAGGGAGATAACCCTTGCCGAAAAGCCTTCCATGGTAAAACGGGAGCACTCCGGCTCCCGTTAACAGAGAGTATTTATCGTATTTATATGAACCAAATTTAGTATAGGCTTCAAAAATCACGCATTCAACTGAAAGTTGTTAGCAGCCTAATCACTCATAAATCACATAATTACGTTCACGACTATGCTTGCGACGATTCTACCGGCGTTCCATTTTGCGTGTTTTCAGTTGCCGAAACTTGCATGCGATAACCGAGTGCGGCAAGCGCGACCGTCACCAGCATCACGCTGGTGGTTGTCATCAGCGGCGTGGCAATCAACGCCGAAACAATCAGGCTTGAGAGGAAACACAGACCCAGTTGCAGCGTGTTTTGTAACGCCGCAGCACGACCTGTCGCATGAGGGAACGGACGCAACGCCTGGGCAACCACGATCGGATAGATAGCGCCGTTAGCGACGGCCATTACGCAGAACGGGATTAAGATTTCAGCCAGGCCGACGTTTGGAATAAACCCGACAGCCCAAGTGCCGATGACGCTCAGGGCGTACAGCACCAGCAGCCAGGGCAGCATCTGTTGACCCTGCCATTTTTGCAGCGCTGCGCGACAGCCATAACCACCGATCAGGAAAGCGATGGTCTGCGGCACGTAGCTCAGGCCAATCACTGCAGGGGTGTAACCCATGTCGTGCAAAATGAACGGTGACCCGGTGAGCCAGGCAAAGAAGCTGGCGGAACAGGCCGCGTAAATCAGCACATTTCCGCGATAAGCGCGGGAACGCAGCAGTGACATAAAGGTGACGCGAGCCGCATTGTTCTCGATTGGTTTGGCTTGAGCGGGTTTGAGCGTAAAAGCGGGCAGCATCAGAACCAGGGTGATGATAAACAGCGTGGCAAAGATCGCTTGCCAGTCAAAATGCACCAGAATCCAGCTCCCGAGCAGCGGAGCCAGGGCTGGCGAAAGCCCCACGAGCGGCATGATGGTCGCAAAAATGCGGTTAACGCGCGACGCGGGATAATAGTCGGTGACCAGCGCCTGCCAGGTCACGGCGGCAGCACACACGCCAAACGCCTGCACAAAGCGCAATACCAGCAGCCAGGTTGCATCGCGCACCCACAGCATGCCCAGACAACCCAGCGCAAAAATAGTTAAGCCAAGAAGAAGAATAGGCTTGCGACCATAACGGTCAGAGAGCGGTCCCCACAGCAGTTGTGCAAGCGCAAAACCGGCCAGGAATACGCTGAGGCTGGCGCTGATCGCGGCAGCAGGTGTCTGCAAATCTTGCTGCATCGCGGCAAACGCCGGCAGATACATGTCGGTAGCCAAAAAGCCCAGCACGCTCAAACCGCCGAGCCAGACTAAGAATCCTTTGTTGGGTTGCATTGTTATTTCCTAATGAAAGCAGGTGTACATTGGCGCAGAGTGTAGGGAGTGCAATCTGGCTTGTGAAACGCTAATATTTGGCGGTTGCGTTCAAAAATTTTGCAGGCAAAAAATGTGGTCTGAATATTCTTTAGAAGTCGTGGATGCTGTCGCCCGGAATGGCAGCTTTAGTGGAGCCGCGCAGGAACTGCATCGCGTACCTTCTGCCGTTAGCTATACGGTGCGTCAGATGGAGGAGTGGCTGGCGGTACCGCTGTTTGAACGCCGTCATCGCGACGTCGTTCTGACCCCCGCTGGCGTATGGTTTTTGAAAGAAGGCCGATCTGTTATCAAAAAAATGATGATCACACGTGAACAGTGCCAGCAGATTGCCAATGGCTGGCGCGGTCATCTTTCGATTGCGGTGGATAACATCGTAAAACCTGAACGGACGCGGCAGATGGTGGTTGATTTCTACCGCCATTTCTCGGATGTGGAACTTCGCGTGTCCCAGGAAGTGTTTAATGGCGTATGGGATGCGCTATCGGACGGCAGGGTGGAGATGGCGATCGGCGCGACGCAGGCCATTCCCGTCGGGGGGCGTTACGCCTTTAGGGATATGGGAACGCTGAGCTGGAGTTGCGTGGTGGCAAGCGATCATCCTCTGGCTGCGATGGACGGCCCGCTGAGTGACGACGTGTTGCGCAACTGGCCGTCGCTGGTGATGGAGGATACGTCGCGCTCGCTGCCAAAACGCATCACCTGGCTGCTTGATAATCAGCGGCGGGTCGTCGCGCCAGACTGGGAATCGTCGGCAACCTGTTTGTCGGCGGGGCTGTGTGTGGGGATGGTGCCCGTGCATTTCGCACGTCCACGGATTGATCGCGGAAAATGGGTGGCGCTTGAGCTTGAAAATCCGTTCCCGGATGCGGCTTGCTGCCTGACATGGCAGCAAAACGATATGTCGCCTGCGCTGGCCTGGCTGCTGGATTATTTGGGTGATAGCGAAACGCTGAACAGAGAGTGGCTACGGGAGCCGGAATAACCGGCCCCGTAGAAACGATTAACGACGGTAATCGCGGAACGGACCGTCAGCGACGGAGCGACGTTCAATCAGGCGCGGATGGACTTCAATTGACTGAGACTCTTCACGTTTGCTCACGATACGATCCATCAGCATGTTGAATGCCGTTTCACCCAAAGAGTCTTTCGGCTGATGAATCGTCGTCAGCGCGGGAGTAAAGTAGCGAGCGTTGCGCACGTTATCATACCCGATCACGGAAATATCCTGCGGGACGCGCAAACCCAGCTCATCGGCTGCGCAAAGCGCGCCCATTGCCATAATATCGCCGCCACAGAACACAGCAGTCGGACGATGCGACTGCGAAACGATCTGCTGCATTGCGCGGTAGCCCGATTCCGGTTCAAAGTCACCCTGCACAATCCAGTTTTCCGGAACGGTAATCAGCGCTTCTTCCATGGCTTTCATAAAGCCCGCCAGGCGGCCTGCACCGGTATTACGCTCCAGCGGACCGGGGATGACACCAATCTCGCGATGACCGCGTTCAATCAGGTAACGGCCAGCCATGTAACCGCCTTCAAAGGCGTTATCGTTGACGGAATCGGTAAAATCAGCGCGCGTATCGCCCCAATCCATCACCACCATCGGGATATGACGGTACTCTTCCAGCATCGATAGCACGGATTCCGGGTATTCAGAACACATGACCAACAGGCCATCGACGCGCTTTTGCGCCATCATCGACAGGTAAGCGCGCTGTTTTTCCTGGCTGTTCCAGGCATTTCCCAGAATCAGGGTATAGCCTTTCTGGAAGCAGTTTTTTTCTACTGCCTCGATAATTTCGGCGAAATAGGCGGCTTCGCTGCTGGTCGCCAGCAGACCAATCGACTTGGTGTGATTTACTTTCAAGCTACGAGCCACGGCGCTAGGGGAGTAGTGCAATTCTTTGATTGCAGCCCAAACGGCGTTGCGCGTCTCTTCCGCCACGAAACGGGTTTTGTTAATTACATGTGATACGGTTGTAGTGGAAACGTTTGCGCGTTTCGCTACATCTTTAATTGTTGCCATTAGCTGTCACTCCAGACCATATCCTAAGCTCCTGATAAATTGAGAGGTAAACGTTTGCCTTCTCTCACCCTAATCTCGCAAATTGAATTGCGATACGCCGGGAAAACGACACAGGACGTCAGGAGGGGGTCAGTGGCCGGTACGCTTATAAATTTAGCGTGGAATTTTGTCCTATCTTGATGAAAAGGGGAAGCGCAAAAACGGTTATGAGCCTAAATCCAGGAAGATTTTTGAGCGAAACTGTGTAAAAATGAGCAAGCTCACTTTTCATGTGGGGATTAAAAGGAGAAAAATTGATGAATACCGATCTTAAGTTTTCGTTAACGACCACAATTATCGTGCTGGGTTTGATTGTTGCGGCAAGTTTTACGGCTATTCTGCACTGATTCAGGCGGGGGAGAGCCTTCTCCCTCGTTTTCTTCCTTCTATTGTTACTCTCCCGACAATAATCTTTTGCCAATTTGTTAACTTCTCATTTTTTGTGATTGCTGTCATGCTTTCGACATGTTTTTTCTGTGTCGCGTAATGACACGGTTCCCGGAGTTAATGAATGAAAATCAATTTTCCACTGCTGGCCCTCGCGATTGGCGCATTTGGGATCGGCACCACCGAATTCTCCCCCATGGGGCTGCTACCGGTTATCGCTAAAGGGGTGGATGTTTCTATTCCTGCGGCGGGCATGCTGATCAGTGCTTACGCCATTGGCGTGATGATCGGTGCGCCTTTGATGACGTTACTGCTTTCGCATCGCGCGCGTCGAAATGCGCTTATTTTCCTGATGGCCATTTTCACATTGGGGAATGTGCTTTCGGCACTCTCTCCGGACTACACCACCCTCCTTTTGTCGCGCATTTTGACCAGCCTCAATCATGGCGCATTCTTTGGCCTGGGGTCGGTGGTGGCCGCGAGCGTAGTACCTAAGCACAAGCAGGCCAGCGCGGTCGCCACGATGTTTATGGGGCTCACGATAGCGAATATTGGCGGCGTGCCAGCGGCGACCTGGCTGGGTGAAGTCATCGGCTGGCGTATGTCGTTCCTCGCCACAGCGATGTTGGGTGTCGTGGCGATGATCGCGCTGTTCTTCTCGTTGCCGAAAGGCGGGGCGGGCGAGCGTCCGGACGTGCGTAAAGAGCTGTCGGTTCTGCTCCGCCCGCAGGTGCTGTCAGCGCTATTGACGACGGTGCTGGGCGCTGGAGCCATGTTTACGCTCTATACCTACATTTCGCCCGTGCTGCACGATATCACGCATGCCACACCGTTCTTTGTGACGGCAATGTTGGTGTTGATTGGTGTGGGCTTCACCATCGGCAACTATCTGGGCGGCAAGCTGGCCGACCGTTCGGTGAGCGGCACGTTGAAAGGATTTTTAACCCTGCTGATCGTCATCATGGTCGCCATTCCGTGGTTAGCGCGTAATGAGTTCGGAGCCGCTATCGCCATGGTGGTTTGGGGTGCAGCGACGTTTGCGGTGGTACCGCCGTTGCAGATGCGAGTGATGCGCGTGGCGCACGAAGCACCAGGGCTTTCGTCTTCAGTGAATATTGGGGCGTTTAACCTGGGTAATGCGCTTGGCGCAGCGGCGGGGGGCGCGGTGATCTCCGCGGGGCTGGGTTACAGCTTTGTTCCGGTTATGGGGGCGATCATTGCCGGGCTGGGTCTGCTGTTGGTGCTGTTGTCCGGGCGCAAACAACCGCAACCGGCTTGCGCAACCGAGTGATAAAAACGCAGAAGGGTTACCCCTTCTGCGAATCTTTTACGCCGCAAAGTTCTTCGCAACAAATTCCCAGTTAACCAGCGCCCAGAAATGTTCCAGATAGTTTGGGCGTGCGTTACGGTAATCGATGTAGTAAGCGTGTTCCCATACATCGACGGTCATCAGCGGTGTGGCAGTAGTCGTCAACGGTGTTCCTGCGTTGGACGTTGACACGATTGCCAGTTTGCCATCCGCCTCTTTGACCAGCCAGGTCCAGCCTGCACCAAAGTTCTTAACTGCCGCATCCGTAAACTTCGCTTTGAAGTCTGCAAAGCTACCGAAAGTGTTATTGATGGCAGTTGCCAGCTCGCCAGTCGGTTCTCCGCCTGCGTTTGGCGCCAGACAGTTCCAGTAGAACGTGTGATTCCAGACCTGCGCGGCGTTGTTGAAGACACTGCCCTCTGAGCTGCGTACGATCTCTTCCAGGGTTTTCCCTTCAAAGGCCGTATCTTTGATCAGATTGTTCAGGTTGGTGACATAGGTCTGATGATGTTTGCCGTAATGGTACTCCAGGGTTTCTACAGAAATATGGGGGACCAGGGCGTCTTTTGCATACGGTAATGCAGGTAATTCGAACGACATTGCTTCTCTCCTTATTATTTTATGCACACCCAATAACCCTATTGAGTGTAAGGGTAGAGTAGCAAATAGAAGGGAGCGGCAAAAGAGGAACTTACCCTGCCGACAGCGCGGCAGGGCAGGGATTAGCGGATGGTTTTCGGCGTCATGACACGGCGCGCGCCAACGTAGTGGCGGACCCAATAATCTTCGCTAAGGGAGGTTATCTGAATATCCTGGCCGCTGCGCGGGGACTGAATGAATTTGCCGTTGCCCACATAAACGCCAACGTGATCGGCGGTACCGCGACCCTGAGTGCGGAAGAACACCAAATCGCCGCTCTCCAGTTCGCCACGATTGACGGATGCCGCATCACGCAGGTGGTACATCTCATTCGCGGTACGTGGGATGCGGAATTTCACTAAATCTTTGTAGGCGTAATAAACCAGGCCGCTGCAATCAAAACCGGTACGCGGCGAGGTGCCACCCCAACGGTAAGGCTTGCCGATTTGTCCCATCAGTTTATTCATGGCCGTTTTTTGTGCCTTCTGCACACGGACTTTATGCACTTCTGACAGTTTCGCCGTTTTCCCCACTTTCAGACAGTTTGATTTATGCCCTTTACGCACGGTGCATTTTTCAGTGACGAGAGTTGAGGCAGTACGGGAGGTTTTGCGGGTTTTCTTGGCGGCAGGCTTGCTGGTCTTGTTGGAAACGGTTTGCTGCTTGTGAGTCGCTGTTTTTTTCTTTTCGTTTTTGGTAGTGGTTTTTTTCTTACGTTCTGTGCTTTTCGCCAGATGCGTTTTTTGTACGGCCGAATGCCGCGCCTGCTCAGAGGCGTTAGCCATCGGCGTGAATGAAAGTGTTGTAAACAGCAAAGCACAGAGCGTGATCGAGATTTTATTTATCCGCGCCACTGGGCATTCCCCTGGTTATAGCAGGTCATCAATAATACCTGCGTGTGATTTACAAAGCCCGTCAATTCTAATCTATATAAAGCCAATTCGTTAAGTCTCTTTTTAGATCTAAAATCGCGTTTCGCTAGCAAGTGCAAATATTTTCGCCAAACTGAAGCGCTTTTGCTCACACTATGAGCAAGGCCACAGACAACGCAGGGGTAAACTATATTGCGAATGCAACTTCTGCAGACACACGTTAAGATATATAAACGTGACAAAAATGTTATTTTCCGATATTGGTCTGACCCGCTACAATGTCAGACGATTGCCGTAACAGAAGTATAAGGAAGCAAGAAATGACCACAACTATTGAAAAAATTCAGCGCCAGGTCGCTGAAAACCCGATCCTGCTGTACATGAAAGGTTCTCCAAAGCTGCCAAGCTGCGGCTTCTCTGCGCAAGCGGTACAGGCGCTTTCAGCGTGTGGCGAGCGTTTTGCTTACGTTGATATCCTGCAAAACCCGGATATCCGTGCTGAAATGCCGAAATACGCTAACTGGCCGACCTTCCCGCAGCTGTGGGTTGATGGTGAGCTGGTTGGCGGTTGCGACATCCTGATCGAAATGTATCAGCGTGGCGAACTGCAGCAGTTGATTAAAGAAACTGCGGCGAAGTACAAAACCGAAGAACCTGACGCAGAGTAAATTTTTGCATCAGGCATAAAAAAGCGACCCTTCGGTCGCTTTTTTTATTCCTCGCTATCGCTATCGCTATCGCTGTCGCTTTCAGCCATCGGTAGCGGCCAGCCGCCAAGGCGTTTCCAGCGGTTCACTATTTCACAGAATAATTCCGCCGTGCGTTCCGTATCGTACAGCGCGGAGTGCGCCTGATTGCCGTCAAAATCAATGCCCGCCGTGATACAGGCTTTAGACAGCACCGTTTGTCCCAATGCCAGGCCGCTCAGCGCGGCGGTGTCGAAGGTCACAAACGGATGGAACGGGTTGCGTTTCAATGACGCGCGTTCAGAGGCCGCCATCATAAAGCTGTGATCGAACGTGGCGTTATGCGCCACCATGATCGCGCGATTGCAATTGCTGTCCTTCATCCCTTTGCGCACCATTTTATAGATGGCGTGCAACGCGTCATATTCGCTTACCGCGCCGCGCAAGGGATTATGCGGATCGATGCCGTTAAAAGCCAGCGCTTCGGGTTGAAGGTTGGCGCCTTCGAAAGGATCAACATGGAAATGCAGCGTGGTGTCCGGTGTAAGCCAGCCCTGTTCATCCATTTTCAGCGTGATGGCAGCAATCTCGAGCAGCGCATCGGTTTTAGCGTTAAATCCAGCTGTTTCAACATCAATAACAACAGGATAAAAACCACGAAAACGGTCGCACAGACCGGTAAGTTGAGCGTTATCGGACATCAGGGTCTCTTACAAGGGGAAAAAAAGCAGTGCGTATTATGGCAAATTTTGAGAGGGGATGCAGTAAAACAACGGGCGCTAAACGCGCCCGGAGGGATTAATTGCCCAGACCGCGACCGGCGTCTTTGGCTTCGATCAGTTCGATTTTATAACCGTCTGGATCTTCAACGAAGGCGATGACGGTGGTGCCGCCTTTTACCGGACCGGCTTCGCGAGTGACGTTACCGCCGTTGCTGCGGATGCGTTCGCAGGCTTCAGCGGCGTTATCCACTTCCAGCGCGATATGGCCGTAGGCGGTGCCCAGCTCATAGCTGTCGACATCCCAGTTATAGGTCAGCTCAATAACGGCTTCATCGCTTTCTGGGCCGTAGCCCACAAACGCCAGTGAATATTTATATTCCGGGTTTTCGCTGGTGCGCAGCAGTTGCATACCCAAAACGTTTGTGTAGAAATCGATAGAACGTTGCAGGTTGCCAACGCGCAGCATCGTGTGAAGTAGGCGCATAATTTCCTCTTAACCAACTCAATGGCTTATCTTTTTGAACAGAAACGATGTTTTAGTATAGCGGCGAATCATCGCCGCTATCAATGGACAGCAGAGGGATTATAAAGAAGGGTAGTCAGTGTAGCCTTCAGCGCCGCCGCCGTAGAAGCTTTCAGGGCGCTGCGGGTTCAATTCCACTTTACGCTCAAGACGTGCCACCAGGTCAGGGTTTGCAATGTAATCACGACCAAAGGCCACCGCGTCGATCAACCCTTTGTTAATCAAATCTTCTGCTTTCTCTGGCGTATAAGCGCCAGCACCGATAATCACGCCGTGGAAACGTGCGCGGACTTTTTCACGGAAGGCATCAGAGTACGGTTCGCCGCCTGCCCAGTCCGGCTCGGACATATGCAGATACGCGATCCCGCGTTTCGCCAGCTCTTCAATCAGGTACAGCGCGTCAGCTTCTTCGTTTGGACCATTATCCACATTCTGGAACGAACCAATTGGAGAAACACGAATACCGATGCGATCCGGGTTCCATTCCTGACACACGGCGTCAACCACTTCAAGAACCAGGCGAGCACGGTTTTCAACGCTCCCGCCGTACTGATCGGTACGCTGGTTAGATGACGGTGACAGGAACTGGTGCAACAGATAACCGTGCGCAGAGTGCAGTTCCACTAAATCAAAGCCTGCTTCACGCGCATTCGCCACCGCCTGACGGAAATCATTAACGATGCCTGGGATTTCGTCGAGTTCAAGTGCGCGCGGCGTAGAGGTATCGACACGAATGGCCTGGCCATTTTCATCACGCAGAGAAGTGCGCGTGCCTGCGTTTAGCGCGGAAGCTGAAACAGGGGCTTCGCCGCCAGGTTGAATGCTGCTATGTGAGATACGACCGGTGTGCCACAGCTGAACGGCGATACGGCCATCTTCAGCGTGAACGCCTGCGGTGATTTTTTTCCACGCTGCGATTTGCTCTGGGCTGTGCAGACCCGGAGCACCGGCATAACCTTTCGCTTGTGCGGAGATCTGCGTTGCTTCGGAGATGATCAGACCAGAGCTGGCGCGCTGGCGATAATATTCACCCATCAGCGGGGTAGGAATATCACCCGGCTCAATACTGCGCAGACGGGTGAGTGGGGCCATAAATACGCGATTCGGCGCAGTGACCGCGCCCACTTTCAGTGGGGTGAATAATTTTTCTGCTGACATCGTGACTCCTGAGTAGACCGGTCGTCTAGTGATTAAATAAATAAAAACGCCTGTTAAACGACAGGCGTCGTAATGCAGTTTTCCACATGTGCCAGCGCGCTTTCGAGCGGCACGGCGCTGCGGGAAATCTTAGCTTGCAGGTTTGCGCCCAACCACAGGGCATACAGCACCTGAGCCTGGGTCAGGGCGTCGCCGGTAAAGTTAAGTGTTTTTTCATCGCGACCTTTTTCCAGCGCCTGGGCCAGCAGGGCGATAACACCGCTGGCACCCTTGTCCATCGCCGTGCGCATATCTTCAGAAAGATCGCACACTTCGGCAGACAGTTTGACGGTCAGACAACCACTGATAATGCCTTTCTGGCAAAACTGTCTCAGTGTTTCCTGATAATAGTTAAGAACACGATCCCGATAGCTGCCTTCGCCACTCGCAAAGTGGGTGGCGAGTCGCTGATGGTAACAGGCATAGTGCCGTTCCAGCATCGCGACGCCAAACGCCTCTTTCGAGCGGAAGTAGTGATAAAACGAACCTTTAGGAACCTCAGCGGTTTTGAGTAACTCGCTAAGGCCCATACCCGTAAACCCGCGATGCATACAAAGTTGCTCGCCGGTTGCCAGTAAATGTTCGCGCGTATCGTGTTCAGTATTTCTGCTCATGTCGCCACTGTAATAGACCGTTCGGTCTAATGCAAGCGTTATGAGGTGCGGCACGGTGTCAGAATGTCCATCTGCGGCTGATAAACCGATGATTTTATGTTCATCATACCCAGCGCCGTTGAGAATAAATTATCCTGCGATACGGTCTCTTTTGCCGCCTGACCGCGCAGGCATGTCTCATTAACGCCGAAGTTTTTAGCGTAATCCGGGGAGAGCCAGAACATAAACGGAATATGCGTTTGCTGCTCAGGCGCTAACATATACGGCGTACCGTGCAGGTACACGCCATTTTCACCCAGTGATTCACCGTGATCGGACAGATAAATCAGTGCGGTGTTCATCGTCGTCTGGCGTGCTTTCAAGGTATCAATCGCTTTCCCGAGCACGCTATCCGTATAAAGAATGGTGTTGTCGTAGGTGTTGATCAGCGCCTGGTGATCGCAATCCTGGATTTGGTTGGTGTCACAGGTCGGGGTGAAGCGACGGTAAGTCTGCGGGTAGCGCTGATAGTAGGCGGGTCCGTGGCTACCCATCAGGTGGATCACCAGTACGGTGTCCTGCTTAAGGCCGTCCAACACGTTATCGAGCCGATTGAAGTTCACGTCGTCAATGCAGGATTTGTCTTTGCAAAACTGATCTAGTTTCCACTGCGTCATATCGGTATGTGGCACGCGATTACACGCGCCTTTGCAGCCGCCATCATTTTCACGCCAGAGAACATTGACGCCAGCATGCGCCAGTACGTCCAGTAATCCTTCCTGATGATGCGCCAAATCGGCGTCATATTTCTTACGCGGCATACCCGAGAACATGCAAGGAACGGAAACCGCCGTTTCTGTGCCGCACGATGAGGCATGCGGGAAGTTAATGACGTTTTGTTGCTTCAGTTGTGGATTGGTGTCGCGTTCATATCCGTTCAGGGAATAGTTCGCTGCGCGAGACGCTTCGCCAACCACCAGGATCAGTACGGTCTTTTTCTTCTGGGCAAGGATTGCCGGACCTTTGTGGGCATCTTGTCCGATGCGCACCAGCGTTTGGTCGCCCGCAAACCAGCGTTGCTGGCTGTACTTCATCATTGCACTGACGTAATTGGCAGGGGTAACCATTTTGACAATGCTTTTGTTGTTGCGAAACAGCGAGGCGTAATCCTTATAAAAAACGGAGGCCACCAAAAAGATCACCATTAATGCGCCAAGCAGCGCGGCAAAACGCATCAGCAGCGCGTACCACCATTTACCGGAGCGAACACGAATAAACAGTAACGCGATGGAAGGGAGTAGCCCAATGCCTGCAATCCACAGCAGCATCTGCGGTGTCACCAGCGCGGTGGCTTCCTGCGAGTTAGTTTCGAAGACATTCACCATCATGTTCTTATCGATAACCGCACCGTAGGTGTGCATGAAGTAGGTCGAACCGGCGCATCCCAGCGTCAACAAAATCAGCAAAGGCTTGCGGATAAAAGGGAGACTTATCACGCTAAAAACGATCACCCAGCCGCAAAACAGCACCAGCGGCACCGATGCCGCGAATAACAGGTCGTGCAAATGTGCAGGAGCGATAATGCTCCAGCTGCGGCTGATAAACATCGCATTGAGAAGGGTAAAAAATAGGGCACTGCCCAGGGTGAAGGTTAAATCGCTACACTGTAACTTTTTCACTGACCACATCATTGAGAAACCGACTGTTTTATTGATAAGGCGAGTATAAGGAGTGAAGATTAGTGAAACCTTAATGCCACATTTCTACGTAAATCTCTTGCGGACGAGGCGTTTAGCGGCTTCACTGTAGATGAGAATGGTTTCAGGAGGTGTGTGTGGCAGAGCAACTGGAGTTTTTCCCCGTCCAGAGCCCATGCCGGGGCATTTGTCAGTCAGACGAGCGCGGTTTTTGCCGAGGCTGCATGCGCAGCCGTGACGAGCGTTTTAACTGGCAAACAATGAGCGATGCGCAGAAGCAGGACGTGATCCGCCTGTGCCGTCAGCGTTTGTTGCGTAAATTACGCGCAAACAAACCTTCCGAAACCGAAGAACCCCAGCAACCTTCACTTTTTTAGCGGCGCAAATGCGTATACTCATAACATTACTTCCTTGAGGAAATTGTTATGGTTCAGCGTATTGCCCTTGCCCCGCAGGGCCCGGAATTTTCACGTTTTGTTATGGGTTACTGGCGTTTGATGGACTGGAATATGTCCCCGCGACAGCTGGTGAGTTTCATTGAGGAGCATCTCGACCTTGGGATCACCACTGTCGATCATGCTGATATTTATGGCGGTTATCTCTGTGAGGCCGCATTTGGCGAGGCGATGAAGTTAGCCCCTGCGCTACGTGAACGTATGGAGATTGTCACTAAATGCGGCATCGCCACCACGGCGAATCCTGACCATGCGCTGGGTCATTACATCACTGATAGCGATCACATCATTAAAAGTGCCGAGCAGTCTCTGGTGAATCTGGCAACTGACCGCCTTGATCTGCTGCTGATCCACCGCCCGGACCCGCTGATGGATGCGGATGAAGTTGCCGCTGCGTTCCTCAACCTGCACCAGAGCGGTAAAGTGCGTCACTTTGGCGTATCGAACTTTACCCCTGCGCAATTCTCGCTGCTTCAGTCCCGTCTGCCGTTTACGCTTGCGACCAACCAGGTTGAAATCTCCCCGGTACACCAGCCGCTGCTGCTCGATGGCACGCTCGATCAACTGCAACAGCTGCGTATTCGTCCTATGGCATGGTCTTGTCTCGGCGGTGGACGTCTGTTCAATGACGACGCTTTCCAGCCGCTACGTGATGAACTCCAAACCGTTGCACGTGAACTCAATGCCGAAAGTATCGAGCAAGTCGTGTACGCCTGGATAATACGCTTACCTTCGCAGCCGCTGCCGATTATCGGCTCGGGCAAAATTGAGCGCGTGCGTTCGGCAATTGCAGCTGAAGAACTGCAGATGACGCGTCAGCAATGGTTCCGAATTCGTAAAGCTGCGCTGGGTTACGACGTCCCTTAATAACGTTTATTGGCGACTTTCCGGTGAAAATGCTGCCCCTGATATAAACTTAAGGGGCAAAAAATAACCCGTGGAGGTCTCATGAAGCATTTTGCTCTGGCAGCGATCGCGCTGGTTGTGTGTGCAGGCGCGCAGGCAGCCAGCGATAAAGTTGAAATAAATCTCGTCACCTCTCAGGGGATAGGCCAGTCGATCGGGACAGTGAACATTACTGAAACCGACAAAGGGCTGGAATTTACCCCCGATCTTAAAGCCCTCCCTCCTGGTGAACATGGTTTTCATGTTCATGCCAAAGGCAGCTGTCAGCCTGCTCTTAAAGACGGGAAAGCGTCTGCAGCTGAAGCGGCTGGTGGCCATTTAGATCCTCACCAAACCGCTAAACACGAAGGGCCAGAAGGCATGGGTCATACCGGCGATCTCCCGGTATTAGTGGTTAATAATGACGGTAAAGCGACAGAGTCTGTTGTTGCGCCGCGGCTGAAAAAACTCGATGACGTGAAAGGCAAAGCGCTGATGATCCACGTGGGCAGCGATAACATGTCCGATCAGCCTAAACCCTTGGGCGGCGGCGGGGCGCGTTATGCGTGCGGCGTGATTTGATCGGCAATGGTGCCGGGCGGCGGTGCTTGTTCCAGCTGTGAAAGCGAGCAGTGTAACCGCCAGATAATTGACGCCAGATCGCGCGCTGCCGGCTGATGGTGGTGCGCGAGAGTCTCGCAAATTCGCTGTAATTCGTTAAGCGTCACCGCCAGCGGACGCTGCTGAACACCGCGTTCACTCATGACATCCCGCAGCAATGCAATGCACACATCACGCACCTGCGAAAGCGGGTCTGAACGCGTTTCCCATGAGCGCAACTGCCACACCACATGTGAGCAATTCAGCAGTACGACGCCCCAGCGCAGTAGCCAGCGTCGAGATAATTCATCATGACTGCTGTTTAACTGGCTAACGTGATGGTAAACCAATGATTCATATTCATTTTCGCGAAGATGCGGCTTGCGGCTGAGCTGGTCAACAAAACCCCGTCGTAATTCACGGATATGTCGTCGACTTTTACGCGCATCAGAGCCTGGTCGCAGTACCGCAAACGCCAGCCATGCCAGCCCAACACCCAGAATTTTCGCCAGATTATCATTCAGAAAATCTGCAAAGTCATAGACTGGCGGGTTCGTCACTGCGATAAATGACCCCATAAAAACGATCAGCTGTCCCCATAATCCTGCAAATTTCGGCATCTGCAGCTTCAGGAGTTGCATTGTGGTGAGCAGCGGAAACAGGAATAACAGAAACTGCCATAGGTCAGTTATCTGCACCATCAAGCCAAATTTCACCACAAAGCTGAAGAGCGAAAGCAACACCAGCGTGCGTAGCAGCAGGGTGAGAGAGTTAAAGGGGGAGGCGGCGACGGAGTAAAGCACGCAACTGATCGCCGCCAGCGTCAGTGCAGCGCTACCCGATTCCCACTGGGTGGCGATACTCCAGCTACCCACCAACATAAGCGCGCAGAAAGTGCGAAAACCGCTCCAGAGTGCCTCAAGATTGTCGGTATGTCTTGTCAGCGAGGGGCTAGCGGGAACGGAAAATTCAGTCACGGGCGTCGCGTCTTCAAGGGTTTTTATCCAGCGACTGCTGCGTAAATAAAGGCGACAAAAATACTGAAGCCGCGACCAGAAAGCGCGGTGTCGATAATCATACTCATCGACTGGCGCGAGTGGCGCAATAATGCGTGCCACTGTGTACATATCGGCATTGGGATGAGCCAGCGCCATTAAAACATGTTCAATGATTTGACGCGTATTTTCTGGCGGATTGGGCCAATTCAACAGCATTCTGCGCAAGCTGGAAATAGCGCTGGTCATTCTGAGCTGCTGGTGGAGCAAATAATTCAGTAACCTGTTCTGACGTCGGAAGCGGTAGTGACTCCAGAAAGCCTGAATGCGCAGTAGATTCATGGTCAGGATCTGTCCGATCACTTTTTCATGAGCAAGCCGGATGGTGTCGTTGGTGTCGGGTTGCCAGAGCAAACTCGCGTGTTCGAGCAGCCGCGTGTGCAGGGTTTTTAGCGCGGAGATAAGCGTCGTACCATCAGAGGTGCTCGGCAGAATCATCATCATGACGCCGCCACACAGAATACCGATGATGACTTCACACACGCGAGCCTGGGCGATATCCCACAGTTCTGTCGTGTCCAGAATATTGACGACCGGGAAAGCAATAATGGCCGCCGTGTATCCTGCAAGCTGGAATGCGTAGGCAACATTATTGGTGAAATGCGCGCAGGCCCAGGTACACAGCCCCAGCCAGGCAGCCATGCTCAGTAAAAAGAGCCAGGGATCGTTAAGCGTATGCCCGGCAATCATCAGTGCCGCCGTGGCACCCAATAAACTGCCCGCCACACGCCCCAGACTTTTGCTTATCACGCCGCCTACGGTCGGAAAGCTGACGACCGCCGCAGACGTCATTGCCCAGTAAGGTTCATCAAGATTCAGATAATAGGCAACGGTAAGCGCAAGACACATGGCGATGCCGTTGCGCAGTGCGTATCGCCACTGCGGGCGCGTGGCGTTGAACCATGGCAAATGACGCCATGAGCGCGCGGCCAGTTTCATTAATGCTTCCCGATGGATACGGTACACGTCGTCCCGGACACCAGCGTCACGTCTTTGGGGAGAGCGGTGAATTCAACGCGAACTGGAACGCGCTGGGCGAGGCGTACCCATGGCACGTTAGGTTTGATATCGGGAACCAAACCCGAATCGGTCTCAACGCTTTGATCGTAGATCGCGCGGCCTACGCTGGCTACGTGACCCTGTAACGTCACGGTGCTACTGTATAGCGTGATTTGTGCCGGAGCGCCTTCGCGGATGTGGCGGAGTTTGGTCTCCTCGAAATACCCGATAACGTAAAACGAGTGGCTGTCCACCAGCGCAAATACCGGTTTGCCCTGCGTTGCATAATCGCCCACACGGGTTGATAGATTCGTTATCCATCCATCGACCGGCGCTTTGACCACGGTTTGCGTCAGCTGCCATTGGGCTTGCTTCAGCGTCGCTTCAGACACTTGCACACTCGCCTGCATCGCCTTGACGTTAATATTCGCGGTATCGAGATCTTCAGCGGAGATGTAATTCTGTGAAAGATGACGGCGGCGACTGGCTTCGTTATTGGCTTTAGCCAGATCTGATTGCGCTTTTGTAAGCTGTGCCTCGGCGTTCAGCACCGCGATATGGAACGGTGTCTCATCAATTCGAAATAAAACGTCACCTTGTTTCACGTACTGATTATCTTTAATGAGAAGCGTGGTGATACTGCCGGAAACTTGAGGCGTAATGCTGACCTGCTCGGCACGAATTTTTCCATCGCGCGTCCAGGGTGACTGCATGTAAAAATTCCACAGCCACCAACCCGCGACGAGTGCCAGCGCAAGAACAAGGAGAGTAGAAAAATATTTTAGCGTTTTCAAAGACATATTCACCACGCAATCAGTAAAGCCAGACCCAGAGAGACGGAAAGGGCGAAGAGCGAAAGATCCATGAGCATCGGATGCCAGATCTCGCCGGAATACATCCAGTCACGAAGCACTCTGTGCGCGACAAGCCAGATAAGAAAGCCCAGCATCACCGCTTTAAAAAGGGGAGGGAAATAGACAGAAGCACCAACAATCAGGTCCTGTAGGGGGAATCCCGCAGAGCTAAATGAGAACTTCACAAGCAGAGATCCTTTGCAGTGGAAAGTGGCCTGAGGGACTTAACACGATGAACAGCCTTCATTAAGGTTAAATTATATGTCCAAAGTGGAGGAATGCAGTATTGCATTTGTTTTGGCAATATAATTGCTGCACACTATTCTAAAATCAGTATAATAACTTAGCAAGCTAATTATAAGGAGATGAAATTGGAATCGCCATTAGGTTCTGATCTGGCCAGGTTGGTACGCATCTGGCGTGCTCTGATTGACCATCGCCTGAAACCTCTGGAATTGACGCAGACGCATTGGGTTACGCTGCATAACATCCATCAGTTGCCGCCTGAGCAGTCGCAAATTCAACTGGCAAAAGCGATAGGAATTGAACAGCCGTCTCTGGTGCGAACGCTCGATCAACTGGAGGAGAAGGGGTTAATTTCCCGGCAAACCTGCGCCAGCGATCGTCGTGCCAAACGTATCAAACTGACTGACAAAGCGGCACCTATCATCACCGAGATGGAGGCCGTCATCAGTAAAACACGTGGGGAAATTCTGTCGGGTATTTCGCCTGCGGAACTGGAACAACTCATCGGAATGATTGCTCGTCTTGAGCAAAACATTAACGAGTTGCAAACCCGCGACTAACGTCATGAAAAGCCTTGCCTCGCAAGGCTTTATTTTCCTGATATACCACCACTCGATTTCGACCCGTCTCTTTTGCCTCATACATCGCCTTATCCGCACGCTCTACACACTCCTCAGCGGTAACCGGTAACGTGGTTGCGGTGTAAATGCCCATACTGATGGTGACCGATTCCGGCAGCATTCCTTCCGTTGTGATCCGATCAAAGCTGCTTAAGCTGAGGCGAATACGCTCTGCCACGAGCCTGGCGGCCTCGGAATGTGTGTTACTCAGCAACAACACAAACTCTTCTCCCCCAATGCGTGCGGTAATATCTTGCGGACGTACTGAGTCCATCAACAAATTGGCGACGAACTGCAGCACTTTATCGCCTTGCAGATGGCCATAGTTGTCGTTAATCCGTTTGAAATAGTCGAGATCGCACACAATAACGGAAACCGGATGACTGTCCGTTATCTTACCGAGCGCCTGATTCAGGCTCTCGTAAAAGTAACTGCGATTGTAGAGTCGCGTTAGCGCATCTCGAATTGAATTCTGATAAGACTGCTGGTATTTGATGTGGGAATTTCGATAAAGACTGAAGACATCATGCAGTAGGGTTAAAATGATCAGCAATGACGCGGTGGTTTCAAACAAACGCGCGCTATACCAGACGGAACCCCCAATGAAATCGGCGGGCAATAAGGTGATTAATATAATCACGTAGCAAGTACATAAGAACGTCCCACTTGCCCAGAATAGATTGCGCAATCGGGTAATGATTAACAGCGTCGTGAGCGCAATAAGCCATAATATAATCAACGCCCCATTAATTATCTGCTTCCATAACGCCGTGAATTGTCGAGTCGTATTGTTGATAAGATCGAGCGGGAACAGCTCGCTATGACCTGAATAAAACCATGCCACGGTCACCATCGTCAGCGTAAAAACCAATAATCCAGCAAAGATCAGGTGACGCATCAGGCGTGTTAGAGGGGAGTGGCGGAAAATAAACAGCACGCCGGCAAGCGTAAACAAAACGGCCATCATGACGTTGCGCATCATGAAGAAAATCATCGCACCGCTGTAATTGACGTGAGGCATGCCGGGTTGCATCAGCCAGACGGGAAAACACGTGAGTGTAGCGAGTAACAGGACAGTTGAGCCTGTAAAGGCGAACGCGATCGCGAGATGATAAATGCGCTTTTTGTCACACCAATATTTCATCACCATAAAACAGGCAATGAATAAATGAAAAACCGCCAGGAAACTGGTTAATAGCGGAAAGAGTAACGGCGAGAAGGCGGGGGCGAAGTTCAGCAGTTTTATGGCAAGAAAGTGTAATGCCACAAAGAAAAACAAACAGAAAAAGGTAAAGGCAACATATCTGTTTCTCAGTCGTGGACTTATCGTAATCATAGGTGTTTCTTAAGTGTGAGAAATCAGTTTAATGCAGAAAGAGTAAAAAAAGAGAGTATCGATTTTCGACGGAATTACTTTGCGCTGGGACAATATAAAAGGAGGTGCGTAAATTAAACATTTTGCATGCTTAATATTATGTAACGAATGAATAATAGATATTAGAGAATGTGGTCCGAAGACCACATTCTGATGATATTAGCGTGGAGAAACAGTCACCTGGCCGCCATTGCTTGCCAGCACGACACGCTGGCCGTTGGCAAACTGAGTTTTGCCTTGTTTCTGAACCACCATAATGGTGTTGCCGTCATCTTTACGGATTTCCAGCTCAACACCCTGCGTTTTGTTCATTGAGCCTTGAACGCCCTGGCCTGCGACGCCACCCGCAACAGCACCCGCAGCGGTTGCCAGTGAACGTCCGGTACCGCCACCCACGGTGTTACCCAGGAATCCACCCAGCACTGCACCACCGATTGCGCCAATAACGTTATTGTCATCGCCACCCTGAATCTGAACCGGGCGAACGTTTACAACAGTACCGTAAGTCACGTTTTGAACTTGTTTAGCTTCAGAAGCGGTGTAAACGTCGCCAGAAAGCGAGTCATTGTTTACACAACCTGCAAGAGTTAATCCAATCAGCGAAACGCCCAGTACACGTAAAATCATTTGAATCTCCTGTTCACCCAAAACGCTCAAATTGAGCATCCGTTATGGCTAAATTATATGGCATTGGGAGCCATAGATCATATCTTTGCACTAACAATAGGAAAATTGTACTTGAATTTGACTTAACGAGACATAAACGAAGCGCGGCCGCTGCTCTGCCTCTGACATTGTTAAAAAATATTAACCCGTCGTAGAAATGCCCATCTGTTTATGGTGGAGTGAGGCAATTAGCCCACGCAATTTAAGGAAAGCGCATGAAATCGGGTCGCTATATAGGCGTTATGTCGGGCACGAGCCTGGACGGTGTCGATGTTGTCCTTGCCGCAATTGATGAAAATATGGTGGCGCAGCAGGCCAGCCTGACCTGGCCGATTCCCGTTGCGTTAAAAGAAGCGATTCTGAGCATTTGCCAGGGGCAACAACTCACGCTTTCGCAACTGGGGCAGTTGGACGTCAAGCTCGGGGCACTGTTTGGCGAAGCGGTGCTTGCGCTCATGCATCAGGAAAATCTGCATCCTCAGGATATCGTAGCGATTGGGTGCCATGGACAAACCGTGTGGCATGAGCCGACGGGGGATGCGCCGCATTCGCTGCAAATTGGCGACAATAATCAGATCGTGGCGAAAACCGGTGTGACCGTTGTTGGGGATTTCCGCCGCCGTGATATTGCGCTGGGTGGGCAGGGCGCGCCGTTGGTTCCTGCTTTTCATGAGGCGTTGCTGGCACACCCGGTTGAACGCCGTATGGTGTTGAATATTGGCGGGATTGCTAATTTATCCATGCTCATTCCGGGCCAACCGGTGCGCGGTTACGATACGGGCCCCGGGAATATGTTAATGGATGCCTGGATTTGGCGTCAGCGCCGTATGGCTTACGATAAAGACGCACAATGGGCGCGTGAAGGGAAAGTCATTATCCCGCTGCTGCAAACGTTTTTAAGCGATCCCTATTTTGCGGCCCCTGCGCCAAAAAGCACCGGGCGTGAGTATTTCAATTACGGCTGGCTCGAGCGTCAGCTGGCACAATTCCCCGGCCTTGCCGCGCAGGATGTTCAGGCCACGCTGGTTGAACTCACGGCAGTATCGATTTCTGAACAGGTGCTGTTGAGCGGTGGCTGTGAACGACTGCTTGTCTGTGGCGGCGGAAGCCGAAATCCGCTGGTCATGGCGCGCCTCGCCGGGCTATTGCCAGGGACTGAAGTCACCACGACTGATGAAGCCGGTATCAGCGGGGATGACATGGAAGCGCTGGCGTTTGCCTGGCTTGCCTGGCGCACGGTCGCTGGGCTGCAGGGCAATTTACCGTCCGTGACGGGCGCACGTGAAGCCAGCGTATTGGGAGCCATTTATCCGGCAAATCCTCGTCATAATCAGAGTTAACTTAATTTCAGCACGCACAGTTGGCGGTAAAATAGAGAGGAATACAGGAGGGTGAATTCGCCCTCCATAGACCTGGATAGTCTTCGGAACCCGCCCATGAAAAAACTGCTCGTTGCTTTTGCCCCTCTTTTACTGGCCAGTTGTAGCTACTACAACCAGTTTGTCGAACGTATGCACACCGATTCCCTGGAATACCGCTGCGACGAAAAACCGTTGACCGTCAAGCTGAACAATACGCGCCAGGAAGCCAATTTTGTATACGACAATACGTTGCTGAACTTAAAGCAAGGCATGTCAGCGTCTGGCACGCGTTACACCGATGGAATCTATGTGTTCTGGTCTAAAGGCGACAGCGCGACAGTCTACAAACGTGACCGCGTAGTACTGAACAACTGCGAGCTTCAAAATCCGAAGCGTTGAGATTTTTCCAGGGGCGGCGCACAATAGCGCCACCTAATTCTCATTTCAGCTAACGCCATGTCCGATAACGATGAATTGCAGCAAATTGCGCATTTGCGCCGTGAGTACACTAAAGGCGGTCTCCGTCGTCAGGATCTTCCCGCTGAGCCTTTGGACCTGTTTGAGCGCTGGCTGAAACAAGCCTGCGAAGCCAAACTGGCCGATCCTACGGCCATGGTGGTGGCAACGGTTGATGAAAACAGTCAACCGTATCAGCGCATCGTCCTGCTTAAACATTACGACGAAAAAGGGCTGGTGTTTTACACCAATCTCGGTAGCCGTAAAGCGCATCATCTTGAGAATAATCCTCGTATCAGCCTGCTGTTTCCGTGGCATATGCTTGAGCGTCAAGTCATGGTGACGGGCAAAGCGGAACGACTCTCTACGCTGGAAGTGCTGAAGTATTTCCACAGTCGTCCGCGCGACAGCCAAATTGGTGCCTGGGTGTCAAAACAGTCGAGCCGCATTTCTGCGCGTGGCGTGCTGGAGAGCAAATTCCTTGAGCTGAAGCAGAAGTTTCAGCAGGGCGAAGTCCCTTTGCCGAGCTTCTGGGGCGGGTTCCGTGTTTCTGTCGAGCAGATGGAGTTCTGGCAGGGCGGTGAACATCGTCTTCATGACCGCTTTTTATACCAGCGCGACAACGCCGCGTGGAAAATCGACCGTCTGGCCCCGTAATCCCCGAAATTTGTTGTGTTAAGCGCTGGCGCTACAGGTGTCAGCGCTTTATTCTATGTACCTTTCGCACCAGGCGAAAAGTCGTGTACCGACAGAGGTGCAGTCGTTTATACATGGAGAATTTGATGGCAAGCAGTAACTTGATTAAACAATTGCAAGAGCGGGGCCTCGTGGCTCAGGTGACGGACGAAGAAGCGTTAGCAGAGCGACTGGCGCAAGGCCCGATCGCGCTCTATTGCGGCTTCGATCCCACCGCTGACAGCTTGCATTTGGGGCATCTTGTTCCATTGTTATGCCTGAAACGCTTCCAGGAGATGGGCCATAAGCCTATTGCACTGGTCGGTGGCGCAACCGGTCTGATTGGTGACCCGAGCTTTAAAGCCGCCGAGCGTAAACTGAATACGGAAGACACCGTACAGGAGTGGGTGGACAAGATTCGCAAGCAGGTTGCGCCGTTCCTCGACTTCGATTGCGGTGAAAACTCAGCGATTGCCGCGAATAACTATGACTGGTTTGGCAACATGAACGTGCTGACCTTCCTGCGTGACATCGGCAAGCACTTCTCCGTCAATCAGATGATCAACAAAGAAGCGGTCAAACAGCGTCTGAACCGCGACGATCAGGGCATCTCCTTTACCGAATTCTCTTACAACCTGTTGCAGGGTTATGACTTTGCCTGTCTGAATGAGCTGCATGGCGTTGCGCTGCAGATCGGCGGCTCCGATCAGTGGGGTAACATCACCTCTGGTATTGACTTGACCCGTCGTTTACATCAGAACCAGGTGTTCGGCCTGACCGTTCCGCTGATTACCAAAGCGGATGGCACGAAATTTGGTAAAACTGAAGGCGGCGCGGTATGGCTTGATCCTAAAAAGACCAGCCCGTACAAATTCTACCAGTTCTGGATTAACACCGCAGATGCGGACGTGTATCGCTTCCTGAAATTCTTCACCTTCATGGACATTGAAGAGATTAATGCGCTTGAAGAAGAAGATAAAAACAGCGGTAAAGCCCCACGTGCACAGTATGTGCTGGCCGATCTGGTCACCCGCCTGGTTCACTGTGAAGACGGTCTGGCAGCAGCAAAACGCATCACTGCAAGCCTGTTTAACGGAACTCTGAGCGATCTGAGCGAAGCGGATTTTGAACAGTTGGCGCAAGATGGCGTGCCAATGGTTGAGATGGAAAAGGGCGCGGATCTGATGCAGGCGCTGGTGGATTCCGAGCTGCAACCGTCGCGCGGACAGGCGCGTAAAACTATTGCCTCTAATGCCATCACCATTAATGGCGAGAAGCAGGCAGACCCGGAATACACGTTCGTCGATGGCGACCGCCTGTATGGTCGTTACACGCTGCTGCGTCGCGGCAAGAAAAATTACTGCCTGATTTGCTGGAAGTAATTGTCAGGATATAAGGGGCGTGGGAAACCGCGCCCCTTTATTTTTAGGGTTGTGATAACAAAAATGAATAACATCCTCGCCATTCAGTCCCACGTTGTTTTTGGACATGCAGGCAACAGCGCCGCGGAATTCCCGATGCGCCGTCTTGGGGCCAACGTCTGGCCGCTTAATACCGTACAGTTTTCTAACCATACGCAATATGGCAAATGGACGGGCTGTGTCATGCCGCCATCGCATTTGACTGACATTGTGCAGGGAATTGCGGATATCGATCAGCTCAAGCGCTGCGACGCCGTGTTAAGCGGGTATCTGGGGTCTGCGGAGCAGGGTGAGCATATTCTTGGCATCGTTCGTCAGGTTAAAGCTGCGAACCCCTCGGCGAAGTATTTTTGCGATCCGGTGATGGGGCATCCTGAAAAAGGGTGCATCGTTGCGCCGGGCGTCGCTGAGTTTCATGTTCGTCATGCGCTTCCCGCGAGCGACATTATTGCGCCCAACCTGTTAGAACTCGAAATCCTCTGTGAACATCCCGTCAATACCGTTGAAGACGCGGTCGCCGCATCACGCGAACTCATTGCGCAGGGACCCGAAATCGTGTTGGTTAAACACCTGGCACGCGCCGGTTTGAGCCTGGAACGGTTTGAAATGCTGCTGGTGACAAAAGATGAGGCCTGGCATATCAGTCGACCGCTGGTGGATTTTGGATTTCGTCAGCCGGTGGGAGTGGGAGATGTGACCAGCGGTTTGCTGTTGGTGAAACTGCTGCAAGGCGTAGCGCTGCGTGAGGCGCTAGAACATGTCACCGCAGCGGTTTATGAAATCATGATCGCCACGAAAAATATGCAGGAGTATGAATTGCAGGTTGTGGCGGCACAGGATCGCATCGCAAAGCCAGAGCATTATTTCAGCGCCACTGAGTTGTAAATTTTGACTGGCCGGGTAAGGCGTAACCCTTACCCGGCACAGCAATAAACGTTAAATCAATTCAACCCTTCAGCTTTCAGCGCTGCGGATACCGCAGGACGCTCTGCAACACGCGACATATAGCTATCAATATGATTCAACCCTTCCATATTGAGCTTCACGGCACGCGCCCAACGCAAGACCGTAAACAGATACGCATCTGCGATGGTAAAGCGCTGGCCGCTGATCCACTGATCATCCTTCAGCGACTCGTTAATGTATTGCAGCTTTTTCTCAAGCAAAGCGCGTACGGTAGGTTTGTACTCTTCTGGCGTATCCGGGCGGAACAGCGGCGTGAAGCCTTTGTGCAGTTCTGTAGCGATGTAATTCAACCATTCCAGCGTTTTATAGCGTGATGCGCTGCCGGTCTGTGCCAGCAACTGGCGGTCGGGAACAGTGTCGGCCAGGTACTGCATGATAGCCACACCCTCAGTGAGCAGCGTACCGTCGTCCAGAACAAGAGCCGGAACCTGTCCCTTCGGGTTGATTGCGAAAAAGTCTTCGCCATTTTCCAGACGCTTTTTCATCAGGTCTACGCTATCAAGCGTAAAATCTTTCCCACTCTCGCGCAGGGTGATATGGCAGGCAAGAGAGCAGGCGCCCGGTTTATAGAACAGTTTCATCGGTAACTCCTTTTTGCTGAGGTTATAATGATGTTAACGCCAGGTAGAATAAAAAAAAAGCCGCTAACGCACAGTTAGCGGCTTCTCTTCAGTCGTTTCCCGATGGCAATTATGCAGTCGCGGTATCTGTCGCTTTTGCAGCCTTGTCGTCTTCCAGCGTCATACGATTCAGCTTCGGTGCAGTCAACAGCATCAGAACAGCAATAACCGCTGTCGCAATACCGATCTGCATGAATACGCGACCGTAGACTTCCAGTGAGACCAGAGGGTCAGTCACGTTTTCTGGAACGGCCATCAGGTTCGCGATTTTACCTGCAATCAGTGCGGCACCGGCGGTCGTCAGGAACCAGCTACCCATGATGAAGCCCATCAGACGCTGCGGAACCAGCTGTGCAACCATCGCCAGGCCCAGACCTGAAATCATCAGCTCACCAATAGACTGCAGCGCGTAGCTCAGAATCAGCCAGTTCACAGACACGATACCTGCGTCAGTCGCAAATTTGGTCCCCAGCGGCAGCACGAGGAATGCACCTGAACACAGCACCATACCGATCGCAAATTTGTGCGGCATTGGCAGACGATCGCCCATTTTGTTATAGATAGCGGCCAGAATCGGGCTACCAATCATGATCCAGAATGGGTTCAGTGCCTGGAACTGTTCCGGTTCGAACGCGATACTCAGAATCGAGTGCTCAACGTTACGAATCGCGAAGAAGTTCAAAGACGTTGGCATCTGGCTGTAAAGCACGAAGAATACAACCGCCTGTAGCATCAGGATGAAGGCCACAATCATCTTACGGCGTGCAGCGCCCTGCATGGCGAATGCTTCTTTAGCAAAGATGCAGATAATACCCAGTGCCACCACGCCCAGTACCGCACGCGCCACGCCCTGGTTATGCAGCAGCCAGGTTGCGATCGTTGCCAGAATGACAACACCGACTATTGTTGCCAGCAGTTTACCGATGTGAACCGGTTCAAAATCGGGTTTTGAACCGTAGTTTTTCACCCAGCTGCGGCAGAACAGGAAGTTCACCACGGTGATCAGCATACCCACAAAGCTCAGCGCAAATGCCACACTCCAGCCGAATTTAGCCGCGAGCCATGGGGTTGCCAGCATTGAGAAGAATGACCCGATGTTGATGGACATGTAGTACATGGTGAATGCACCGTCCAGACGTGGGTCATCTTTGTTGTAGCAGGTAGAGAGCAGGGAAGACGGGTTGGCCTTGAACAGGCCGTTACCGACGGCGATAGTCGCCATACCCATGTAGACCACTGCTGCATCATGACCAGACCACGCAACCAGACCATAACCGATCGCCAGAACAACGGCGCCCAGCATGATAACGCGTTTGGTGCCGAGGACTTTATCGCCCAACCAGCCGCCAACGGCAACCAGACCGTAGACCAACGCACTAAAAGAAGAGAACAGTGTGATCGAATCCGCTTCGGACATACCCAGTTGTTTTACCAGGTAGACAGCCATAATCCCTTGCAGGCCGTAAAAACCAAAACGTTCCCATAATTCGATAGAGAAGATGAGATAAAACGCTTTAGGTTGTTTGAAGGCGTTTAAGCTAACGCTTTCATCTGTTGGTTTATTGTTTGCAGTAGACACTTATACCTCTTTTTTTACATCCCATATTAACGGGGGTGTTCACGGCGTAATGACCGAAGTTCATTCGCCTTATAGTTATATTGGGAGGGGGAAACGGCGGGTAATGTTCACTATCTTGGCGCGTCTGGCAATACATTTGCAATATTCTGTTACATATAACGATGGTGGCATAATGCAGTGGTCAGGTAAATGTTATTCAGCGTTAAATCTTTCATCATCTGAAATGACGGTTTTTTTCACTACTAAATCCCCGGTGATGATGCGGTAAGGCGATATGTTCTGCTGATGAGCTATTCATCCAGTGATATAGCCCATAATCTGAAAAATGAATGGTTTAATCTTTTGTTAATGAAGGGCTGGGGCCTGTCTGTACAAAGGCTTGGGGCGCATTTTTAAACAAAAATTCAACATCGCGTTATCAGAGTGATCGCGATCACAAATGTATAGAAATTTTCGCTCACGAAAAAACAATTAACCTGCATGAGTGTTAATGAACCGGATCATCGACAGGTTAAGAAGGCAGGGCGACGGATAATTGTTCGGAAAATGAGGGGAATGCGGTTAGGCCTGGCCTAAGTAAGAAAGCGCAGACAGCAAAATCAGGCCCGAGCCTTCTCTATCAGGAATAGACTTTCTCTTTGAACTCGCACAAATCTTCAATAATGCAGCTGCCGCAGCGCGGTTTCCGCGCGATACAGGTGTAACGCCCATGCAGAATCAGCCAGTGGTGGCAGTCGACTTTAAATTCAGCAGGAACGACCTTCAGCAACTTCTCTTCAACCTGTTCGACGTTCTTCCCTGGCGCAAAATTTGTGCGATTACAGACGCGGAAGATATGGGTATCGACGGCAATTGTCGGCCAGCCAAAAGCGGTGTTGAGCACCACGTTCGCGGTTTTACGCCCCACGCCTGGCAGGGCTTCCAGTGCAGCCCTGTCTTCGGGGACTTGGCCTCCGTGCTGTTCCAGCAAGATACGACACGTCTTGATGACGTTCTCTGCCTTGCTGTTAAACAGGCCGATGGTTTTGATATAGGATTTCACGCCCTCGACGCCCAGCTCAAGAATGGCCTGTGGCGTGTTAGCAACGGGATAAAGCTTCGCCGTCGCTTTATTGACGCTGACGTCGGTCGCCTGCGCGGAAAGAAGGACTGAAATCAGCAGCTCGAAAGGTGAGTTGAAGTTCAGTTCTGTCGTCGGATGAGGGTTCTCATTGCGCAGACGCGTCAAAATCGTGAGGCGTTTATCTTTATTCATGACGCTTTCTCTGGCACCCCTTCCTGCACGCTACGTTCAGCGGCGCGGCGTTTACGTTTTTCATCGATCAGGTATTTTAACGCCAGCATCATGCCAAGGCCAATAAAGGCTCCGGGCGGCAGCATCGCTAACAGGAACGGTGTGTCGGTATGGAACACTTCGATACGCAGTGATTTTGCCCAGCCGCCCAACAGCGCGTCCGCGCCATCAAACAGCGTTCCGTTCCCCAAAATTTCACGCATCGATCCGAGGACGAACATCGCGCAGGTCGCGCCCATCCCAATCGCGAAACCGTCGAGAGCAGAGATCAGCGGATCGTTTTTGACTGCGAAGGCTTCGGCACGGCCCACCACGATACAGTTGGTGACGATGAGCGGGATAAAAATTCCCAGCGACTGGTACAGGCCAAACGCGTAGGCGTTAATCAGCATCTGCACGATGCTGACGACAGACGCGATGATCATGACGTAAATCGGGATACGAATTTCCGACGGCGTCCAACGACGCAGCGCCGATATTGATAAGTTGGTGAGCGTCAGCACCAGCGTCGTCGCCAGGCCCAGCCCAAGGGCATTGGTGGCGGTGGACGTCACGGCCAGCAGCGGGCACATTCCCAGTAGCTGGACCAGCGCGGAATTGTTCTTCCAGAGACCCTGCACGATAACGTCTTTAACCTGGCTCATTGTTATTCCTCACACGCTGGAAGTTGATTGAGTTGCGACGGGAGCGTCTCGGCATACAGTCCGGCGCGCTTCACGGCGTTCACGACTGCACGTGGAGTGATCGTGGCACCGGTAAACTGATCAAACTCACCGCCATCCTTTTTCACCGCAAAGGCAGCGTCATTTTCGCCGTGAATGATTTTCCCGGCAAAGTGCAAAATCCAGTCACTTAAACGCACTTCGATTTTATCACCCAGGCCCGGCGTTTCGTGATGCTCTGTCACGCGCGTACCCAGAACCGTACCAGAAAAATCAGTGCCCACCAGCAGCTGGATCGCGCCGGAATACCCATCTGGGGCAGTGGTTTCCATCACCGCGCCGACGGCTTTATCACCTTTACGGGCGATAAACACGCGATGGTTACCTTTGCCCAGTTGTGGAGCCTGAACGACAAAACAGCTTTCCTGCAAATTATTGTCATAGAAATCAGAGGGGATCACCTGATCGAATAACGCTTTTTGCTGCTTCGCGGCCTGTTCGTCAATGGTGGTTTTAGTCAGCTCGTTAACCAGTGCAGTCAATCCGGTCAGGACTGCCGCGAAAATGGCCAGCGTCATGCCGTGTTTTTGCATTGTCTTCAGCATGGCAATTCCTTAACGGTGGCCGTACACGCGAGGACGCGTGTAGTAATCGATTAACGGCACGGTGATGTTGGCCAGCAAAACAGCAAACGCAACGCCATCCGGATACCCCCCGAAACTGCGAATCAACCAGACCAGCAGGCCAGCCAGTACGCCAAAGATGAGACGCCCACGGTTAGTGGTGGAGGCTGTGACAGGGTCGGTCAAAATAAAGAATGCGCCTAGCATCGTCGCACCAGAGAGCAGATGAATCTCCGGGCTTGCCATTGATTCAGGCGAAAAGATCCAACCCAGCGTTGAGCAGAACGCCAGTGTCGCCAGGAAGCTCACCGGAATATGCCAGCGAATCGCTTTGTTCCGCAGGAGGAATATCCCACCGAGCAGATACGCCAGGTTGACCCACTGCCAGCCCGCCCCGGCCAGAACGCCGCTATAGATAGGGTATTGCATGATCTGATCGACGCTGTGACCGGCATGCAGCGAGGTTTTAAAGGTGTCGAGCGGCGTGGCCTGGCTGATACCGTCTACGCCCATTCTCAGCGTGGCCATGTCACCCCCCGTGGCGGTGTGCCCGGTAAAGATCACCTGCAGCGCATCCATCAAGCCAGGCACGGTCGCGGCAATCTCCTGCGGCGGTAACCAACTGGTCATTTGCACCGGGAAAGAGATAAGTAGCACCACATATCCGATCATGGCCGGGTTGAACGGGTTATGCCCAAGACCACCGTACAACTGTTTTGCGATAATGACGGCAAATACTGTGCCCAGGACCACCATCCACCACGGTGCGAAGGGCGGAATACTGATCGCCAGCAACAAGCCCGTCAGCAATGCGGAGTTGTCCGCAAGAATGCGCGAGACCGGCATTTTGCGCAGCTTCAGAACAAGCGCTTCTGCCCCGAGTGCACTGACACAACCGAGAATAATTTGAAACAGCGTCCCCCAGCCAAAAAACCAGAACTGAACGGCAATGCCTGGCAATGCGGCCAGGCAGACCAGCATCATGATGCGTGATGTCTGGCGCTGGTTATGGGTGTAGGGGGAGCTTGCGATTCTGAAAACCATTTAATCCTCGTTTACTGCCTGCTGTGCGGCTTTCTTAGCCTGAACGCGTGCAATCGCGGCGGCGACTGCGGCTTTGCGTGGGTCGTCATTTGCTGCGGGTTCCGCTTCTTGTGCCGCAGCTTTACGCGCTTTAGCACGCGCGATAGCCGCTTCAACCGCAGCTTTACGCGGATCGACAGGCGTGTCTTGCGCGACTGACTCTTCGGATGCGCCAGCTTTACGTGCTTTAGCACGTGCAATAGCCGCTTCAACCGCAGCTTTGCGCGGATCGACAGGCGTATCTTTCACGGCTGACTCTTCGGATGCGCCAGCTTTACGTGCTTTAGCACGTGCAATAGCCGCTTCAACCGCAGCTTTACGCGGATCGACACCTGCATCCGTCGCTAAAGTTTGTGCTTTTTCTGCCTGATGTGCTCGCGCCTGTGCTTTACGTGCTTCACGTGCGGCGATCACTTCACGGTTGTCCGGTTTCTCACCAGCAGGAATAACCACAACTTCTGCGGCGGTCGCTTTTTTCTCACGAACACGCGCCAGCGCGGCGTTAATCGCTTCCTGATCTTTCTCGGCAGGCTGAACGGCTGCTTTCTTGTGACGTTCCTGACGGGCGATTTTGTCGCGTTCAAGGCGTGCCTGGCGCGCTTCAAAGCGTGCTTTTGCTTCGGCTGCGCGTTTATCTTCCAGCGAAATGGCGTAGATCTCGGCCTTTTCCTGACGGAAGTATTGCACCAGCGGAATGCTGCTCGGACACACCCAGGCGCAAGCGCCACACTCGATGCAGTCGGCCAGGTTGTGGGCCTTTGCTTTATCGTGGAGCTGACCTTTGCTGAACCAGTACAATTGCTGAGGCAGTAAATCCGCCGGGCAGGCATCTGCGCACGCGCTGCAACGAATACAGCCTTTTTCTTCCTGCTCTTCGCCCATCTCGCTGGCCGATGGAGCCAGCAGACAGTTGGTGATTTTAACCACCGGAACGTCCAGCCACGGCAGGGTAAAGCCCATCAGCGGACCGCCCATAATGACCATTTGCTCGCTGCCCGGAGAGAATCCTGCGTTTTCCAGCAGATGGCGAACCGGTGTACCCAGGCGCGCCCAGACGTTACCGGGCTGAGAAACAGCCTCACCGGTGAGCGTCACCACGCGTTCGGTCAGGGGTTCACCGTCGATAATCGCGCGTTTTACCGCATACGCCGTCCCGACGTTTTGCATCAGCACGCCAATATCGGAGGAGCGTCCGCCATGCGGAACCTGTTTTCCGGTCAAGATTTGCGTGAGCTGTTTCGCACCGCCCGACGGGTATTTAGTTGGAATCACGCGCAGGCCAATATCGTGACTGCCTGCCAGCACCGCACGGAGCATGGAAATGGCTTGCGGTTTGTTATCTTCAATACCGATCAGCACTTCGCGGGGTTGCAAAATATGCGCGAGAATGCGGATGCCTTCTACGACCTGTGCTGCGCAATCCTGCATCAGACGGTCGTCGGCGGTAATATAAGGCTCACATTCTGCGGCATTGATAATGAGCGTCTGGATCTTGTCGCCGCCGCCGCGCAGCTTAGTCCCGGTCGGGAAGCCTGCGCCGCCCAGGCCTGCTACGCCAAACTGATGGATGCGTTCAATCAACGCCTCGCGGCTTTGCGCGCGATATTCATTCCAGCCTTCACGATCGATCCAACGGTCTTCGCCGTCAGGCTCAATCATGACGCTCAATTCCGCCAGTGCAGAAGGGTGAGCCACCGTATGGGGCGCGATCGCCACCACCGTTCCGGACGTTGGGGCGTGAACCGGGAGCATGCGTCCGTGACCAAAGGTAAGCTGTTGACCACGCAGAACGGTATCGCCCACGTTGACGCACAGTTCTCCCTCAGCGCCGATGTGCTGTTTTAGCGGCATAACAAAACGGTTCGCCAGCGGAATCTGGCGCAGCGGTGCGCCGCTGGACTGGGATTTCATCTCCGGCGGATGAATGCCGCCATCAAAATCCCAAATCTTCTCTTTTCTGAAAGCAGAAAATAACTTAAGCATGGTGTTCCACAGGGATTATGCGAACTGGAATGGTTTGAAGATCCCACTTCCAGCTTTCGGTAGTCGTTTCGACCGGACGCAGGTCAATACATTGCGTCGGGCAGGGGGCAACGCAGAGGTTACAGCCCGTACACAAATCCGCGATGACGGTGTGCATAGCGCGCGTTGCGCCAACGATCGCATCAACAGGGCAGGCCTGGATGCACTTCGTACAGCCAATACAGTTGGCTTCGTCAATAACGGCCAGCAGACGTGCTGGCTCTTGTGCGCTTTCATCGCCATCAACAGGCTGAGGGTCAACGTTAAGCAGCGTGGCTATTTTCAGCATCACGGCTTCGCCACCCGGCGCACAACGGTTAATTTTTTCGCCCTGACTGCCCACCGCCTCAGCGTAGGGGCGACAGCCAGGGTAACCGCATTGCCCACACTGGCTTTGCGGTAACAGTTCATCGATTTTTTCGACGACCGGATCTCCCTCGACCGCAAAACGGCGCGACGCGTAACCCAAAATGATGCCAAAAAATAGCCCCAGAATGCTGATGGCGATGATGGCAATCCAGATAGCGTTCATTACAACTTCACCAAACCACTAAAGCCCATAAAGGCCAGAGACATCAAACCGGCAGTCACGAGTGCGATGGCGTTACCTTTAAAAGGAGCCGGAATATCGGCGGCGGCCATCCGTTCGCGAATGGAGGCAAACAGCACCATCACCAAGGAAAATCCGACCGCGGCGGAAAAACCGTACAACGCGGATTGCAGGAAATTATGCCCAAGGTTGATGTTCAGAAGTGCAACGCCGAGAACGGCGCAGTTGGTGGTGATCAGTGGCAAGAAGATACCGAGCAGACGGTACAGCGCAGGGCTGGTTTTACGTACCACCATTTCGGTAAATTGCACCACAAATGCGATAACCAGAATAAACGCCAGCGTTCTCAAATAGATCAAGCCCAGCGGGATCAATATCCAGGTATCAATCCACCAGGCGCAAATAGAGGCCAGCGTCATCACAAAGGTGGTTGCCAGGCCCATTCCCATAGCGGTTTCCAGTTTTTTGGAAACCCCCATAAACGGACACAGGCCAAGGAACTTCACCAGCACGAAGTTGTTAACCAGCACCGTTCCGACGAAGAGCAATAAGTAATCTGTCATTATTCAGCCTGAAATAAAAAAGCCGCCTATTATCGGATAAACCACACCAGGCGACAACAGGATAACTGTAAGGTTATTACGGATTCACAAAGGTCTTCTTCACGCGAGCAGAGCGCCTGAAGTAAGGTGCAAACAGTGAGGCTGCCAGCAGCGGAAACAGCAATTGGCGCACCGCTAATCCGTCTGAAACAGGCGAAAAGGCAAAGGCTTTTAACGCCAGCAGCACAGAAATCAGCAGCCAGATAATATAGTGTTTAGGCACTTTCTGACGTCGCTTAAAGAAAGCAATGGTCAGCCAGAGGGTGTAGTACCACATCGCAATCGCAAAGCCGAAAGAAATAAACCACATGGCGATATTCATTGTGCTTTGTGAGGTTAAATTCTTGAGTGCGTAGGGTGTAACGAGCGCGGTGGAATAAAGCAGCAACGCCAGCGAGGCGCTTAATAATGCAACCAGCAACCAGGCAAGCGGAGCGAATAACCAGCCTCCGATTTTCTCTCCAGGCAATGTGGCCATGTTATCTCCCAAAATTCTGCGCGAAATGAAACCCTGCAAATTTGCCGGGGCGTGAGTATATAACATTTCGCGCGGATGGGTATCTTCTTAGAGCACGTAGCGCCAAACGGTTTTCGGAACCTCGCCGACATTGAACAGGCGTCCGCCAGAAACCAGTTCTGCGCGACGGTGATCGGCTGCACGGTACATATTGATGATTTCCTGATTGTCGGTCAGCGTATAGTTCAGATGATCAAACAGTTTTTCCAGGCTCTCGAGAGAACTGATTTTGCGAAATTTTAATAAATAGTCCTGAACTGTCATATTAATAAGTTTCCATTTTAAAGTAAGTCGTACCGCATACCTGTAGGGTAATTCGCACGAATAATAAACGGATAAAGAAAGGCGTAAATGGCCCATTCAAATGTTGAAGCTAAATTAGGAGTTTTCTTTGGAGAAAACAGGCGTCGGACGACACCTGGAAAAGAAGGTTAACCCTGATTAACATCCCAGGCAATATGCAACTGACAACATGTGTCACTCTTTTGGCGGAGGAGGTTACTTCGCCTGCGAGGCTGCAACGGGTTCAGGTGGTTGGTAGTTATCAATATGACTCGCTACGCCGAGAAGAACGACGGAAACACCCAGGACAACCCATCCTGCTAACTCAATGATTCGATTGATTATTGACGCCATGATTCGAGTTTGTAATTTATCCATAAATACAGAGCGTGAATGTTACAGCGTGACTTTCTGCATCGCAAGTATTTTGAAGACGGTTTACCTCCAGCAATTCAGTGAGTTATCTGAATAAGTCTGGCTCATGAGTGGAAGCATGCTATTTTTGTTTATGTAATCCATTACAAAATGATTGTGACGCCATTGTTGATAGTGTGAAAATGCGCGTACGACAAGACAAGAGGCAACGACATGAGTGACAAAATTCGCGTTGGATTAATTGGTTACGGATACGCCAGTAAGACCTTTCATGCGCCGCTGATTGCGGGTACGCCCGGGATGGAACTGGCCGTCGTATCAAGTAGCGATGCGTCAAAAGTGCATGCGGACTGGCCAACCGTCGCCGTAGTTTCTGAACCTAAAAAACTTTTTGACGATCCTAATATCGACTTGATTGTTATTCCTACCCCAAATGATACCCATTTCCCGCTGGCGAAAGCGGCGCTCGAAGCGGGCAAGCATGTGGTGGTCGATAAACCGTTCACGGTAACGTTGTCGCAGGCGCGTGAGCTCGATGCGCTGGCAAAAAGCCTGGGGCGCTTGCTGTCCGTTTTCCATAACCGTCGTTGGGACAGTGATTTCCTCACGGTCAAAGCGCTGATCGGCGAAGGAACATTGGGCGAGGCGGCTTACTTCGAGTCCCACTTTGACCGTTTCCGCCCTCAGGTGCGTAACCGCTGGCGTGAGCAGGCTGGTCCGGGCAGCGGAATTTGGTACGATTTGGCTCCCCATCTGCTTGACCAGGCGGTAAATCTGTTTGGTTTGCCGGTCAGCATGACGGTCGATCTGGCGCAACTGCGTCCAGGCGCCCAGGCCACTGACTATTTCCACGCCATTCTGAGCTATCCGCAGCGTCGCGTGGTACTTCACGGCACCATGCTGGCAGCAGCAGAATCTGCGCGCTATATCGTTCACGGCACGCGCGGCAGTTACGTTAAGTTTGGTTTAGATCCGCAGGAAGACCGACTCAAAAACGGTGAGCGTTTGCCGCAGGAAGACTGGGGATATGACATGCGCGACGGCGTGTTGACGCGCGTGGAGGGCGAAGAGCAGGTACAGGAAACCTGGCTGACGCTACCGGGCAACTATCCGGCCTATTATGCGGGTATCCGCGATGCGCTTAACGGCACGGGTGAAAACCCGGTGCCAGCCAGTCAGGCCATTCAGATTATGGAGCTGATTGAACTGGGGATTGAATCCGCTAAGCATCGCTCGACGCTCTGCCTGGCATAAAAAAGAAGGCCGGTGTAATGCCGGCCTTTTTAAATCATCCTGCGACTAATTCGCGCAGCGCTTGTTTCTCCGATGGCGTTAAGAACGCAATTTCCAGCCCGTTAATCTGCGCCTGACGAATCTGTTCACGGCTCAGACCCGCCTGCGGTGCCGCAACATTATACTCGTGAATAATATCGACACCCTGTACTGCCGGATCGTCAGTGTTCAGCGTGGCCAGAACGCCATGTTCGAGGAACGTTTTTAGCGGATGCTGCACCAGAGAAGCGACGGTGCTGGTCTGGATATTGGACGTCAGGCAGGATTCGATGCCAATACGTTGTTCCGCCAGGAAATCCATCAATGCGCGATCTTCAACGGCTTTCACACCATGGCCGATACGCTCTGCGCCCAGCTCGCGAATTGCCTGCCAGATGCTTTCCGGGCCTGCCGCTTCCCCGGCATGAACCGTAATATGCCAGCCTGCGTCGCGTGCACGGTTGAAGTGAGAGAGGAATAGACTGCCCGGGAAGCCCAGCTCATCGCCAGCCAGATCGACAGCCGTAATATGGTCACGATGGGCCAGCAAACCCTCCAGCTCCTGCAGACATGCCGACTCACCGAAGGTGCGGCTCATTATTCCGATTAAACGCGCCTGAACATTAAAGGCTTTGCAGCCTTCGCGTACGCCTTCGATGACCGCCTCTACCACACCTTCTACCGGCAGGTTGTGGGTCATGGCCATATAGCCTGGGGAAAAACGTAATTCGACGTAATGCAGGCCGTTACGCGCGGCGTCTTCGATATTCTCAAATGCCACACGGCGACAGGCATCCAGAGACGCCAGCACTTTCACACCCCAGTCGAGTTTACTCAGGAAACTCACGAGGTCCGGTTCGTTAGCGGTCACCTGTACATGGGGAATTAATGACTCAAGAGTTGCTGCGGGAAGTGACAAATTAAACTGACGGCCAAGGTCGAGAATAGTCTGGGCGCGAATGTTGCCGTCAAGATGACGGTGAATGTCCGTTAAAGGTAGGCGTGTATCGATCATGGTCGCACTCTTTTTCTGGTTAAAGTGCGGCTCATTATAAAAACAAAACGGGGTAAAAAGCTATTTGCGCAACGGAATATTCTATTGCGCAATATTATTACAGCAGGGTTTTGATCCCGGTAATGAGTCGTTGGACACCTTGCTCAAGCTTGCTTCGCGGGCAACCCGCATTCAGGCGCACAAATCCGTTCCCTTCCGCACCGTAAGTAAATCCGGGCATGATGGCGACTTTTTGCTGCGCGATCAGTACTTTTTGCAGCGCGTTATCATCAATGTTTAATGGACGAAGATCGATCCACGCCAGATAGGTGGCTTCTGGCGGCTGCCAGTGAAGATTCGGAAAAGTGCTGTTTAATTTTTCAGCGATATAGCGAAGATTACTTTCCAGATAGTCTCGCAGCCCATCCAGCCACGGCTCGCCTTGCTGATACGCCGCGATATGTGCCGTCAGTGCCAGAACCGAAGGGGAAGAAAGTCCATCGCGCCCCTTTAATGCATTCAGATAGGCGTGGCGGCTTGCGTCATCGCCAATCAAACCATACGCGCCAGTCAGCGCCGGAATATTAAAACTTTTGGACGCCGAAGTCAGAAGCGCCCATTTGCTGCGCGCCACTTCATTCCACGGCGTATGACGATGATTTCCCCAGACCATATCCATGTGAATTTCATCGCTGATGACCGCAACGTCGTAGCGTTTGCATAGTTCAGCCATCGTCTGTAACTCGTCGCGCGTCCAGACTTTACCGGTCGGATTTTGCGGGCTGCACAGCAGTAAAACAGTGTTTGAAGGCTGAGAGAGCGCCGCTTCGAGTTTGGCCATATCGCATTGCCAGCCTGAAGCCTGCTTTTCCATCGCCACGGGCACTACGTGACGATCATTGCCTTCAATGGTCTTATAGAAGGCATCATAAGCGGGCGTGTGGACCACGATACCCTCACCGGGTGTTGACCAGAGGCGGATCAGCTCGGAAACCATGTAGATAACAGACGGCCCATACACAATCGCGTTCGTATCGATGCGACTGTTAAAACGTTGCTGGAACCAGTGCTCTACGGCGGCCAGAAACTCGTCATTTTTCCAGCGGCTGTAACCTAATACGCCGTGGTTGATGCGCTGGTGCAATGCCTCGGTGATGCAGGGCGCGGTGGCGAAATCCATATCGGAGATGGTAAACGGCAGCAGGTCGGCAGCACCAAAACGGTCGGCCACATAATCCCATTGCGTACACCAGGTGCCGTGCCGATCGACCACCGTTGAAAAATCAAACATATATGCTCGTCCTTTAAGTGAAAACCCCCTTCAGCGAAGGGGGCGAGACGTCAGGCTTCTACCGTTCTCATCAGGGTTGATAGCTCATCCTTGACCGATTGCACCTGCGGGCCAATGACCACCTGCAGATTGTGCTGGTTGAGCTGGACCACGCCGATGGCGCGATTTGCTTTCAACGCGTTGGTGTCGACTTTCGACATATCGCTGACCGACAGACGTAAACGGGTGATGCAGTTATCCAGCGAGGTAATATTATCCGCGCCACCGAGTGCCGCCAGAATAGCCGGGGTGTTATAGCCTGATTTCCCGACCGTGCCCACGACAGCCGCTTCAACGCTGCTGGCGGTATCCGTATCGCGGCCCGGCGTTTTCAGGTTAAAGCGAGTGATCGCGAAGCGGAAGATCCCGTAGTACACCGCGAACCAAATTGCCGCGACCACCGGCACCAGATACCACTTGGTTGACAGGCCATGCAGAATGCCAAACACCACGAAATCGATCACGTTACCGTCGGTGTTGCCGATGGTGACGCCCAGAACTGCCATGGTGGTAAAGCCCAGACCCGTCAGCACGGCGTGAATGAGATACAGAACCGGGGCCACGAACAGGAACAGGAACTCGATCGGCTCCGTCGTTCCGCCGACGACGCATGCGATCACGCCAGAGATCAGCAGACCCTTAATCTTATGACGGTTTTCAGGGCGGGCACAGTGGTACATCGCCAGCGCCGCACCCGGTAAACCGCCCAGGAAGGCTGGCATTTTACCTTGTGAAAGGAAGCGCGTAGCGCTCTCGGAGAAACCATGCGTGGTTGGGCAGCTCAGCTGCGCCTGGAAGATAGTCAGCGCGCCGCTCACATCGTGGCCGCAGACGTCCATTGTGCCGCCTGCTTCGGTAAAGCGGATCAGCGCTACCAGAATATGCTGCAAACCAAACGGCAGCAGCAGGCGTTCACCAGTACCAAAAATCATCGGCCCAAAATCGCCCGCGCTATTGATGATATGACCAATACCGGTGATGCCCAGGGCAAAGACCGGCCAGACCAGCGGGATCACCAGACCAAACAGACCCATCACCACCGTGGTAATGATCGGCACAAAACGGGTTCCGCCGAAGAAGGCCAACGCATCCGGCAGCCGAATATTATGAAAACGCTCATGCAGCATCCAGATAATCACCCCGGCGATAACCGCGCCGAGAATACCGGTGTCGATCGACTGAATACCAATCACGTTCTGGATGTTGTTGGCTTTAAGAATCGCCGCGTCAGTGGTCGGCAGAATACCCTTCGCCGTTAGCCAGAAGTTCACCGCCAGATTCATAACGGCGTAACCGACAAAACCGGCAAACGCCGCGACGCCTTTGTTCTCACGCGCCAGACCCAGCGGGATAGCGATACAGAACATCACGGGCAGGAAGCTAAACGCGAAGGAGCCAACTTTGCTCATCCAGACAAAGATCGCCTGCAGCACGGGATTGCCCAGGAACGGAATCAGCGTCACGACATCGTGGCTACTCAGTGAACTGCCGATCCCCAGCATGATCCCGCAAAAAGAGAGGAGCGCCACGGGTAACATAAAGGTTTTACCCAGTTGCTGGAAAAACTCCCACAGCGATATTTTTTGTGCTGCTTTCGCCGTCATAAAACGACTCCTTTATTGTTAAAATAAATGTTACGTCTTCATTGCAGCGAAAGATAAAACGTTTTACCAAAGTTTAGTGCGCTCTGAATCACATTCTCATGCTTTAATTCGCAGTATAAAGATAACGTATTGATAAAACGTTTTACCGTTCTGAACATCAGGGAGCTATGCGTTCACATGTCTGTTGCAAAAAAAATCACCATTAATGACGTTGCGCTGGCGGCAGGGGTGTCGGTCAGCACCGTGTCGCTTGTCTTGAGTGGAAAGGGGCGAATTTCTGCCGCCACGGGCCAGCGCGTCAACGATGCGGTTGAGCAACTCGGGTTTGTGCGTAACCGTCAGGCGGCATCGCTGCGTGGGGGGCAAAGTGGCGTGATCGGCCTGATTGTCCGTGACCTGACGTCCCCATTTTATGCAGAACTGACCGCGGGGCTGACCGAAGCGCTGGAAGCGCAGGGGCGCATGGTTTTTCTAATGCACGGGGGCCGCGAGCCGGAACAGCTCCTGTCTCGCCTTGATATGTTGCTCACTCAGGGTGTGGACGGCGTCATTATCGCCGGTGCTTCTGGCGCGGGGAGCGAACTTTGCGCACGCGCCGCCGACAAAGGCATTCCGCTGGTGTTTGCTTCACGCGCCAGCTATCTCGATGAAGCCGACACGCTGCGTCCCGACAACATGCAGGCGGCGCAAATGCTGACCGAACATCTTATTCGTCGCGGTCATCAGCGTATTGCATGGCTAGGCGGAAAAAGTTCTTCGCTGACCCGCGCCGAGCGCGTCGGGGGGTACTGCGCCACGCTGATTAAATACGGTTTGCCTTTTCACAGCGAATGGGTTGTCGAATGCGAGTCCAGTCAAAAGAAAGCGGCGGAAGCGATGGGGGCATTACTCAGCAGCAACCCAACCATCAGCGCGGTCATTTGTTATAACGACATTATTGCGATGGGGGCATGGTTCGGTTTGATTCGTGCGGGCCGTCAGACGGGTGAGGGCGGGGTTGAGGCGTTCTTCGATCATCAGGTGGCGCTGGGGGCATTTGCAGACGTGGGAGAAAACGCGCTGGATGATTTACCCATCGTCTGGGCGACGACCCCAGCACGCGAGATGGGCTATACGCTGGCGGATCGCATTATGCAGCGGATTGATAAATCGGAAGTGCAGGCTGGGCATCAGATTGTATCGGCGCGGCTGGTGACGGTGAAATAGCGGGATGTTTCTGAGCGAAGGGCGTTTCGGGCAAATAAAAAGCCCCTCAACAGAGGGGCTTTAACACTACTGCTGCGGTACGGCAGGCATTGCGGGTGCTGCCGGTTCGGCAGGTGCATCCTGGCCCGGTAAGCCGAGGGTCGGCATACCGAACATGCCGACAAAATCTTCCAGCGGCATTTTCTGACCGTTGAGTGTGACCTGGCCATTGGCATACTGCAGGCTGGTCCCGATCACGTTGTCTTCAAGCGTAGTGATACGGAACATCTGGCCCATAGCCGCCATGCCTTTCACCTGCTGGCTCGCCAGTTTTGCAGCGTCCGCTTCGTTATACCCTTCCAGCTTCGCAATCTGCGTCATGAACTCAGTCGCCATATCCACAGGAATGGTCAGCTTGCTTTCAAGCGATTTCACGCTGCGATCCACTTCCTGCGCCAGCGTTTGAGCTTCTCCAGTTGCGGTCGCCGGATCTTTCAGGAACAACGACAGGTTAAAGTTGGTTTCGCCTTTGCTGTTTTTCCAGCTCAGCGGCGCAATCGTAATAACCGGTTCGCCTTTTAACAGGATCGGCAAATTACTGACGAGTGCATCCATCGCTTTCTGCTGGTACAGCTCAGGATTGTTGGTCATCAGCTCTTTATCCGCGAGCAAAGCCTGACTCTGCGCACGATACTGCTGGCTAAACTGGTGCCACGCCTGGCCATCGATATTGCCCACTTTCGCGGTCAGTTTGCCGGAACCCAGATCCTGACCCTGCACCTTCAGGCTTTTCAGGGTGTAATCCAGTTGGCTGTCGATATTCTTGCCATCTTTAGAGATCTCAGATTTGCCGTTGAGATCCATCTCTTCCAGCACGGCCATCTCTTTCCCTTCAACGCCGATTGCCAGCTTACCGAGGGAGATTTTCTGATCGCCAATACGCTCGTCAAAGCTGGTGAGGCGGCTATTACCGTCAGTTTTCAGATTATTAAAGGTCAGCTGAACCTTCTGGCCGTATTCATTCACCGCGTTAACCAGTCCGCTTTCTGCGCTACCCGTCAGTGAGAATTCGTTACCTTCGCGATCGGCATCAAGCTGGAAATTACCGCCGCTAAAGGCCACTTTTTCATCGCCTTTTTCGTAGTTCAGGGCTTTAAGGGCGATATCCGAGCGGGTATCACCGGCATAGCTAATACGCGTATCAATAACAAACGGTGGCTCGTTCTTCGCGAGATCGAACAGCGGCTTAGACGCTTCGTTGTTCACCAGCGTGGTTTTCACCGACGCCATGGAAGGGATCAGGTTGAAATGCTTAAGCTGTGCAAACGGGAACGGACCGTGATCGATGACTTCATCCAGCACAATGCTTTGCCCAGCTTTCAGCCAGGTATTTTCTGTCCCGGCAACGGGCTTCACGACCAGCTGCATATGGCTGGTAAACACGCCGCGTTGATAATCCTGATAGCTCAGTTCCAGCCCGGCTTCCGGGGCGGTGCGTTTCATTTCGCTGTTGGCCTGCGCCACCATCTCTGCCAGACGGTTTTCCAGTTGCTTACCGGTGAACCAGGACGCGCCTGTCCAGACCACACCTAGCGCCACTACAACCCCAACCGCTATAACCGATTTTTTCATCGTCATTATCCCTAAAATGAAACCAGGCGGAGTTAACCGCCTGGCAATGTAAGAAGTCTCTGTCTAGCTTAGCAAGAGTTGTTAAAAACGTCAGTAAGTTGCTAGAACTTATTGAAAACTCTGGCCAGACGGCCTGTGCCACTCATCGCAATCGGTGATTCATTCGCCGCAATAAAGGCTGACTCGCCCGGTTGAAGCACCAGACGTTGTTCACCTTTTTTCAGCACGGCTTCACCGTCGACGCAGAACAGGATCGCTGCGCTCTCCTGAGCAACGGTCGTTTCTGTGTGGCTGAGGTCGTGCAAGGAGAATGCGAAATCCTCGACCGGGATCGGGAAATCCAGTTCCGCGCCGTTTTTCACCGGCTGGGTCAGCAGTTCTGCCGCCGGTTTGGCCACAAATTTGACGTTAGCGACCAGTTCAGGAATATCGATATATTTCGGCGTCAGGCCCGCACGCAGTACGTTGTCTGAGTTCGCCATCACTTCCAGCGCCACGCCCTGTAAATAGGCGTGTGGCGTTTCGGCGAACAGGAACATGGCTTCGCCAGGATTGAGCTTCACCACGTTTAACAGCAGCGGGGAGAACAGGCCGCTGTCGTCCGGATAAAATTCAGAAATCACGCGAATAGTCTGCCAGGGTTCACCTTGCTGGCTGTCCAGGGCGGTTTTTAAAATCGCCAGCGCGTGGGATTTTTCTTCACCCTGCATATTCAACAGGCTGGCAAAAAGCTGACTCAAGCTTGCGGCGTCAGGGTTTTCAAGGAAATGCGCGATCGCTTTATGCGCACCGGCCACCGGCTGTAATAAAGAGACAATCTCAGAAAACTCGCGGAAGGCGTTCATCGCCAGGAATGGCGTCAGTGCGAAAACCAGCTCCGGCTTATGGTTCGGATCTTTGTAATTACGTTCGGCTGCATCGAGTGGAATGCCCGCTGCGTTCTCTTTCGCAAAACCCAGCTCAGACGCCTTCTTGTTCGGGTGAACCTGAATCGACAGCGGCTGATCGGCGCACAGCACTTTAAAGAGGAAGGGCAGTTCGCCGAAACGGTCAGCAACCGCGTTACCCAGCAGCGCGTTTTTATCCGCATCGATCACATCGCGCAGCGAGCGCACATTGCCGCTGGCATCTTCAATTTTTGAGCTGCTCTTCGGATGCGCGCCCATCCACAGTTCTGCCATCGGCAGATTATCTGGATTGGCGATCCCGTAGAGATCCGTTAACGCAGTTTGACTTCCCCAGGCGTAGTTCTGCACTGAGTTGATGAGTTTTTGCATTATCAAGCCCTGTTTCAAATGTGGAATTATCTGCCTGTATTAAAGCAATAAACCGCATAGAAGTAACCTGCGCGCACAAAAAGTCGTACTAGTCTCAGTTTTTGTTAAAAATTTGTGTAGGATAAGCCAACGCGTTTTTAAGCAGGGTAGACGAAGATCTGCCTGGATCAGAATGTGCAATGTCGTCAGTGAGAGCCAAATGTCGAACAAACCCTTTCATTACCAAAATCCTTTCCCGTTAAGTCAGGATCAGACCGAATACTATCTGTTAACCCGCGACCACGTTTCTGTCTCTGAATTTGAGGGGCAGGAGATCCTCAAAGTTGAGCCACAGGCGCTGACGCTTCTGGCACAGCAGGCGTTTCATGATGCCTCATTTATGCTGCGTCCCGCGCACCAGCAGCAGGTCGCCGATATCCTGAGCGATCTGCAGGCCAGCGAAAACGACAAATATGTGGCCCTGCAATTCCTGCGCAACTCTGATATCGCCGCGAAAGGCATTTTGCCGACCTGTCAGGACACCGGCACGGCCATCATCACCGGTAAAAAAGGCCAGCGCGTCTGGACGGGCGGCGGTGATGAGGCGGCTCTGGCGCACGGCGTGTACAACACCTATATCGAAGATAACCTGCGCTATTCACAAAACGCCGCGCTGGATATGTATAAAGAGGTCAATACTGGCACCAACCTGCCTGCACAAATCGACCTCTACAGCGTGGACGGCGACGAGTACAAATTCCTCTGTATCGCCAAAGGCGGCGGTTCGGCGAACAAAACCTATTTGTATCAGGAAACCAAAGCGCTGCTTTCACCGGGTAAACTCAAAAATTATCTGGTTGAGAAAATGCGTTCCCTTGGCACGGCAGCTTGTCCGCCGTATCACATTGCGTTTGTGATCGGTGGAACGTCTGCTGAAAGCACCCTGAAAACGGTCAAACTGGCCTCGACCAAATATTACGACGGGCTACCGACCGAAGGGAACGAACACGGTCAGGCGTTCCGCGATATTCAGCTCGAACAGGAACTGCTAGTCGAAGCCCAAAACCTTGGGCTTGGTGCGCAGTTTGGCGGCAAATATTTTGCCCACGATGTCCGCGTGATTCGCCTGCCGCGTCACGGTGCATCGTGCCCGGTCGGCATGGGCGTGTCTTGCTCCGCCGATCGCAATATCAAAGCCAAAATCAACCGCGACGGTATCTGGATCGAGAAGCTGGAAAAGAACCCAGGGAAATATATCCCTGAAGCACTGCGCAAGGCAGGTGAGGGCGAAGCGGTTCATGTCGATCTCAACCGTCCGATGAAAGAAATTCTGGCTCAGCTGTCGCAGTATCCGGTTTCAACGCGTCTTTCGCTCAATGGCACCATTATCGTCGGGCGTGATATTGCCCATGCAAAACTGCAGGAGCGTCTGGAAAACGGCGAAGGGCTACCGCAGTATGTGAAAGACCACCCGATTTACTACGCAGGACCGGCCAAAACGCCGGAAGGATACGCCTCGGGTTCGCTCGGGCCAACCACCGCAGGGCGTATGGACTCCTACGTCGATCAGCTGCAGGCCAACGGCGGCAGCATGATCATGCTGGCGAAAGGCAACCGCAGCCAGCAGGTGACCGACGCCTGTCACAAACACGGCGGCTTCTATCTCGGCAGTATCGGCGGTCCGGCAGCGGTTCTGGCGCAGGGCAGCATTAAGAGTCTGGAGTGTGTGGAGTATCCGGAGCTGGGAATGGAAGCTATCTGGAAAATCGAAGTAGAAGACTTCCCGGCGTTTATCCTGGTGGATGATAAAGGCAACGACTTCTTCAAACAGATCCAGTCGTCCCAGTGCTCAGCCTGCGTAAAGTAAGTTAATCGCGATGCCCGGTCACGCCGGGCATCGATAAGAGCGCACAAAGCGCCATGCAGCAAATTGATAGCCAACAATACTTATCCTGACTGACATGTGAGCAATGTCGCCAACTTCATTGGTATCAAGGAGAAAGTAATGACAACGCATCGCAGTGAGAAAGATTCCATGGGCGCTATCGACGTCCCCGCTGACAAACTCTGGGGCGCGCAAACCCAGCGTTCGTTAGAGCACTTCCGCATCTCGACCGAGAAAATGCCCGTCTCGCTGATCCACGCGCTGGCGCTCACCAAACGCGCCGCGGCGAAAGTTAACCAGGATTTACGCCTGCTGCCCACCGAAAAAGCGACGGCGATTATTCGTGCCGCTGACGAAGTGCTGGCCGATAAACATGTCGACGAATTTCCGCTCGCTATCTGGCAAACCGGCTCTGGCACCCAAAGCAACATGAACATGAATGAAGTGCTGGCAAACCGCGCGAGCGAGCTGCTGGGCGGCGTGCGCGGTATGGAACGTAAAATTCACCCGAATGACGACGTGAACAAAAGCCAAAGTTCCAACGACGTGTTCCCGACGGCGATGCATGTGGCGGCGATCGTGGCCCTTCGCGAACATCTTATTCCGCAGCTGAATGTGTTGAAAAAAACGCTCGCCGATAAATCACAGGCGTTCAGCGATATCGTCAAAATTGGCCGTACGCATCTGCAGGACGCCACACCGCTGACCCTCGGGCAGGAGATTTCCGGCTGGGTGGCGATGCTGGAACATAATCTCAGACACATCGAAAACAGTCTTCCGCATCTGGCCGAGCTGGCATTAGGCGGGACGGCGGTGGGCACAGGGCTAAACACTCATCCGGAGTATGCTGTGCGCGTCGCCAAAGAGCTGGCGGAGATAACCCATCAGCCGTTTGTCACGGCGCCAAACAAATTTGAAGCGCTCGGCACCTGCGATGCCCTGGTTCACGCCCATGGCGCACTGAAAGGGCTGGCGGCGTCCTTGATGAAAATCGCCAATGACGTGCGCTGGCTGGCATCGGGTCCGCGCTGCGGCATCGGTGAAATCAGCATTCCTGAAAACGAACCTGGCAGCTCCATCATGCCGGGGAAAGTGAACCCAACGCAGTGCGAAGCGCTGACCATGCTGTCCTGTCAGGTGATGGGCAACGACGTGGCGGTGAATATGGGCGGGGCGTCCGGTAACTTTGAGCTGAACGTTTATCGCCCGATGGTGATCCATAACTTCCTGCAATCAGTGCGCCTGCTTGCGGATGGCATGGAGAGTTTCACTGCGCATTGCGCCGTCGGCATTGAGCCAAATCGTGAACGAATCAGTCAGCTGCTGAATGAATCGCTGATGCTGGTGACGGCGTTGAATACGCATATCGGTTACGATAAAGCAGCCGAAATTGCCAAAAAAGCGCATAAAGAGGGGCTGACCCTAAAAGCGTCTGCGCTGGCGTTGGGCTATCTTACCGAAGCAGAGTTCGATGCCTGGGTGCGTCCTGAAGAGATGGTCGGCAGCCTGAAATAATCACTCGGCCACATACAGGTGCAGCCGCGGAATAATCAACCGCAGCGGCTGCGCCTGAGGCTTATAACGATGCTGAATATTATCAGCATCGTAATTCAACAGTTCCCCAATATCGGGCACCATCGCACCTTGCTCCGCATCAAACAGCGCAATCATTGGCGTCGGGCAGGCATACTGCACCTGCTTTTGCTGACCGGCATACCAGACGCGGGCGATCGGCTGGACCTTCACCGGGCGTTTAATTTTGAGACGGGTTTCTGCCGGTAGGGCGGCGATATTGTCGTACTCCTCCTCAAGCCGCTCAATCCACTGTTCGCGAGACCATGGCGTCACGGTGCGCGGCGATTTTAGGCTTTTTTCCAGCAGCGAAAGCACGTCGTCGCGGGTGAAATTCTTAATAATATGTTTGTTCGCCCAGCCAAATCGCAGGGTTGCCGGTTGACGCAACACCGTCAGCGAGCGATATGCGTTCAGCGTAATAAGCCCTGGCAACTGGCGATGGACCCATTCGAAACGCGCAGCGGGAGGCAACCCGGACTCTTCGGTGATGATTTTTTCAAACGCCATCTTGAGCGTATTAATATGCGCTATCTGACTTTCAATCTCTTCGCGCAACGCGCCATCGCATTGCAGGCAAATCACCCCCGGCAAGCGCACGGCGGCTTTGCTGCTGCGTTTCTCCGACTGCTGGTGGATAAACAGATGACGGTAGTGGGCGAGCGTCAACGCCACGGCCTCTTGTCCGATATGCTGTTCCACCTCAATGGTGTTCAGCTCGTCGTGCTCGGCACCTTTGGCAACGTCCGGCAATGTAAAAACGCGCGCGGCCAGCAGTCGACAGCCCTTTAATCGTTCAGTAAGTGTGACCAGCTCTAGTTCAATCTGGCGAAAAGTGGAATTCAACCGTTCGATAAGATCGTAAGTCGCCATAAGACATTCTCATTAGTTACAACATACTTTTTTTATAGCACAGCACGCCGGGTCAGGCAAAGGTGCGGTTGGTGCCCAGCAGGGCAAGGAAAAGCTTATTGACTGCTGATGAATCATACGGTTTTTGTATATTTAGCGACACGTGCGGCCCCTCAGTTGATCCAGCACAGGTTAAAAGTATGATGAATTATTAGAATCGTCACACGTTTTTCCTACTCCTTAATGATGAGAGGCAACTATTTTGTCCAGACCTGGCCGAATCGTCTGTGCGCTGCTGGCAGGTGCGTCCTTCTTCTCGCAGGCCTCCGCACCTGATGAAATCACCACGGTATGGCCCGTCAACGTTGGACCGCTTAATCCGCATCTTTACACGCCCAATCAGATGTTTGCCCAAAGCATGGTGTATGAGCCGCTGGTGAAGTACCAGGCTGACGGAACGGTTACGCCGTGGCTGGCGAAAAGCTGGAAAACCTCGGCGGATGGGAAGGTATGGACATTCACTCTGCGTGACGGTGTCACATTTTCCAACGGTGAAGCGCTTACGGCGCAGGCCGCAGCGGAGAATTTTCGCGCCGTGCTGGACAACCGTAAGCGCCACGCCTGGCTTGAGCTGACCAACCAAATCACCGATGTTAAAGCCCTGAGTCAGAATGAGCTGCAAATCACGTTAAAAAGCGCCTATTACCCTTTCTTACAAGAACTCTCGCTGCCACGCCCTTTCCGGTTCATTGCTCCGTCGCAGTTTAGAAATAATGAAACCCTGAACGGAATAAAAGCGCCGATTGGAACCGGGCCGTGGGTGTTAAAAGCGTCGAAACTGAATCAATACGACGTGCTGGTGCGTAACGAGCATTACTGGGGCGAAAAGCCACAGATTCGTCAGGTGACGGTTCACGTGATTCCCGATCCCACCACGCGCGCCGTGGCCTTTGAAACGGGCGATATCGATCTGCTGTATGGCAACGAAGGGCTGCTACCGCTCGATACCTTCGCGCGCTTTAGCCAGAATCCGGCCATTCGTACCCAGCTTTCGCAGCCTATTGAAACGGTGATGCTTGCGCTAAATTCTACTCAGGCACCCACCGATGAACTCGCCGTGCGTGAGGCACTTAATTATGCGGTGAACAAAAAATCACTGATCGAAAATGCCCTGTACGGCACGCAACAGGTAGCGGACACGCTCTTCGCCCCGACGGTTCCGTACGCCAATATCGGCCTTAAGCCGCGTCAGTACGATCCGCAGCAGGCAAAATTGTTGCTCGACAATGCGGGCTGGACGGTTTCTAAAGATCAACACATTCGCGAGAAAAATGGCAAGCTACTCCGAATCGAACTGGCGTTTATTGGCACCGATGCGCTCAGTAAATCGATGGCAGAAATCATTCAGGCCGATATGCGTCAGGTCGGCGTCGAGGTGACGCTGGTCGGGGAGGAAGAGAGCAGTATTTATGCGCGGCAGCGTGACGGGCGTTTTGGCATGATTTTCAACCGCACCTGGGGCGCACCTTACGACCCTCATGCCTTTATGAGCTCCATGCGCGTCCCGTCGCACGCCGACTATCAGGCTCAGCGCGGGCTGCCGGACAAAGCGGTGATCGATAAAGAGATCGGCGAAGTGCTTTCCACCACAGACCCAACACAGCGCCAGTCGCTGTACCGAGATATCCTCACGCGGCTGCACAATGACGCCGTCTACCTGCCCATCAGCTATGTGTCGATGATGGTGGTGGCGAAACCTGAATTGGGCGTAATCCCGTTCGCCCCAATTGCGTCAGAGATTCCCTTCGAGCACATAAAGCCGGTGAAACGCTGATGATCCGTTACATCTTGCGGCGTATCGTGCTGCTGATCCCGATGGTGCTGGCGGCCTCGGTCATTATCTTTCTGATGCTGCGCCTGGGAACGGGCGACCCGGCGCTGGACTATCTACGGCTGTCGAACTTACCGCCGACGCCGGAAATGGTCGCTTCAACCCGCGTGATGCTGGGGCTGGATCAACCAATCGTCGTTCAGTACGGCACCTGGCTTTGGAAAGCACTGCATCTGGATTTCGGCATCTCGTATGCCACCCAGCGTCCGGTGTTGGATGATGTGCTGCATTTTCTGCCCGCGACGTTGCTGCTGGCGGGCGCAGCGCTGGTGTTGATTCTGCTGACGTCCGTGCCGCTAGGCATTTGGGCCGCGCGTTATCGCGATCGTTTGCCGGATTTCATCGTACGTGCGATTTCGTTTCTCGGCGTGTCGATGCCTAATTTCTGGCTCGCTTTTTTGCTGGTGATGTTCTTCTCAGTGCATCTCAAATGGCTACCCGCGATGGGCTACGGCGACTGGCAGCATCTGATTTTGCCTGCCGTGTCGATTGCGTTTATGTCGCTGGCGATTAATGCCCGTCTGCTGCGCGCCAGCATGTTGGATATCGCGGGACAGCGCCATGTCACCTGGGCCCGTCTGCGCGGATTAAGCGACAAACAGACCGAGCGCCGCCACATTTTGCGCAATGCCTCGCTGCCGATGATTACTGCGGTCGGAATGCATATCGGCGAGCTGATTGGCGGAACAATGATTATCGAGAATATTTTTGCCTGGCCGGGCGTGGGGCGCTACGCCGTGTCTGCCATTTTTAACCGTGACTATCCTGTGATTCAGTGCTTTACGTTGATCATGGTGGTGGTGTTTGTCATCTGTAATCTGACGGTGGACGTGCTGAATGCGGCGCTCGACCCGCGTATTCGTCGTCATGAAGGAGCGCACTCGTGAGTTTCTTGCGCACGGCGCGCTGGCCGGTTCGTCTGGCGATGATCATCATCGTGTTGCTCGCGGCTATCGCACTCACCAGCCAGTGGTGGTTGCCGTACGATCCGCTCGCCATTAATTTACCCGCGCGTTTGCTATCGCCCGACAGCCAGCACTGGCTGGGGACCGATCATCTCGGGCGCGACATTTTCTCCCGTCTGCTCGCGGCAACACGCGTATCGCTGGGATCGGTGATCGCCTGTCTGTTGCTGGTGCTGGTGTTGGGCCTAACGATAGGGGGCGCGGCAGGGCTATTGGGCGGGCGAGTCGATCAGTTGACCATGCGTGTGGCCGATATGTTTATGACCTTTCCGACCTCCATTCTGTCGTTCTTCCTGGTGGGCGTTCTGGGAACGGGGCTGACCAACGTCATTATCGCTATCGCGCTGTCGCACTGGGCCTGGTATGCGCGCATGGTCCGCAGTCTGGTTATTTCGCTGCGGCAGCGGGAATTTGTGCTGGCGTCGCGACTCTCTGGGGCGGGGCACGTGCGGGTCTTTCTCGATCATCTGACGGGTGCTGCGCTGCCATCGCTGCTGGTGCTGGCGACGCTGGATATCGGACACATGATGCTGCACGTCGCCGGGATGTCGTTTTTAGGGCTGGGCGTGACGGCGCCTACCGCGGAATGGGGCGTCATGATTAACGACGCGCGCCAGTATATCTGGACTCAGCCGCTGCAAATGTTCTGGCCCGGTCTGGCGCTGTTCATCAGCGTGATGGCCTTTAATCTGGTGGGTGACGCGCTGCGCGATCACCTTGATCCACATCTTGAGACGGAGCATGCCCACTGATGCCGCAGCAGATCGAATTACGCAATATAGTGATTGATGCGGACAAACCGCTGGTAAAGGGCGTATCGCTCACGCTTACGCGAGGGCGCGTGCTGGCGCTGGTGGGCGGAAGCGGCTGCGGTAAATCACTGACCTGCGCCGCCGCGCTCGGCGTGTTGCCTGCGGGCGTTCGCCAGACATCAGGCCAGGTGCTGGCTGACGGTGTACGGATTGTCCCCCAATCGTTGAGAGGGAAAATGGTCGCCACGATTATGCAAAACCCGCGCAGCGCGTTTAATCCGCTGCATTCCATGGCGACTCATGCGCGCGAGACGTGTCTGGCAGTCGGCCAGCCCGCTGATGACAACGCACTTCTCGCCGCTTTACGCGCGGTCGGGCTGGAAGATGTGCATCGCGTTTTAAGGCTTTACCCTTTCGAGATGAGCGGCGGGATGTTGCAGCGAATGATGATCGCGATGGCCTTGCTGTGCGATGCCCCGTTTATTGTCGCTGATGAACCGACCACCGATCTGGATGCCGTCGCTCAGGCCCGGATCCTGGATTTGCTGGGTTCAATCATGCAAACGCGCGCCCCCGGAATGCTGCTGGTCACGCATGATATGGGCGTTGTGGCGCGTCTGGCGGATGACGTGGCGGTTATGGACCACGGTGTGATTGTGGAGCAGGGCGACGTTGAGGCCGTGTTTCATGCGCCACAGCATCGCGTCACGCGTAATCTGGTGGCCGCACATCTGGCGCTTTATGGCATGGAGTTGGAATCATGACGTTACTTTCTGTCTCCGCGCTTTCACATGCGTATACGCCGTCACAGACGGTATTACGCGACGTGTCGATGAGCCTGACATCCGGTGAAACCGTTGCGTTGCTTGGGCGCAGTGGATGTGGGAAAAGCACGCTGGCGCGTTTACTGGTGGGGCTGGAATCACCCCGTCAGGGCGAAGTGTTCTGGCAAGGGGAATCCCTCGCGCGCCTCAGCCGGGCACAACAGAAAGCCTTTCGCCGCGATGTGCAGATGGTTTTCCAGGATTCAATCAGCGCCGTGAATCCGCGTAAAACGGTGTGCGACATTCTGCGTGAACCGATGCGTCATCTTCTGACGTTATCTAAAGCCGAACAACTGGCGCGCGCCAGGTCGTTGTTACAGGCGGTGGATTTGGACGACAGCCTTATGTCTAAATGCCCGCCGCAGCTCAGTGGGGGGCAGTTGCAGCGTGTTTGCCTGGCGCGTGCGCTGGCCGTTGAACCCAAACTGTTGATCCTTGATGAAGCCGTTTCTAATCTCGATCTGGTGCTTCAGGCGGGGGTGATTAGTCTGCTCAAAAAACTCCAGCAGCAGTTTGGCACCGCCTGCCTGTTTATTACCCATGATTTACGGCTAGTGGAGCGTTTTTGTCACCGCGTGATGGTCATGGATCAGGGGCAAATCGTTGAAACACAAACCGTGGGTGAGGCACTCACGTTTTCATCCGTTGCGGGAAGAATGCTACAGAACGCGGTGCTTCCCGCTTATCCCGTGCGCCGTCGCGCGCCTCAAGAGACTGAAACCCGATGCAACGTGTCACTATAACGCTTGATGATGATCTCCTGGAGACGCTGGATAGCCTGAGCCAGCGCCGCGGATACAACAACCGCTCGGAAGCGATTCGCGATATTTTGCGCGGAGCGCTGGCGCAGGAAACCGCTCAGCAACACGGCACGCAAGGGTTTGCGGTGCTGTCTTACGTCTACGAACATGAAAAGCGCGATTTGGCGCGGCGTCTGGTGTCGACCCAACATCACCACCACGATTTGTCCGTCGCGACGCTGCATGTTCACGTCAGTCATGAAGATTGTCTGGAAATTGCGGTGTTAAAAGGCGATATGGGCGATATCCAGCATTTTGCTGATGATGTTATCGCCCAGCGCGGTGTGCGCCACGGTCACCTGCAGTGTCTGCCTGACGACGAATAGCCGGCATCAGACCATGGCAGGCAGAGCAATGTGGTGATAGACCGGCCAGTTAAAGCAGAATTTCGCGCCGCCCAGATCGCTGGCTTCGCAGCTAACGTGCCCGCCCATGGCCTGAGAGATCGAGTGAACAATCGCCAGGCCCAGTCCGCAGCCGCCAGTGGCACGGTCACGACTCGGGTCGAGACGCACGAAGGGTTCAAATACGCGATGGCGCTCTTCGGCCGCGATCCCGGGTCCATCGTCCTCGACCGATAAACTCGCCTCGCTGCCGTTCAGCTGTAAACGAATTCGCAGTCGGTTCTCGCTATAGCGCAGGGCGTTATTCACCAGATTGTCCAGCACGCGTTCCATCAGGCGCATATCCAGCGCGCCATAATCGCCGGTGTGATTGTCCAGTAACAGCTCACGCTGCGGATTGACGCTCTGCACGTCCTCAACATAGCTGCTTATCCACGCCGAAAAATCCGGTGTGCTGAGTTTGAGTTCATTTTGCGGACGATCCAGACGGGCGTAGGTCAGTAGCTCTTCGATCAGTGCTTCGAGCTGGCCGATATCGCGATTAAGCGCCACCAACTCAGCAGCGGTCAGGTTTTCGCTCATCTCCAGACGATAGCGCAGGCGTACCAGCGGTGTACGTAGTTCATGCGCGATGCCATCAATAAGCGCCTTTTTACTGGCAATCAGGGCGTTAATATTATCCGCCATCTGGTTGAAGGCGACGCCCAGTCGTTCAAAGCTGGAGGCGCTGTCGAAATGTATACGTTCCGTCAAATGCCCCTCGCCAAAGCGCTGCGCAGCAGCCTCCAGCCGCAACATGTCCTGCCAGTGCGGACGCATCCAGATAAACACCGGAAAGGCCAGCGAAATGGCGATAAAAGCCATCAGCGCCATGTCCAGCAGTCGCATCTGATGTAAAAAATAGAGATACGGAACTGGGCCGACAGCCAGCACGTAATGGCTGCGCGGGATTCGCTGGATAAAGGTGTACTGGTCGTCCAGCGCCACAATATCGCCTTCGCGCAGGCGCTGCGCGGTGGGGGCATCCAGACTGTAGTTTTTGAGCGGCTCGATGCGCATATTAAACGACAGATTCAGATCCAGCTCTTTCAGCGTCCGCGCCCAGTCATGCGGCGGGATTTCACGTAATTCGCTGCGCATCAAATAGAGCGAGCTTTTCATCAGGTCATCCAGAGACTGTCTTCCTGCGCGCTCGGCGGTGAATTTATAGACCAGCCCGACCAGCATGGTCATTACCAGAAAACAGACAAACAGCAAAAGATAAAACTGCACAAACAGCTTTTTCATGAAATCACACCATTAATACAATGAGTTAGCTAAACTTCTTTACGACCGGAGGCACCATGGGGGCAGTGGTGTATTCGTCTGTGCGCTTGTTGAGGAACGCAGTCTTATCGCCGTCCAGAGCATGTATCCAGGCAGAGTAAAGGGTATAAACCCTCTGCGTGTGTTCATGTGCCATTTGAATTGCTATGAAAGCAGGGTTTGCCTCGGCTGACAACAACCAACATGCAAACGTATGACGCGTTTGATAAGGGCGGCGGCGGCGGATGTTCGGTTTACGAACGGCAAGGTTCCAGAACACGTCAACCAGGCTCACAGATGAGTGTGCAATCTGGTTACCCCTCAGTGCCTGCGGTATAGAGACAAAATGCAAATTCTGTGTTTCGCTTCTTCCAAATTCTCGATGCTGGAGGGTAATTGGCACTTTTGGGAAATGGCCCGTCAATTTAAATTATGTCTTCAGTGCGTAATGGACTGGCTCGGGTAGTTTAATGGTTTGCTGCTCGGCAGTTGTCATTGGCGGTTCAAAATACCGTCCTGAACTTGAGCATTGAACTGAAGGCTGACGAAATAGGCTTTGCTATCAACTTTGATGTATGACCTTAACTGGGTAATGTATTTTTACGCTATCGACGAACTTTTTACTTTGGAATTCAGCAGGCGTTAACCTGCTGAATGATGCTATTACTTTGCGCAGTAAACGCGAGCTTCACGTGGTGTATAGATACCGAATGTGACAACTCCCAACAGGCCATTCACGAATGTCTGCTGAACTTCAGTACGAACAACTTTTTCTGCACCACCGCATACTTCTGCGGCATCGATTTGTTTGGATTGGCCAATCCCGCTTACAAAGAAATGATGCGTTGTTACTTTCTGCGGCGCGTACGTTGTTCCTTTGTTTACTGTGAATGATTGTTGAGCACAGCCGGACACTGCAACTGCAACTACTGCTAACATAATTAACTTTTTCATAAATAACCTTATTGTTTATATGACTACTCGGAATGATTACACCTACTGTCTAAGTAACATCTCAGCCCAGCAGATTCGCTCGATTTTGTGCGGCCTTTGAAAGGCTAAACACTATCAATTTCGACAGTTTGGCTTGTGTTTTAAATGATTAACGTTCCCGGTAATTATTATTAGAGTTATCGGATTCTTAAGAGACATATGCGACAGTAAGAGCTATCAAAACAGTCAAGGTTCGCAGAGTAGCAGAAAAATAACCTTTGTTTTTTGAGTCTGAGAAATCGGCTAGATCGGTGGTCACTTGCGATACAACGATCGCTGCAAACAACCACGCGATGCTCACTTTGGGTTCTTTGCTGGCAACGGCCATCCACACTGTAATTGCAGAAAATAGTATGTAAAAAACTGATAGGACTTTCTGCTCACGTTTCGCTGCTGCGATGGCACTGCGCACGCCATGAAATAATTTTTTTAAACCTTTCACCTTCTTCGATTCTTGAGGGTCGACAGGTGTTTTTTTCAGAAGGTTTTCATCGAAGCCGATCATTGTGTCTTTTACTTCTTTTGTTTCAACTTCCATTGCCACTCCCGTGCATGCACAACAGCAAGAATACCTAAAATCCAACTTGCTATAGTTACAAAAAAAAGAGGATTCCAGTAGCTACCACAAATAGCTGATTGCACCTCCTCTAAATCATACTGACAACTAATGACAAAACGGGATTCAGAAATGGTTACTGTGTGACTCGAGCCAGAAGCGACATGCATAATTTTCTTCTGCGCGCTCATTGTCTGGAGGATGCTGGGCCGGAGGCACCATGATTAACCTGCAAGCAGCGCTGATTCCAGAGACGAGTTCATCACATCCTGGCCGGGATGTTCATCGGATAATGTCCGCTTCTCGCTATAGTTGATGAGTTATTGCATCAGGCTGCGCATTGAATAAACAATGAGCAACACTCCACCGGCAATGTTAGCGTATTTTTTGAACATCAATGGGTTCTTTTTTTGACTGAAAATATCAGTGTTTGACTCACTGCTAAAACCAAACGCTCATGACCACGACATGTCCTGTTTCCAGTCTCAAAGAGTTGCAGACGCCTCCCTGTATCCCTGTGAACTGCAAAAATAGCGTTTTCATGAACGTATCCGGATGACGAAGTAATCAGGTTTCCCAGGCGTGCGGAGCGAACAGATAACCTTTGTTGCGCACGGTTTTGATGCGGTAGGGTTCGGTGGCGTTATCCAGCAATTTTTTACGCAGCCGCGAAATTGCGACGTCAACGCTGCGATCCATCCCATCGTAACTTACGCCGCGCAGGTTTTTCAGCAGCGCGTCGCGATCCATAATCTGACCGGCATGCGTGGCCAGTTCCCACAGCAGGTCGAAATCGGCAGTCGAAAGGGCAACATCCGTGCCCGACAGCAGAACCTGACGATTCACCGGGTCAATCGATAGCGTGCCGAAGCGCATGGCTTTGTACGGCGTAAGAGCCGGAGACGGCGTCTGGTTTTCAGCGGCGACACGCTGGCGTAAATGAAGACGCAGACGTGCCAGCAGAACAGCAGGCGGCGTAGTTTTAAGAATGTAATCGTTCGCCCCCATTTCCAGTGACAGAATGTGGTTCATATCGCTATCAAGCGAGGTGAGCAAAACGATAGGGCCGTCCCATTGCGCGCGCAAATCGCGACACACGGTCATACCGTCTTTGCCTGGCAGCATGATATCCAGCAGGACCAAATCGGGTTTTTCACGCAGCACGACCTCTTCAGCGCGGTCACCGCGTGGCTCAACGACAACGTCCATATCGTGTTTTCCGAGGTAGGCGGCGATAAGCTGGCCAACTTCGGGTTCATCCTCAACAAAAACGATCTTATTCATAAAACGTCTGTATCGCGAAAAATGTCAACATACACCGCGTAACCTTAACCTTCCATTAATCTTTCATAATTATCATCAGTTCCGCTATTCTGGCCGTTATTGTTATTTGATTGTTAAGGGAAAAGGATGGCGCTTTTGTTGAAGGCGGTGCTAGGTGCGCTGGTGGTGGTATTGATTGGCCTGCTGGCGAAAACGAAGAATTATTATATTGCGGGCCTGATTCCATTATTCCCGACGTTTGCGCTGATCGCTCACTACATTGTGGCGTCTGAGCGTGGAATTGAAGCGTTGCGGACCACCATCGTGTTTGGCATGTGGTCCATTATTCCCTATTTTATTTATCTGCTGTCGCTGTGGTATTTCACGGCGATGATGCGTTTACCGCTGGCGCTGGGCGGGGCCGTGGTGTGCTGGAGCCTCAGCGCCTGGGTGTTAATCTTCTTCTGGAGCCGTTTTCACTAATTCAGTGGACGACCGCCGTCGACGCCAAACGAACGCCCCGTGACGTAGCAACTTGTCAGTAAATAATCGATCAGGTCGATCACTTCTTTTTCGCCCGGCACAATTTTCATCAGCGATTTATTCAGCGCTTTCTGGCGGTATTCCGCATCGTCTTCTTCGTTAAACAGAATTAACGAAGGCGCGATAGCGTTGACCTTTACCTCCGGCGCTAACTTGCGCGCAAAAGAGCGAGTCATGTTGTCCAGCGCCGCTTTGCTTGCCGCATAGGCAATGTGCTTATCGCTGCCGCGTTCGACGACGTAATCGGTGAAATGAATAATGTCGCCAGCGGCATGGCCGTGGCCGCGCAGCAACTCTTCGAGCGCATGATTCAACAGATAAGGCGCATGAACGTGGATCTGCATCATGCAGGCGAGCGTTTCGCTAAGCGGAGTGCCAGGTTTTTCAGCCTGCCATGCGCTGGCATTATGAATGATGGCGCGCAATCCGCGGGTGTTAGACTTCACCGTTTCGGCAAATCTCAGAATCCCTTCGTCAGTAGAAAAATCGGCCTGAATGCAGGTGGCACCTGCCTGGCGTAATCCTTCTATCGAGGGATATTCGTTGCGATAGCTCACGATAACCGGCTGGCGGAGAGTGAGAAAGTGGTGGGCAAGGGCGAGGCCGATACGTCGGCCTCCACCCGTAATCAGAATGGGGCGTTGTGGCGCGTTTCCCATCGTTTTCTCCTTTTCAGTTCGACAATGGGAAAGTGTGCGCTTATCCCATTAACATCCACGTTGCCGGTACGGATGCAACCAGTAACAGACCAATCAATGCCAGTTCGCGCCGTTTCAGCGCGTGGCTGAGCTGATGCGTGCGGCGGGCATAAATAAACACCAGCAGACCCGGCGCGTAAAGCACCACGGAAAGCAGCAGATGCATCGGGCCGGAAGCATACAACAACCATAACCCATAGAGACAAGCACCGACACCCACCACGTAATGCACGGGACGGGTGGCTATTTTTAGCAAATAGGCGCCGACAAGGAAATAGGGTACCAGAATCATCTCTGAGGCAATGGTGAGCAGAGTGTTATAGTCCGAACCTGTGAGCCAGATCAGCACCAGACAAACCTGCACGCTGATGTTGGTCAGCCACAGAGACGCAGAGGGCGCGCTGTTCTGATTCTGACGCGCAAACAAGCGCGGGAACGCCTTGTGCGTGGCTGCAAGGAAGGGTACTTCTGCCGCCATAATCGTCCAGCTCAGGTAGGCACCGCAAACCGAAACAATCAACCCCGCAGCAATCACCACATCGCCCCAGGAACCCATCATTTTGACCATCAGGCCAGCCATAGAAGGGTTACGCATTTGCGCCAGTTCTGGACGGGCGACCACACCAATAGACAGCAACGTGACCAGCAGGTAAACGCTTAACGCAGCCAAAACGGCCAGCAGCGTGGCACGGCCGACATCGCGTTTGTTGCGTGCCCTTGCCGAAACCACCACTGCGCCTTCTACCCCAATAAACACCCACAGCGTGATGAGCATGGTGTTTTTGACTTGTTCCCAGACGGGGACGCCCAGCGCCACGCCGCTGAAATCAAGGGTGAAGACGTCGAGACGAAACGCGACAAATGCCAGGACGATAAACAGGCCCAGCGGGACCAGTTTTGCCAGCGTCGCCACCAGATTGATGCTTGCCGCCGTCTGCACGCCGCGCAGGACCAGAAAATGGACGAGCCACAGCAGAACCGACGCGCCGACAATAGATTGCCAGGTATTGCCATCACCAAAGAAGCGCAGTTCAGGGGTATCAGTAAAGAAACTCAAGGCGGAGAACACAATTACCAGATAGGAGACGTTGGCGATCACCGCGCACAACCAGTAACCCCAGGCGGAACAAAAGCCGATTAACTCGCCAAATCCTGCACGCGCGTAAGTGAATATCCCGCCATCTAAATCCGGGCGGATACGCGTCAGCAATAACATGGCAAACGCCAGCAGGAGGATCCCCACGCCGGTGATGGCCCAACCGATGAGCAATGCCGCCGGGCTGGCGACTTCGGCCATATTCTGCGGCAAACTGAAGACGCCTGCGCCCAGCATGGAGCTTAAAACAAGCGCAGTTAATGCGCTCAGGCCAAGTTTCTTTTCCATTGGCTTCCTGTTATGAAAGGTCCAAATCCAGAATAATTATTTCGCACAGGCGCATAAAAATGGTGGATCACACTAAGGCGCGGGATTTTACGGAGTGTCTTGCTGGCATGCAATGATGTGAGGCAGAATTTCGATCAAATTAAGAAAAAAGGCGGCATTGCGCCGCCTTTTTAGACCCGTGGTGTTACTTGTACAGGTCGGCGCTGATGGTGATGTTATTACCACGTTCCTGCCACTGGCGGGTGATGTGATAATACTTAGCCCCTTTCTTCTGCGCGCGTTTAGCGACCTGGTACGAAATTTCCGTCATGTTGCCGTAGTTGCCGGTGAACTTCACGCTGTCGAACGGAACCATCTGCGCTGCGGCAGTTTTGTTCAGCTCTTCAATCTTAGTGCCGTCCGGCAGGGTTACGGTATAGCGACCCCCTTTAGAGGATTGCGTTTCGAAGAAACGGCCCACATCAGAACTTGGTGCAGCAGAGGTTGCCACGCCTGGAATCTCAACGGCCTTAGCCGCTGCACCGCCGGTCGCCAGCGCCGCACGTCCAGCTTCTGAATCCGCTGGAATCGCATCCGGGCTCTGCAGAACACGTTTTTTCGCATCAGCTTTATAAATGTAAGCAGTGATACGCTGATTGCCGCCCTGGTTAGCATCCACCTGACGCACGATATAGAAAGAGGCTGCCCCTTTCGCCTTCGCGGCTTTGGTGATGGCGTCGTTTACTTCTGGCTGGCTGCGATAGAAACCCTGAACGGTGACGGTGTCAAAAGGCTCAAGCGCAATCGCCTGGTCTTTTGGCAGTTCCGTTACGCCGTTGATCACACGATTTTTTGGCGCGTCAGCTTTGGGTGCATCGTTTTTATAAAGAGCGACCGTAACGCGTTGGTTACCGCTGTTGCCATGATCGGAAGAATCAACCACGTAGAATGAGTCTGCACCGACTTTATCGGCCAGTTTTGATGCGGCAGCTACGGCTTCGCTGATGGTGTTATAACGACCCACGATGACTGTCTGATCGAAAGGTTTTAACGCTGTTGCTTGCTCAGGCGTTAATTCTGTCGCAGCGTTAGCGGACAAGGCGGTCGCAGAAAGAAGTACGGACGCCAGGAGAGTGTTCTTAAGCTTCATAAAAATAATCCTTCGCCATGCGCAAACCAGGTGCTGGTGTTGTTGTTAATTTGAAATCGTCGCCGATTATGGCATTTAAAACCTGTCGCTGTCTGCGCCATTTTTCGCAGCCGGTGCTGAGGTCAGGATTAAGTTCGATAACATTTGGTGATATGTTGAATAAACAGGCGTTTGAACAGTAAAACTGATTAGGCATATGACTTTCACGAGTTAATTTAATGTTAATGGGTTGTTCTAATGTGGGGCTATATCATGTTTTTACCGCTTCGCTTGACCTATTTATCGGGCCTGGCGCTGAAAATAAGGTAAATATGTCGGTCAGAGACCGTGATCACTTATTTTTCACAGATAAAGTCAGAAATAGTGTTTTCTTGCGGTGGATCACAAGCGTTATTTTCAGTAGGTTATAGAAAGTTTGTTACTGTTTTATTTTCCGTGGTTATACATTCGTCAGGTCGTGATCGGGCGACAGCAAATGCGAACCGCGGTCATTTATCGACAAACCATCATCAAGAACCGATGGAAGGGAAAACTATGCGTATTGGGGTACCAAAAGAACGGTTTGCCAATGAAACCCGCGTAGCCGCAACGCCGAAAACGGTCGAGCAGCTGCTTAAACTGGGTTTTACCGTCGCGGTCGAAAGCGGCGCGGGCAAACTGGCGAGCTTCGATGACGAGGCATTTATTCAGGCTGGCGCCGAAATCGTCGACGGCGCTGAGATTTGGCAATCGCCGGTGATTCTGAAGGTGAACGCACCTGAAGAGAACGAAATTGCTTTACTGAATCCAGGCACGACGCTGGTGAGCTTTATCTGGCCGGCGCAAAATCCAGAACTCATCGAGAAGCTGGCCGCACGCGGTGTCACGGTAATGGCAATGGATTCTGTGCCACGTATTTCTCGCGCGCAGTCGCTGGATGCGTTGAGTTCAATGGCTAACATTGCGGGCTATCGTGCCATCGTTGAAGCGGCGCATGAATTTGGGCGTTTCTTCACCGGGCAGATTACCGCTGCAGGTAAAGTGCCCCCTGCGAAGGTGATGGTGATCGGTGCTGGTGTGGCCGGTCTGGCAGCGATTGGTGCGGCGAACAGCCTCGGCGCAATTGTTCGCGCATTTGATACCCGTCCGGAAGTGAAAGAACAGGTGCAGAGTATGGGCGCCGAGTTCCTTGAGCTGGATTTCGAAGAGGAAGCGGGTAGCGGCGACGGTTACGCGAAAGTGATGTCTGAGGCGTTTATTAAGGCCGAGATGGCGCTCTTTGCCGCACAGGCAAAAGACGTCGACATCATCGTGACCACGGCCCTTATTCCTGGCAAACCGGCGCCGAAGCTGATCACGCGTGAAATGGTTGATTCCATGAAAGCGGGTAGTGTAGTTGTCGACCTGGCTTCGCAAAACGGCGGTAACTGCGAATACACCGTACCGAACGAAATCTTCACCACGGCGAACGGCGTGAAGATCATCGGTTATACCGACCTGCCGGGACGTCTGCCGACGCAGTCCTCCCAGCTGTATGGCACGAACCTCGTTAACTTGCTGAAGCTTCTGTGCAAAGAAAAAGACGGCAACGTGACCGTTGATTTTGATGATGTCGTCGTACGCGGTGTGACCGTGGTTCGCGATGGCGAAGTCACCTGGCCCGCTCCGCCAATTCAGGTTTCTGCTCAGCCTAAGGCCGCGCCAAAAGCGGCTCCTGCGCCGAAAGAACCGGCTGAACCGGTTTCTCCATGGCGTAAATATGCGCTGATGGCGCTGGTGATTATTCTGTTCGGTTGGCTGGCAGACGTCGCGCCGAAAGATTTCCTCGGTCACTTCACCGTCTTTGCGCTCTCCTGTGTCGTCGGTTACTACGTGGTGTGGAACGTTTCTCACGCACTGCATACGCCGCTGATGTCGGTGACAAACGCTATTTCCGGGATCATCGTGGTCGGGGCGTTGCTGCAAATTGGGCATGGCGGCTGGATCAGCTTCCTGAGCTTTATTGCGGTGCTAATCGCCAGTATCAATATTTTCGGTGGTTTCACCGTGACTCAGCGCATGCTGAAAATGTTTCGTAAAGGCTAAGGGGTAGCATATGTCTGGAGGATTAGTTACAGCTGCATACATTGTTGCTGCGATCCTGTTTATTTGCAGTCTGGCGGGACTTTCCAAGCACGAAACGTCGCAACGGGGTAACAACTTTGGTATCGCCGGGATGGCGATCGCGCTGATCGCGACGATCTTCGGGCCGGATACCGGCAACGTGGCATGGATTCTGGTGGCGATGATCATCGGTGGCGCGATTGGTATTCGTCTGGCAAAACGCGTTGAAATGACCGAGATGCCAGAGCTGGTGGCGATTCTGCACAGCTTTGTGGGTCTGGCGGCGGTGCTGGTTGGCTTTAACAGCTACCTGTATCACGAACCGGGTATGGAGCCGATTTTGGTCAATATTCATCTGACCGAAGTCTTCCTTGGCATCTTCATCGGTGCGGTGACATTCACAGGTTCTATCGTTGCGTTTGGAAAATTGCGCGGCAAGATCTCCTCTAAGCCGCTGATGTTGCCAAACCGCCACAAGATGAACCTTGCGGCGCTGGTGGTCTCTTTCCTGCTGCTGGTCGTGTTTGTGCGTACCGAAAGCGTGGGCATGCAAGTGCTGGCGCTGCTGGTGATGACCATTATCGCGCTGGCATTTGGCTGGCATCTGGTGGCGTCTATCGGCGGTGCGGATATGCCGGTTGTGGTGTCGATGCTGAACTCCTACTCAGGCTGGGCGGCAGCGGCGGCGGGCTTTATGCTCAGCAACGATCTGCTGATCGTCACCGGTGCGCTGGTGGGTTCTTCGGGTGCAATCCTGTCTTACATCATGTGTAAGGCGATGAACCGCTCCTTCTTTAGCGTGATTGCAGGTGGATTTGGTACCGACGGTGCCACGTCTACGGGCGATGAAGAAGTGGGTGAGCACCGCGAAATTACTGCTGAAGACACCGCTGATATGCTGAAAAACTCGCATACGGTAATCATCACCCCAGGCTATGGCATGGCGGTGGCGCAGGCGCAGTATCCGGTGGCAGAAATTACCGAGAGATTGCGTGCGCGCGGCATCAAAGTGCGTTTTGGTATTCACCCTGTTGCGGGTCGTCTGCCGGGTCACATGAACGTTCTGCTGGCAGAAGCAAAAGTGCCATACGATATCGTGCTGGAGATGGATGAGATCAATGATGATTTCACCGACACCGATACGGTTCTGGTCATTGGCGCGAACGACACGGTTAACCCTGCGGCGCAGGACGATCCGGGTAGCCCAATTGCCGGTATGCCTGTTCTGGAAGTGTGGAAGGCGCAGAACGTTATCGTCTTCAAACGCTCAATGAACACTGGCTATGCAGGCGTACAGAACCCGCTGTTCTTCAAAGAGAACACCCACATGCTGTTTGGCGATGCTAAAGCCAGCGTGGATGCAATTCTGAAATCGCTTTAAGACGTAAAATGTGAAAAAGCCGCCAGAGATGGCGGCTTTTTTTATGGCGGTGAAGCCGGTTTTAATCGTCTTCTTCGTCGTCCAGTTCCACAGGCGTTTGATACTGATCCGGTTTAATCACCAGCAGGTCGCAGCGTAAATGGTCAATGACCTGTTCAGCCGTGTTGCCCAGGAAGGCTGCGGAAATACCGGTTCGACCGACGGTTCCCAGCACCACAATACCTGCCTGCAAATGCTCCGATAAATCAGGAATCACCTCTTCAGGCAGACCTTTTTCAACGTGGGTCATTTTCTCGTCGATGCCAAATTTCTGGCGGAGGGCTTTCATTGCCAGCAGATGCTGACCGCGAATCGCATCGTTATACACGCTTGGATCAAATTCAGGCAGTTCGATGGCAATATTAATCGGCGTGACCGGATAAGCACCAATTAAATGCACTTCGGTATGATTGACCTGCTCGGCGAGATGTATCGTCTCTTTGACCAGTTTTTCATTCAGAGAATTATGATAATCCTCTTCACTGGCGAGGTTCACGGCGACCAGTGCTTTTCCGCCTTCTGGCCATGGCTGGTCTTTGACCATCCACACCGGACACGGACATTTACGCAGCAAGTGCCAGTCGGTCGGGGTGAAAATCACCGACTCCAGTTTGTCGTGCTGATGGGCCATTTTGAGCAGCAGGTCGTGTTTCTCGGCAATCACTTCCTGGATGATGGCCTCAAAGGGACGGTTATGCCACACCACTTTGATATCAATGGGAATGCCCGCATCGATGTAATATTTTGCCTGCTCGCGGATCCACGCGGTACGCTGGCTGATCACTCCCTGACGCATCGCCGTGCGTTCGTCAGGCGACAGAAGGGTGGTCATTTCGTATGAGAAGTCATAGATGGGCAAAAACGCTTTGATTTTGCCACCAATCCGTTGATGTAAATAGACAGCTCGACGTAATGCGGGTTGATCGTCCTGATTAGGATCGATGGCCACCAGCATGTTTTGATACTTTGCCATACAGGTCTCCTTACTACTGTCACCACAGTCTGTAATTAAAAGAGTAACCTATATATGTTGAATGAAACAGGGGAGAAGTTTTACCAGATCAATAAATCGTGAGAATTTATTGATGAACGCCTTTATATGTTGATTCCCGTAAATTTTTCCAGGATTAAGCCGATCTTTTGGCCATCACAGGAAGCCACCTGTCAGCTTGAGATGCTGAAGCGTAGTGTCTGCTGGCGGAACATGTTGAGTGTTTGCCGGGTGGTGCTACTCTTTTTGAGGGTTTAAAGGAGCAAATCGATGAAGAATAAAGATGAACAGACGGGGTTGGTGGGGCTGGCAATCGGCGCAGCAGTGATTGGCCTGGTCTCCGCGCAGAAACCCATCAATCGGGACAGTGTTGTCGGTGAACTGGTTAGACTCGGTAGGCAGAAGGGTGATGGCGTGGAGGATGAGGTTTTTCTACAGGCTGCGGCGCTTGTGCGCAAAGGCGTATGAGAAACTGACACGGTGACCGGGTTAACGCCATAGACACGCAATGAGTTCTGAAACGTGAATGGCTCATTTGATATTTGCCAGCGACGAGAGACATGCGCACAACCCTGGCAGTCATGGATTATAAAAGAAGGCAATTGTGGTAAAAAAATTGGTGACAGGGCAGTTAAGCTTGCCGATGACGTTCTGGGGATGGGGATTTTGCGGGGGGTTATTGATCGGTCTGATGGGGCTAGCTGGCATACATACAGGTTATGCGATGCTAGTGCCGCTGAGTTACATCGTTAAAACAATTCTGTTTAGTGCTGTACTGTCAGGTATCACGTTCATTCTTCGTAGAAAAATCACCGTGCTTGGTGTTCTTGCTTTTTTTGTTGCCTTAATCCAAGTGATTATGGGCATGGTTATGTTTGTCGGGCTTTCTTCATTACTCTTTAAATAATTGAAGTGCTGGAGTCACATGCAAGCCGAATAAGAGTGGGATGAGTATTTAACGCGTTGAAGAAGGGGGAGTTTGAATACCGGGCCAAAAAATCGTTGACCCGGTAAAGAGAAAAGTGCGTTATGCGACGTTGCGCGAGTGACCCGCAAGAACCGCCAGCGCTTCACCATTCTCGATGGTGATGTATTTGCCTTTTACCGCCAGCATGCCGCTTTTCTGGAAACGACCCAGCAGACGACTGATGGTTTCAACGGTCAGACCCAGATAGTTACCGATATCCCCACGCGTCATGGTCAGACGGAATTCGCGAGGAGAGAAGCCCCGTTCCGCGAAACGGCGTGACAGATTGTAGATAAAGGCTGCCAGACGCTCTTCAGCATTCTTTTTGGAAAGCAGCAGGATCATGTCTTGATCGCCTTTGATCTCACCGCTCATCAGACGCATCATCTGCTGACGCAGATTAGGCATTTTACCTGACAGATCATCCAGCGTTTCGAATGGGATTTCGCACACCATTGAGGTTTCAAGCGCCTGAGCAAAGCTCGGGTGATGAGCTGTCCCGATGGCGTCAAAACCGACCAAATCGCCAGCAAGATGGAAGCCAGTGATCTGCTCGTCGCCTTGCTCGGTGATGGTATAGCTCTTGATGGTGCCAGAACGGATTGCATAGAGCGATTTCAGTTCGTCCCCCGCTTTGAACAGCGTCTGCCCTTTCTGAATAGGCTTCTTGCGCTCGATGATGTTATCAAGCTGATCAAGTTCATGCTCGTTCAGGGTAAACGGGATACAGAGCTGGCTAATGCTGCAATCCTGACAATGGATAGCACAACCGCCAGACTGAATGCGTCGTATAATTCGCTTTTCCGGGATCATAGGTCTGCTCAAGCTTTAATTGATATTGGTCAATTTTAACATCTTTTTAGTGGAGACGTAAGCCTGGTAAACCATCAATACAGACAAGTGGCGACATTGTGTCGCCATCTTCTTGAAATTCCACAGCTTGACTGTGGGATTTGGTGCTAACTGGAAGAAAATTAAGCACTAAAAGCCTGGTTTCTACAGCAACAAATAGCCTTCATGACGCAAAAGCCACTCTTTTCGTTGCACACCACCCGCGTAACCCGTCATCGTTCCATTGCGACCAATCACGCGATGGCAGGGCACCACAATACTCACCGGATTGGAACCGTTCGCCGCACCTACCGCGCGAGCCGCTCCGGCGCGTCCGAGCTGTTCGGCAAGCTGACCGTAATGCATCACTTGCCCGCAGGGAATAGCGCGCAATGCCTGCCACACCTCGCGCTGGAAGGGCGTGCCCGCTGTTGCGGTAGGCAATGTATCAATAATGCTGAGATCGCCTTCAAAGTAGTTTGCCAGCTTCTCGCTCAGACCGCCCGGATTGGTAGCACCGATGCGTTCATAACCGGTGCGGTAATGAATATCCAGCAGTTCAACCATGCGATTGCTGTATTCTTCCCACTCCACCGCGCGCAGATTGAACTGCTCGTCGGCGATCACCCATAGGGGCCCCAGCGGCGTGGCAATCTTATCTTCGAGTAATCTCAGCATCCTTTTTCCCTTAATTCAGCCGTGGGTAAATCCCCGGTCCAATTGGCAGTCCGACAAGATACCACGCCACTAACATCACCAGCCATACCCCTAAAAAGATAAGCGGATACGGTAAGACCAGCGAATAGTAGGTACCCAGTTTGGCATCCGGTTTATAGCGCTGAAGGCGCTCACAGAATGCGGCGAGAGCTTTTATCAACATGCAAATTTGATTCTCGAAGAACGGCGTGCGGAGCTGGACGATATCCATCAGCGTCAAGGTCTGCTGGGCGGTCAAATTAACATTGGCACGGGGGAAGTATCGCCCGTAAGTTAATGCCTGCGGTGATTACGCGCTTTCATGAACAGCACCCGCTGGTGAAAGTACGAATTATGGAAGGGCAACGGGTATCGATGATTAACGAATTACGTCAGGGCGAACTTGATTTTACGATAAATACCTATTATCAGGGGCCATTCGACCACGAATTTACCTTCGAAAAACGCTTCGAAAAACCGTTTGCGGTATTTTGTCGGAAAGGGCATCCGGGGTAGGGGCTAAATCCATCAATGCGCTTCTACATTATAACTGGAGCATGCTGACGCCTCGTGAGAGTTATTATAAGCAGCTGGAGGACATGTTTAAATATCGCTCAAAAATACCGCGCATTGACGTTGTATGCGAAACATTCTCATCCTGTTTAAGCCGTGTTGCGCAAAGCGATTTCTTGGGTATCTTACCGCAAAAACTGGGCTGCGATCCGCTCCTGACGCACCATCTGGCGATGTTGCCGATCGAAGAAACCTTACCCAAAGCCGCTTATGATTTAATTCAAAGACGTGATTCCCGACAAACGCCGCTGACGTTGTCGTTAATTACGCAATTCAGAAGACATACCCGCGGAATATTAAGCGACGATGATCAATAAAAAAATAGAGTCTGCCGACATCGGACAGACCCTACAGTACACACAGCAGTTCATCCTATTGCAAATCCCGCTTCATTATTCCGTTCTGCAGGTTTATTTAGTTATAACAGGTTTCACTTAAAAATAAAGTGATGGCACCTCGAAATTCACATGTTTTTAACTCAAATTGGTAAATTAATTAACAGTTAAATTGTGGTTAAGGTTGATTTAATCATTCATATTAGCCATGTTAATTCTTTTCATGTGGTTATTACTTTTGATTGTGTCGTAATCGCTTCAGAAGTGATGTGGCTGGAGCATTGAGACCCCCGTCCGGCGCGGGTATAGTACCCCTTCAGATGTAGCCGGAGAATTTCCATGAAGCCAGACGACAAATCAATTTTTCTTGACGCCATGGAAGATGTCCAGCCCCTGAAACGTGCCACGGATGTCAACTGGCAGCCTAATCGTAACTCGCGCACCCGTCAGAATATTGATGTTACTCAGCTTGATAACTTTTTGACGCTGGGGTTTCTCGACGTAGTGCCTCTCGCCGAACCGCTGGCGTTTCAGCGTGAGGGTGTCCAGCAGGGCGTAATTGAAAAATTACGACACGGAAAATATCCCCGCCAGGCCAGTCTGAATCTTTTAAGCCAGCCGATTGAGCCGTGTCGCCAGATGCTGTTTAGCTTTATTCGGCAGGCGCATCATGATGGTTTGCGCAACCTGATCATCGTTCACGGAAAGGGCCGGGAAGATAATTCGCATCCGAATATTGTGCGCAGTTATCTGGCTCGCTTGTTAACGGAATTTGATGAAGTGCAGGCCTTCTGCGTAGCGCTGCCGCATCACGGTGGTGATGGCGCATGCTATGTTGCGCTGCAAAAATCCGAAGCCGCTAAACTGGAAAACTGGGAACGACACGCAAAACGGAGTCGATAAACAGGTTCTGCTTTTCGTGCCAGAAAAGCAATGCGGGCGATAATTCGCCCGCATTTCAAAGGATGACTGTCAGAAGGTTTCCCAGTTTCCGTCTGAGGCAGAGGCCGCAGCCGGACGCAATACCTGCGGTGTTTTGAGATTCGACGGTCGCGGCGCGCTGTTTTGCGCTTGTGCATTCAAGCGGAACGCGGCAACGGCCTGGCGCAACTGCTCGGCCTGATCTTCCAGCGCCGCCGCCGCCGTGGCGGATTCCTGCACCAGCGCGGCGTTCTGCTGCGTCACGCTGTCCATCTGAGAAACGGCCAGACTGACCTGCTCAATCCCGCGGCTCTGCTCATCGGATGCCGACGCGATTTCGCCCATGATATCGGTCACGCGCGTCACCGCCGCAACAATCTCTTTCATGGTTTTGCCTGCTTCGCTGACCTGCCCGGAGCCGGTATTCACGCGGCTGACGGAGTTTTCAATCAATCCTTTGATCTCTTTCGCGGCCTGCGCACTGCGGCTTGCCAGCGTGCGGACTTCACCGGCAACGACGGCAAATCCACGGCCTTGCTCACCGGCACGAGCCGCTTCCACAGCGGCGTTCAGCGCCAGAATATTGGTCTGGAAAGCGATGCTGTCGATAACGCTGGTGATGTGGGCAATTTGCTGTGAGCTGTCGGCAATCTCGGTCATGGTACGAATGACGTTATCGACCACCATTCCACCCCGATCGGCGGTTTCTGAGGCATTTTTTGCCAGCAGAGTCGCCTGGCGGGCGTTGTCGGAGTTTTGTTTGACCGTGGCGGTCAGCTCTTCCATGCTTGCAGCGGTTTCTTCCAGAGAAGAGGCTTGCTGTTCAGTACGCGCAGACAAATCGTTGCTGCCCATCGCGATTTCTCCCGCGCCGGTGTAGATCGAATCGGTGCTGCCACGTACCGCGCTGACGGTTGTCACCAGCGATTGCTGCATTTCATGCAGACCCGCAGCCAGTTGACCCATTTCATTACGACTGTCGATAGAAATGGTGTGCGTCAGGTCGCCGCTGGCGATCGTGCGAATATGGTTCATCACGCTGCGTAGTGGTCTCAGCAGGAGATGCTGCAAACCCATCCAGAACACAATCAGTACGCCGATGACCACCAGCAAAATGGTGCCCAACGTCCACTGCATGCTGGTAAAGCTGTTTTGGTTTTCCAGAGCAGCCGCCTTGAGCAGGGTGTTGTTTTCTGCACGCCAGCGCGTGTAGACGGCTTCCATCTTGTCCTGAGCCTCTTGGGCATCCAGATCGCCGTACGCCTGATAGTTATCAGCGCTCAGATATTCGATCGACAGTCGCATGACTTCGTGCATCTGGGTGTATGCTTTCTGCATCTCGGCAGTTAATTCCTGGCTCTGCCCGTTCACCGGCGGCATCTGATGCCATGCGCTGTAATAGGCTTCAGCTTTGCCCAGAGACGTACTGGCGTTACCGAGCAGCTTGTTGATCGCCGCCAGAGAAGCGGGATCGCGCTGATTTTTAAGGTAACGGATCGCAACGCGAGTGACGGTAACGCGCGTTTTAACTAGCGTGTTCACGCTGTCGCTCAGGCTCTCTTGTTGCGCGTTGAGATTTCCTGAATTTTGGAAGTTTTGACGATCATTGCTGACTGCGGAGTAGAACAAGCCACCCGTGACGACCTGGAGCAGGCAGAACAGCGTAAGTGCAAAAATGATCCCAGTAATTACGTGCAGATTTTTCAGCATAAAAAGACGCCCGATTGTTGTGCAGAAGTTGCACCATTACTATCGACGTAGTATCTCTAAACTTTAACTTAACAGTGACTAAACTAACTTTTTCTTCATGTAACCTATTGTTCCCCTGAATACTATTTATCAAATTTAATTTTCTTTCAGTTCGTCGAACAGGAATCAAAAAATGATCAATATCGAGAAAAGCGGCACGTTTACGTTAGGCACGCGTAGCGTGAAAAGAGTGGGTTATGGGGCGATGCAGCTCGCCGGCCCGGGCGTGTTTGGCCCGCCGAAAAACCGGGACGCGGCGCTAGATGTGCTGCGGGAAGCAGTGTCAACTGGGGTTAATCATATTGATACCAGTGATTTTTATGGCCCTCACGTTACCAACCAACTGATACGTGAAGCGTTACATCCGTACCAGGACGACCTGACGATTGTGACCAAAATTGGCGCACGGCGTGGGGCTGATGCGTCGTGGCTCCCTGCATTTTCTGCTCAGGAACTGACTCAGGCAGTACACGATAATCTGCGAAATCTGCAGCTGGATACGCTGGATGTGGTGAATTTGCGCATTATGTTCAGTGCTCACGGGCCCGCTGAAGGATCCATTGCCGAGCCGTTGACCACGCTTGTCGAATTGCAGCGTCAGGGGTTGGTGCGACATATTGGTTTGAGCAATGTGACCGCCGCGCAAGTCGCCGAAGCGCAGAGCATCGCCTCGATAGTTTGCGTGCAAAACCTTTACAACATTGTTAACCGTGGCGACGATGCGCTGATCGATTCTCTGGCGGAGCAGGGCATCGCTTATGTGCCGTTTTTCCCGCTCGGTGGGTTTACGCCCTTGCAGTCTTCCGGCCTCCAGGCCGTCGCGGAGGCAGTAAAGGCGACGCCAATGCAGGTGGCGTTGGCATGGTTGCTGAAGCGTTCACCAAATATTTTGCTTATTCCAGGCACTTCGTCGGTTACGCATCTGCATGAAAATCTTGCCGCCGCAGAGCTTGTGCTGTCCGACGAGGCGATGGATACGCTCAATGCGCTCGCGTCTTCTGAAGAGAGTAATACTGCGCAGCATTAAGCGATTAAAAGCAAAACAGGACGCGCCCTCAGACTACGTGGGACATAATTCTGCGCGGCGTGGAGGCGTTTTCAATCTCTTTGGCGATACAGATTTTTTCCTGTCACGCCGGTGGCAGTGAAAGGCCTCAAGTGCGTGGACCACTAATACCGATCAAAAGATGACCCGATCAAAAGATGAATGGTTCAGAGATTGGGAACGCTGATGTGCGGCAGAGGCTCTGAGTCATTCTGCAAGTCGAATACCGCCCCATAATCTGAATCGGGGCGGATCGAATGTGTATGCATTGACGGTGGATAGTCACAATCTGCCGAGAGGCAAACGTCGGACAACAATCAGAAACTGTATGTCACTTTCAAACTCCCGGTGGGCGATGCTTTCCGTTGCACAATCGGGCTGTTGCGTGCATCACCCGCCAACTGTGTAAAACCCGTTGCGGCTACCACGCTCCAGTCCTGGTTGAACTTGTGCGTCCAGTCCACATTCATTGACCAGGCATAAATCCCCGTTCCGGCATCATAGGGAGCAAACCCCGATGCGGCCGACTGTGATGAACTGACCCCGTAGTACGTCTGCATATAGTCACTCGTCCCCCAGCTGCTGGTCAGCGCCATCGTTAACGTATCTTTCGAGCCGCTATACAGTGGGCTAAGAATGCCGAAATGCAGGGCCGCGCCATTGTCTCGCTCACTAAACGGCACCTCAGCCTGGAATTGCAAATGAAGCCAGTCGGTCACCTTATAGCCCAGACCCAACACACCGAGAGCCGATCCTTTGACATCGCCCATTCCGCGCAGGTTGTCACTGCCGTCGTTCAATGAGTCGCTATCAACATCGTGATCTTTACGGCCTGCGCGATAACTCAGCGCAGTACTGTAATCCAGGTTGCCGATGCTGTTGCCGTAACCGATACCCTGCGTGGTACTCACGAAGAATCCATTACGCATCGAGTAATCAAACACAAGGGGCGTCGTGACACGGTTTTCATTCGAACCAGAATAGCGTGGTGTAACATCCACGCCCCCTCCCAACGTTAAGCCGCTACCTTGCTGCGGTTCTGCCGCCAGCACTGGAGAGACCAGTAACGCCAGCAGCGCGCCCGGCAATATTTTTTTTAGCGTGCGCCCCGAAAGTGAAGGGAGGAACTGATGACGCAGTTCGAAATTTCTCATTAAAGAAGTCCTTAGGGATTCAACTGATTACGATACAAGCGGTTTAAACGCCAGAACGCTCAGTGTGAATACACACCCTAAAGTTCTCATGAGCTCAAAATGAAGAAATACTGAAGTACGTCCCGGTGATGCAAACCTGATAGATTTCCTGATACCGTTTTTTTCTTCAGACTTTCTTCATTCACTGTTGATAACGTAACTATTGTGAAAATTCTCCTGATCGAAGACGACCTGGATCTCGGCAACGGCGTGCGTATTGCCCTTGCAGATCAAGGATTAGATGTCATATGGGTTCGCCGCAAAGAGGATGCGCTGCATCAACTTGATGCCTGCGTGCCAGAACTGGTGTTGCTCGACCTCGGGCTGCCCGACGGCGATGGCATGAGCCTGATGGCATATTTACGCCAGCAGATGAAGGGGATCCCCGTCATCATTCTGACCGCACGAGGCACGCTGCAGGACCGCCTTTGTGGGCTGGATGCTGGCGCTGATGACTATCTCGTCAAACCTTTTGTGCTTGCCGAGCTGTTGGCCAGAGTGAGGGCCCTTGCGCGGCGCAGCTACGGTTTCGAGAATGAGATGATAGAAATTCGCGGGTTATCTCTCCACGTTCCGACTCGTCGCGTCACAGTGAGCACGCGGAATATTGAGTTGACGGCGAGCGAATACGCGCTGCTTGAGACTTTACTGTTGCGCACCGATCGCGTCATTACTCGTCGGTTTCTGGAAGAGAGAATATTCGGGGCAAAAGAGAATATGAGTAATTCTCTGGATGTGCATATGGGGAATTTGCGTCGCAAAATCGGCGATGGCTATGTGCGAACGGTGAGGGGAGTCGGGTTTGTGATCGATACCGTCCCCGTTCAGAAAGGAGCGGGTTAATGCGAAATTTTTGGTTGCACCTGAGAACCCCTTCGCTCGTACGGCGAATTATCATCGCCCAAATGCTATTGCTTACGCTGCTTTGGTGTTTTTTTCTGACCTACATTTTGTCGGAGGACTTGCGAAGCCCTCCAATGCTAACGGGCAGTAAGACTTACGAAACCATTCAAAAATTGGTCGATCGTTTGGATGATCGTCCGCAGGCGCTAACCGAGGTACTGGACGCGTTCAGCCAGGCGTTGCGGGAAGGTTATGGCGGAGGTGAGGATCCTGCGCTGTCAATCAGCTTAATTGTTCGCAAAAATAAACACATAATTTATTCATCGGATGGCGCACCGACCGGGGTGACAAACACTCGATATGGGAGCCTCCAGACAATAGAGAGTGAAGGCCGCTCCTGGACTAGCCGTACTCTACAATCAGGGAACTCCGACGTGGAGGTCACACTGATTACCCCTGCCGCAGGCTGGAACTTCTTTATCTATCTGAACTCGCGTGGCTACTACATATTACCGTTACTGGTCTGTATTCCTTTTCTATTGTTTCCCGCGTGGCTGTCAATCCGAATTGCGATGCGGCCCTGGAACAAAGTGGTCAATGAGATTGCCTTACGCACGCCGGAAGATTTGTCTCCCTTAAAATCAGTGCCAAAGCATATGGAGCTTCACCAAATGGTGGACGCGATTAATGCATTTCTTGCGAGGCTGCGAGAAAGCACTGAAAGGGAAAGGATTTTCATTGCCGATGCCGCTCACGAACTGCGTACCCCGCTGGCTGCAATGCGCATCAATGTTGAGGCGTTGCAGTCCTATATAAGTAGCGAGAGTCAACAGGAGTTGCTGGCAGGGATCATTCGTAGCAATAGCCGCGCAGCTCGACTCGTCAATCAGTTGCTGCTGCTCATGCACAGTGAAGCGCGCATTGACACTGCCATGGAACCTGTACCGCTGACGACGCTCATTCAGGAGCGAATGGCGGAGTTAGCTCCGCTGGCCGCTGAGCGCAGAATTGAACTTGAATTTTACGCTGAAAATGAAATATGGATTACCGGTGTCAGGGAGCGTCTGATGTCTCTGATTGATAACGTCATTGAAAATGCCGTGAAGTATAGCCCGGAGGGCGGGCGGGTTGAGGTCGTTGTTCGATCACTCGAGAGATCCACGCAGTTGCGTGTCTCAGATGCAGGGCCCGGTATTCTGCCTGAGATGAGGGAGCGCGTGTTCGATAGATTCTTTCGCGATCCCAATCAGATACAGAGCGGAAGTGGGCTGGGGCTGGCAATCGTCAAAGCGGTTGCGCAGCAACACAACAGCAGCGTATCCCTGAGCACGTCTGAAGAGGGCGGGCTGATGGTCACTGTTGATTTCCCTACGCCAAAGTCGGTGTGAAAGACAACACCACTGTCATCCCTAACCCGCGGAGGAAATTTATCATCACAATGGAGTTGAAAGTGAAATACGTGGCCCTGGCGACCTTGTTGTGTTCGATAGCACTCAGCGGGTGCGCCATAACCGTCAGCGAATTAAAGAGCAGCCATTCCTCTTATGATGGCAGTTTCACAAGCCTGACAGGGCCATCCGATACCTATCGAACGTTAAGGGATATGGCAAGGCAGTGCCTGGAATATGAAGCACTGCTGGGAAATCCGGTCATCGTATTCAGCGAGTTTGACGGTGAGCGCAAGGAAGGTGAGATCAATCAAAAGCTCCTGGCGGATGGGCTGTTGATAAACAACACGCTCATTGAAATTGAAAGCCATGATGACAAAGCGAAGGTCAGCCTGTACACCACCAAGAATATCTTGAGTACGGGGATCAGGTCGCCAAATATAAGCGATATCAAGCGCTGGGCGGACGGTGAAAGAACGTGCTAGCACGGCACGCTCTATTTTGGGACCGAGATTCACAACGAAGAGCCCGTAGCCTTTTGTGACTTTGCCTGAGAGGCGTTATCGAGCTGTCGTATTTGTGGCACCAGACAGGCTCCTAATGCGGTAATGATCACGGCGATCGCTGAAACCAGAAGCACATTATTCGTACCATAATGTGTCGCCAGTGGGCCTGCGACAAGTTCACCGAAAGGAATGGCGATAAACGAACCGATAGCGTCGTAGGCGTAAACGCGAGCCAGCTTTTCCCGGGGAATATGAATTTGGAGTGCATGAGCCCAGGACACATCGAACAAGCCTAGCGTCACCCCAGCAACAAAAAACGCGGCTACGAGCCCAATTTCAGAAGCGGGCTGGCTAAGCATTAACATTGGGGCTGAGCAAAGTGAAACCAGCATGACACTGATAAAGAGATCTCTGCGTGGCCGCCATTTCAGCGAGAGGTACGACCCCGTAACCAGCCCAACACTCTGTGCAGCAATAATGCCTCCCCAATGCGCGCGCCCAAAAGAAGCATCAGCAATGACAGGACCGAGAACCATCACCACGCCACTGAATGCGGCATTGATAATGGTGAACTGGACAACCGTCACCCACACCCATGCTCTGCTTGCGAACTCTTTCCAGCCTTCTTTTAAGTCCTGCAGAATATGAGTTGTTGAAGGGCATGCTTGAGTCAACGAAGTGCGAATCAAAAAATAGAGCGGCGCAGAGGCGGCGAAACCCATTGCATCAACTGCCAATCCCCATCCCGGTCCAACAGCACTGATAAGGATCCCACCCAGCGAAGCGCCAATAATCGTACCTCCATTAATACCGAGCTGAATTAATGCATTTGCTGCACGCAAATTCTGAGCCGGGACAGTCTGGGGGACCAGCGTAGATGAAGCCGGTAATGCGATGCCGGATGCTGCTCCATTCAAGGCTCCAAATAAGGCCATACTCATCACCGTTGCTGAACCATCCAGTACAGACCATGCAACGACAGCTTGCGACACGGCAGCAATCAGTGATGAGGAGACCAGCACTCGATTTCGAGAGTATCTGTCTGCTAAAACGCCACCAATCAATAAGAATGCGACGTTAAAAATGGAGCGCGATGCGACGACGATACCTAAATCAGAGAGGGTCCCACCGATGTCGAGTACCGCGAAAGCCAGTGCAATCGGGGCAATACCGTTCCCTAAAACGGTAAGAAGGCGCGCAAAAAACAAATAGCGAAAGGGGCTAAAGTGAAAAGCGCTAACTTTTTTATCAAACGAATTCATTGTGGAAATAGCTTAAGGTTGAAGGACCGATTTCTGGAATGCCTGAGTATTGATAATCCATAGGAACAAGTGAATGAACGTATCAGGGGGAATCTTATATCGAGGCAGTCATAATGACTCGCCCGCTCTTGATTAAGGATGGCCTTGCTTCGGCCTGTTGAACTCACAGACATGAGCGGACGCCGTAAAGATCGCACTTAACCATTGATACCAGAAAGGCATCTAGCCTTTACAAAATTAAGTATGTGAGTCGCTGTCTCCCTATCCGGATGGTTTACTTCACCCAAATGGTCTCCTTTACCTGCAACAAAGCGTATCGCATGCTGCTGTGCCAGTTCAGACATAGAGGTGTAATAGGGATCGTTGGCACCTGCCCAGAATAGTTTTGGCGTGCTGCGAGCCAATAGCTTGCCATCATCTTTGAATTGTTTACTGAGTTCGTTGAAAAAGTATTCTGCACTTCTCTCATCCGCAGGTGACAGCGATTGGGTAAGTTCAGGTGCAGTCTCTCGAGCGTAATCCATAAACATAGCGAAACTGAGTTTGCCGAAAGGCGTTTCCGGAATTCCGTTTAAGCAGTCCCATCCACCCAACACTACGGAAGTCAGCCTTTCAGGATATGAATCAAGCAACCCCATCGCTAACCAGGCGCCCGCTGAGTAACCCATCACATGCGCTTTGTCATAGCCCAATTCATCCATGAGTTTCACAATGGTTAAAACCTGATTTTCTCTTGTGTAAAAGTCCTGTCTATCGACTCTGTCGCTGTCACCGTGCCCAATTAAATCCGGGCATACGACTCTAAAAAAAGGGCTAAAAGCTGAGACAAAGCCGTTATCTACCCAGCACTGTCCATCCATTAACAGGCCATGAAGCATGATGACTAATGGACCTTTCCCCTCTGAACGATAGGACAGCCGCGAGTTTCCACGCGTTGTGGACATAAACTTTCCTCAAAATGAGTGCATTGGTATAGCAACGTTAGCTTCTTACGTCATTTCCGACGGCCTTCAGACTAACGCTTTGACGCAAGGCTGTTCTACCCCCGAATTTTAGAGGTAACTGCGCAGGTGATGAAAATCAGGCGGAGTTGAGCCAGATAAGCATCGGATTCGGCCATTAATAAATTGGCTTAGGTCTGGTTTTCGCTCATTGCAGATGCGGAAAGCATTCTCGTTGATTATGAAAAGTGTTTTTACCTATCAGCGTCAGTTAAAACAAAAACCCCGCATTTGCGGGGTTCCAGGTATCAATATGGCTGACATGAGAACGATATTATGAAATAAATCCTTTTATTTCATTGTGTTGAGGTCTTTCAAAAAGCACCTGCGGGAGCCATTTTTTACTGGCGCTTCAAATATCCTTGACCCGCTGGGCTGTGCCATTCGCCGTTGCCATCTGACTTGAGAGTGATGCTGCGCGTTTTGAACACCAGATATAATTCGCCCTTATCGGTAATGAACGGGACGTTAGCGGTTTCGATCGGGTTGCCATCAAACAGATAACTCTTTTTGCGTACCACCAGTTTTGGTAAACGCTGACCGTTAGCATTGAACATTTGCCACGTGCCGAGGTAGGGCGTCACATCCATCTGACTCTGCGGGTGTGCGGCCTGGTTCTGGGCTTTGGTTTTATTGATGTCGCAGGTGCCATCGGCTTCGGTTAATTGGGTACAACCTGAGCGTTCCAGCTTTGCGCGGTATTTCGCGTCAATGGCATGTGCCGGTGCGGCAAGAATGGCTGCCAGGCTCATGAGTGCGATGAGTGTTTTTTTCATGTGTAGTCTCTCTTATTTTTCTCGTCGCGATAGCGACGAGCAGTGTCATATAGATTTACGCACATCTTTAGCTTGCACTAAATCCGCTTTAACGAGGGGAAGCAGCGGAAAGATAAGTCGGCGTTACCACGCATAAGCGGCACCCATGCCAGCCACAAAATCATTCTCCGTGGTCGCAGAGACGGTCAATTTAGTAACGACCTGCTGACCAATACGTGCTGATGCCCCGACTGCCAGACCTTGTTCGCCGTCATAGGTCCCGGCACCTGCGCCCATCGAGAAAGTTGAACCCTGAGAGACCTGCGGAATATTCGCCATTGCGGCAACACCAGCGATGCCTGCGGAAGCGTGCTTACGGTTGTTATCCACGGTATTTTTGAGATCGTTGAATTTGTTCCCATAGCCGCGATCGGCTTCCAGATCCTGAATTCGACTTTCATGGTTTTGTAGTTTTGTGGTGTTAGCTGCAACCCGTTTGTTCGTTGCGTCCAGTGCTTTGCGGTTTTTTTCAGTATTCGCATAAGCTGCATCAGCGCGTGACTGAGCATATGCGCCAGTGTCTTCTGCGTGCGCAACCCCGGACTGGAGAACCTGAAAATCCGTTTGTTCCTGAGTGGCGTTTTTCTGGATAGCGGTTCTGTTGCTCGTGATTTTTTGCTCATCTGCGTGCAGATCGCTCGCGCTGGCTTTACTCGCAATTTCATTATCCTGGCGAGTCTGATCGGCAGAATAAACGTTCTGATTCACTTTACCTGCCAGCGCGGTCGTGTTGATTTTGATATCGGTAGCGTTTTGATCGATAGCCGTTTTATTGGACGTAATCGAGGTGTCCTGCAGATCGTTGGTCTGCGTCAGATTGACCAGTTTGGCATCAGTGGTCTGTTTGTTCTGGTCGTAGTCGGTCTGATCCACTTTGTCATTCAGCGCGTTGGTATTTGCGACAATTGCAGTGTGATTGGCCTGGATATCCTGGTGGTTAATACCCACAGCCATTCCGACGTCAGAGATGTGTTGATTTACCGCTGCCTGGTCTTGTGCATAATCGTTTATATCAACTTTGCGGCTCATTGCTGTGTCCTGACGATCTTGATCCTGCTGGTAAGTAGTCTGATCCACTTTGGTAGTAATGTCCGCCTGGTTTGTCTCCACGTTAGAAACAATAGCGTTGAGATCGTAGAGATAATTTTGCGTAAAGCCTACGCGAAACTGGGAATCATCCGTTCCCTCATAAAAATTGAACGTGCCCGTAACACCCTGAGGACTTTGGCTTGATGGAACAAAACTTCCCGCTGGCTCAGGATTCATCATCGGCATAAACGGCGCCGAGAGGGCGGAGGTTCCGGCTAAGGTGGCAAGAATAACCCCAGAAAGTATCGTCTTTTTCATGTGAAAACCTGTATCATTAACGTGAAAAGGTGCTAACCCGGTTCGTTTGGTCGCGGATGGGTTAACGTTTTTATTCAGCCGCTGGCTCTGTCTGGCGGCTTTTTCTATGAAGCGCTAAGGCTTCTGCAATAATTTCCTGCTTGCTTTGCCGCGTCTCAAACGCGGTCTCTCTCACGTATTCGACGAGACTCGACTCAATCCTTGCGCTTAACATTTTCAGGTCTGCATCCTTTGCAGTTCCCCGCGGGAATCTTTTGTCCGGATAATCACGGGATGGCATAGAAATACTCTCCAAAGGTTGTCTTGTTAATTCGTGCTGTGAAATATGCGAGGGCAATGAAATCAAGTCAACTTTGGCTAAAACGTTGGAAATTCGTATCTAATCGGTTAAAAAAGCGCACTATTCTGAAGCAATGCTTCGTGTGAAAGGAGAGGGGGTTGAATACGGAAAAGCATAAAAATGAACCGCAGTACTCATTTTGTTTTGCATAGCGTGTAAACGATTTCACAAACGCTTTGAACCGACGTTTCACTAACGATAGCGAATCTTTCGTATCAACAATGAATTACGTTTTTTAAAACGGTGCAAAAATAATTATGAAATAAAGCGATTTATGCAGATAGGTGAGTATTTATGCATTTTATTGCAAATTTAAAGCGCGGATGAATCCTGGCCGCCCTGTTCTATTTATGTTTTATCCGTAACATTTATGCAAAAAAGAGTGATGAAACTAACGCGAAAATAAGCACGAAATGTTCATTTAGTTTGATATTTGTCAGTTTTGAAGTGATGGGTTTATTTTTTATAAGTGATTTTAATGTATGCATTTGATGTTTTTTTTAGTGAGCTTTAAGTGTTTAATAAGTGATTATTTAGTTTGATTGTCTGTTTTGGATTTTAAGCATTCCAACATGCGTGGATTGAGATATAAAACACGTTATGTGAGTTGTTGCTGAACGAGATTTAACGTAGCCATTAAACAGAGTTTTAGAAAAACGGTGAAGATGAGAATGAAAATCACACTGGTGAAGTGTTCTGCAATGCGAAAAAAGTGACTACAACGTAGCGACACTTACAGAATTCAAGAACATGTTAATGCTTTTTCTTTTTGGAAGGGGATTGCATATCTAAAGTTGTTCATTTTTTCTTTCAGAAGTGCATAAACCCTTTCACAGTAGTGATACCAAAGTGTTGGCGGTGACTATCCATTTAGTTTCTTGTGTTATCATTACCCGGTTGCAACTTGCGGGAAGTGAATTACATGCATCACATTTTCTTAGAATTTACCGAGCTTGAACCTGGCGTGAAGTCAGTTGAAGACCTGAAATATGTTATTCGTGATGAAAAGCAGACAGCCTTCGTCATGAGCGCCGTTGTCGCGCGTTTTATCAAAGATGCACTGATCATGAACCAGACGATTATCAGCCTTAAAAACTGCCGTTTCGCCTTTGAGGGTGGGGCTGAGTTTGTTGAGTTCGACAATAAAGGAAAGTCTAAAATCTACACGGAACAGCCAGACTGGTTTATCACTCCGGGAGCGTTCGCTCGTTCGCAGTGGCTGGTTAATCATGAACTCCACGACCTGGCAACACCGCAATTTATCTCCACCTTTATCGATATGTTCCCAGATGTGAAAAAACGTCGGGAGCACTGCAACATCCTGTTTAACCTGCAACTGGATGATGTTAATTCGCAGAGTAAAACGCTTTTAACGACCGGCAAACCGGGCAACAAAACCCGCAATAGCACCAAACCGAAGATCGTGGATTTGGGATCGTACGAGCTGTTCAGTCAGTTTTTTGCGCGCCTGAAAAACGCCGTTGATGCTGATATCTTCCCGACCGTGCAGGTTTTAACCGGCATTGATGACGTCGCTAAAGTGCCTGCCACGCTCAAGAACGCCGCACGTACATGGTTTAAAGCCATCTCTTCCGAGCTACCGCCAAACAGTAAAAGAGTGGGGGCAGGGAACTCCGCGCTTTTCTGCGCGCCTGTTCGCCAGCAAATCCAGCAAATTGAAGCCTATGGGGTTGAGCGCTATTACCAGTATCTGTCTAAAACGATCGCTGAGGCTGGTGAACAATTCATCACGGATTTTGACGTCAAATTCCCCGCCTGATTTCGCACCGGTGACGCAGCCAGATAGCTGCGCACCGTTGCATCAGGATTGATCATGCCGCAGACGGTTTACGCAACGCTGTTCATGAAAATAAAGGTCGCTTTTTTGCGCTCGTACTGATTTATCAGGGGCACAAGGCGTCTGAAGTGTTCACTCGCGCAATGGGCATCCAGCGCCGCGCGGTCAGGCCACTCTTCTACGAAAATAAAATGCCCGGCATCGTTCTCATCCACATACAAGTCATATGCGATGCACAGTGGCTCCAGCCTCGTCGCTTCAACCAGTTCGCGATAAAGCGGAAGCACGATCTCTACGGCCTCCGGCTGCATAAAATCTTCGGCAATCACTTTTAGCATGTTGGTTCCTTAACGGGTCCCGGTCGATCCGGCGGGACGTTGCTCATTTAAAATCAGTGTGACTTCAACGGATTGATTCTATCGAATAGTCATCGGCACGATCTGTTCGGTAAAATCAAATAACTGTATTTATATACAGTTAATGGCAGGTAAGCAATGATCAGTCATCTTTTGCGATGACTTCAACACCATCATGAAGAGACCTTTCTTTCTGGATCGTGTGTCGTGCGGCTTTCTCAGCCCAGTAGGGATAGATGCGAAAAGCCAACAGATCCGTTGGCTTGATTTTTCAGGGTAGCGTCTTTTTTGAGTGTTCTTGTATCGCCGACAAAGCCCTCTCAGAGGCGATAATCCAGGGTTTTAGCGCCTGCATCTGGCTAAGAATTTCAAGCCCTTCCCGTGTAAAATGCCCGGAGAGTGCCATCTCTTTACCCAGATCATCCAGTCGCGCAGACTCTTTGTATTCTGCATACTGCACGACGTCTTTTAATCCATTGAGCACCAGTCGGCGCGCAATATCTTCTGTCAGCCCTTTCTGTACAAACCAGCGCTGCAACCCTTCGGCGAGATAATAGTACCCGCTGTTCATACCCATACTTACCGTAGCCAACTCAAATTCTGATTCGTCAGTAAACACCATTAACTCGCCTACTCGCGCAAACAGCTGCTGAATAGGATTGTCGGCAGCCGTTAGGATGACCGTCGAGGTATTCATTTCAGCGGTGAACGTTAGGCTCAGCCTGACGCAATCCGTATGCCCGAATAAATCACGCAGACGCTGAATGGAGGTGCCAGGCACAAGAGAAATCAGGGTTTGCGTGCCGCGCAACTGTACCTGAGGCGCAATGTCATGCAGGGAATCAGAATCCCCGCCGATAAGAATGATATCAACTTCATCGACGACATTCTGGTAACTGTCCGGCGTCCAGCAGGGCAGATCGATTGCTAGTTTTTGCGCCCGTTCGTTGTTTGCGCAAAAAAGAAATACCTGCGACTCTGGAACGGCACGAAACAGTCCCCGCACTAGTTTTTCAGTGAACGCATCCACATTTAGAATACCTATCCTTTGCATCCGTCCCCCTGGTATCAGTGTCATTTCGTCATATTTTCAACGGCCTAAGGTGTTGCTCTCGTGTGCTGCGGCATATTGAGGTGCATTGCGCCTTACAGCGTCTTTTTGTCAACTTCTGGCGGCTGCCAGCCTCCTCCGAGCGCTCTGAATGTCGCGACAGCGGCGCGGGCAGAGTCTGTCTGGGCTTGCGCTCTGGCGTCGGAAGCCTGCAAAAGGGTTTCATCGTTGCGCAGGACGTCAATCAGACTTGCTGTTCCTTGCTGGAAGGCGACAAAAGACGACTGGCGGGCACTGGCAAGGGCGGATTCACCGTTGGTCAGGGTGGTGGCTTGTGATTCACTGTTGACCAGAGCGGAGAAGGCATTTTCGACGTCTTCGGTGGCGTGTAATACCGACAGGCGATAGGCGGCGAGTGCTTCAGCTTCCTGGCCATTTGCCTGATCAATCTCGGCGTTGATCCGCCCGAAATCGAAAAGCCGCCAGCGCAATCCCAGCACGCCCGCAGACTGACTGGCACTGCCGGAGAAGAGGTTGTTGCTCGATATGGCCGTTGCGCTGCCGAGCAACGCACTGAGTGAAAACGTCGGATAATACTCGCTGACGGCGACGCCGATGCGTGCACTTGAGGCGGCGAGATGGCGCTCCGCCACGATGATGTCGGGCCTGCGACGCAACAGATCGGCAGGTGTGCCTGTTGAGGTTATTTGCGGCGCTTGCGGAATGACCCCCGGCGAGTCTAACTGAGCACGATGTGTGCCGGGAGGCGTGCCGAGCATAACGTCTAAGGCATTCATGGCGGCATCAAGCCCCGTTCGCAGCGCCGGGACGATAGCCTGAACTTGCGCCAGTTCCCCTTCAGTCTGGCGAACCTGATACTCGGGAGCCAGCCCTTTGCGGTGGAGGAGCTGGACTTTTTCCAGCAGCGCTTGTTGCGTCCTGACCTTTTTCTCAGCGATTGCCAGTCGGGCCTGTAATCCGCGCAGGGTAATATAGATATCGGCAGTCTGAGCGGCGACGGCCAGGCGAGTGGCGACGACGCCCGCTTCAGAGGCCTGATAGTCAGCCAGCGCCGCCTGGCGACCGCGTCGCAGTCCGCCGAAAACATCAATTTCCCAGGTTGCGTTCAGATCGGTTTCATAGCTATTGCCGTAGCGACTATAATCCGGCGTCGAGCTAAGAACTTGACCCAGTGGGGTCTCTACGGACTGATGCGCACGTGCTGCTTGCCCGCTGATGTTACCCGATGGCAGCAGGGCGGCGGTGGCGTTACCCAGTCCGGCACGGCTCTGGGCCATGCGCGCGGTTGCCTGGGCGAGATCGAGATTCTGTGCCAGAGCGTCCATAACGAACTGACTTAACAGGGGATCGCCGAAGCCGTCCCACCACACGGCAAAACGGGCGGGTCTGGAAGCGGTTCTCTGCTGGACGGCAGACTGCGCCTGATAGCGTTCCGCAAGGGGCGCATCTGGGCGCTGATAATCCGGTCCGACGGCACAACCCGCCAGTAAACCGGCGCTCACCATGAGTGTAAGAGTACGTAGGGGTAACATTAATGTCTCTTGAGGCAATGTTAAGTTGTGACCACATTACCAAATGGTCACTCGTTGTCAATCGTGGCTCATTGAGCTAAGCTGAAAAAATGACTAAACAGACAAATGATCTTCTTACGCGGGGCCCCTCTGACCACAGTGTCCGTGACCAGGTTGTGGAGGCGGCTACCGCTCATTTCGGGCATTTTGGCTACGAAAAAACAACCGTGTCAGATTTGGCAAAAGCGATAGGCTTTTCCAAAGCGTATATTTATAAATTTTTCGATTCCAAGCAGGCGATTGGCGAAGTGATTTGTGCGAACAGGTTGTCGCAAATAGCTGAAATCGTTAACAACGCGCTCGCGGATGTGCCGACGGCCTCTGAGAAGCTGCGGCGTTTGTTGAGAACGTTGACTGAAGCCGGAACGGATCTGTTTTTTCACGATCGCATGCTGTATGACATTGCCGCCGTTGCTTCCCGGGATAACTGGCCCTCTGCCGTGGCGCATCAGGCGCGCCTTCGCCAACTGATACAGGAGATCATCCTGGAAGGGCGTCAGGCCGGGGAGTTTGAGCGAAAAACACCGCTTGATGAGGCTGCCGAGGCTATTTATCTGGTCATGCGTCCCTACATTTGCCCGTTACAGCTGCAATACAACCTTGATTCCGCACCTGCCGCCGCCGTCCTGCTGTCGTCATTGATACTGAGAAGTTTATCACCGTAGTTGTGACTATTGACTTAATTGGTCACTTGAAAGAGTATGCGGGTACTGTCCTGTTAAATAATTAAGGTACCCCATGCTCCGGCTTAAACCCGCCACTTTTGCTGTTTGTCTGTTGCCGCTTGCCCTGGTGGCCTGCGGTGACGCTTCCAGCACCGACGATCCCCGTACGCAGCCTCCTCTGGTGAGGTCTGCAACCGTCGTGAGCGCTGTCGATTCCTCCCGCGCCTTCACCGGTGTCGTGGTCGCCCGGATTCAAAGCGACCTCGGTTTCAGGGTGCAAGGCAAAATCATTGAACGTATGGTTGATACCGGCCAGACCGTTAAACGCGGCCAGCCGTTGATGCGTCTGGATCCTATCGACCTGGGCCTGCAGGCGCAGGCGCAGCAGCAGGCAGTAGCGGCTGCACGCGCCCGTGCAAAACAAGCGATTGATGACGAGGCGCGTTACCGCGGGCTGGTCTCAGCAGGGGCGGTGTCGGCATCGGCCTACGATCAGATTAAGGCCGCCGCCAATACGGCCAAAGCCGAACTGAGTGCGGCTCAGGCACAGGCGAATGTGGCGCAAAACGCAACGGGCTACGCCGTGCTACTGGCCGACGCCGACGGCGTGGTGATGGAGACGCTGGCGGAACCGGGTCAGGTTGTCAGTGCGGGTCAGGCGGTGGTTCGTCTGGCAAGATCAGGGCAGCGCGAGGCCATCGTGCAGCTACCCGAGACGTTACGTCCGGCTCGCGGAAGCGAGGCCGAGGCCACCCTGTATGGTACGGGAAAACGCTCCTCTCCTGCAAAACTGCGTCTGCTTTCCGACGCCGCCGATCCGGTGACGCGCACTTTTGAAGCGAGATATGTCCTTGAAGGAACGCTGGCAAGTGCACCGCTCGGATCGACCGTTACGCTGCACATTGCAGACGATCGCGCCGCCGCCCCAGTGATGCAGGTACCTTTAGCCGCCCTCTATGATCCAGGAAAAGGGCCGGGTGTCTGGCGCATTTCAGGCAAACCCGCCAAAGTGTCATGGCAATCCGTTCAGGTGCTGGGATTAGGTGACGATGCTGCCAGGATAACCGGTAGCCTCAAACCGGGTGAGCAGGTGGTCGCTCTTGGCGCACATCTACTGCATGACGGAGAGGCCGTTCGCATGGCTGCACAGAGCGGATCCAGCACCGCCGGGAGTCAGCCATGAGCGGGGGGCGATTCAATCTTTCCGCGCTGGCCGTTCGTGAGCGCTCAATCACTCTGTTTCTTATTATTCTGATCACCGTGGCCGGTATTCTGTCGTTTTTCGAATTAGGGCGGGCAGAAGATCCTCCCTTTACCGTTAAGCAGATGACGATTATCTCTGCCTGGCCTGGCGCCACCGCACAGGAAATGCAGGATCAGGTGGCCGAACCGCTTGAAAAACGCATGCAGGAACTCAAGTGGTATGACCGCAGCGAGACCTACACGCGCCCCGGACTGGCGTTTACCATGCTGTCACTGAAGGACAGCACCCCGCCTTCGCAGGTGCAGGAAGAATTTTATCAGGCGCGCAAGAAGCTCGGTGATGAAACCAAAAACCTTCCTGCTGGCGTGATCGGACCGATGGTCAATGATGAGTTCTCCGACGTGACTTTTGCGCTCTTTGCGCTGAAGGCGAAAGGGGAGCCGCAGCGGTTGCTGGTTCGCGATGCGGAATCATTACGCCAGCGAATTTTGCATGTGCCGGGGGTCAAAAAGGTCAATATCATCGGTGAACAGACGGAACGTATTTTTGTCTCGTTCTCGCATGACCGTCTGGCCACGCTTGGCATTTCGCCTCAGGATATTTTCTCCGCCCTTAACAGCCAGAACGTACTCACACCCGCCGGGTCGATTGACACTCAAGGCCCGCAGGTCTTTATCCGCCTCGATGGTGCCTTTGACAAACTGGAGAAAATCCGTGAAACGCCCATCGTCGTACAGGGCAGAACGCTACAGCTTTCTGACGTGGCGACCGTTGAACGGGGCTACGAAGATCCGGCGACCTTCCTGATTCGTAATCAGGGTGAACCGGCGCTGCTGCTGGGCATCGTTATGCGCGACGGCTGGAACGGTCTGGATTTGGGCAAGGCTCTGGATGCGGAAACGGCCAAAATCAATGAAAGCATGCCGCTGGGTATGACGTTTGCGAAGGTCACCGATCAGTCCGTCAACATCAGCTCCTCCGTTGATGAATTCATGATCAAGTTCTTTGTCGCGCTGCTGGTGGTGATGGTGGTGTGCTTCGTCAGTATGGGATGGCGAGTGGGTGTCGTGGTTGCGGCCGCCGTGCCGCTAACGCTGGCGATTGTCTTCGTGGTCATGGAGGCCTCCGGTAAAAACTTTGACCGCATAACCCTGGGCTCGTTGATCCTGGCGCTGGGGTTGCTGGTGGATGACGCCATCATCGCTATCGAAATGATGGTGGTGAAGATGGAAGAGGGCTATGACCGCATCAAAGCCTCGGCCTATGCCTGGAGTCACACGGCGGCTCCGATGCTGGCCGGTACGCTGGTCACCGCCGTCGGTTTTATGCCGAACGGTTTTGCCCAATCCACCGCAGGTGAATACACCAGCAACATGTTCTGGATAGTGGGTATCGCCCTGATTGCTTCCTGGGTCGTGGCGGTGGTGTTCACGCCTTATCTCGGCGTGAAAATGCTGCCCAATATCAAAAAGGTCGAGGGTGGACACGCGGCTATCTATAACACCCGTCATTACAACCGCTTTCGCCAGGTGCTCACGCGCGTTATCGCCCGTAAGTGGCTAGTAGCGGGCACGGTGATTGCGGTCTTTACGGTCGCGATACTCGGGATGGGGCTGGTGAAAAAACAATTTTTCCCGACTTCCGATCGCCCTGAGGTGCTTGTCGAAGTGCAAATGCCTTATGGAACGTCCATCGAGCAAGCCAGTGCGGCAACCGCGAAGGTTGAAGCCTGGCTGAGAAAGCAGAAAGAGACAAAAATCGTGACGTCATATATCGGGCAAGGCTCGCCTCGTTTCTTTCTGGCGATGGCCCCGGAACTGCCCGACCCGTCGTTTGCGAAAATCGTTGTGCTGACCGACAACCCGGAAGCACGTGAGGCGCTGAAGTTCCGTCTTCGTGAAGCCGTTGCAGACGATCTGGCTCCCGAGGCGCGAGTGCGTGTGACTCAGCTGGTGTTTGGCCCTTATTCACCTTATCCAGTGGCTTACCGTGTCATGGGGCCGGATGCAGCTCAACTGCGCAACATTGCAGACAAGGTTGAAAAAGTGATGCTGTCCAGCCCAATGATGCGGACCGTCAATACGGACTGGGGGCCGCGGGTACCGGCGCTGCATTTCACGCTCAATCAGGATCGTCTTCAGGCGGTGGGGCTGACATCGAATGCAGTCGCGCAGCAACTTCAGTTCCTGCTGTCTGGTGTTCCGATAACGTCGGTGCGTGAAGATATCCGCTCGGTGCAGGTCATGGGACGTGCGGCGGGGAATATTCGACTCGATCCCGAAAAGATCGCCGGGTTTACCCTGGTAGGATCTTCCGGCCAGCGTATTCCGCTGTCTCAGATAGGGGAGGTTGAAGTGCAAATGGAAGACCCTGTTCTGCGTCGTCGCGATCGCACTCCGACGATTACCGTGCGGGGAGACATTGCTGAAAATCTGCAGCCGCCGGATGTCTCGACAGCCATCATGAAGGCGTTAAAACCAGTTATCGATACGCTTCCAGCCGGATACCGTATCGAGCAGGCGGGGTCGATTGAAGAATCCGGGAAAGCCACCCAGGCCATGGCCCCGCTGTTCCCTATCATGATTGCCATGACGCTGTTGATTATTATCCTGCAGGTGCGGTCGATGTCGGCGATGGTGATGGTCTTCCTCACCGCGCCACTGGGGCTGATTGGGGTGGTGCCCACGCTGCTGCTCTTCAACCAGCCGTTTGGTATCAATGCGCTGGTGGGACTGATCGCGCTGTCGGGGATTCTGATGCGTAACACCCTGATTTTGATTGGGCAGATCCATCACAACGAGCAAGAAGGGATGGACCCGTTCCACGCGGTCGTGGAGGCGACGGTTCAGCGCGCACGGCCTGTGCTGCTCACCGCGATGGCCGCTATTCTGGCGTTTATCCCGCTGACGCACTCGGTGTTCTGGGGCACGCTGGCTTATACCCTGATTGGCGGTACGTTTGGCGGCACCATCATTACGCTGGTGTTCCTGCCCGCGATGTACGCGATCTGGTTCAAAATTCGACCCGATCAACCGACGCCTGAAGAGGTAAAACCCACGGCATAGCAGTAACCGCAAAGAGGGCGTGATGACGACACCGGGAATTCACGCCCTCTCAATATCGACATGGTTAGGTTATTTCAAATATGATTATTTGGTTGGGCAGGGTGTTTGCCGGGGGATCAGGTGGAATACCGGTCACCTTGCATAGCGGAGTCTGTGGAATGACAATCCTTAACGTGTAGGCGATATTTCATCTGATAGTTGAACCCGCTGAGCGTCTGACCTGAATTAATTTTTAACAGCCTTATTTTCTGGGGCACTCTCAATTTCATATTTAAGGCCGCCTTTATTCATAAGTTTGCCTGGTTTAATCGCAATGGCTTCTTTATACGTCGTCATTTCGGCTGACTTTTGAATGTACTCTTTAAAATGGGGAGTCAGACGATGGGCTTGATAAGCCGCTTCGCTGGCGTATATTTCATAGAAATACCAGCGGTGAGGGTTCGCTTTATCTATAACGGCGTACATGGCCAGAACCCCTTCTTCCAGCTTAATAGACTGGGCCATTTCGGGTAAAACAACATGGCGAAAAGCCGCCGAAAACTCTGATTTGACATCAACGATGACAAAATTGTTTATCGTGAGATCGCTTTGCACAATATTTTTATCAGCCAAAAATTGCGGCACCACATCTAATTTACGCTTTTGACTTGTCTCCAGAATATCCGCTGAATGACGCAAAAATTCTTTATAGCTCGTTGAATTCAGGTGCTGGTTGTAAGCCTCATTGTCAGCATAAATTTCAAACACGTAGGCAACTGACGGGTTCGTTTTTTTGTTGGCTGAATACATCGCCAGGGTTCCCGGTTCACCGGTTACTGACGCGGTAATATTCTTTTTAGCCAGGCTGTCGTATGCGCTATTTTTATCTGGCTTGATGACGAGTTCAAAAATATTGAATACGGGCGGTACAGATACTTCCTGCGCCTGCGCAATAGCAGAACAGCTCAGCGCCAAAAAAAGTGATAAAGAAACTCCGGCTTGCATAAATAACCTCTCTTTCGGCTGCATTAAATTTTGTGCCACTCCTCCTGATAAGGCGCGTTAACCGCGCCATCATCACAATCGATTTGCTATTTGATTCGCAAGGGTGAGAGCTGTGGTGCTTTTTCAGGCAGCGGCGGTACGATGCCATCCACGACATGAGGGACGTACGGTGCCTCCAGCGCTGCAATTTCCTCAGTCGATAAAGTCAGATTAAGTGCTTCCACTGCGGTTGAAAGGTGCTCTGCTTTTGTGGCACCGATGATAGGTGCGGTAATCACAGATTTAGACAGCAGCCATGCCAGCGCAACATGCGCGCGAGGCACGCCTCGCCCGGCGGCAATCTGCGCCACAACCTCAACCACTTTCTGGTCCTGCTGCGCGGCATTTTGATACATTTTCAGCGCAAAGGCATCGTTCTGCGTTCGCGGGGTGGTTTCATTCCAGTCGCGTGTCAGCCTGCCGCGCGCCATCGGACTCCAGGGAATAACACCCACGCCCTGATCCTCACACAGCGGCAGCATTTCCCGCTCTTCTTCGCGATACAATAAATTATATTGCGGTTGCATCGAGACAAAGCGCGTCCAGCCATGACGCTCGCCGACATGCTGCATTTTGGCAAAACGCCAGGCTTCCATTGAGGAGGCGCCGATATAGCGAACTTTCCCGCATTTCACCAAATCATGAAGTGCTTCCATGGTCTCTTCAACAGGTGTGCCGTGATCAAAACGGTGAATCTGATACAGATCCACATACTCCATACCCAGCCGGGTCAGGCTGGCATCGATGGACTGAAACAGCGATTTACGCGACAGAAAACCGGTGTTTGGCGCGTTACGCCAAGGGAAAAACGCCTTGGTAGCGACAACGATTTCGTCTCGATACGCCATGTCGCGTAGCGCCCGACCGACAATTTCTTCTGAGCTTCCACCTGAATAAATATTAGCCGTATCAAAAAAATTGATTCCGGCCTCAAGCGCCTGCCGAATCAACGGCCGTGTTGCATTTTCATCAAGTGACCACGGCTGAGGAAGGCGTTCTGGCTCACCGTAACTCATGCATCCCAGACACAGTCGTGAAACTTTGAGACCGCTTCGCCCCAGATTGACATACTGCATAATTATCTCCTTACCACGTTTTTGAATGGAAATTGCCGCGGCTTTTATTGCCAGCTTCCCACCATTTTCGGGGTAAATTCTCGAATCTCATATTTAGCGAGATTTGGGTAATAGGCGTCTTCCCGCAGAATTGTTTCCAGTTCCTCCCGGTTTACAGCCTGAGCAATAATTACCCCGGCTCTTTCGCGATCCGAATAGGGGCCGATGAGAACAAACTTACCGGCGTCAAAATACTGCTGAAACCAGCTGACATGGTGCATGAAAAGCGCTTCATGCTGATCGGGAGAAATGTCTTCATTGACCGCTATATTGATGAGATACATTTTTTGTCCTCTCTTTCAGACAGCCATTTTTAAAGAAGGCGCAGTTTCTTTAATCGTGGTAATCAATCGCACGGCGTGATCTTTCGCCATCGCTGTCTGTTCCCGAATTTTGGCCTCATCTCGTCCTGCGTAGCTCATCCCAAAGCTATAAATTGGGTCCTGTAAATCCAGATTGCACAACGAGGCTGTGGTTTCAAACTGTGTCATGTAGTGCTGAATGTCGTGACCGAACAAACCTCCCGTGGAATACAAAGCCTCTGGTGCTCCGGCGGTAAAGGAAATAATCAGTTTTTTGCCACCCAGTTTTGCGGTTGAGCCATGGGCAAAACCGTGAACAAATACCTGGTCAATCCATAACTTCATTAACCCCGGCACTGAATACCAGGAAAAAGGAAACTGCCAGACAATCACATCGGCTTTGAGCAAGGCTTCCTGCTCCTGTGCCACGTTGATTTGGTAGTCGGGATAAAGAGCATCAAGAAAGCGAATCTCGGCGTCGGGCAGCACTTTTGCTACTTCACTCAGAATAGTGGCATTGCCAATGGACTCATTAAGATTCGGATGACCTGAAATAATCAGTACATTTTGCATTTTGGGTTCCTGAACAGTGGCTTGTTTAACGGGGAATGAGTATAAACAACCCTAATACTGTTTTTTAGGGCAGTAATAGCTCATACACTCTTAGCCAATAGCTAATAATTTACTTAATTTCCTTTTCCGGATGGTGCTATGAACAATGCCATTTACAACCAAATCCGTATTTTCCAGAGCATCGCCCATGAAGGGAGCATTACTGCAGCGGCAAGAAAACTTGAGATAACACCGCCTTCCGTGAGCAAAGCGCTAAAACTGCTTGAGCAACATATTGGCCACCCGCTTTTTGTGCGCACCACCCGGCGCATTGAGCTGACCGATGCCGGAGAGCAGCTGTTGCAGCAGACGTCGCGGGCTGTTCAGTCACTGGAAAATGCGGTGGAAAGCATTAAAGATCTGAATCAGGAACCCTCCGGGCTGGTCAGAATTACGCTGTCACGCTTTGCTTACCTGCTTATTCTGAAGCCTTGTATGGCGGAGTTTTGCCAGAGCTATCCGGGAATACAGCTTGAGATATCCGTTTATGACGGAACGGTGAACATGATTGATGAACGTTTTGATTTGGGTATTCGCTTTGGCGATATCCTCGAAGAGAGCGTTGTGGCCCGCCAGTTGATGAAACCGTTTCGTGAGGGTTTGTATGCTTCTGCGGCCTATCTCGCAGAACACGGTACGCCAAAACTGCCGACGGACTTGCATCAGCATCAACTTATTGGTTATCGCTTTATCACCAATAACCGCATACTCCCGCTGATGCTGGAAGATAAAGGTGAGCAATTAACCGTTGAGATGGCAGGGCAGATCATCAGCAATGATATTGATGTCATGGCTGATGGAATACGCAGCGGTCTTGGCATTGGCAGATTGTTTGAGCCGGTGTATGAATTGCAGCCCGATAAAGCGCAGTTTATCCCGGTCATGATGTCTTACTGGAAGACCTATCCACCGGTTTATCTCTACTACTTAAAAAGCACAGGCAAGGCAAAGCGAGTCAAAGCCCTGATTGATTTTTTAATCATGAAAACCGCAAAGTAGTTACCGACATCACCTGTTAAACGCCTGCATCAGTTAGTTTGAAACGCTAAATTGGCCATAACCGTGCCATCAGACTGAATAGAGCGAGGAGAGGATGTTGAAGAGTTTGGCCTGCTCCCCGTATTTTTACTCACCATTATGTTGGTGACGTCCGTTTGTGACACTGAGCTGCCGTCGATAAGGTCTAAAGGGCAGCACTGAGCTGTGAGCTCAACGTCACCCGATTCAGCCACTCACATTCAGATCTTCGCGCGTTGGACCTTGAAAGTAGATGCTACTCATATGGCAACTACGAGGTTGACCCAGTACAAAACGAATCGTTTCCCAGATCGTTCGGCCATTCATCAGACATTCCCCCATTCTGGATTAATTATCGACAAAGGTATCTAAACCAGTGAGTTCAAAATCGGGTGGGTACAGCCCGGAAACACGTATGTTTTCATCAAACGTCCCGCATTTAAGATACCACTTAAATCAGTAATGATAATTATTTACATCTGTATGATATATTGACTGCGCTTATAGCGAGACCTATTTCCCAGGGCGGAAGATAAGACTCAGCGCGTGGGAAATAATGTGTGGCTGCGTTGAGATGCAGCATTGATACAATTTATGGAGATAAGATGAGAAGAATTTCAGTCCGTTCAGTGCTGTTGGCCTCCACCATTGTGATGTCAACCGCCACAACGGCATACGCCGATAGTCAATGGGAAGCCGCCACCACGACCTTCCCCGGCAGTATCCGTGCCGGGTCACGGGACGTTCCTGTTAAGCCAGGCGATAAAACGGTTATAGCGATCAAGAGCCTGCAACCGGGCGCCACCGTCACCATGCTGAATGGTACTGAAGTCCTGACACCGAAACCACTGACCGCCGACGAGAAGGGCAACCTCACTATTCCGCTAACCGTTCCGGCCGATGCCGCTACTGGCCTGCATCCCCTCACGGTTATCACGCAAAATCCCGCGAGCGTGTCGCAGGTGATGTTGAAATTGTCCCAAATCGTTCCCCCGAAAAACACGGAGGCTTTCAGTCTGCAAACTATTCCCGTCGGTGAGCGGGCTTACCAGTCGGCAGTTTCGGCCGACGGGAAGCTCTTTGTGACCTCTGCACGCGGCCCGAAAGATGGTAGCCGTCTGATGAGACTGAACGCTGGAACGCTGGCTGTCGAAGCGGAGGCTACGCTGCCTAAAGACAAAAAGGGTGAGCAAATTGGCGTCTTCGGCGTCGGCGTTGATAATGTCCATCATCAAGTCTGGACGACGAATACGCTTGCCGAAACAGTGACCGTTTATGACGCAAAAAACCTTTCCGTCGTGAAAGTCTTCCCGGAGGGATCGGTCGTCCATCCGCGCGATGTGATTATTGATGAAGCCCACAATCGGGCTTATGTCAGCGCAGCGCTGACCGGTTTTATCGAGGTATATGATACCAAAACGCTGGAACATATCGGTCAGATGCAGTTCGTGACGAACCGCGGCCGCGACCTGTTCAACAGTACAGATCTTGCCTTAGACAGTGCCGGTGGGAAACTCTACGGCGTCAGCCGCGATACGCCTTGGGTGGGCTGGATTGATCTCAACACGGGCAAGAGTACGACGGTGAAAATACCGCAGGCGCAAGGCGCAACCGACATCGCTCGCGACCCTGAGACCGGCCGTCTTTACGTCGTTTCCCAGGAGACAAACAATGTTGTGGTGCTTGATGCGGACGGCAAGGTTCTCGCTGATACCTACATTGGTGCCGGGGGGGTATCGGTCGTCTGGGATCCTGTGACGTCGCAGGTATTCGCCGCCACGCGTGCAGGCGGGACCGTCGCTGTTCTGAACAAGGACGGTAAACTGGTCGCTAATATCCCGATGGATGATACGCCAAACCACCTGACCGCCGCGCCTGATGGTGCCGTTTATCTTGTGTCTATGTATGGTACTCCCGGGGATAAAACGCAAACAGGCTCAGTGACGAAAATCACCCCGAAAAAATAACGGCTTGAACCCGCTACGTTATATGCGGGCAGGTCTGTTGGCATTATTATTCACCCCCAGCCGCCTATGGGTGGGGGTATATTTCCGGTATAGCTGACCGGTATTCAGAACCTCTTCCTTGAGTCAGGCTGACGTCCATAGCCATCCATAAACTCAAACTTTCAGCAAACACTCCGCGTTGCAATATTTGCTGCACGTATGTATATCGGACTAAATTGACGAGGACGACTATTTAACGATGTCTTAATACCTAACTTTTCATCTGTTCCGAAGTAGAACGCCTGGCGAGTTGTTGTCCGCTACGAGCGCGGAGCGGGAATTCAAGAAGAAAGCTGGTCTATCCCAGTAATGAGTTTTTGAGTGACAAGGTATGATCTGCGGAAAATACACTCTAACGTGGCTTCCGATGGTATGGTTACAATCTTACCGCTGAAAGAGGAAACACTAATGATTGTAAGAACCTGGCACGGCTGTGTTCCGCTAAAACATGCTGAAGGTTTTGCAAAACACCTTGAGAAAACAGGTGTGGAGCATTCAAAGAGCGTCTCTGGCAACAGAGGCGCTTTTGTGCGTAGAGAAACCCAAGGAGAGTGGGAGCATTTTTTTCTGGCTACTTACTGGCAGGATCTGCAGTCGGTTAAGATTTTTGCCGGAGAAAGCTATCACGTAGCGGTGACTTACCCGGATGACGAAGAATTTGAATTACTTTCCGATCCCTACGTTTTCCAGCATGAAGTGGAGGATGTTGCGCCGCTTTAGTTTCGTTTCCGGGGCCAACTATCGGCTTCCCGGATGTTTTTAAATCCATACCCATTAAATGATAAGGTCTGCTTCTGGCACGAAGCGGGCGTGTAGATGTCAATCGTCCGCTATGAGCGATCAGCGGACGTAACCTCATCGTTCGGCATTAAGGCTGGCGAGCGTATTCTTTTTAGCAAGCAACCAGCTTTCAAAACTTTCGAGTGCGGCCTCATTGATTCCCGTTTCCGTCGGTTTTACTAAACAGAATTTTTTACTCAGGCAGTCTGAGGCGGGCCATGGCGAAACAAGCATACCGCAACTTAATTCGTTCTCGACATACATACGCGGAACCAATGCTACGCCGTGTCCCGCGATGACGGCAGCGATGGCCATTTCATGAAGATCGTACCGCACACCCTGAGCCGGATTATCGAGGTGTATTCCACTTTCCCGGGCATAGTGATGCCATGCATCAGGATTCTGTCGACGGTGAATGCGCGGAAGTTCGTTTAACTGTCTATTGACATCAATATTAGTTAACAGTGCGGGATTGCAAACAGGAAGCAGATTTTCCTGAAACAGAAACTGCATACGCATGCCTGCCCATGCGGAATGTTCAAAATGAATGACCGCGTCAAAGCCACTGCCTGGCAATATGAACGGATCCGTTCTCGCCGCAATATTTAACGTTATGTCCGGGAACAAAGTGTTAAACCCGCTCAGGCGGGGAATGAGCCAACGGCAGGAGAAGGTCGGCAGGACGGCAATATCCAGACTTTTACTGCCCTCAGGCATTCCCATTATGTACTGCGTATCTCTTTCGAGCCGATCGAGCGTTTCACGCACGTGATGTGCATAGCGCGCGCCGACAGGGTTAAGCTTTACCCGGCTTCCCATACGGTCAAACAATTTACAGTTCAGCAACGTTTCAAGACGCGCAATCTGACGGCTAATCGCCCCTTCCGTTAAGGATAACTCCTCTGCGGCACGGGCAAAATTGCCGTGCCTTGCGGCGGCATCAAAAGCCTGCAGGGACGCACTACTGGGTATTTTTCTGCGCATAAAACCTGTTCCTTGCTCAATGCCTGCAATGTACTCTCATTGATTTAATATCACTAACCAGTGACATATTATCGTTTTTAAGTGGCGCATACAGTCTGTAGCATGACATAAAATCATTGAGCAAATCTGTTTGCTTGCGTTTATGACTCATATAGAGATGGGCTTATGTTCTATACCGTGGAATGCTCGTATAACGATCCTGAAAGCGAGGCAGAATGGAATGCCTTTTACAGCCAGCAAAAACTGCCCGCATTGATATCTGTTGCTGGCTTCACGACTTCTCAACGCTTTCGCGCCTTAACATCCGGCTGTCCTGTTTACCTGGCCATTCATACGATTAATGATGCGGAGATTCTCAGCAGTGAGGATTATCGTTTAAAAGGGGGCGGTAATTTCTCTCATTGGCAGGTCTACATTACGGACTGGCATCGTAGGCAGGTCTACATTACGGACTGGCATCGTAACCTCTATGAAGGCCAGGGCCTTGCTACACCCATCTCTTTCGATAACATTCTGCTATTGAGCGCAAAGCCAATAGACTTTTTAGAGACAGAACAGGGATATCAGGGTCTGGAAATGCATGCAGTGGGGCTGGATAAATCCCCTGGCTATCGCGTTGCATATGTCTTGCCTGTTGAGATGGTCCCGCTGTTTACAGAGGTGTCTGGAGTGTATATCTACGAACCTCTGACACCTCAGTTGCAGAGCCCTGATAAAGGGAAGCCATAACATCATGCCTAATCTGACTTTTTATATTTCTGAAAATCACTCTGACAAGTTTAAAAATCTTGGTGATTTTACCTATAAATGCAGCGCCCTCTGCTGTGACATCCTTGATGCAGAGCCCAAAAACGTTCATATCGTTTTTGTCGATGTTAAGCCGGGATGCGGGCACCCGGTCTATGCCGAGCTCTTTTATCGTCTGACAACATTGCGAACCCATGAAGTCATGGAAAACTTTATGCGTGAACTGGAATTTGTCACTCACCAGGCCTCTGGTCTGACGACCCGTATTCGCTGTTTTGGCTCCCCAGCAGAACACCTGTTCGCCCGCAACTAACCTCGAGGAAATGATGAGCCATCCCTTTCCGTTCTGCCAGATTGGCGATTTTCAAATAACTGCGCTGAGTGACGGTAATATGTCAGCGAGTCTGGATTTACTGTCAGGCATTGAAAAAGCTGATGCGGACGTTATTCAATGCCGTGCCGGAGTCAGTGAGCCCGGCGATATCCATATAAACTGTTATCTTATCCGCGGTCTGGGTCGGATCATTTTGGTTGACGCTGGCACAGGCCCGTTGAACAACATGGCAGGACAACTCAACGCAAACCTTGCTGCTGCGGGTGTAAGCCCTGACGACGTCGATACTGTTTTATTGACGCACTGCCATCCGGATCATATTGGAGGCCTGCTGGATTCTGAGAAACAGCCGGTTTTCAAACATGCTGAAATTTTTCTTCATCCTCTCGAAGCGAGACACTGGCAGGATGATAAAAAACTCAGCATCGCAAATGAGCGCGGACAACGTAATTTTTGGCTGGTCCGCCAAACCTTAGACGCTTATGCCCGTAAGGTGCGTTTTTTTAACGGCGACAAAATAGCAGAAGGTATTATGCCGGTATGGCTGCCGGGTCATACGCCTGGGCATACCGGTTTTCGCATCGATGCGGATGATAACTGCTTATTAATATGGGGAGACATTGTCCATTATCCTCATATTCAGTCAGCGCAACCGGCTGTTTCTATTTCATTCGACACCGATCCCGCTCAGGCTGAGGAAACAAGAAAGAAAATAATGGAAAAAGCTGTCAGAGAAAAACTGATCATTGCTGGCATGCACTTAAGTCAGGTTGGGTTTGCCAGCATTCTCAGGGAAGGCAGTGGATACCGCATTTCCTACTCTGAAAAATGATGAGTAGGACTGACTGGCTTGTTATTGATTAGCACCGCTCAAGGCCATCAATGTCCGTTTCTGGCACTGAGCGGACATTGCCATAAACAGGATGTCTGTTTTGAGCAGATGTTGCTGTCCTGAAGCGTAGTAGCAATGAATATTGCTGCCTGCAAGAGATGACTTTTGCATCAGGTATGAACATATTTCGCACACAGGAGAAGGGTACAGTGGCCCGAAAATGAAGGATCGTTATCGTGGGGGCTGATGACTGGCGTATCCATCGCATGGCGTCTTGCCCACTTTGAATTTGACGTCACCCTTATTGAACAGGATACCGGCCATCTCGCTTTATAGTGTTACATGGCTGAGACGAGGTTTCTGATCTTTTCCGCCTTTTCAAAATGGTCCAGTTTCATTTCCATAATCCACCAGTGCGCAACTTCCATAAGCAGTTCAGGATCGTCATTTTTATTAGCAAAAAAAGCATAAAATGAGAGCCCAACATTGCCGCCCTTAGAGGCAATTTTTGCATCACATACTCTGATGATTTTTTCCTTCATTCCTTCCCGCACACTATCTCCTTTTTGCATATTCTGAGTACGAAACAATGGCATCAATCAGTTGCGGATCCCAACAGACAGCGAAAAAAGCCGCAAGCAGATGTCTGCTTACGGCGCCAGGATCAGTGATGATTTTTCTGACAATTAAGCCGCTTTCACAGCCCTGATTTTTTTAGCATCAGCCGCATCGGATTCAGTTTTATCGGTAGCCATTGGAGCATTGAGATCGGGAAGCTTGCTGGTACGCAGAATATGCTGCACGGTCTCTTTTTGCTCGGCGAGATACAGGCCAAGATTTTCAGCCTGCGTTTCATCCATCTGCATTCCGCTTTGCAACAGCCAGTCGGTGAACGCATCTGCCATATCGAGCAGCTTGTCGTAAGCGTCAGCCTCTTTCTTACTGGCAAATGTCATTTTCTCTTCACCTTTTCTTACGACAACAAATTTTGTTTCAACAGCCATTATGTATACCTCGCACTGTAATTATATACAGTGTAGCAGTTCCGGTTCTTTGTTGCAGCTAAAAAGTGCTCACATTTCTAGGGAGCAGGGGGCACATTCGAAAATCGTGCACTGATTGCATCACGTTCATAGCCCTGCGGCTGCGTCAGTATCTGGTATAAATCAGGACGGCGACCGTGGATCCAGCGCCGTCCGGTGCTCATTGCAAGCAGGCTTAAATCCAGTTCGGCGCTCACCATAACGTCGTCAGCCGCCCAGGTTTCATTAATGATGCGTCCGTAAGGATCGAGGATCATCGGATTGCCTGTGCGCACTTCGTCATCATCTGCACCGACACCGTTGCTGAAGAGAAGAAATAATCCGTTGTCATGCGCACGGGCTGGCAGCCATCTCATCAGCCATTCGCGACCGCTTGCCCCTTTGAATGCGGCCGTAATTTCTTCCTTGCGCGTTTCTCGCTCTTCCCAGAGCGCCAGCGGAATAGGCTTCATCGCATGAGGACTACGGGAATCGGTGCCGCCTGTTTGATGCGGTGCGAGAAGAATATCTGCACCCAGCAGCGCCGTCGCGCGCACATTTTCGACCAGATTATTGTCCCAGCAAATCAGGATACCGACCTTCACTCCCCAGGGCGTATCGAAAACGGTAAAGCGGTCCCCGCTGCTGATAGCCGGATGTTCAAAAGCATGGAGTTTTCGATGCGTATGCATTGTGCCATCAGGCATACAGGCAACATACGCATTGTAGAGGCGGCCATCGTCGGCTCTTTCAATAAGACCCACGCCAATCAGCATTTGATGTTTTATCGCCAGAGAGCGAATTAACGTCAGGGAAGGGCTCTCAGCAATCGGCTCTGCCAGAGCAGACACCTCCGCTGCGGTGAGCTTGGGGACATGCCAATAGCCGGTGATACACATTTCAGGGAAAACGAGAATGTTCACCTGCTCAAGCGCCGCCTGTTCAATAAATTTCTCGATTATCAGTAGGTTGTATTTTTTGTTATTGGCCTGGTGCTGAAACTGTACGGTTGCCGCCTTTAGGAATTCTGGTTCGTTCATGATGATTCTCCAGTGGTTATCGAAGCTGAATTACATAACGATTATCAATAACTGTATAATCAAATCATTTCTGATTTAGATAACCATCTGGAATGAAAAAATGAACACTCGGTTGCTCAAAGCCTTTTTGATGCTGGCTGAAAAAGGAAATTACGCCGATGCGTCGCGAGCGCTGTTTATCTCGCAACCGGCATTGACCAAACAGATTAATCTCCTCGAATCCCAGGTGAATATGTCTCTTTTTTCACGAGGTCGTCATGGCGCAATACTGACGGCCGGCGGCAGGCGTTTGCTGCCTGAGGCTGAAAAAGTGGTCAGGCAAACCCAGGTATTTATGCAGTATGCTGAGCGGGTATCAAAAGGGGTTGAGGGCCATATCGCCGTTGGGTTCGGTCTCTCAAGTTTTTATCTGGCCCCTCGCTGTATCGCAGACTTTCGTCGAGACTACCCGGGAGTCGAAATGTCCTTGACGGATCTGCCTTCCTTTCAGCAGTACGAGCTATTGCAAAATGATGAGCTGCAGGTCGGTTTTGTCAGGGTTCCTCCCCCCGTGGTGCTTGAATACCTGCCGTTATTTACCGATCGGCTGGTTCTGGTTGCACCCGCAGCGTCGCCGACAATGCCTGCCGCTGAGTGGCTAACGAAACGCCCTCTGCTGCGGCTTCATGCTGAGCGAGGACGGGGTTTAAATGCACAGATTGACCGTTTTCTGCACGACAACGGTCTAATCATCTCATCGACTCAACTGACTGACGATATACAAACTATTGTCGCGATGGTGATTGCGGGTATCGGTGTTGCCATTCTGCCCACCAGCGTGACGCATATCGCGCCGCCGGAACTGGTGATGATTCCGTTAACGGGGGAGTCAATAAGCTGGAAGGTGGGCATCGCCTGGGACCCAAGCAAGGAGGATGTCATCCGTGACAACTTTATTGCCAGCATACGAAAGGGCATTTCCGCCCATTGCGGCTAATGATTTCTGAGGGAGCCATCCCGCAAGACGCACTACCTTGATTGCAGGCTTAGCTGCTGCGTTTGTGGGTCACCTATGCTACGCCTCCATGCGCCAGGTGCCTGACCGTACAGACGCTTAAAGCTGCGATTGAAGGACTGCTGGGAGTCAAAGCCCAGCGCGATCGCCACGTTCAGAATCGGTTCATCGCTGTGGGTTAAGCGTTCAACCGATTTTTGCAGCTTTTGCGCGCGGATATACCCGGCGAGGGGATAACCCGTATGTTCTTTGAACAGCCGCTGGAGGTGCCACTTTGAATAACCGGATCGCCTGGCGACGGACTCAATGTCCAGACGGCTATCCAGGTTGTTATCGATCCAGTCGAGTAAATCATGCATAAATGCGCCAGTGTTCATCTGGTTACCCCCACGCAGCCTGTCTAAAAGTATCTTTATTTGTTGCATTAAAAGGTGACGCGTTTTTGTATTAATTGCAAGTTTTATTGTTGCATTTAAGTCCTTGACTGAAACGGGTCATTTAGCATCGACGCAAATAGCACATAAAGTGCAACAATTATTCTTGCACTTAATTAAGCGCCTTCCTACAATCGCCGCGAATAGTGTATTCGCAACTGTTACAGTTTTGTGGCGATGAACGACACAAATGGCCTTAAGCCAGCCCGGACAAAGGAAGTAGCGCGGCGTCTCCCGCTGCGTCTTGCCCGGCGGCTACAATTACCGGAATAAAAATAATGAGCCTGCAAAAAACCTGGGGTAACTTTCATCTGAATGCACTGGGCGCGATATTGCTCTCCGTGCTGCTCGTCGGATGCGATAACAGCGTCGCGCAAAACGCCGCGCCACCTGCGCCCGCCGTCAGTGCCGCTGACGTGGTTGTGAAATCTATTAGCCAGTGGGATAGCTTTAACGGGCGGATTGAAGCGGTGGAAAGCGTTCAGCTACGTCCGCGCGTGTCCGGCTACATTGATAAAGTGAATTACACCGACGGCCAGGAAGTGAAAAAGGGCGAGGTGCTGTTCACGATTGATGACCGAACCTATCGCGCCGCGCTGGAGCAGGCTCAGGCATCGCTAGCACGAGCCAAAACGCAGGCCAGCCTGGCGCAAAGTGAGGCTAACCGTACCGATAAGCTGATCAATACCCATCTGGTCTCACGGGAAGAGTGGGAGCAGCGCCGTTCGGCCGCAACGCAGGCGCAGGCGGACATTCGCGCAGCGCAGGCGGCAGTTGACGCAGCTCAGCTCAACCTGGACTTCACGAAAGTGATCGCGCCTATCGACGGTCGCGCCAGCCGCGCATTGATCACCAGCGGGAATCTGGTCACGACGGGCGACAGCGCTAGCGTGCTCACCACCCTGGTTTCGCAGAAGACGGTTTACGTCTACTTTGACGTGGATGAGTCGACCTATCTCCACTATCAAAATCTCGCCCGCAGCGGGCAGGGAGCGTCCAGCAATCACATGGCGCTACCGGTTGAGATTGGCCTGACCGGCGAGGATGGCTATCCCCATCAGGGCAAAGTGGATTTCCTTGATAATCAGCTCACGCCAAGTACCGGCACAATCCGCATGCGCGCCCTGCTGGATAACGCGCAGCGTCAGTTCACGCCGGGACTCTTTGCCCGCGTGCGCCTGCCGGGCAGCGCGGAATTCAACGCCACGCTTATCGACGATAAAGCGGTGCTGACCGATCAGGATCGCAAATATGTTTATATCGTTGATAAAGAGGGTAAAGCACAGCGTCGCGATATTACGCCGGGGCGTCTGGCAGCCGGTTTACGCATCGTGCAGCGAGGGCTGAACCCTGGCGATAAAGTGATCGTCGACGGTTTACAAAAAGTGTTTATGCCGGGTATGCCGGTTAACGCGAAAACCGTTGCCATGACCGCCAGCACTGCGCTCAACTGATCCCTTACCTGAGAATCCAACACATGGACTTTTCCCGCTTTTTTATCGACAGGCCCATTTTCGCCGCGGTGCTGTCGATTCTGATTTTTATCACCGGATTAATCGCCATCCCGCTGTTGCCGGTGAGCGAATATCCTGACGTTGTACCGCCAAGCGTGCAGGTGCGCGCGGAGTACCCGGGTGCCAACCCGAAAGTGATTGCAGAAACCGTCGCAACGCCGCTGGAAGAGGCGATCAACGGCGTTGAAAACATGATGTATATGAAATCCGTCGCAGGCTCCGATGGCGTGCTGGTGACCACCGTCACTTTCCGCCCGGGTACCGATCCGGATCAGGCGCAGGTACAGGTGCAAAACCGCGTATCACAGGCCGAAGCGCGTCTGCCGGAAGATGTGCGGCGTTTAGGGATTACCACCCAGAAACAGTCGCCGACGCTCACGCTGGTGGTGCATCTGTTCTCGCCCGGCGGTAAATACGATTCACTGTATATGCGTAACTACGCCACCTTGAAAGTGAAGGATGAGCTGGCGCGCTTGCCCGGCGTTGGCCAAATTCAGATTTTTGGCTCGGGCGAATATGCTATGCGCATCTGGCTCGACCCCAATAAGGTGGCGGCACGCGGATTAACCGCGTCGGACGTGGTCACTGCGATGCAGGAGCAAAACGTTCAGGTTTCCGCCGGGCAGCTAGGCGCCGAGCCGCTGCCGAAAGAGAGCGACTTCCTGATCTCCATTAACGCCCAGGGGCGTCTGCACACGGAAGAAGAGTTTGGCAACATTATTCTGAAAACGGCGCAAGACGGTTCGCTGGTGCGCTTGCGCGACGTGGCGCGGATAGAAATGGGGTCTGGCAGCTATGCGCTGCGCTCTCAGCTGAACAACAAAGACGCGGTCGGGATTGGTATCTTCCAGTCGCCGGGGGCGAACGCTATCGATTTGTCTAACGCGGTGCGCGCCAAGATGGACGAACTGTCCACGCGCTTCCCGGAAGATATGAAATGGGCGGCCCCTTACGATCCTACGGTTTTTGTTCGCGATTCCATTCGTGCGGTTGTACAAACGCTGCTGGAAGCGGTAGCGCTGGTTGTACTGGTCGTGATTCTATTCCTGCAAACCTGGCGCGCGTCAATTATTCCGCTGATCGCGGTGCCGGTATCGATCGTGGGCACGTTTGGCATTCTCTACCTGCTCGGTTTTTCGCTGAATACCCTGAGCTTATTCGGGCTGGTATTGGCTATCGGCATCGTGGTGGATGACGCCATCGTGGTGGTGGAAAACGTAGAGCGAAATATCGAAGAGGGGCTTGCTCCGCTTGCGGCGGCGCATCAGGCGATGCGCGAAGTGTCCGGTCCGATTATCGCTATCGCGCTGGTGCTGTGTGCTGTGTTCGTCCCCATGGCATTCCTCTCCGGGGTGACCGGCCAGTTCTATAAACAGTTTGCGGTGACAATCGCCATTTCAACGGTGATTTCTGCCATTAACTCGCTGACGCTCTCTCCGGCTCTGGCTGCCCTGTTGTTGAAGCCGCACGGTGCACCGAAAGATTATCCCACCAGGCTGATTGACCGTCTGTTCGGCTGGATTTTCCGGCCATTTAACCGCTTTTTCCACCGCAGCTCGAACGGTTATCAGGGGCTGGTGGGTAAAACGCTCGGACGCCGTGGCGCGGTATTTGCGGTTTATCTGCTGCTGCTCTGTGCCGCTGGCGTCATGTTTAAAGCCGTACCCGGCGGATTTATTCCGACGCAGGATAAGCTGTATTTAATTGGTGGCGTGAAAATGCCGGAAGGCTCCTCGCTGGCACGCACCGATGCGGTGATCCGCAAAATGAGCGAAATCGGTATGAATACCGAGGGCGTGGATTATGCGGTCGCGTTTCCGGGGCTGAATGCGCTGCAGTTCACCAACACACCGAATACCGGGACGGTCTTTTTTGGTCTGAAGCCGTTTGACCAGCGTAAACACACTGCTGCGGAAATTAACGCGGAGATCAACGCGAAAATCGCACAAATCCAGCAAGGCTTTGGGTTCTCCATTTTACCGCCGCCGATTTTAGGGCTGGGTCAGGGTTCTGGCTATTCGCTGTACATCCAGGATCGCGCCGGTCTGGGCTACGGTGCGCTGCAAAACGCGGTGAATACGATGTCCGGTTCGATTATGCAGACCCCTGGGATGCATTTCCCGATCTCGACCTACCAGGCTAACGTGCCGCAGTTGGACGTGCAGGTCGATCGCGATAAGGCGAAAGCGCAGGGCGTGTCGCTGACCGACCTTTTCGGTACGCTGCAAACCTATCTGGGATCGTCTTACGTCAATGACTTTAACCAGTTCGGGCGTACCTGGCGCGTGATGGCGCAGGCCGACGGGCCGTACCGTGACAGCGTCGAAGATATTGCTAACTTGCGTACCCGTAATAATCAGGGCGAGATGGTCCCGATCGGCAGCATGGTGAATATCAGCACCACTTACGGGCCAGATCCGGTGATTCGCTACAATGGTTATCCGGCGGCGGATCTGATTGGTGATGCCGATCCGCGCGTGCTCTCGTCCACGCAGGCGATGACGCAGCTGGAAGGTATGTCTAAGCAGATCCTGCCAAATGGGATGAATATTGAATGGACGGATCTGAGCTTCCAGCAGGCCACGCAGGGGAATACGGCACTGATTGTCTTCCCGGTCGCTGTACTGCTGGCATTCCTGGTGCTGGCTGCGCTGTATGAAAGCTGGACGCTGCCGCTGGCGGTAATACTTATCGTCCCAATGACGATGTTATCCGCGCTGTTTGGCGTCTGGCTGACCGGCGGTGATAACAACGTGTTCGTGCAGGTGGGTCTGGTCGTTCTGATGGGGCTGGCCTGTAAAAACGCGATTCTTATCGTCGAGTTTGCCCGCGAGCTGGAAATCCAGGGGAAAGGGATCATGGAAGCCGCACTCGAAGCGTGCCGCCTGCGTTTACGCCCGATTGTGATGACCTCCATCGCCTTTATTGCCGGGACAATCCCGCTGATCCTCGGCCACGGCGCGGGTGCCGAAGTACGCGGCGTCACCGGTATCACTGTGTTTTCCGGTATGCTAGGCGTTACGCTGTTTGGTCTGTTCCTGACGCCAGTGTTCTACGTGACGCTGCGTAAATTCGTGACGCGGGGCAAGGCTGAAAGGGACGTTTTGCCTGCGTAGGGTATTGCAGATAACAAAAAACCGCCTTTACTGTGAAGGCGGTTTTTTTTCGCAATTAAGAAATGATTAGTGCGCTTTTTTAACCTGGGTACAAATTTCAGGTACCGGATCGCAGCCGCTGGTGTCGGCTTTTTTAACTTCTTCCAGCGCGCTTGCCACGGTATGACGAGCTAAAACCTCTAACGAAGCTTGCTCCGCTTCATCGGCGATAGATTTGAAGTACCAGCACGCGTTGGCGCTGACCACGCAGCGAGCCGGCACGTCTGGACGTGACGCCCACAGCTTTTTATCTTCCGTAACGGAAATATAGATATCGCGCAGGGTGATTTTATCAGCCGGGCGGCCAAGATGAATGGAACCGTTGCGGCCAAGCGTTGAGACGATAATGCCGTCACGCGTGAGCGGAACCATTAATTTGCGGATAAAGCTCGGATTGGCTTCCAGCCCGTAGGCCAGAATCGTACTCGTTGAACGTTCACCCGATTGCTCCGCCATCGCTACGCTGAGAACCATCTGCAAAGCTGTCGGGAAGCGGTAATCTAACATTATAGTGTCCTGGGTTGCGGTGAATTTTGTTCTTTTTGGCACCGCAGAGGTGAATAAACAGTGAGCAACATAATAACAAATACGCTAATTTTTTTGAAGCAGTGCAGGCTTAACCTGTGACGTAAAAAAGAGTTTCCGGCGCGCGCTGAATGTGAAGAGGGATGAACAGCGCACGCGCAATCCTTTTTGGCGTCGGCTTTCTGGTGGGACCGTTACTGACGCTGGTACGGATGGTGACCGGCCGCGTTGCACCATCTGACGATGGCGATGTGTCTCGCCGCAGACCCACGTATTAAACCCGCTCCTTTCCGTCGAAGTCATAATCGCTATGCATTCTTCCTGTTTCTGAAGGCCGCCACTTTCATGCGATTGCCACACGTCGCCATACTGCACCAACGGCGGCGATGCGATTTACTCAAGTCGTGGAAAAGTAAAATACAGTTATGTGCTTCACACTGGCGCACGAATTCAAATTTATCGCCTGTGACCAGTTTCACCAGTGCATCAGCAATGGGCCAGAGAAAGCTTTCGGGGCTATGGCTGACAGCATGAGAATCGACGCGATAGCGCTGCGTATCTTCATCCCATTGCAGTCTCGTCAGAGGATGCCCTTTCTCAAGAATCCGGTTAACGGTATCCAAATCAACCGCAACAGAGTTCATCGCGGCATGCACGATAGCCCTTGAGGCGTCACGCAGCTGGCGAGCTTCTGTTAATAATCCAGCCGGTGCCTCCGTCCCCTTGGATACCAGGCCAGCCGTTATCAGCCAGTCAATGACGCTGAGATCGTCCTCAAAGCAATCATGTCGATCGTCACCTGTCCCATATTCGCTGTTGATGAAATCCAGAGCGAGGTTATCGGCCAGAAAGAGAGGCGGGGAAGAGAGCTGTTTGAAATCCATATTCGTCCGTAACTTATAAAATCATTTTGACAGGTTACCAAATTTACATGTAACCTTCAAATTCACACTTTAAAGGTTACAAGGGGTTTGTCATGGCATCTTCCACAATCGGGCTTCCTGCTGCAGATAACGCATCCGCCTTACACGCGATAAGAACTCATTACCGATACAAACAGGCAGGCGATGTTAAGGTTTTCTACCGAGAAGCAGGTGACCCTAAATCCCCTACGCTTCTGATGCTTCATGGCTTTGCGGGTTCCTCATTTATGTTTCGCGACCTGATTGCCCAGTTGGCCGATCGTTATCATTTGATTGCGCCAGATTTGCCGGGCTTTGGTTATACCGAAGCACCAGAGAGGGGTGAATATGCTTATACTTTTGACCAGCTTGCCGAGACAATTAATCAGTTCACTGAAGAACTTAATCTCGATACCTATGCGCTGATGGTTCATGACTACGGCGCGCCTGTCGGGTGGCGAATGGCGTTAGCACATCCGCAGCGTGTGACCGCCATCATTTCCCAGAATGGCAATGCCTATGAAGAGGGACTGGGAGAAGCCTGGGCGCCTATTCAGACATACTGGCGCGATCCCACGCCAGAGAACCGGAGTGCCTTAAGTGAATTTCCAACGCCGGCTTCCATAAAATGGCAGTATCTGGAAGGGGTTAGCGATCAGAGCCTTGTTTCACCTGATGGCTATTCGCTAGAAGGGATGCAGGTTTTGCGCCCTGGCAATGCAGAAATCCAGCTCGACCTGTTATTGGACTACGCCTCAAATGTCATGATGTACCCCCAATTCCAGCACTATTTTCGTGATAATCAGCCCCCGCTGTTAGCCGTCTGGGGAAAACACGATCCTTTCTTCATGGCAGCGGGTGCTGAAGCCTGGAAACGCGATATTCCTGATGCCGTCATTAACTTCTACGATACTGGCCACTTCGCACTCGAAACGCACGCAAAAGAGATTGGTCTTGACGTTCGCAACTTTCTGGACCGTCATATCCGTCCGTCAGATTAACTCCCCGCGCGGACACAGTGGCCTTCTGCGCTGAATATAAAAATGAACTCCAGCCAGCGCGTATATCGCTAGCGATGAAACGTTGGCTAAAGCAATTCCCTAAAGGAGAACAATCACAGCTGTCATCAGTATCTGCTTAGGCTCTTAGTTAATTGGTGAAGCACTCGGCTAGTGTGGCGGCCACCTGACCGCCATTTACCGTTAATGTGCTCGCTGAATGTGTGACAGGGCTACAAGGAGATTTTTTTTATCCGCAGCACTAAGCCCAGGGGCCGTCATCTGAGATTCCAGCCACGCCATCTCGGCTTCGGAAAAGGAGCCGACCATCAGACGCTGGCTGATGGCCATCATTATCCGTGTGTCAGTCTGCTGTATCTTTTGTCGGGTATTTGCAAGGTCGGTAACGGGAGCACTGGCCTGCGGCGTGGCCAGCCAGTCGGCTAGACAGCGGTACTGAATTGCCTTCCCGGCATTCATCAGCGCGTTGACAAAAGGGACAACGGTGTCGGAAGCCAGTCCGGCGTCGTGTGCATTTTTTGTCATAGCGTCTATGACGATTTTCTCTCGAGGCAGGTCTTCAACGGGCAGATGATGCAGCGCTTTATAGCCAGCCACATCTGGCATTAACAGCATGCGTTCATTCAGTACGGATGACAGTTCCCCGAGCGACACGGAAGTCACTGAACCGGCAAAAACTGTACTGCACATAAGCAGTGAAGAGAGGAAGAGGGTAAAAAAGTGCATAATGAATCGGCTCAGTTAGATGAAAACTGACATTAGCCTACATTATGAATAATAACATTGTGTTATTGTTTTGTTTCAAAAATATAATCAGGGGTGTAAGCGTCATTTCTGCTGGGATTTTAATGTCATAGAATGCAGGGCTGATAGGTGTTGGCAACAACAGGGGATTGGAAAAAATCGTCTTTACTGTGCAGATTGCCAGGCTCTATCAAGGTGGCAACAACGTCCATTATCCCTTTAGTTACTCACCCTGAACAGGGCTACCGATCCTCTGCTGCAATACCGTCGCTCCGCTTGCTGTCCCGAGCCAGGTTCCTACTCAAAGATCCTGCAAGGTGAGCGAGTTGAGTAGGGTTGTCCCTCATGAGCGAGGAGCGGACACAGCACTATCCGATATTTAAAATGGGCTGCGCCGCTTCTGCATTACCTCAGTCTCGCCGGACTTTTCAGCATCCAAATCAGCGCCAAACTGCAGACCATGACGACCGCCGCCAGTAACGCCATTGTCTGAAGACCGACTTTTGTCGATACCATGCCGCCGACAAGCGCGCCCGTTCCGATCGCGGTATTGAAAATGGCGACGTAGACGGCTGAAGCGGGCTGCGCCGCATTTCCCGCACTACGCAGCAACCAGGTTTGTAAGCCAACGAATACGATGGCCATTCCTGCTCCCCAGATGGCAAGCAGCGCACCGGTGGACCAAATCGGAAGCGATGACCCGCTCTTCACACCCAGCATTCCCAGCGCGGCTGCGCTGAGCAGCAGTGACGTCATCACCAGTATTTTGATATGTCGATCAATAAGCTTACCGGCAATGATATTTCCCAGTAGACCGGCGAGTCCTGAAATAAGCAGCAGAGCTGAAATGGTTGCCGCGGGTACCCCATGGGTTTGAGTCAGCAGCGGCTCGATATACGTGAATGCGGCGAAGTGGGCGGAAATAATGCAGGCCGTGGCACCGAAGAGTGAAAGCAGGCGCGGATTTTTAAATATCCCGACGTAAACCCTCAGCTCTAGCCGCTGCGGTGCCGACAGCGTGGGCAGCGTCCAGAGTAACGCCACGGCGGTTGCCAATGACAGAACGGTTATCGCGGTAAATGCCTGTCGCCATCCGGCCATGTCGGCAATCAAACTCGATAGCGGTACACCCAGCACGCTGGCCGCTGAAACGCCGGAAAAAATGACTGCAGTAGCCAACCCCAACCTATCGACCGGAACCAGCTGTATGGCCACGGTACCAATTAATGCCCAGAAAGCGCCGTGTGCCACGGCACCCGACATTCTTGCCGTCATGAAGATCTGCATGGTGTGTGACTGCGTCGCCGCCAGGCAAGAGAGTGCCAAAATCAACATGAGCCCAATCAGCAGTGCCTTGCGGGAAAACCGGGTGGGGATCGCGCCGGCCAGCAAAGCGGCAAGCGCGGCCACCCAGCCGTAGGCGGTAACGGCAAGACCCGCTCCCGCTTCCGTCTGATGTAAGTCTTTCGCCAACGCGCTGAGCATGCCAACAGGGGCGAGTTCGCTGGTCACAATCGTAAATGCGCTGATCCCAAGCGCTGTTACTGCGAGCCAGGCACGCATGGGTACCGTGTTTACCTGTAAGACACTGTCGTTCATTTGATGTATATCCTTGAAAAAATTGAATGAAAAGGATTGATTTACCCGATGCCGTCGGGTTTCTGGTTCGTTCCTCGTTGTCATCTCGTTGCATGACGTGCAGTATCATCGTGAGATAAGTGACAAAACAGCCCTGAAAATGGAGAGCCGTTTTCCATAAACGGAAAAAGATGAAAACAGATTTTAACTGGGACGATACGCGGATTTTTTTGGCTATCGCCCGCGCGGGTACGCTGAGCGGCGCGGCAGAAGCCATGAATATGGGCATTGCCACCCTGTCAAGAAGGCTGGACCGGCTTGAAAAGTCGCTGTCTGTTCCCCTTTTCAGCCGACATCAGAGCGGCTATCGGTTAACAGATGATGGCGAGGCTCTGCTGGAACACGCTGAGGCACTTGAATATGCAGGACTGGCATTTGGTGAGATGGCGAGACTACAGGGTCACGTTGCCGGGCAAGTCCGGCTGGCGACGTCGGACAATCTGGCCGCGCATTATATTTTGCCTTCGCTCAACGCGTTGATGGATAAGCATCCCGACCTGCGGGTAGAAGTGCTCAGCGGCGTGCAATCCGTCAATCTACATCGACGGGACGCAGATTTAGCGATACGGATGATCAAACCTGATAGCGGAAACTTGACGCTGAAACGTCTCGGAAATGTGGGGTTCGGCTTATACGGCGCTGCCGCCTATATAAAAACGTGCGCTGAAGGGCCCGCTGACGTAGCGTTCAGTCACGCTCAGTATGTCGGGTGGCCAGAATCTCATCAGCATCTGCCCGCTGCGCGCTGGGTCACGCGGATGCTTCGGGGCAGGGCGTGCCGAATGGAAGCGAACACTCTGGTGGCCCAGTTAGCGGCTGTGTCAGCGGGAATAGGCCTTGGCGTATTGCCGCACTTTATGGCACGGAAAAACGGCCTGCAATGTGTGAATCCGCAGATCGGCGTCGATCAAACCCTATGGCTGGTGATGCATTCCGACTTAGCCAACTCTCGGCGAGTAAGGGTGGTCGCCGATCATTTAATTGCCCTGTTTGATGAGATACAAGATCAACTGGCGTTGCCATAACCCTGAAATTAATGCCCAGAATCGGTATGCACACAGGCGGGTTTAACAACCCGCTTCAAATGGTGGTGTATTTCTTCACTGACATTAAAAATGCAGTCCAGGTGATGACTGCGCTCAATAATCAGACTATGTATATTCGGGTTGCCACAGCCTTCAATAAATTCTGCCATGATCCTGGCATCAAATAATTCATCGTTTTCTGCAAGAAGAACTGTTACCGGAAGGGGCAATGCTGCAACTTGTCTCGTAGGTTGACGCGGCGTCAGAGCATTCGCCATGTTTACGCTGTATCGCTTAACAAATTCAGGTTTTATTAACAGCACCTCATCGGGGAAATTAAGCGTAACGGCAAAGCGATTACCGCACAATAATCCCGCACTGAGCGCATTCAATATAAATGGCCACTGTTCCACCGACGCAAATGGAACGGATACGCTTCTGCGCATTTCTGTCGGCGAAAAAGGCCCAAACTCAGGCGCAAGTAAAATCAAGCTGTCACTTTTTTGAGTTGGGGTATAACGCGTGAAATAATTAATCAGCATTCCTCCTCCGCTTGAATGACCAAACAGATGAATTCTGGCCGCGGGGAATTTTGCGTGGATATGTTCAATAACCGTGTCGACATCCAGCCAGATCTGCTGAGGATGAGAAACTTGCCCCTTATAACCTGATGAACGCCCGTGCCCACGGATATCAATAAGGCAGGTACAAACCGATCCGCGATGGCCCATTTGGCGGGCAAGGATATCGTAACCCGCATCAGAATTGACTCCACCACCGTGATAAACGAGAAGAACCTCTTCCACTGAGCCTGTCGGTTCGTAGAGGCGAATGTTTAATCCGGCTATCTGATATTCAGCTACCTCTTTAGCGGGGGGTAATAAAGAACTGAGCTGTTTATAGCGGTCGTTAAAACTGATGAAGTCAATCACGTAATAATTCCATGTGGATGAGGGGCCCTGTCTTTGAAGCGTATCGCGCAAAGCATGCACTATTTTTCTTTTCAGGACTTCCACAAATCGTTTTTTCATAAAAAGTATTGCTCACCACCTTTGCCAGAGTAGAGCGCCAATATCAGTTCCTGCCCTCAAGCAACCCCTGTGCCGCACTTCGTCCGTATAAAAATGAACCCAGCCAGCAGTTTGATCCTTACGTAAGTTTTCAAAAAATTACCAATATTGGCAGTTGATAGTTATTTGTGTGACTTTTAAAATTTGCTCGCAACTCATTGATAAATTTTGATTTAGGGATATAAAAATGAAAAAAAGTAGTGTTGCAGTGATGATGATGGCAGCGTTTTCAGGAACGGTTTATGCAGGATCGGCGCAATTTACGCCGAATTTTTCCCCAGAGAGTTTAACGGTTTCAGCCTCGGGTGGGATGCTGAGCGGGAAATCCCATGAGATGGTTTACGACGAAGTTACAGGGCGTAAAGTCAGCCAACTGGACTGGAAACTCAAAAATGTCGCTATTCTGAAAGGCGACATATCCTGGGATGCATTCTCTTTTCTGACACTGAATGCTCGCGGCTGGACATCTCTGGCATCGGGCTCTGGTCATATGGACGATTATGACTGGCAGGACGACACGCAATCCTCTTGGACAGACCACTCATCTCATCCGGATACGCATGTTAATTATGCCAACGAATACGATCTTAATGTCAAAGGCTGGGTTTTCCAGGACGAGAATTATAAAGCAGGTTTAACGGCAGGTTATCAGGAAACACGTTTCAGCTGGACGGCTAAAGGCGGTACTTACAATTACGATAATGGTGCCAATACCGGCGAATTCCCGGCAGGCGAACGTGGTATCGGATATAGCCAGCGTTTCTCTATGCCATATATTGGCCTGGTCGGCCAGTATCGTATTAATGACTTTGAATTTAATGCTCTGTTTAAATTCAGTGATTGGGTACGTGCCCATGATAACGACGAGCACTATATGCGCGATCTGACTTTCCGCGAGAAAACGTCAAATTCACGCTATTACGGCACCTCAGTTGATGCCGGATATTACGTCACGCCGCACGCAAAAGTTTTTGCTGAATTTACCTATAACCGTTATGAAGAAGGCAAAGGCGGTACTCAAATTATTGATACCAACACGGGCGAATCAGCATCGATTGGCGGAGATGCTGCCGGTATTTCCAACAGTAACTACACTGTTACAGCCGGTCTGCAATATCGCTTCTAAAACTGCGTAACGCGTATATTTTAAAAAAATACGAGGCCCCTTATGGGGCCTTTATTATGTCTGGCGAAACTGGAGAGCCGCGCCAGACAAAGCTTCACGCTTTACTACAAGCAGTCAAAAGCCATAAAAAGCACCTAGGGTATGGACGTTATGTGGACACTCTGTCCACCGCTTTCACCGTTCACCACCAGTGCACTAATATCAACTGCAGTTGCACCTTTGTCACAACCGAAACCCTTTCGCGTTTTATCGTTTCACCGGGTGAGGTCGTGCCCGCGCCACCGCACCCGACAGCGTCAGGACAACAGCAGAACCAGTGGATGTGACTAAAAAAAGCCCCGCATAAGTGGGGCTTTTTGCATTTTTTAGATAGGTGGTGTGAGTTATATGAAAGTCGTTAAAGTGCCAAAAGCGGAAGTTGCTAATAACAGTTTGTGTGGATCACGTGGAGCAGGTCATTATATCCATTCTATTGTTCGGTTATCACGTGTACGATGCACAGCAGCAGAAAAGCTGACAGCCAGACGATGCCAGGGCAAAATTAATAATCTCCGTCATCGCAACGCTAAATATTTGTCAATAAACACTTCACATTGCCGAAATATAGATCAGCGTGCTTCTTGAAAATACAATAAATGGATTGTTCCATATGAAGAAACTCTTACTTCTTGTTCCCCTGGTTTTTACTACGCCCGTTCAGGCTTCTGAAATCACGGTGGGTCAGATTTGCAAGGCTGCTTCAGCTGCAATGTTTGGCCGTGACCATAAGATTATGCAACTGGATAAAATTGAATCAGGTACTGCCTACATTCATTATATCCGACAGAACGACAGCACCCGTTGGGCAATCAAGTGCAAACTTATAGGCGATCAAGTTATGTGGGCATCTGATAACCCTGACAGCACCGATCGCTGGCGGGATGATCCTGCAGACAGTACGGTCAAATATGCTATCGAGGGTAAGAAACTAATTATCACTGAAGTCTACAGCGACGGTTCCAGTACTTCAAATCCTTATCCATTGAAGCAGCTGAAGTAACTTCAAATATCCTGCCGTCAGTTGTCAAAATCAACTTAACGGCGTGTCCCTGTAGGGTGCATTTGATTATGTGGGTAACGCCTTTTGACGTGTGGTGAGGATGAGGTATTCATGGCTTGAGACGCAGAGGGTAAACTCAAGACTGTAGCGGCCAAAGAAAGGGACAACAGCCATGAAGAGAATTCGCTTTCACTAAACCTGAGGGGCGGCCTGTCGCGACAGAGAGCACGGTAGTGTCTCAGGATCCTCCAGAATGGCTCGGGCCAGGATTATTAACACAACTTTGTTGATTCAGATAGTCGAGGTATCAATAACATAGAGAGGATGTGCAGTCTTATTAACTGCAATTTCCCCTGAAAGACGACTAATATGAGCCGCTATTTTTGAGCGTCATCGACGGCTTAGGCGTCGAAATCCATAATATGGATGTATGCTATTGAATATTGGCCGATATGGGGATTGAATTAAATTAATTTATAAATATTAACATGAATGAGCCTGTATATTATATATATTATATCTTCGAGTGATACAAAGCAAACGAAGTTATTTGTTCTGAAATGAGTCCTTTAAAAAGGGGAAATGATTTTTTATCAGATGCGTGTAGCGGTTAATTTCCCTTAATGCATTTTATTACTTTCTAATGCCTTGAATTTCATAATAATGAAACAAGGTCTGTGTTCATGTGTATATAAGAAGGTTAGACCATAAGTGCTATATACTTTTAAAGCATTTCGCCCCGGTGTTTTTATTTTTACTCAAAATGGCAGTAGCGTTTTTCTTTTTAAACTAAGATGTTCTTTGATGTTCTTTGTTTATTAATAAGGGGCTAATAATTTCATTGTAAAGACATAGAGTAGACAATTTATTTGTGCATTGTTAATCTACACGCAACGTCTCTATCCTCCTACAGGAACATATTAACCACTATTTCAAAGGTGCTAACATGAACCACGAAACTATTCCTGATGAATCGTTACCGAGTTTTTTTAAAGACATTGAGATTGTTGGGCCAGCAACCCAGGAAATTGAAAAATATAAAGTACTTCATGCTGAAAAGTTTAAAGCACGTTTTGCGGCTAATCAACAGACGAATGTTGATGTAAAGGCTAAATCCTCACCCGTATTACTGGCCTCAAAGTCCGTCAAGCAGGCCTACCAAAGTCGCAACTACAATCTGATAAAAAAAATGGAGCAGGATGCGCAAAATGATTTGGCGACCGTTTATAACAATGTCATTAATAAAGGAAATGCCGCATGGACCAAGGTAAGGAAGGATGGAAAAGAGTTTTACATGAGCTGGTCCAGTAAAGGTTCGATGTGGAGTTATACCGATAGTATTACGCCTGTTGGAACAGATCACTTAACGGGTGAAACGACCTATCAGGCCACTGTTCAAATTGGTACTTATACCGCAAGCGGAAAAATTGTAGGGATCCAGTCGTATAACTTAACGACAACAACATTGCTTGTTGAGTCGGTTATTGCCTTTATTGTGGCAAAGGCCGTGTCCGGGATTATTGCCGAGGGTTTAGGGTTCCTGGTCGCTCGTTTTTCATTACTACTTGTCCAGGCCGCAGTTGAAGTTGGCCTGGAGAGTTTCAGCTTCGCGATTTCGACGGCAGCAATTGCAACGGTGGCATCCTGTCTGGTTTTTGCTGTTGTTTTTATCGGGTTGGTGTACCTCTGGAACTGGCTGAATCGTAAGTACACGATCAGATTGCAAATTTTTAACTGGGATAGTGAATCTGACTGGAATGTCGCCGGTCAGTATATGTCTAACGCAAAAATTGCAGGCCACGATGCTGATGATCTTAACTTCACTATTCCTAAACTGGTTTCGCCAGGCGATGTCATTGTCCCTCCGGGATTTGACCCGGTTGAAGCATTGGACGCAGTGTGTTCCTATGCGGTAGTGATTTGGGAGAATGACAATACCTTTATGGAAGGGTGTTCAATGGCGATTAAAACCAAATTACCGGACGCTGAAGAGGGCTTCATGTGGGCGTTTGACTGTCCACGCTGGAGCAACAATCAACAAGCAGCAAGTAATGGGCTTCAGGACCCCAAATCATATAGAAATAACGCGCCATGGAATTCAAGCCCTAAGAGTTTCTCAATAACAAGCACATCACGAAACTTACCGGTGACGCTTGGTCTGGATGCGCTAAGCGGTGCTTCGGATAATCTTTATAACGCGATAATTAATATCAACCCGCAGCCGTCCTAGGTCTTTGTCTGGATATCGCAAGGCCGTATAGCCTCAGCTATGCGGCCGATGTTCGCTTTACTCTGTGAGTTCAATGGGTCGATGCAACGCTATCCTTAATCGAAGGGGGGGACGTTGACATGAAACGTAGAACGCGTATTAACTACAAGCCGGAACAAAAATCGATATCTGGGACAGATATAAGCAAGCTGATTCCCTGCATGATATCGCCAGAATGTTCGACAGATATCATTCTTCTATTATGCCCACTATCCACCAGACTGGTGGATATCGTCCTCCTGTCCGAAAGCGGCATCCTGACCTGCTCCCGGTTGATGATTACACGCCAATGTTAGTCCTACCTCCCTGCGGTTATGACCAATGCGAACTTCCGCTGATCGCTCACCGCGGACCTTCAGCTCAGTTAGTTGGTCCGCTCCGTGCCATTATTTGAGGTTGTATTCTCTTATGTTGGTCCCCTTAATGCTGTATATACCTGCTCGCTTAATTCGCTGACCCTTTTTATCAGTAATAGTGGATGTAAGTGTGCTGCAGCGAATGGAGTGATGTTTATCAACCACCAGACGAATTGCTTCTGAAGGATCTTCCACTTCTATAAGGTCATTAGTCTTATCTTGGCCGAAAGGAACAAGGTGAAAGGCAGTTTTTCCCGATGATTTTCTGGTTATCATTACAGGGTACAACACGTCTCCACTTTTATGGATCAACTCAAGGTGTTCAATATAATTCATGGCAATTCTCCTTTGTTTGTCTGCATGAATGTACAAATCGAAGATAGGAGATACAACAAAAAAATCGGGGAAAGCAAAAATAGCCTAACTTAATCAATAACCAATTGAATTAAGGATATTTTTGTAAGATGCGTGAGATATTAAATCGCTGAATAACCTTGTGGCCAGCTGAAGTGATCTGCGTCCTACGACTCAAGGTGTCTTGATGTGAGTATGCATTCAGATCTTCCGCTTTTCGCTCAGAATAGACCTGCACACCCACCCTTCGGTCGTCCTCGTGCCAGGAGCAGACATTACTGAGTCCGCACAGCGTTGACTAAAAGGGAACGGGTCAAAGTATCTTTATTGCGCTGCCAAATGAGTAACTATAATTAAAACGGTTGTTCATTTAAATGGATGAAATTATGAGTTCACTCAACATGCATTTCAACATTCTAGCCGGCTACAACGCCTGGGCGAATGAACGGTTATATTCCAGCGTTGGAAAGATTGGAGAAGATGCTTACCGTAAAAACTGCGGCGCTTTTTTTGGGTCTATCGAGGCGACGTTGAATCACCTGCTAGTGACGGACAGGATTTGGAGACATCGTTTAAACGCATTACCTGAAACAGGGTATCGGCTGGACCAGATACTGTTCGACAGTGATTTTCTCGGTCTGGAAATGGCGCGAAGAGAAGAAGATAAAAAGATCGTAGATTTTATCATGGGATTATCAGCAACCGATTTAGCTGGCATAGTCTCCTACCGGCGGGCTTCAACACCAGAACTTAAGCAGCAGGTAATCTGGTCTGCTCTGGGTCACTGGTTTAATCATCAAACCCATCACAGAGGGCAGGTCCATGCAATGTTGACCCGAGTATCTGGGGAGGCACCCGAACTGGACTTGCTGATATATCAAAGGCAGCTAAACGATAAATATTAGTTTGGCGATGGACCTGCTCCCTGCCGATCAGTATACCGTGATGGCAGTATTGTTTTGCCAACTTCCGCTGATCGCTCACCGCGGACCTTCAGCTCAGTTAGTTGGTCCGCTCCGTGCCAGAAGCGGCCTTTCCCATTTTGCGCAAAAGTTAAGCCAGCCACTGGCTGTCAGGCCAGTGCGATCAGGTTGACCATGATGACACTTAATGCCAGACCGATCAGAATGACGCCTGAGACACGCTCCAGCCAAGGCAATATCTGCGAAAAGTATTTCAGTATGACGCGGTTGCCAATGAAGATAGCTACCAGTAAATCCCACAGCAGCACAATGCTGAACATCCATACGCCATAGATGACCTTCAGACTCATCACGGTTGTACCGCCAATAAGCGTGGCCAGACTGACATAAAACAGCGCATTTTTTGGATTGAGAATACCGGATAAAAATCCCATGCTGAACTCACGGCAGTGCCTCCATACGCCAGCAGACTCTGTGACTGAGCCATGGTTTTTTACATTGTATTCAGAAACAGAGCTTGCTCCCGCAAAGCGAATAAAAAGCACACCGATATAGAGCAGATAAGCACAGCCCGTGAGCTGAATAACGATGAAGCTGATGCTGTCAGGACTAAACAGCGTGATACCGCTGAAGGCGGCAAGAATGAACACCCCGTTCGCTATCGCTATTCCCAGACAGACATTTGCAGCGTGACGCCAGCCGGCTCTAATGGAGGTGCGCGCAACGAGAAAAAAATCCGGACCGGGTGACAGCAACGCCAGAAAATGCGCGGCAGCCACAAAAAGAAATTGCTGCATCTAGGTATTCCCCTATTAAAAGTTTTTCAACAGGGTGCATTCCTCGGGCAGGATTGTATTGAACAAAATTGCAGATTTTCAGCTCCGGTAGCAGCCTGGCGTTACGCCGGTATGCGCCTTGAATACGCGCTGGAAATGACTTTGGTCAGCGAAACCCAGCCGGTAAGCAATATCGGCCATATCATGACCTGACTGCAGCCACCGCCGCGCCTGATTGATGCGTGCATTAAGCTGGTATGCATGTGGTGTCATCCCGGTCGCAGCGCGAAATGCTCTGATGATCTGATAACGACTCATGCCTGACAGATGTGCCAGCTCCGCTAAAGTCCAAGGCTGCCTTTCGGTCTGCTGCATCATATCAATAACGTTTTTCAACGTCCGCCTCACTTCAGACGACATGACAGGAAAAGCTTTCGCCACACAGGATTCATATTCGCAGTCGCCGATAAACTCAATTAACGCCACACTTTTGTCTTCTGCACTGGCTGTTGAAAACAGGGTGGCATTCAGTTCACAGAAGCGACGATACAGGTCCTCATCAGTTGTCACCCGAACAATATCTTCACTAATAAGACTGTCTGAAAAATCATGCATTTCAGCAACTAAATCCCTTAACCACGCGGCATCGATATGCAGCATCTGATAGCTCCAGTGCTGATCGGGTAAGGGATTACAGGAATGAACAGCGCCGGTTGGAATGAATACCATCATCCCCGGTCGCAGAGACCAGGTATCACCCGTCGCCCCTGTGAACACACTGCTGCCCGCGTCTACAGCGCCCAGAGAAAAAGTCGGATGACTGTGTAGTTTATAACATGCGCGGCTGTGACAGGCGCGACGGCTTTCTACAAAACTCATAGACGAATCGCGCCAGAATTCTGCAGGGTTGCAGGTGCTGCCATTATCGCACCTGCAGCTGGAAGTACATGGGGGCAGTGTAAGCATACTGGTTCCATCCTGGTACAAATCATTATGGTGATGCCTGCAAGGTGTTGAGCCAGACATAATACGATTAATTCCTATATTAACTCAGGCAGGCCTGCACATATCCATTAATATGTCCGCTCCTCGCTCCTCGCTCTTCGCTCTTAGCGGACCCTGCGCCAGGTTAGGCCGCTTTGAGCTGTACGTTGCATCTATCGGTTGAACTCACAGCGAGGAGCGAACCTTACAAAAGCGCGCCTACCAAAACGGCGGGGATTCATTGTTAAGCAACAGAGATACGCCATCCGGGCGCGTGTTTGTGCTCACCCTGCAAACTAAATTCCCACAAACTTCAACGTGTTTGGATGATCGTCCCAAAAGTGCCTTGATCCCTACCTAAAACTCATAATACTGTATTTATATACAGCTATATGCAGGTAAGCAATTATGAGTCATCTTTTTTCGTGCGACCTCAACACTCTCATTGAGTTACCTCTCTTCCTGGAGCGCGCGTCGTGTGGCTTTCCCAGTCCGGCTCAGGACTACGTAGAAGATCGCATCGATCTCAATAAACTGGTGATTAAGCACCCCAGCGCCACGTATTTTATCCGGGTCAGCGGGGAGTCAATGATCGGGGCAGGGATCACTGACGGTGACTTGCTGGTGGTAGATCGCGCTTTAACGCCTGAGCACGGCGACATTGTTGTAGCCGCCGTCGCCGGGGAATTTACGGTGAAAGAGCTACGCGTTCGCCCCATTTTGCAGCTTGTGCCGCGTAATCCGCGCTTTTCTCCCATCATTTTTGACGCCGAAGAAGAGCTGCAAATCTTCGGCGTAGTGACTCACACGTTGAAATCGCACAAATATGTTCGCGCTAGTTGATGTCAACAGCTTCTACACCAGCTGCGAAACGGTATTCCGCCCGGATCTTCTGGGCAAGCCGGTGGTCGTGGTCTCGAATAACGATGGCTGCATAATCTCTCGGTCAGAAGGGGCCAAAAGATTGGGCATCAAAATGGGTGCGCCATACTTTAAGATCAAAGACGATCTTCACCGTCAGCAAGTGGCTGTTTTTAGTTCTAATTACGCGCTTTATGCCGATCTGAGTGAGCGCGTGATGGCGACGCTGGAAGAGATGGCCCCCGCGATTGACATTTATTCCATTGATGAGGCGTTTGTTAATCTGACGGGTATTGCTGGCTGTGTGCCGCTTGAGACGTTCGGACATCAGATGCGGGATAGGGTGTATAAAATCACCGGACTAAGAGTCGGGGTCGGTATTGCGCCAACCAAGACGCTGGCGAAAGCCGCTAATTTTGCCGCGAAAAAATGGCCCCAGCTCGGTGGCGTGGTTGACTTGTCTGACAGTGAACGCCAGCGAAAACTGCTGACCCGGATGCCTGTCGGAGAAGTGTGGGGTGTGGGGCGACGGATCGCTAAAACGCTCACTATGATGGGCATTGAAACGGCGTTGCAACTGGCCGACAGCTCAACCTGGGTTATCCGCAAACACTTCAACGTTGTGCTGGAGCGTACCGTGCGTGAACTCCGGGGCGAGCCGTGCCTCGAAATGGATGAGTGCGTGCCGACGAAGCAGCAGATTATTTGCAGCCGCTCGTTTGGTCATCGCATTACGGAATATCAGGAGATGCAGCAGGCCATTTGTGCTTACGCCGAACGGGCCGCCGAGAAACTTAGAGCGGAACGACAGTACTGCTGCGTCATTAGCGTATTTATGCGCACCAGTCCGCACGCCGAAAACGACGTGTTTTATGGCCCGCAGGCCAGCGGTCGTCTGGCGATCCCGTCAAACGATACCCGCGATATCATTCGCGTCGCCAGCCTGGCGCTGGACAGGATCTGGAAAAACGGTTTCCGCTACATGAAAGCGGGCATCATGCTGAGTGATTTTTTCAGCCAGGGCGTCGCGCAGCTCAATTTGTTTGATGAACATCCGCCGCGACCCGACAGCCAGACGTTGATGCAGACCATTGACAAGCTGAATGTCTCAGGGCGTGGGACGATATGGTTTGCCGGGCAGGGTATTCAAAAAAGCTGGGCGATGAAACGGGAAATGCTCTCTCCGGCCTATACGACGCGATACGCGGATTTACCTGTGGCGAAATAATCATTTCCGCTCAGGGAACATGACAGTAAGCTTTGCTGATGAAACCTATTCAGGCATCCGATAATGAATCATTCTGCTTTAGGGTATCGCGCCTTTGGTGAGCCTGAATCCGTTCTGCAAATCGAACTGAGATCACCCGAACCGCTGCCTGCCGGGCAGATCCGGGTGCACATGCTCTTTTCCCCGGTGAATGCGTCGGATCTCATTCCTATGACGGGCGCCTACCGTCATCGGACGCCGCTGCCTGCGGTAGCAGGTTACGAAGGCGTCGGCGTGGTAACGGATGGGCCACAACATTTACTCGGGAAGCGCGTGCTGCCGTTACGCGGGCAGGGTACCTGGCAAAACATTGTGGATTGCCCTGCGGCGCTGGCGATCCCCGTGCCGGACGACATCGACTCAACGCTGGCGGCTCGCGCGTACATCAACCCGCTGGCCGCCCAAATGATGCTCAATCTTTACTCTCCCCAGGGAAAGTGGATCCTGCTGACGGCGGCCGGATCCGACTGCGCCGCGCTGCTCGGGCAATGGGCGATCAACGCGGGCGCTGACGCGGTGTATGGGATTCAGCGTTCTCCTGCGCATGGCGAAAGGCTGCGGGCGATGGGTATTATTCCTGTTTCGCAGCAGGATACGGCGGCCATTAGCGCCATTGCTGCACGGGCTGAAATTGTGTACGACGCCACGGGTGGCAGGTTAGCGGACAGGATTCTGGATGCGATGCCTGAGACAGGGCTTTTTGTCTGCTACGGTTTGCTTTCGGGTCAGCCGTTCAGACAACAGTCGCAGGTGCGGTGGTTCCATATTCGAAACTATCTGGATGCATTAAGCGTAGATCAATGGCAGGCTGAATTTTGCGAAATCTGGCCGAAGCTGCAGGCGAGTTGCTATGGCGACGTGACGTTGTTTCCGCTGGCTGAGTGGCGATCGGCGCTGGCGAATTATCGCCAGGCTGGGCGGCTTGCTAAGCCCATGTTCGCGATGCACGACTAACGCGTTCCAGCCCTCTCGTGAGAGAGAGCTGTCGCGAAAACTTATCGGTGGCTCATATCGCTCAGCAACACGGCGATAGTTTGTCCGCCAGCGGTCTGTTCCAGACCGATTTTGACAATAATCGTCAGCGGAACAGAGAGCAGCATGCCCACCGGGCCGAGCAACCATCCCCAGAAAATCAGTGATAAAAAGACCACCAGCGTGGAAAGTCCAAGCCCGCGTCCCATCATTCTTGGCTCCAGAATATTACCGAAGACCAGATTAATAATCAGATAGCCCGCCAGGACGATCAAAGCATCGTAAAAACCGCTAAAGACCAGCACCTGAGCAATCGGGGGGATTGCGGCCAGTACCGAGCCGATATTGGGAATATAGTTGAGTGCGAAGGCCAGCAAGCCCCACACAAACGCAAAGCGCACATCCAGCGCGGCTAGCATGGCCCACGCCACCAGCCCCGTCACAATACTGATCGCGGTTTTGAGTACCAGATAGCGCGACACGCTGTCCAGCGCGCGTTGAATCGCGCCCATGCCCTCAACCGGCCGCACCATCATCTGCTGCAGTTTGACCGGCAGTTGCGGCACCTCGACCAGCATAAAAACAACGGTCAACAGCAGCAGGAAAATGGAGGTCATGGCGCTGGAAAGCTGCGCCAGAAGACCCGTCACCAGCGTCATCGCCGCATTCGGATCGACATACTTCAGCAGCTCCTCAACGGACACCTCAATACCCGCACGCTGCAGCCAGGGCTCCAATTGCTGCAACGGAATCACCAGTTTTGAACGGTACTGCGGCAGCGTTCGCGCCAGCTCGTTCAAAGATGTTCCGAGGTAGGTCACCAGCAGCGCCATCGCCATGATGATAATGGTGATGAGCAGCGAGATCGCCAGCACCCGTGGTATGCGCCAGCGGACCATTCGCTGCACTAAGGGGTTAAGGATCACCGCGATAAACAGCGCCAAAATGAAAGGCACGATGATATCGGCGGCAAAGCGGATACCGGTGAGAATGATCACCAGCATGCCAAGCATAATGACGATTTTTAATCCGTTCAGAGTAATGATGGGCTTAGCCATGTGAGTTCCTGCTCTAATCCTTTTTTTTATAATAATAGCGATGCGCCATTAATATGCGAATGTAAGTTAAACAAGCAGGGTAAAGAAATGAAAAATTTTTGAGTTAATTCTTAGCTTGTGGTACAAATCAGGCGTGTTTAACTACCGAGGACAATTTTCATCCGCAATGACGAGAAGCAATACCGCGGATAATTGTAATATTATGGACAATCTGTTCAGGACGTACTTTTCAAATAACACCGCTATTTTCTCAACCTCTCTCTGCCTGCTGTCCGGTGAGCAACACTGGCGCAACGCGCTATAGTCCTGCCTTCTGCCTGAGCTAACGCCACGCGTTTAGCTATCTGACGTATTTCATTTTTTTGGGTTTGTCGTTTTCGACAAGCTGCAATGGATTATATTCTCAAGCAGGAGAAGACCATGTTTTACTGGATACTATTAGCCCTGGCCATCGTGGCTGAAATTACGGGTACTTTGTCGATGAAGTGGGCAAGTATTAGTGATGACAACACTGGCTTTATTTTAATGCTGGTGATGATTTCCCTTTCGTATATTTTCCTGTCGTTTGCGGTAAAAAAAATCGCGCTCGGCGTGGCGTATGCGTTGTGGGAGGGGATCGGTATTCTGTTGATTACGCTGTTTAGCGTAATGTTATTTGATGAAGCCCTGTCAACAATGAAAATTGCCGGTCTGGCAACGCTGGTGGTGGGTATTGTGCTGATTAAATCGGGCACGCGCAAACCGACAAAACAGCCGAAGGAGCAGGCCCATGCAACAGTTTGAATGGATTCATGCAGCCTGGCTGGCGTTCGCCATCGTGCTGGAAATTATCGCCAACGTGTTCCTGAAATTTTCTGATGGTTTTCGCCGAAAATGGTTCGGTTTGCTGTCCATCGCGGCAGTATTAGGCGCATTTAGCGCACTTTCTCAGGCGGTAAAAGGGATCGATCTGTCGGTCGCCTACGCGCTGTGGGGGGGTTTTGGTATCGCCGCCACGCTGGCAGCGGGTTGGGTTCTGTTCGGCCAGCGGCTCAATCGCAAAGGCTGGATTGGCCTGGTTCTGCTGCTGGCAGGTATGGTAATGATAAAACTGGCCTGATGTGATCGCTGCCTGCATTTACGGGCAGCGAAATTCGTGCGCTGTATTACGCTTAGAAATACGCCCTTTCAAGAGAGCCGCGAATGTATAACCCCCTAAGCTGGCGCAATATTCCTTCCGCAAAAACCCTGTTTGTCATGATTTTTATGGCAGGGATCGGTTTGGTCGTTTCCGTTGTCGCGCTGCTTTACCTTTCGCTGCACCTGATCAGCACTAAAACCAATGAGATAGATGAACACCGCTCTGCGCTCTCCGTTCAGGGTGCGATCCAGACGTCGGCGAACCGCGTCTGGTCGCTGGTGATTGATAATGCCGTCTGGGATGACGCGGTGCGGGAAGTGTATCCGCCGGTGTTAAATACCGACTGGCTGTATAATACCTGGGGAGCAGGCTTTAAAATCAATAACCTGTACGACGGAACCTTCGTGCTCGACGAGCATTTTCATGTCATGTGGGGCTCATTTAAGAGTCAGCCGTTTAAAGAAACCAACCTCGACTTTTTTGGATACGGTCTGAAAGCGTTGATCCGTGAAAACGCAAAGGCATTGCAGGCCGAAACGACGATTTATGCCGGGATCACCCGCACGCGTCAGGGTGTCGCCTTTGTCGGGATTGGGCTGATTCGTCCCATGGTGGGACGCTTGCAGGTGAAGAATGACGTCCGCCGTTATCTGGTGATTACGCGTCATATCAACCCGCAGATCCTGAGCGATCTGGGCAATACCTTCCAGATTGAAAACCTGCATTTCACCCGGGATCACACCAGCGAATCCAGCATTCCGCTAAAAAGTTCGGCGGGCGAAATTCTGGGTTACCTCAACTGGCAGCCGCAGCGGCCCGGTGCGCAGGCGGCAAGTGCGGCATCCAACCAAATCACCCAAATCGTTGTTCTGGCCTCGGCCCTGATTTTGCTGTTTATTCTGGTGAGCAGCGTGGGGCTGTACAAACTCGCCCGGGGCGAAAGCCAGGCCAGACGCGTAGCGCGTACCGACTGGCTGAGTCATCTGCCGAATCGACGCGCATTGATCGAAGAGCTGGAACGGGTGAGTTTGCGCGGCGATATCGACGTGAAAACAGTGGTCTTCATCGATCTGGACGGCTTTAAGGATGTGAATGATATTTACGGTCATGACGTGGGCGATGAACTCATTATTCTGCTGGCAAAGGCGCTGCGCGAGAGGGTGCCGCAGGGAGGAATGCTGGCCCGAATGGGCGGCGACGAATTCGCGATGACTATTGGCGGCGACCACTCCCAGGCGCAGGCCTTGACCTTTGCAAACGATGTTCTGGCGTTCCTGGATGCGCCAGTACGCATTGGTGAACGCACCATCCATATCAGCGCCAGTATTGGGCTCGCCAGCGGCACGCTGATCGACTGTACCAGCTCGGAATTATTCCGCCGGGCAGACATCGCGATGTACCACTCCAAAATCACCGGAAAAGGGCGCATCACACAGTATGATGCCGAGCTGAACAGCGCCCGCGAGCGGCAACTGGCGATAGAAAATGAAATTCGCGACGGCATGGAACGTGATGAATTCGATGTCTGGTATCAGCCGATTATTGACGCGCGCAGCCAGAAAATGACCAGTGTTGAAGCGCTGGTGCGTTGGCCGCGTCGTCCCGCGGGCGAGCTAACACCGGATGAATTTATCAGCATTGCTGAAACCAGCGGGCTGATTTATAGCCTGGGTCAGTTTGTGCTGCGCCGCGCCTGTCATGACCTTGAACCGTTCAGCGATCTGAAACTGTCAGTCAATATTTCTCCCGCTCAATTTCGCGATCCTGAATTTGAAGAAAAGGTCGCGAAAGTCATTGAGATGACCCGTTTTCCGGCAAATCGGCTACAGCTTGAGGTCACCGAAACTTACGTTCTGGAAAATCCTGAACGCGCCCGCGCCGCTATTGCCAATTTGAAAGCATTGGGAACCGCCGTCGCGCTGGATGATTTTGGAACGGGCTATTCCAGCATTGGATATTTGCGCCGCTTTAATTTCGATACCATCAAAATCGACAAATCTCTGGCCGGGCTGGTGGATAACGACGAGCAGGCGATCGCCCTGGTCAGCGGAACGGTGCGCATCGCAAGCGCGTTGGGCATGGCGGTGGTTGCCGAGGGGGTGGAAAACGAAAAGCAGATGAAACTGCTGCGCCTCGCGGGCTGTGACCAACTGCAGGGATTCTGGTTCAGTCGGCCAATGCCCATCGAGGCGATTATTGAATTACGTAAAGTCAGATACTGCTGAGTTATTCCTGCGACAAGGTTTCCAGTTTGTCGCGAAAACCGGTCACCGATAACGCACGGTTATCCGCGCGCCAGCGATCTTTGGCCGCCGGAGCCGAACTCTGCACGCCAATCAATTGCCAGCCTTTATCCGTTTTCAACATCAACGGTGAACCGCTGTCGCCCGGTAGCGTGTCGCATTGATGCGATAACACGCTGGTTTGCGCCCAACCAGTGACGATGCAATCGGTGTGCGTATAGAGCGAATCCAGATGATCGACCGGATAACCGGACTGGGTGACTTTGCGTTCGGCGGCTTTTAGCGCCTCGGTCAGCGCGGCTTTATCGCCGTCAAATAACGGCAGCGGCGTGATACCGGACGGCGGATAGCGCAAAATAACTAATCCAAAATCCCACTCTGCCGCTGACGGGGGAACAATCCAGCCATCGCCGTCGGGCTTTAAGCGTTTACCCAGCGACGGTTCGACGCGACCTTCCACGCCATGAATGTCATAACGCCAGACGCCTTTTTTGGAGACAAAACGCAGCGCAACGACTTTATCTGGTTTGCCTTTCGGCGGAATAAGCAGACAGTGTCCGGCGGTCAGCGCCAGATGAGGGGAGATCAAGGTTGCGGTGCATAAGTTACCGCTCGCGGTTTCCAGTTGCCCAATGGCATCCCAGGGTGATTCAGTCGGATCGGCGACACGCGTACGGTCATCATGACCAAAAAAAAGCGTTTTGATCTCTTTCGCGTTCACCGCGTCGTCGTCGCCGTCATCCGCATGGCTAAAACCAGAAAAGAGGCAGAACGTTCCCAGTAAGCACACAACTATTTTCCGCATATCACACTCTGGTGGGGTAATTATGATTATTAAAAGTGAACCCTATTAAAATACTATAGACGGGACGGCGAGAAAGTGGGAGTAAAATCAGCGTGCTACAATCAGGAAAGATAAAACCGACAGGTGATGAGCGCGCATAAAATAAGCGTGATAAGAATGAACTCAAACCGATAGCGTCGCAGCATACGGCCTCCGGAAATAAAAACGGCGCTGATCCAATTCCGATTCAGCGCCGGTCTACAACGCGCCCCGAGGGGCGCGATTTAGCTCGAACGCTTACGCAGCTGGCTGAGCAGCAGGTTTAGCCGCTTCGTGTTTCACTGCTTTTTTGTGATGCTTTTTAGCGGCTTGCGCTTTCTGCGCTACGGCAGGTTTAGCAGCGGCTTTGTGGTGTTTTTTCGCAGCCTGGGCTTTCTGCTCAACAGGAGCAGTGGTCGTTGCCGGAGCAGCTTCTTGTTTTTTCACTGCTTTTTTGTGGTGTTTTTTAGCAGCCTGAGCTTTCTGCTCAACCGCTTTTTTGTGTTTTTTGTGGTGCACAGTTTTCGCTGGTGCGGCTTTAGTGGTGGTCGCCGTTGCGGTAGCAGGTGCAGCGGAAGACGTTGTGGTTTCAGCAGCAAACGCAGCAGAAGACAGACCCATAGCAGCGGCAACAACCAGAGCTAATACTTTTTTCATTCTCATACCCTCGAATTTGGTTTTTCATTTAACCCCACTGCGGGGCCGTTGAAATAACTATATCCATTTGGGGTCGAGGCTTCCGTGAGTCATTGGTTTCGGCGTGTAACGTAATGTACAACGCCAGGGACTAGCCCCGGCGCGGGGTATTACAGATAGCGGGAGGTGAGATGTTCACGGAAATAACGGCTATTCAGATCTTCACCGGTTGCCTGCTCAATCAGCTGCGAGGTGGTAAAGCGGCTGCCGTGCTGCCAGATATTCTGGCGCAGCCAGTCAAACAGCGCAGAGAAATCGCCACCTGCAATAGATGCCTCCAGCCCCGGTAACGCGTTTTTAGCGGCGCTGAAGAGCTGCGCGGCATACATCGCGCCCAGCGTGTACGACGGGAAGTAGCCAAAGCCGCCGTCGGTCCAGTGGATGTCCTGCATACAGCCGTTACGGTAGTTGTCTTTCGTCGACAGACCGAGCCATGACTGCATTTTTTCATCCCACAGCGCCGGGATGTCTTCCACTTCGATTTCGCCATTGATCAGCGAGCGTTCGATTTCGTAGCGCAGCACGACGTGCGCCGGATAGCTCACTTCGTCCGCATCGACGCGGATGTAGCCCGGCTTCACGCGCTGGTTCCAGGCGATAAAGTTCTCTTCACTGAAGGCGGCCTGGCTGCCAAAACGCGCGTGAACAGCCGGGAGCAGATGTTTTAGGAAAGCGTTGCTGCGCCCGAGCTGCATCTCAAAGAACAGGCTTTGTGATTCGTGAATAGCCGTCGAACGTGCCAAAGCGACGGGCTGTCCGAGCCAGTTGCGCGGCAGATTTTGCTCATAACGCGCATGACCGGTTTCATGCACCACGCCAAACAGCGCGCTCAGCAGTTCGTTTTCGTCGTAACGCGTCGTGATGCGGACATCTTCAGGGACGCCACCGCAGAACGGATGCGCACTCACATCAAGACGGCCCGCATTGAAATCGAAGCCCAGCATTTGCATGGCTTCCAGACCGAGTTCACGCTGAACGGCGGTCGGGAAAGGCCCTTGCGGCGGAACAAACGATTGTTGCGCCTGCTTTTCCACCACGCGGGCGAGCAAATCCGGGAGCCAGGATTTCAAATCACCAAATACACTGTCAAGGCGGGCACTGGTCATATCCGGCTCAAAGATATCGAGCAGGGCATCATAAGGGGTGCAGCCTTTCGCTTCGGCACGCAGGCGCGCCTCTTCACGGCTGAGTTTGACGACCTCTTTGAGATTGGCGGAAAAACCCTGCCAGTCGTTGGCCGGACGCTGCGTACGCCAGGCGTGTTCACATTTGCTCCCCGCCAGCGATTTGGCTTCAACCAGCGACTCCGGCAGTAAAGACGCTTGCTGGAAGAGACGTGTCATCTCGCGCAGATTGGCTTGTTCGACATCATTTAAATCTTCGCTTTCGGCAGACGCCAGCCATTCACCGACTTTCTTATCGGTGAGGATCTGATGCTGCAATACGCTCATCTCGGCCAGCGCTTCACCGCGTGCCTGGCTGCCGCCCGGCGGCATCATGGCGAACATATCCCAGCTGGCGATGGAGGAAAGGTGCGAGAAGCGGGAGAGACGCTGGAACGTGCGGGTGAGTTGTTGATAGTTATTGTTGTTCATGAAGTCCTCGTGTCTGAATCGGGCAATCACAAAAAGTAGCATCCGACCGACTGAAACACGAGGTTATTCAACGTTAATGCAGACGTTTATGCAGACTCATCCCCACCAACAGCGCGGCGCAGAGCATCAACGCGATAAATCCACCGACGCCATTCCAGCCGTAACGGTGCCAGAAGACGCCGCCGAGCGTCCCGGCGATGCTTGAACCCAGATAATAGCTGAAGAGATACAGCGAAGAGGCCTGGCCTTTCGCGCGACGCGCGCGCGGGCCAATCCAGCTACTGGCGACCGAATGCGCCGCAAAAAAACCGGCGGAGAACAGCAGCATTCCGGCGAAAATCAGCCATAAAGATGAGAGCAACGTCATCAGCAATCCCACTAGCATGACGCCAATAGACGTCAGCATGACCGGGCCGCGCCCGAAACGCGCGGTCATTGCACCCGCTTTGGGCGAACTCCAGGTACCGGTGAGATACGCCACGGACAGCAAGCCGACAAACGCCTGGCTCAAATGCCACGGCGAGAGCATCAGGCGATAGCCAATATAGTTAAACAGCGTGACGAACGAACCCATTAACAGGAAGCCGGTCAGGAACAGGCGCGGCAAACCTTTATCGCGCCAGTGCAGGCGGAAATTGATCAGCAGCGTTTTGGGTCGCAGCGACGTGGGACGAAAATGACGTGATTCCGGCAAAATTCGCCAGAACATAAGTGCGGCGGCGAGGGCGAAGCAGCCAATCACCGCCAGCGCGATGCGCCAGTTAAAGAGATCGGTGAAAACACCGCTGAGCAGGCGGCCGCTCATGCCACCAATCGAATTCCCGCTAATGTACAAGCCCATCGAAAAGGCGACAAAACTGGGATGAATTTCCTCACTCAAATAGGTCATGCCAACAGCCGCGACGCCGCTTAATGACAGTCCAATCAGCGCGCGCATCACCAGAATCCCGTGCCAGCTGGTCATCATTGTCGACAGCAGGGTGCACACAGAGGCCAGCAGTAACGCCGTGACCATTACCGGTTTGCGTCCGATAGCATCCGAAAGCGGGCCGGTAAACAGCAAACCGACCGCCAGCATGCCGGTTGAAATCGAGAGCGAAATACTGCTGCTGGCAGGCGACACGCCAAATTCATGCGATAACACGGGCAGAATAGGTTGAACGCAATACAGCAGGGCAAATGTCGCCAGTCCTGCCGAGAAGAGCGCCAGCGTGACGCGCATGAAAGACGTTGTACCACGTTTGATAAATTGGGCTGGCTGAGGTGCTGCGGGTAAATCATCAATGTCGCTTGCCGGGGCGATATCAACGGTTGTTGTACGACTCACGTAAAATCCTTGCGAAAACGTCCCGCGATGACGGGGGATGGGAATGACCACAGGATCAGGGTAGGAAATTGGTAATATTCTGTCTAATATATTAATAATCTTAAATGATACGTTAAACATATGAATATTGAGCTGCGCCATTTACGCTATTTTATTGCCGTGGCCGAGGAGCTGCATTTTGGCCGTGCGGCGGCGCGGCTAAATATCTCCCAGCCACCGCTGAGTCAGCAGATTCAGATCCTGGAGCAGCAGGTGGGGGCGCGATTACTGGCCCGCACTAACCGCAGCGTCAGCCTGACGGCTGCGGGCAAACAGTTTCTTGCAGATAGCCGGCAGGTCTTGAGTCTGGTGAATGACGCGGCTGCCCGCGCAGAGCGTTTACATCTGGGCGAGACGGGTGAATTGCGTCTCGGATTTACCTCGTCAGCCCCGTTTATCAGCGCGGTTTCGCATACGCTGTCTTCCTTTCGTCGCCATTATCCGGATGTGCATATCCAGACCCGCGAGATTAATACCCGTGAACAGATTGTTCCGCTGAATGAGGGTTCGCTGGATTTGGGGCTGATGCGCAACACGCAGTTGCCCGACACGCTGGCGTGGGAGGTGATTTTACGGGAACCGTTAATGGCGATGATCCCGCGGGATCATCCGCTGGCAGCGCAGCCGTCAGTAACGCTGGCCGAGCTGGCGCAGGAGCCGTTTGTTTTTTTCGATCCCCATGTTGGGACCGGTTTGTACGATGATATTTTGGGTTTGATGCGTCGTTACGGGTTATCGCCAGTGATTACGCAAGAAGTCGGTGAGGCGATGACGATTATCGGTTTGGTCGCCGCCGGATTAGGAGTGTCGATTTTGCCCGCCTCGTTTAAACGCGTGCAGCTAAGTGAAATGCGCTGGGTGGCGATAGCTGAAGAGGATGCCGTATCGGAAATGTGGCTGGTTTGGCCAAAACATCATGAGCTCAGCAACGCGGCACAGCGTTTCAAAAAACAGCTGCTCGAAGGGGTCCTGTAAGCAATTTTTGCTATAATGCCCGCGAAAAATGTGCGGTAAATCACAAGGCTAAGTAAATATTTGACGACTACGTGTCAAGTGCTTCACCATAGCCCAAAGTTTATTTCGAAGCGCGAAAATAAGGATGTAAGAGGTGGTTGCTGCTGATAGTCAGCCTGGACATATTGATCAGATTAAGCAGACCAATGCGGGCGCAGTGTACCGTCTGATTGATCAGCTTGGTCCGGTTTCGCGTATCGATCTTTCTCGTCTGGCTCAACTGGCGCCTGCCAGTATTACCAAAATTGTACGAGAAATGCTGGAAGCCCACCTGGTGCAGGAAACCGAAATTCAGGACCCCGGCAGCCGTGGCCGTCCGGCGGTCGGCCTGGTGGTGGAAACAGAAGCCTGGCATTACCTGTCGATCAGAATCAGTCGTGGCGAAGTGTTTCTCGCGCTGCGTGATTTGAGCAGCAAAATGGTGGTGGAAGACCGCCTTGAGCTGCCGCTCCAGTCTGAACAAACGCTGCTCGAGCGTATCGTTATTCATATCGATCAATTCTTTATCCGTCATCAGCAAAGGCTGGAGCGCTTAACGGCGATTGCGATCACCATGCCCGGAATCATTGATACGGAAAATGGGATTGTCCATCGGATGCCGTTTTATGACGATGTGAAAGACATGCCGCTGGGCGAAGTGCTCAAAGCGCATACGGGCGTGCCGGTCTATATTCAGCACGATATCAGCGCCTGGACGATGGCGGAGGCGTTGTTTGGCGCGTCCCGCGGTGCGCGTGATGTGATTCAGGTGGTTATCGATCACAATGTGGGCGCAGGGGTCATTACCGACGGACGTTTACTGCATGCGGGCAGCAGCAGCCTGGTGGAGATTGGCCATACGCAGGTTGACCCTTACGGTAAGCGCTGCTATTGCGGTAATCACGGCTGTCTGGAAACTATCGCCAGCGTCGAAAGTGTGATGGAGCTGGCGCAGTTGCGCCTGAGTCAGTCCATGAGCTCGTCTTTGCATGGACAACCCTTAACCATGGATTCGCTGTGCGGCGCGGCGCGGCAGGGCGATCTGCTGGCAAAAGATATTATTACCGGCGTGGGGAACAACGTCGGGCGCATTTTGGCCATTATGGTGAATCTCTTTAATCCGCAAAAAATCCTGATTGGCTCACCCCTGAGCCAGGCCGCCGATATTCTGTTCCCGGCGATTTCCGACTGTATTCGACAGCAATCCCTTCCGGCGTACAGCAAAAATATCGTGGTAGAAAGCACCCAGTTTTCTAATCAAGGCACCATGGCCGGCGCGGCGCTGGTGAAAGATGCGATGTATAACGGCTCGCTATTGATCAGGTTGTTACAGGGTTAACTGTTTTTTCACTGATGCCATAAAATTTGCGCTAACTCAATCTGGACTCTGCGCGCATACCTTAGACTCACTCCACTGAATTATTTACCTGGTTTATATTTTCAAAGCATAACGGTGGAGTAAGTCATGCTTAAGCGTTTCTTTGTAACGGGTACCGATACCTCTGTTGGCAAAACAGTGGTCTCCCGCGCGTTGCTGCAAGCCCTGGCGGCGGGTGGTAAGAGTGTGGCGGGGTACAAACCGGTCGCAAAAGGCAGTAAAGAGACGCCAGAAGGCCTACGCAATAAAGATGCGCTGGTGCTGCAAAGCGTCTCAAGTTTTGAACTGCCTTATCATGCGATCAATCCCATTGCGCTGAGTGAAAACGAAAGTAGCGTCGCGCACAGTGGTCTTATTAATTATTCCTTACTGTCTAACGGTCTGGCTGAGCTGAGTTCGATGGCCGATCATGTGGTAGTGGAAGGCACGGGCGGCTGGCGTAGCCTGATGAACGATCTGCGTCCCTTATCCGAATGGGTCGTGCAGGAACAACTGCCGGTGCTGATGGTGGTGGGGATTCAGGAAGGGTGCATTAACCACGCGTTATTGACGGCTCAGGCCATCGCGAACGACGGCCTGCAGATGGTCGGCTGGGTGGCTAACCGTATCAATCCTGGCCTTGCACATTATGCAGAAATCATCGAGGTGCTCAGCAAGAAACTGCCGGGGCCGCTGGTGGGTGAACTGCCTTATCTGCCCCGCGCCGAACAGCGCGATCTGGCTCATTACATCGATCTCACGATGTTTGATGACGCCCTAACGGTAGACCGGGTCGTGGCATAGCGCGTCCTCAGAAATCAAAAAAACCGGGCAGTTGAGCGCCCGGTTTTTTATTGCCTGTAAAACGTGGGATTTAACTGTCGCTGTGAATATTCAGCGCCCGACGCGTACGACCGGAGCTTAAATACTCCGCAATATAATCCTGAGAAATTTCGCCGTTATAGCGGCCGTCTTCGTCAACGATAGGCATCCAGCTGGTGTTGCTCTCGTACAGACGCGACAGCACCACGCGCAGGTTATCTTCCGCTTTACCCGTCATTCTGAACGGATGCAGCACGTCGGCACAAAAACCGGTGGCCTGACGCGCTTCGCGGCGTTTCACAAAGCCCAGCGGTTTTCCCATGTCATCCACAACGGTAATCGCGCGGATATCGTTGTCATCCATAGTCGCAAAGGCTTCCGGCAATGAGGTCGATTCGCGCACCGTAAGGGTCGGCTGCTGATCCGTGACGTCACCCGCCGACACCAGAAGCAGGCGTTTAAGCGTACGGTCCTGACCAACAAACGAGCCGATAAATTCATTGGCGGGTTTCGCCAGCAGCTCATCCGGGCTGGCGCACTGCACAATTCGCCCCTGACGGAACACGGCGATACGGTCCCCTAGCTTGAGTGCTTCGTCAATGTCGTGGCTGACGAGCATGACCGTCTTTTTCAGCTTGCGCTGCATCTCCAGGAACTGGTTCTGGATCACTTCGCGGTTGATCGGGTCTACCGCGCCAAACGGTTCATCCATCAGCAGCACCGGAGGATCCGCCGCCAGGGCACGGATCACGCCGATACGCTGTTGCTGGCCGCCAGACATTTCGCGTGGATAGCGGTTAAGGAATTTATGCGGGTCCATCGCCACCATATCCATCAACTCTTCGGCACGCGCTTTACTGCGCGCTTTATCCCAGCCGAGCATGCGCGGGACGACGGTAATGTTCTCTTCAATGGTCATGTTAGGGAACAAGCCAATCTGCTGGATCACGTAGCCGATGTTACGGCGCAGCGCCACGGTGTCCATTTCGTTGGTATTTTCACCATTAATCAGGATATTGCCGCTGCTCGGCGCAATCAGACGATTAATCATCTTCAACGTCGTGGTTTTCCCGCAGCCAGACGGGCCAAGCAGAACACACATTTCGCCTTCAGGTACGTTGAGGTTCACGTTGTCAACGGCCTTAAACGTCTGGCCATTTTTCTGCGAAAATTGTTTAGTGAGATTTTCCAGTTTTATCATTATCGAATCCCCTTCGGAGTCAGCACGGCCTGCAGGCGATGAAGCAGCCAGTCGAGCACAATAGCTAAAAGACAAATCATGAATGCACCGGCGATCAACATGCGAATATCACTGCCGCCAATGCCGTTGAGTAACAGCAGACCCAGACCCCCTGCGCCGATCACGGCAGCAATGGCCATCACGCCAATATTCATCACCACGGCGGTACGGATCCCGCCAAAAATCACCGGTAAGGCCATTGGGATTTCTACCCAACGCAGACGCTGCCAGAACGTCATGCCAATCCCGCGCCCGGCTTCACGCAGGCCCGGTGGCAGGCTATCCAACGCGGTGTGGGTGTTGCGCACAATCGGCAACAGTGAATAGAGGAACACGGCGGTGATGGCGGGCAGGGCACCAATCCCCTGACCGATCAGCGAAAAGAGCGGAATCATCAAACCAAACAGCGCAATCGACGGGATGGTGAGCACGATCGTGGCAATCCCCAGCACGGGCGTCGCCAGCCATTTGTGGCGCACAATCAGGATCCCCAGCGGCACGCCGATAATGATCGCCAGACCCACCGCTAATCCCACCAGCCACAGATGCTGAAAGGTCAGCGTGAGCAGAAAGCCCCAGTTATCAAGCATGTAGTGAATCGTATCCATAGCGCCTCCTATAACCCTTTGCTACGCAGGAAATCACGAGCGACCTGCTGCGGTGACTGATGGTCGATATCTACCTTCTTATTCAGCTCGGTGATAACGTCGTTATTTAGCTGGCTGGATAAAGTGTTCAACGCCTCTTCCAGACCTGGGTTCGCATCCAGCGTGTCTTTACGCACGACTGGCGTCACGGCGTAGCTCGGGAAAAAGCCTTTGTCGTCTTCCAGCACTTTGAGGTCGAATCCTTTAACGCGTCCGTCGGTGGCGTAAACCAGCCCGGCATCCACAAACCCATCGCGCACGGCGTTATAGACTAACCCTGGGTCCATCTGGCGAATTTGCGGGCGATCCAGTTCCATCTGATACGCTTCCTGCAACGGTTTCATGCCGTCGCTACGCCCGGCGAATTCAAGGTCTAGACCCAGCATCCAGTTGTTATCCGGATCGGTTTTACGCACCTGTTCGATTTTCGCCACCATATCCGACATCGTATTGATGTGTTCTGCTTCGGCGCGTTTACGCTGCATCGCAAACGCATAGGTGTTGTTCATATTGGCGGGTTTCAGCCAGACCAGACCCAGCTTGCCATCCAGACGTTTTACGGTGTCGTAAGACTCCTGCGGCGACATGCGTTTATTGATGTGGTTAAAGATAATCAGCGAGGTCCCGGTGTATTCCCACGTCATATCAACCTGTTTGTTGATCATGGCGTTACGCGAAATCACCGTCGCGATATTGGTTTTAGGCTGCACCTCAAAACCTTTTTTTTGCAGATACTGCACGGTCATGGCCGAAAGAATATGTTGTTCGGTAAAGCTTTTGGTGGCCAAAACTAGCGGTGCAGCCTGCGCCTGTGTCGCGAAGAATGCGGCTGCGGCCAGCGCGGCGAGGCTTGAAGTCAGTCTCATAAAGGCTCCTTGTTATTGTTATCGCGCGACGTGCGGGCTCATGACTCGGCCCAGCGCAGCGAGCAACGTGTCCAGAATCAAAGCGAAAAGTGCTGTCGCTGCGGCGCCTAAAATCAGCGTCGGGAAGTCGTTCAGATAGATGCCCGGGAAGATCAGTTCGCCGTAGCTGCTGGCGCCAATCAGGAAGGCCAGCGGTGCGGTACCCACGTTAATCGCGGTCGCAATACGAATACCGGACAGCATCACCGGTAAAGCGTTTGGGATTTCCACCTGGTATAAACGCTGCCATTTCGTCATCCCGATGCCGTTCGCGGCTTCAAGCAAAGAAGCGGGCACCGAGCACAGACCGGCATAGGTGTTACGCACAATCGGCAGTAGTGAGGCGAGGAATAGCGCGACGATCGCGGGCTTATCGCCAATACCGAGTACCACCATCGCCAGCGCCAGAACGGCCAGCGGCGGAAGCGTGTTACCGACGTTAAAGATTTGCATCACGTATTCGGCAACACCGCGCGCCGCCGGACGACTAAGCAGTATTCCGCTCGGGATCCCGACCAGCAGGGCGAAAAACATCGAAGAGAAGACCAAAATCATATGCTGCTGACCCAAATAAAGCAGGTCTACCTGACGCGCTTTTATCGTATCCAGTCCAATTCCCCACGTCAGTAGCGCGAGGACCACAACTATCGCGCCGACGAAAAGCAGCGTGCGTTTCAGTAAAGATGAGTGCATTGCGATGTGTCTCCCTGTGCGCATGCGTTATTGCAACCCATTGATTGCCTGTTGTTATGCCATGTATCGGCAGGGGTATATGACCTATAGCAAGCGAATGGGAAGGGTTCCAGCGAAGCGGCAAAATCAGTAAAGCAGCGTTAGCAACATAAACAGGGGTTTATGCCTTACGGGAGAAGGGCTGAAGGCGTGCAGCCAGAATTCTCCTAAACGTAACAGGCGAAAAGTGACACCGTAACAAATGAAGGCGCGCACGGCAGAGCATTCAGCCGTGCGGACGGGAGAAAGGGTTAACGATAAAGCGTTTTTTGAACGACCGGGATCGGCTGGCGGGATTGCCAGTCAGCCAGCGTCATCTGAGCGAGTTCAGCGATACCGACGTAAAAAGGATGGCGTGCATTTTCCACAAATACCGCCAGGAAACGCTGGCTCCATGGCAGCAGGTGGCATGCCAGCAGTTGATCGCATTCGTTATCGCGACCATTTTCACGCAACCACGCGGCCAGCATCAGCAATGTCCCGAAATGGTCTTCCGGCTCGTTTTGCGGCACGTCGAAGGTAATGCCGTTATCGCGCATCCACTGACGCAGTGCGAGTGTGGACTCCCCAAACAGCACGGACTCACGATCCAGCCAGACGGAGCTCCACGGTGGCGCAGGTAACGCCCAGGGGCCAATGAACAGACGTTGCCAGGCCTCGGGCAGGGTTTCATCCGCGGTTGCGCGCAGTGTATCGGCGACGGGCAGTAACGATTCCTCCGCCAGCGGCCAGTCGCGGCACCAGTCGGTCGTCGTTAACGCATTGACCAGTGGCGCTGCATGCTCGCTGTCAGGAGAAAAGTAAAATAATGCGCCGAGGACTCGGGCGCTCACGGCGAATGACTCGCGGGTTGAAACCTCTTTCATCACAACATTCCTTGCTCGCGTGAGTGCTTTCACGCTTCAAAATTAGGGAGGGAGAATGATGAGAGAGTGTGGCGTAATCAGGGGGATTAAACATTAATCCCCATCAATGGCGGGCGCATTATGCGGAGGATTATTGCGGCTCGGTTGGCGCGTTTTCTTGTGCACCTGCGCTACTGGCGGGAGAATTACCGCTGCTGGTGCGCGTGTAGAGAATCTTGAACGTATCGTTGGCGCAATGGCCCACAACTTGCGCGTCCGGCTGATCGGCTTGATCGTTAGGGACAATATTTAGCGTGAAACCCGATTCAGGTACGCCGTTATTGATAATGCGCTGTTGAATATCGCTTTTGACGCGTTCGCAAGAATCCGGGGCGGCCAGTGCCGCAGGTGAAGCACCAATCAACAACAGGGTGGTAATCCAGGTTAACCGTTTCATTGAATACTCCTTTTGTCTGTGTGTGTCTTTCATTCTAGCAGGCTGGGTTTCACTCTCTGCCCTGTAAGGCAACTTTCTGAAAAATCTTAGAAAATATCATTAATGCAATTTGTAAAAATTAAAACGGAGAATATAAATAAGAGATTGGCCATTATTTCTTACATTATAGAAAAAACGTAGAGACTTCTTTCCATCGCGTGATTTAAAACTGCGCGTGTAGATTGGCGCGTTTAATATTTGATGCTTAGGCTTGCAAGCGGATGTTTCGTTTTGGTTATTTTATCAACATATCAAATAAGGAAATGAAATGTTAACGCAAACAAATTTATCTGAAGTAGAGCGTAAAGATGCCGTGTATTTGTTAGAGCAGAGTATGGGATTTGTCTGGCAGGCCTCATTACGGGCAGCGGCAGAGCTAGGTGTTGCTGACCGACTCCTTGACGGTGATAAAACAGCCGGACAACTCGGGGATGAGCTGAATGTTGACGGGGTATTTTTGCAGCGAGTGATGAGAATACTGTCTTCTCGCAAGGTATTCCATGAATCGCCGGATGGTTTGTTCTCACTCACACCGGCAGCACGATTTTTATGCACCAACCATAATCACTCTTTACGAGCAGCGGTTCTGATGCTGACGGATAAAACCTTTTGGCAACCGGCGGCGGAAATAAGCGATATTGTTGCAGGAAAACAAGTGTTTAAGGATTTGTTCGGGATGTCTTTCTATGACTATTGGGGGCAAGATAGTTCGGCAACCAGGGAAAATGTTTTTCATGCGGGAATGTCTTCGATGTCGAGTGTGGAAAATGAAGTGCTTGTCGAGTGCTATGATTTTCCGGAAGGGGCCACGGTTGTCGATATCGCCGGTGGATTTGGTAATTTGCTGTTAAACGTGTTGCGCAGGAATCCCTCTCTAAATGGCATCTTATTCGATCAGGAAAACGTGCTTGCTGGAAATCGTCTGCATTTATTGGGCGACGATACCCGGTGGACAACCGTCGCAGGCAGTTTTTTTGAAGCCTGCCCGCAAGCCGATATCTATTTATTGAAATATATTTTAATGGACTGGCCAGATGCTCAAGCCAGTAAAATATTACAGACATGTCGGAAATCGATGAAACCAAACTCCCGATTATTAATTCTGGAACCTGTTATTAAAGACAATAATAACGAACCGGGGCGATATCAAATCGACTTATTATTATTGACCAGCTTTGACGGAGGGCGAGCGCGCACTGAGCAAGAATATGCCGATATGCTGGCAGATGCCGGGTTAAAACTCAATCGGGTGATACATACACCGTCCTATTTATCGATTATAGAAGCTGTTTTAGCCTAAATTTTATCGTCAGATAACGCGTTATTGGCTCAACAGGGTATAAATAGTCTTAATTGAGGTTTTCCCCGAAAGTAAACATCTGTATATTGCTAATATTATTGGAATTAACGTCCACGTATTGGTGAAAATGTGAAGAAATTAGCAGTGATGATTGCGCTGGCAAGCGTACTGGCAGGATGTGATAACGCCTCCGCGCCGCTGTCGTTCACGCCAGAGATGGCCAGTTTTTCGAATGAATTTGATTTTGACCCACTACGTGGACCGGTTAAAGATTTCACCCAGACGCTGTTTAACGAAAAGGGTGAAGTAAGCAAACGTGTTACCGGCACCCTGTCTGCTGAAGGGTGTTTCGACAAACTCGAGCTGCACGATCTCGACGCGAATACGGGCGTTGCGCTGGTACTTGATGCCAATTTTTACCTCGATGCCGAGACGCAGCAGCAAAAGATCAAGCTGCAGGGCAAGTGCCAGCTGGCTGAATTACCCTCTGCGGGCGTGACCTGGGATACTGACGACAAAGGTTTCATTGTTAGCGCGCACGGAAAAGAGATGGAAGTGAACTATCGCTATGATGCTGATGGTTATCCGCTGGGTAAAACCACAAAAGCTGGCGGGCAGCAGCTTTCCGTGGCTGCAACACCATCAAAAGATAAGCGCAAAAAACTGGATTATTCCGCGGTGAGTTTGCTCAACGAGAAGCAGCTTGGCACGGTGCAACAACGCTGTGAATACGATGGCTATGACAACCCGGTGAGCTGCGATCTGAGTATTAAGGATGAGAGCGTCAAGCCTGCGGTTGAGCGCAAGTTTACGATTAAAAACAGCATTGATTATTATTGATTGGGCATGAAAAACCGCGCATTTACTGCGCGGTTGGTTTCAAAATCGTGGTGCCGTGTGCTTTGTGTTCCACTAAATACTGATGCTGGAAAATGCACATTCGGATGGTGTTGCGGTACTCACCGTTAATAAAGAACTCGTGTATTAGCTCGCCTTCCACCATAAAGCCAAGCTTGCGATAGATGTGTATTGCCTTTTCATTTTCTTTATCAACAATCAGATAGAGCTTATACAGGTTTAATACCGTAAACCCATAATCCATCGCCAGTTTTGCCGCGCGGGTGGCGAGGCCTTTCCCCTGGAAATCCGGCGAAATGATGATTTGAAACTCTGCCCGGCGGTGAATGTGGTTGATCTCAACCAGCTCAACCAAACCGGCTTTATCGCCATTACACTCCACCACGAAACGACGTTCGCTCTGGTCGTGAATGTGTTTGTCGTACAGATCAGACAGCTCGACAAACGCCTCGTAAGGCTCTTCGAACCAGTAACGCATCACGCTGGCGTTATTGTCGAGTTGATGCACAAAGCGCAAATCCTCGCGCTCAAGCGGTCTAAGTTTTACTGCTAACGGGCTGGCCATGATTATCCTTTCTGGCTGTCGTTTTTATGGCGCAACGGTACGGCCGGTCCGGCGATCCAGACAGCGCAGAGTATTCGCTTCCCAGTAGGCATTCACGTTCGCGCTTTGCTGGCATTTATCGCGTGAATCAAACGCGACATCTTCTTTGTCCCACTCTTTTTCAGCGCGTTTGTTTACCTTCTGGCGAAGATTACGCGTGTCATTCCATTGTTCTTTATCCATGGCTGCATTCTGGCGGCTTTGGGCACTATCACCTGATTCAATAATCAGTTTGCTGGTTTGTGCAGAAACCGGCGCGGTGAAGGCGAGTGCCGTCAGGGAAAGCAGGGTCGCCAGGCAGAGGCGTTTGCGTAAAGTCGTCATTGCGTGTTCCTTTTGTTGGGCGCGAAGAAGTGGTTTACCCGACGTCAATTCTACACCAAACCAAAATGGCGGCATACCCGCGCATCAGGTATGGAAAAGTAAATCTTATTATCGCGTATCATGTCTAAACCCTGACTCACTCGACAATAATTATGATCAAAACAACGCTGCTTTTCTTTGCGACCGCACTGTGTGAAATCATCGGCTGCTTCTTGCCCTGGCTCTGGCTAAAACGCGGCGCTTCGGTGTTCCTTTTGCTGCCAGCAGGCATCGCGCTGGCCTTATTCGTTTGGTTGTTAACGCTGCACCCGGCGGCGAGTGGGCGCGTTTACGCGGCCTACGGCGGGGTCTATGTATGCACGGCGCTTCTTTGGTTGCGCGTCGTTGATGGCGTGAAATTAAGCGCCTACGACTGGGCGGGGGCGCTGGTTGCGCTGTGCGGCATGTTGATTATCGTTGCCGGATGGGGTCGGACATAAGCCCCGTATTTTGTGATCAAGCGATGATTTTTCGATCATAATACTTGTATGGTAGTAGCTCAGTTGAGTAAATTTCCTTCATCACAACAAACGATGCAAGGAACGGATTATGAAGATTGTCGGGGCTGAAGTTTTTGTTACCTGCCCAGGGCGCAATTTTGTCACCCTCAAAATCACCACCGATGACGGTCTCGTGGGGTTGGGTGATGCCACCCTCAACGGACGCGAACTTTCTGTGGCGTCTTACCTGAAAGATCACCTCTGCCCGCAGCTGATTGGGCGCGATGCACACCGCATCGAAGACATTTGGCAGTTCTTCTACAAAGGCGCGTACTGGCGTCGTGGACCGGTCACGATGTCTGCGATCTCGGCGGTGGATATGGCGCTGTGGGATATCAAAGCCAAAGCCGCGGGGATGCCGCTTTATCAATTGCTGGGTGGCGCGTCACGCGAAGGGGTGATGGTGTATTGTCACACCACCGGGCACACCATTGATGATGTGCTGGAAGATTATGCGCGTCATAAAGAGATGGGCTTCAAGGCGATCCGCGTCCAGTGCGGCGTGCCGGGAATGAAAACCACCTACGGGATGTCAAAAGGAAAAGGGCTGGCATACGAGCCTGCGACCAAAGGCGACTGGCCGGAAGAGCAGCTCTGGTCGACCGAAAAATACCTCGATTTCACGCCAAAACTGTTTGATGCCGTGCGCAGTAAGTTTGGCTACGACGAGCATCTTTTGCATGATATGCATCATCGCCTGACGCCTATCGAAGCCGCGCGTTTTGGTAAGAGCATCGAAGAATTCCGCCTGTTCTGGATGGAAGATCCAACCCCTGCCGAAAATCAGGAGTGCTTCCGTTTAATTCGCCAGCACACGGTCACGCCGATTGCCGTGGGTGAGGTATTCAACAGTATCTGGGATTGCAAACAGCTGATCGAAGAACAGCTCATCGACTATATCCGTACCACGATGACCCACGCGGGGGGCATCACCGGGATGCGCCGCATCGCCGATTTTGCCTCGCTGTATCAGGTTCGTACTGGCTCGCACGGCCCGTCAGATCTGTCGCCGATTTGCCACGCTGCCGCGCTGCATTTCGACCTGTGGGTGCCAAACTTCGGTGTACAGGAATATATGGGGTATTCCGAGCAAATGCTGGAAGTCTTCCCGCACAGCTGGACCTTTGATAACGGCTACATGCATCCGGGTGAAAAGCCGGGCTTGGGCATTGAGTTCGACGAAAAACTGGCCGCCAAATATCCGTACGATCCCGCGTATTTACCGGTCGCGCGTCTCGAAGATGGCACCTTGTGGAACTGGTAAGACAGGAGCAAAAAATGAAAAGCGTAGTGATTCAAAAACCGAATGAACTGGTGATTGAAGAACGTCCGTTACCTGCTCCTGCGGCAGGTGACGTGCGCGTCAAAATCAAACTCGCCGGTATTTGCGGCTCTGATAGCCATATTTATCGTGGCCATAATCCATTTGCAAAATATCCACGCGTAATCGGCCATGAATTTTTCGGCGTGATTGACGCGGTGGGCGAGGGTGTTGATGAGACGCGCCTTGGTCAGCGTGTATCCGTAGATCCGGTCATTAGCTGCGGGAATTGCTATCCGTGTTCAGTCGGCAAGCCAAACGTGTGCACTTCGCTGGTGGTATTGGGTGTGCATCGCGATGGGGGATTCAGTGAATACGCTGTCGTGCCATCGAAAAATGCGTGGCACATTCCCGATGCGATTGAAGATAAACATGCGGTGATGGTGGAGCCTTTCACTATCGCGGCCAATGTCACCGGGCATGCACAGCCTACAGAGCATGATGTGGCGTTGATTTACGGCGCAGGCCCGATGGGGCTGGTCACCGTACAGGCGCTGAAAGGCGTTTATCGCGTGAAGCAGGTGATCGTCGTCGATCGTATTGAAGAACGTCTGGCGATGGCGCAGCGCAGCGGGGCTGACTGGGTCATCAATAATGCTGAACAGTCCCTTCAGGCGGTACTGGACGAGAAGGGGGTTAAACCGACCTTAATCATTGATGCCGCGTGTCATCCATCGATTTTACAGGAGGCGATTACCCTGGCTTCACCGGCCGCGCGGATTGTGCTGATGGGCTTCTCCAGCGAACCAAGCCAAATTGTGCAGCAGGGCATCACCGGCAAAGAGCTGTCGATATTTTCTACACGCCTCAACGCCAACAAATTCCCGGTCGTTATCGACTGGCTGGAAAAAGGACTGATCAATCCTGAAAAACTGGTTACCCATACCTTTGACTATCACCACGTAACAGACGCAATCGAACTGTTTGAGAAAGATCAGCGGCAGTGCTGCAAAGTCTTGCTCACGTTCGGTCAATAACAACAAACGCGGATAAGTGGTACGCATCTTACCTTTTAGAGATAGCCATTATGACTCAAGCACAACCTCAAAGAACGACATCCGATCTGGTGAAAGCAGCCGTTTCCGGTTGGCTCGGTACTGCACTGGAGTTTATGGATTTCCAGCTCTATTCACTGGGGGCCGCACTGGTCTTCCACGAGATTTTCTTCCCTGAACAATCCGCCGCCATGGCGTTAATTCTGGCGATGGGGACTTACGGTGCGGGCTATATTGCGCGTATCGTTGGCGCGTTTATTTTTGGCAAAATGGGCGACAGCATTGGGCGTAAAAGGGTGCTGTTTATCACGATCACGATGATGGGCATCTGCACCACGCTTATCGGTGTGTTACCGACCTACGCGCAAATTGGCATCTTTGCACCCGTCTTGCTGGTGACGTTACGCATCATTCAGGGGCTTGGCGCAGGGGCCGAAATCTCTGGCGCAGGCACCATGCTGGCGGAATATGCCCCGAAAGGGAAACGCGGCATTATCTCGTCACTGGTCGCGATGGGGACCAACTGCGGTACATTGAGCGCGACGGCAATCTGGGCGGTGATGTTCTTCGCGTTGGACCGTGAAGAGTTGATCGCGTGGGGATGGCGTATTCCGTTCCTCGCAAGCGTGGTGGTGATGATCTTCGCTATCTGGCTGCGAATGAATCTGAAAGAAAGTCCGGTGTTTGAGAAAGTGAATGACGCGCAAACAGGGCCGGTTGTAACAGCGGAAGATATTTCCCTCGGGGCGATGTTCAAAAGCAAATCATTCTGGCTTGCCACCGGCTTGCGTTTTGGTCAGGCGGGCAACTCCGGATTGATCCAGACCTTCCTGGCAGGCTATTTGGTCCAGACACTGCTGTTTAATAAAAGCATCCCAACCGATGCATTAATGATTAGCTCGATTCTTGGGTTTATCTCCATCCCGCTGCTGGGCTGGTTGTCAGATAAGGTCGGCCGCCGGTTGCCTTATATTATCCTCAACATATCGGCCATTATTCTGGCGTACCCGATGTTGTCGATTATCGTTGATAAGAGTTACAGCCCGAGCGTGATTATGATGTCTATTATCGTCATTCATAACTTCGCGGTGCTGGGGTTGTTCGCCCTTGAAAATATCACCATGGCCGAGATGTTTGGCTCACGTAACCGCTTCACGCGGATGGCGATTTCAAAAGAGGCGGGCGGACTGGTTGCCGTTGGTTTCGGCCCGGTACTGGCGGGGATTTTCTGTAACATGACGGGTTCGTGGTGGCCTATCGTGGTGATGATGATTGCCTATTCAATTGTGGGTCTGATTTCCGCGATTCTGATGCCAGAAGTGCGTGACCGTGATTTGAGTTTGGCCGAGGATGCAGCTGAATTACCTCGCAAAGAGTCGGTAGGGTTCGGAGCACTGTCATCGCGTCGTTAGCAATGACTGGTTTATAACTTGCGTGACTTGTCACACAACCTGGCGTTCATGTCACACCACATGACCAAAAGTTAATATAAATCAATAACTGAATCGGAAGTATCAGTATGGTTAATGGCAGTCATTTTTTACCTCAACTGCCATTCTAGTTGGTGTAGTCAGCAGGCGCTGTCGTTCTCAGGACGACAGCGAATCTCAGCTTCATTTATTAAACGAGTCACAATCATGGAAAACCCGTTATTAAAGGCCAACGCCACGCTCCCACAGTACAATCGCGACACTCTGAAGGCACGGATTGTCCATCTCGGTTTTGGGGCATTTCATCGTGCACACCAGGCGGTTTATACCGATATTTTGGCTGCTGAGCATGGCAGCGACTGGGGGTACTGCGAAGTTAACCTGATTGGTGGCGAGCAGCAGATTGCCGATCTCACTGCCCAGGATAATCTTTTCACCGTGGCGGAAATGTCTGCTGATGCCTGGACCGCACGCGTGGTGGGTGTCGTGAAAAAGGCGCTTCACGCTCAGGTTGACGGCCTTGAAACCGTGTTAAACGCGATGTGTGAGCCACAGGTTGCCATTGTTTCCCTCACCATTACTGAAAAAGGCTACTGCCATGCGCCTGCGACCGGGCAATTGATGTTCGATCACCCGTTAATCGCGGCCGATTTGCAAAACCCGCATCAACCAAAATCAGCGCCGGGCGTGGTGGTTGAGGCGCTGGCGCGACGCAAAGCGCTGGGGTTACCGGCTTTCAGCGTGATGTCCTGCGATAACATGCCGGAAAACGGCCATGTGATGCGCAATGTCACCTGCGCGTATGCACGCGCGGTGGACGCCGAGCTGGCGGACTGGATCGAAGCTAACGTCACTTTCCCTTCGACGATGGTCGACCGCATCGTTCCCGCAGTCACGACCGAAACGCTCGATAAAATTGAACGCATCACGGGCGTGCGTGACCCTGCCGGTGTGGCGTGCGAACCGTTCCGCCAGTGGGTAGTTGAAGACAATTTCGTTGCCGGCCGTCCGCAGTGGGAAAAGGCCGGTGCTGAACTGGTATCCGACGTGGTGCCGTTCGAAGAGATGAAGTTGCGCATGCTGAATGGCAGCCACTCCTTCCTCGCGTATCTCGGTTATCTGGCGGGATACCAGCACATTAATGACTGTATGGAAGACGAAAATTATCGTCACGCCGCACACGCGCTGATGCTAAAAGAGCAAGCCCCAACGCTGAAAGTGAAAGGTGTCGATTTAGGGCGTTATGCCGATCTGCTGATTGCGCGCTACAGCAACCCGGCGCTGCGCCATCGTACCTGGCAAATCGCGATGGATGGCAGCCAAAAACTCCCACAGCGTATGCTGGATTCTGTGCGCTGGCATCTTGTGAATCAGCGTAGCTTCCCGCTGTTGGCGCTGGGGATTGCGGGCTGGATGCGTTATGTCGGCGGTATTGATGAGCGCGGAAATGCAATTGAAGTCTGCGATCCTTTACTGACCGTGATTCAGGCCGCGGTAAACGGGAGTGTCGAAGGGGAGAACCGCGTACGGGCTTTGCTCGGCATTGAGGCTATTTTCGGCAAAGAGTTGCCGCTGGAAGAAACGTTTGTGGACGCGGTGATGAAATCGTATCTGACGTTAGTAGAAAAGGGCGCTCAAGCGACTGTCGCGCAGTACGCCGCAGCAATGTAGGGCTCCATTATGCCGCCGTTCGCGGCGGCATATCGATGCAAAGATCAGTGCATCCCCAGGCGAATCAATTCGACCGGTTCAAACTTCCCTTCACATCCTTCTACTTCCACCGTTTTGCCGCGGCGTACTTGCGCTGGGGTAAGGCCATCCGTGTGGATAGCGGTAATTCTCCCCGTGCGGCCCGTGCCATTAATCATCACGCGACTGCCAGTCGTAATAGCATTACGGTTACGGTCATAGGTCATCATAATTATCACTCCTCAAATTCAACACATCGCGACGCTGTCATTTCTGCACCGCTGACGGCGAATATAAATACGCCTGTTCAGATCTTATTTTTTTGTTTTTGATCAAAATCACATTTATTTTCGTTAATTTTTATCTTACATCCTTCTGACGAATAACGACGTGAACTGACAAACCCGACATTTGTTTTCTTTTAGCGATAGTTTCAGGGACGGACTGTTTAACCTTTGTTTGGCTTCTGCATGGCACTCTATTTTTAGTGAACAGAATCTATTTATATGAGAAGGAGAAGGCTTATGTACAAGAAAATACTGATGCCTGTTGATGTATTTGAAATGGACTTAAGTGATAAAGCGGTACGCCACGCCGAGTTCCTGGCAAGAACCGATAACGCAAGCATCACGCTGCTGAACATCCTGCCGAACAGCAGCCGCTCTTTATTGCGAGGATTCAACTCTGACATCAAAAAATTCGAGACATTTATGGTGTCGGAATCGGAGAAAAAGATGAACGCATTGAAACGTTTATTTGCTATCGCGCCTGAGAATATTAAAACTGAAGTGCGGTTTGGCAACGTGCGCGATGAAATTATCGCGATGAGTACAAAAGAGGATTACGACGTTATTGTGATTGGGTCAAAAACGCCGGGAATGTCGACACATCTGCTGGGCTCAAATGCGGAATCCGTAATCCGTTACGCCAAAATTCCGGTATTAGTGGTGCGTTAAATATTATGCCGCATCCGCCACTCTCCGGCGAATGCGGTATAAATTAATCTTCGGTAAACCAGTCGCTATTTTCCATGCGAATTAACTGCACGGACTCTCCAATTTCCTGCAAATGCAGGGTCATTGCTTTTTCAACGCTTTCGCCATCGCGCTTTTCCAGTGCAGTGAAAATATCATGATGCTGACGTAACAGCATTTCAGGCGGTGAGACGTGATCCAGACTCATGTAACGCACCCGGTCAATGGTCGCTTTAATATTTTCGATGGTGTCCCATGCCAGCTGGCAATCGGCAATCTGCGCTAACTTCTGATGGAATTCATCGTCTAGCTGGAAGAAGTCGTTGAGCTGTTTACGCTCAATAGCAATGCGCTGCTGATGGAGATTTTGTTCCAGCAAATAGCACTGATGATCGTCCACCAGCGAGGCCGCACGACGCGCCACCGCGCACTCAATCGCTTGTCGAACGAAACAACCGTTACGCACCTGCGAGAGCGAAATCTTATTCACATAGCTGCCACGCTGCGGGCGGATTTGAATCAGACCGTTTTCCGCCAGTTTAATAAACGCTTCACGCACCGGCTGGCGAGACACATCAAAACGCACCGACACCTCTTTTTCAGAAAGGGGCGTTCCTGGTGGGATCAGGCACTGCACGATATCGCGACGTAAAATGCGATAAATTTGCTGATTAACAGGTTGGGTGGGATTGAGTTGCGATTCAGCGGCCATAGCGTGTGATTTCTCAGAGAGTTAAGCCGTGAATACTACCATTCTTTTGACGGGCATCCCATACCCGACCCGAAGGCCGGGCAGGAATTTATCAGCCGCGATGCACGCTTAAACCGGCAAAGCTCTGACTGACCGGCATCATTTCGACGGTGTTGATATTGACGTGTTTTGGCAGCGTCGCCACCCACCAGACCGTTTCGGTGACATCTTCAGCGCTCAGCGCTTCGGTGTTCTCATAGGTTTTTCCTGCTTTCGCATCATCACCTTTGAAACGCACGTTAGAGAACTCGGTGCCTCCGACCAGGCCTGGCTCAATGTCCGTGACGCGGATAGCAGTGCCATGCAAATCGGTACGCAGATTCAGGCTGAACTGGCGAACGAACGCTTTCGTCGCGCCGTAGACGTTGCCGCCCGCGTAAGGCCAGCTACCCGCGGTGGAACCGATATTGATGATGTGACCACGGTTGCGCTCGACCATGCCTGGCAGAACGGCACGGGTCATATACACCAGCCCTTTATTGTTGGTGTCGATCATGTTTTCCCAGTCTTCAACGCTGGCTTTGTGCGCCGGTTCCATGCCCAGCGCCAGACCGGCGTTGTTGACCAGCACGTCGATATCACGCCAGTCCGCAGGCAGATTCGCCATCATTTCTTCGATTGCGGCGCGATTACGCACGTCGAGCTGTGCCGTCAAAATACTGTCGCCCAACTCGTCTTTCAGCTCCTGTAAACGCTCCTGACGACGGCCGGTTGCAATCACTTTGTGTCCGTTGGCGACGAAGCGACGCGTGATGCTTTCACCAAAACCCGCCGTTGCCCCGGTAACTAAAATAATCATCTCACTGTTCCTCAACGCTTTTTGTGTTGTATTACCATAGCACGCCCGTTAGCACGGCGTTAAGGCAACTTTTGTTACCCGACGTGTGCCAGGGATTGCAGCCCGCAGCTGCCTGTCTTACTCTGGGAAAATGATACTGCGCAGGAGTTAAACATGTCCGTTGCCAATCCGTTTTTTGAAGTCAGCTTGTTGCCTTACCGGGCGCCTCGCTTTGATATTATTGAGGACAGCCATTATCGCCCGGCGTTTGATGTGGCGACGCGCCAGAAGCGGGCGGAAATCGCCGCCATTATTGCAGACACGGCTGCGCCCGATTTCACCAATACCGTGCTGGCCCTGGAGAAAAGCGGCGTCATGCTTTCCCGCGTCAGCAGCGTATTTTTCGCCATGACGTCATCCCATACCAACGATTATCTTCAGGAACTCGATGAGGCGTTCTCTACTGAACTGGCGGGGTTATCCAATGATATTTGGCTGAATGACGCGCTGTTTTCTCGCGTCGAGGCCGTCTGGCAAGAGCGGGAATCGCTGGATGGCGAGTCGCGTCGCTTGGTCGAACAGACGTATCAGCATTTTGTCCTGGCGGGTGCAACGCTCAGTGAAGCGCAAAAATTGGAGCTAAAAGCGCTCAATACCGAGTCAGCGTCGTTGACCAGCCAGTTTAATCAACGTCTATTGGCAGCGGATAAAGCCGGGGGGCTGGTGGTGGATGATGTTCATCAGCTCGATGGATTATCGCCCGATGAAATCGCCTCTGCTGCGCAGGCCGCCACTGACAAAGGGCTGGCCGATCGCTGGCTGATTCCCCTGCTGAACACCACTCAACAGCCCGCGCTGGCAGCGTTGCGCGATCGACAAACGCGCGAAAATCTGTTTATGGCCGGTTGGTTACGCACCCAAAAAGGTGATGAGCACGATACGCAGCACATCGTTCGTCGGCTGGTGGCGTTACGCGCGCGGCAGGCACAACTGCTTGGCTTTGACAATTACGCCAGCTGGAGCACCGCCGATCAGATGGCGAAAACCCCGGAGGCAGCGCTGGCATTTATGCGCGGAATCGTTCCGGCAGCACGCGCTCGTGCTGAGCGGGAACAGGCGGATATCCAGACGGTAATCGACGACCAGCAGGGCGGATTCAGCGTGCAGGCATGGGACTGGGCCTTTTACGCCGAGCGGGTGCGTCTGGGGAAATACGCGCTGGATGAATCGCAAATCAAACCGTACTTAGCACTTAACAGAGCGCTGGAAGATGGTGTGTTCTGGGCGGCCAGCCAGCTTTTTGGCATCCGTTTTGTCGAGCGATTTGATATTCCCGTCTACCACCCAGATGTCCGCGTGTGGGAGATATTCGATCATAATGGCGAAGGTATGGCGCTGTTTTACGGCGATTTCTTCGCGCGGGATTCCAAAGGTGGCGGGGCGTGGATGGGCAATTTCGTTGAGCAATCGCACGAGTTTGCCGCACGCCCGGTGATTTACAACGTCTGTAATTATCAAAAACCGGCCAACGGTCAGACGGCGCTGCTCTCCTGGGACGACGTCATCACGCTGTTCCATGAATTTGGCCATACCCTGCACGGCCTGTTTGCCAATCAACGTTTTGCCACGTTATCCGGGACCAATACGCCGCGCGATTTCGTCGAATTCCCGTCGCAAATCAATGAGCATTGGGCCAGCCATCCGCAGGTTTTTGCCCGTTTTGCCCGGCACTATCAGACAGGCGAACCGATGCCAGATGCCCTGCGCGAAAAAATGCTCAATGCCACGCAGTTCAACAAAGGTTACGACATGACCGAACTGCTTAGCGCGGCGCTACTGGATATGAACTGGCACGCGATTGATGTGCAGGAAAACGTAGAAGATCTCGACACCTTCGAATCTGCCGCGCTGAAAAAAGAGGGTCTGGATCTGCCTGCCGTACCACCGCGCTATCGCAGCAGTTATTTTGCCCATATCTTCGGCGGTGGATACGCGGCGGGGTATTACGCCTATTTGTGGACGCAAATGCTGGCCGACGACGGCTATCAGTGGTTTGAAGAGCACGGCGGATTGACGCGCGAGAACGGACAGAAATTCCGTGAAGCCATTTTATCGCGCGGGAACAGCACGGATTTAGCTGAACTTTATCGTGATTGGCGTGGACACGATCCAAAGCTTGAACCGATGCTGGTGAATCGTGGCTTGAACGGATAAGCGTTATTTATGCTGGAAAAAGAACCGGGTGCGATACCCGGCTTTTTATATTCGATTTCCTTTCATAAAATGGCTCCGCGTCCGCAATTCTACGGCTAACCATCTCAAATATTGTCACGTTTTGGATCCCATATTTCCTTACATCGGACATGTAAAAAACTTTTATCCAATAGGCCCCGCAGGGGGGACTTCTCGTTAACGAGTAATCGTTTCTCTTTGCTTGAGAACTGGCATGATATATAGCGTAAATGCGCATCTTCATAGTTAATTTATCAAGGGGGTGTTTTTAAGATGAGACAACGCACGTATATTAGAAATGTATGATAAGAAAGGAAAATATGAGTATGTTTAGATGCCTCGCTTTTGCAACATTCCTGCTGACCCCGGTAATTTGCTTTGGGGCAGCACATGAAGAAATAGTGCGTTTAAATGCAGAACAAAAGGCGGGTAGTCAGCTTGTTTGTCATGTCCCACTGAATATTATCGTCGACCAGAAGCCCGTTACACTGGATTTTAAAAACAGTATGACGGTGATTTCAAATCGGGGTAGCACCAGGACATATCAGGTTATCGCAACGTTTGTACCTAATGGCGCAACCCTACCTATTATCACACAACACTACCGCCTCAACGTCATTACAGACGAAACAGGCCAAACACATAAAATCGATCCGAACAGCGTCAGCGTAACAAGTCCATACTCTGCGGAGATGGCCAAAAACAATGAATCCCAGCTGCGTAATGCACCTGAAAGTTATCAATCCGATAGCATGGTGACGGTGACTGATTTCCCGGACTTCGAGATTCAGGGATATGAAAATGGCCCTGTTACTCGATGTACTATTGTCTCTGACAAAAGTAATGGGTAGTGCGCGTCGTAGGTACAGGATGCTTACTGTTCGTCGAGGGGAGGTTGTTCCCTAAAATAGCAAAGCATAAAAAAGCCGGATTTTAACCCGGCTTTTTAAGATGTTTACGCCAGCTCGTTCGGGCTGGTTTCGCCTTTTTCCAGCTGCTGCAAGTTGCCCAGCGTCGTTTCCGAAATACTGATCAGCGCTTCGGCGGTTAAAAACGCCTGATGACCGGTAAACAACACGTTATGGCAGGCGGATAAGCGGCGGAACACGTCGTCCTGAATCACGTCGTTAGACTTGTCTTCAAAGAACAGGTCGCGTTCGTTCTCATAAACGTCCATCCCCAGCGCGCCGATTTTTTGCGTTTTCAGCGCTTCGATGGCGGCCTGAGAATCAATCAGAGCACCACGGCTGGTATTAATGATCATCACACCGTCTTTCATCTGTTCGAACGCACTTTCATTCAACAGATGATAGTTTTCCGGCGTCAGCGGGCAGTGCAGAGAAATGACGTCCGACTCGGAGAACAGCGTTTGCAGATCGACATATTCAACACCCAGTTCTAGCGCAGCGGCGCTTGGGTACGGATCAAACGCCAGCAGGCGCATGCCGAAACCTTTAAGAATACGCAGGGCGGCGATCCCGATTTTTCCCGTACCAATCACCCCGGCGGTTTTGCCGTACATAGTGAAGCCGGTCAGGCCTTCGAGAGAGAAGTTCGCATCGCGGGTACGCTGATAAGCGCGGTGAATTCGACGGTTAAGCGACATCATCATGCCGATGGCATGTTCCGCAACCGCCTCAGGCGAATACGCCGGAACGCGAACCACTTTCAGACCCAGCTCTTTGGCGGCGTCCAGATCGACATTATTGAAGCCGGCACAGCGCAGAGCGATGTATTTCACGCCATGCTTTTTCAACTCTTCCAGAACCGGACGGCTACCGTCATCGTTCACAAAAATACAGACGGCTTCGCAGCCATGCGCAGTTTTGGCGGTTTTTTCGTTCAGCAGAAAGTCGAAAAATTCAAGTTCGAATCCGTAAGACTCGTTAACATGTTGCAGATACTTTTTATCGTACTGTTTCGTGCTATATACCGCGAGTTTCATAAGACTTTCTCCAGTGATTTTACATTCACGTTAGCATGATTAAAATATTCTTACAATTTCTAAAATATTATTGATTTCAATAAGTTCGATGAATAATTTTACAGCATCTATCCTTAAAAAAGGCGTTGGCTACACTTGATTGGCTAAACATGACACAATACGGGGCAATGCAGGCTTATTTATTTTGCAAAATCAGGATATTAACTGCCCATGAAGGGTAAATACAAAGCCGCAATCGCGCTCCTGTTACTGATCATACTGTTGCCGCTGACGCTGCTGATGACGCTCGCCCAGTGGGTACCAACGCTTGCCGGGATCTGGCTGCCCGTCGGGACGCGTATTGCGTTCGAGCAAAGCCCACGCCTCACCCGTAACCACATTGTGATTCCCGATCTCCGCTATCTGGTCGAAGATTGCGAAATCGCCCGCGTCGAGAACGCCACGCTTTCGCACCCCAGTCGCTGGAAACTTGAGGTCGGCGCGCTGGATCTCAATACCGCCTGCCTCAATAAATTGCCGCAAGCCGAGCAATCCCAGGCCGCGCCCAAAACGCTCGCCGAATGGCAATCTATGCTGCCGTACACCTGGCTCACCATCGATCGTTTGACGTTGTCGCCATGGCAACAGTGGCAGGGAAAGCTCAACGTATCATTGACGCCATCAATGCAGGAAATCACTTATCAGGGTGAACAGGTCAAAGTACGCGGCAAGTTACGTGGACAAAGCCTGACCATCAGTGAGTTCGAGCTTCACCTTCCTCAGGCGGAACAGCCCATCAAGCTGGCCGGTGAATTTACCCTGCCATTAATACTGGATGGCGCTCCCGTGCAAGGCCACGCGCAGGCGACGTTTAACGTGCCACAAATTCCGTCGCTGGTGGATGCCGATCTCGACTGGGAAGACAACCGTGGGCAGCTGGTGGTCATGGCGCGGGGTAACCCCGATCCGTTGCTTGATTTGCCCTGGCAGCTTACCGCAGAACAGTTAACGGTCAGTGACGGACGCTGGCACTGGGATCTCTCCGGTTTGCCGCTGAGTGGGCGCGTTGGCGTCAAAGTGGAAAACTGGCAGCAGGGCCTCGAATCTGCAACGATAAGCGGTCGTCTGAACATCCTGACGCAGGGCGATGCCGGTAAAGGGAACGCGGTGCTGACCCTTGGACCGGGCAAACTCAGCATGGACAATAGCGCCATGCCGCTCCAGTTAACGGGCGAAGCCAAACACAACGATCTGATTCTGTATGCCATTCTTCCGGCCCAATTTACGGGCAGCTTGGCCGATCCACAGCTGACGTTTGAACCGGGCGCACTGCTGCGTTCGCGCGGTCGAATTATTGATTCACTGAATATCGACGAAATACGCTGGCCGTTGGCGGGAGTTAAGCTCTCACAAAAGGGCGTCGACGGGCGTTTGCAGGCGATCCTCAAGGCGCATGAAAACGAGATGGGTGATTTTGTGCTGCATCTCGACGGACAGGCAAACGACTTTTTGGCGGACAAAGGGCTGTGGCGTTGGCGCTACTGGGGTGACGGACATTTCACGCCGATGAATGCGCGCTGGGATGTGGCCGGGAAAGGAGAATGGCGCGACAGCGCAATCGAGCTGACCGCGTTGTCGACTGGATTCGATAAGCTGGAATACGGCACCATGCTGGTGAGCAAACCCCGACTAGTGCTGGAGCACCCGGTACGCTGGCAGCGTGATGAAACCACTCCGCACTTTAGCGGGGCGCTATCGCTGGATGCGCAGCAAACGACGTTTTCTGGCGGGAGCGTACTCCCGCCATCGACGCTTAAATTCAGCGTCGACGGGCGTGATCCCACGTTTTTCCAGTTTAAAGGCGATCTGCATGCAGGCAAGATTGGCCCGGTTCAGGTTAATGGTCGTTGGGACGGAGAACGCCTGCGCGGTCAGGCATGGTGGCCAAAACAGTCACTCAACGTATTCCAGCCGTTGGTTCCGCCCGACTGGAAAATGAACCTGCGCGAGGGTGAGCTTTATGCGCAAGTGGCATTTTCGGCGGCTGCAGGTCAGGGCTTTGAAGCGGGCGGGCACGGCGTGCTGAAAAGCGGCAGCGTCTGGATGCCGGATAACCAAATCAACGGCGCGGATTTTGTCCTGCCGTTCCGCTTTAGCGAGGGTACATGGTCGCTCGGAACGCGCGGTCCGGTGACGTTGCGTATCGCAGAAGTCGTTAACCAGGTCACTGCGCGGAATATCACGGCCGATTTGCAAGGCGATTACCCGTGGAGTGAAGACAATCCGCTCCTGCTCACCAACGTCAGCACCGACGTCCTGGGTGGGAAAATCACGATGCAACAGTTACGGATGCCCCAACACGATCCGGCGCTGCTTCGGGTGCAGAATATTTCTGCCAGCGAATTGATAAGCGCGGTCAATCCGAAGCAATTTACGATGTCCGGCCCGGTCAGCGGGGCGCTGCCGTTCTGGCTGGAAAACGAAAAATGGATAATCAAAGACGGCTGGTTAACCAATCCCGGACCGATGACGTTACGCATTGATAAAGACACGGCAGATGCCATCGTCAAAGACAATATGGTGGCGGGCGTGGCGATTAACTGGCTTCGTTATATGGAAATTTCTCGCTCGTGGACGAAAATCAATGTAGATAATTTAGGTGTCCTGACCATGCAGGCGGCTATAAAAGGCACCAGCCGCGTCGATGGTAAAAGCAATGCGGTGAACCTCAATTACACCCATGAAGAGAACATTTTCACCCTGTGGCGCAGCCTGCGCTATGGCGATAATTTACAGGCATGGCTTGAGCAACATGCGGCGTTACCTGAAGCCCGCTGTCCGACAGGCAAGGAATGTGAGGAACAACGATGAAAAAGCTGGCAGGCGCGCTGGGCGTAGTCATTGTCTCGATGCTGACAGGCTGTACGCCACGTATCGAAGTGGCCGCCCCCAAAGAGCCGATCACCATCAACATGAACGTCAAAATCGAACACGAAATCCATATTAAAGTGGATAAAGACGTCGAAACGCTGCTGAAATCGCGCAGCGATCTGTTCTGAGGATGCCATGAAACAACGACTCGCAATCGGCCTTCTGGTGCTGGCAATTAGCGCTCAGGTGCAGGCGATAACGCTAAATGAAGCGCGTGCGCAGGGACGCGTTGGGGAAACGCTGAGTGGTTACCTCGCGCCGGTCCGTCAGGATCCAGAAACCTTGGCGCTGGTGAGCGACATCAACGCCGCGCGCAGTGAGAGCTACCAAAAACTGGCTGACAGCAATAATCTGCCGGTGGATGAAGTGGCAAAAATGGCGGGGCAAAAGCTGGTCGCACGGGCGCAGCCGGGTGAATACGTTAAAGGCATTAACGGGAAATGGTTGAAAAAGTAAGCCCTGATTGTGCCTGAAACCTTCGCAAGGTTTGACGCCAAAGTACGGCCTGCGCGCCTCTGATAAAAAGTGATAATCGTAATGGCCGCTGATAAAGAGTGACCATCGTAATGGCCGCTGATAAAGGGCTTGCGTCGGCAAATACTTCACTTAAACCGCCGGCAAACCCTTCACTAAAACCTCTGCATCCGTTTTCATTTTTCGCGCGTAGCGGGTCAGGGACATTACTGCTCAGCGCTCAGCGGTGCTGCCGTTGTGTGTTTTCTCCCTCTCCCCGTGGGAGAGGGTTGGGGTGAGGGCATCAGACGACGCGATCACACGGCCCAGCGGTCACGTCCAGCCTCTTTGGCGCGATACAGTGCGGCATCAGCCTGAGCAATTAACTGGCTCACGCTCAAACCTGGCGTCATTCCGGCAATACCCAAGCTCACCGTCACGCAATCACTCACTTTTGAAGCGCTATGCGCAATCGCGAAAGCGCGCAACGTATCCTGAATGCGCGCCGCCACCTGTTCCGCCATTTCTGTGGAACAATCGAAAAGGATCACCACAAATTCCTCACCGCCATAGCGCGATACCACATCATCAGGTGTGCGTACCGACTGCTTCAGCGCCTTCGCCACGCGAGCCAGACATTCGTCTCCTGCCTGGTGGCCGTAGGTATCGTTGTAGAGTTTAAAATAATCGACGTCGAGCATAATCAGCGAAAAGGATTTCTGCTGGCTGACCGCGTTTTCCAGGACGCCTTCCATCGCGCGGCGATTGGCCGTTTCGGTCAACGCATCCTGATGCGCCAGCGCGTCCAGGCGTGCGATCAGCATCTGATTTTGCTGATTACGCTCCCAGGCCTCGTCAAACCAACGCAATAAAAGAATTCGCCCGAAGATAATAATCAGCGTAAACACCAGCCAGAGGGTGGCGAAGCGAATATTCACCCCGTGATTAAGCATGATGCTTGCCACGGGAAGCGCCAGCCACAGCGGTAGCACGTAGCAGAGCAGGCCACTCAAATGATAATACAGGGCGGTAATCGCGGTGAGGATCAGAATAACGTACAGCGGCCAGGCGTGCGGCAGCTTCCAGTAAACGATGAACCAGAAACAGCACACGGACCAGATTGCGCTCAGCATCAGCAGCGCTGCGCCGATCCCCCGATAATGGCGTAAGGCCATCAAAACCAGCATCGCCGAAAGGCCAATGATGCCGAGCATCGCGCTGTTGATCAGCAAACTGGCGTGCAACGACACCTGGTAAAAGGCGTCGATGTTGTCGAACAAAGTGTTGCGCAGCCAAATCACCAGCGCAAAGCTGACGTTCACGAAGGCCAGCCAGGGCATGTTCATCGCCAGCCCGCGCGCCACCATGGCCTCGCGAGTCGGCCAGGTCGTTAACTCAGGTCGCGGATGATGTCTTTTTTCCATTCATTTTATCGCTGCTGAAAAGGGTCAGGACCGTCATAAACGGATACATGTTCAGATTGCTGCGTTACAGTGTCACTGTTTGGTTGACGCAGGGTCATTGGAAACTGATATGAGTCTGGCAGCATTATTACGAGGGTCAATGTGTAAGCGTGATTTTGTCAGCGTAGACGGGACGGTCGTGTCGAATACGATTTAATCGAAGTGAAGGCTGGGGAAGCGCGAAGCGTTGAGCGTGTGTATGAGGAAAATGAAAAACCCTCCCACCGGGCGGTGAGAGGGTAAAATCTTATGCAGCCACCAGGCTGTCGATGGCGGCTTTCGCATCGGTCTGCGCTTTGGTCGCCACTTCTGGACCGTAAGCAATCCCTTCAGCAAACACAAAGTTCACGTCGGTGATGCCGATGAAGCCCAGGAACACGCTCAGGTACGGTGAAACCAGGTCAGTTGGGGTATCTTTGTGAATACCGCCACGGCTGGACAGCACGATAGCGCGTTTACCTTTCACCAGACCTTCCGGACCGTTCTCGGTGTAGCGGAATGTCACACCAGCACGCGCCACCAGGTCGAAGTAGTTTTTCAGCTGCGTTGGGATGTTGAAGTTGTACATCGGCGCGTTGATCACGATAACGTCGTGAGCCTGCAGCTCAGCGATCAGTTCGTCAGACAGCGTCAGCGCTTCTTGCTGACGTGGCGTCAATGGCGCATCGCTTGGACGCAGCGCACCCACCAGTTCACCATCCAGGACAGGAATTGGCTGAGCAGCCAGATCGCGGACGGTGATTTCGTCAGCGCTGTGCTGTTGACGCCACTGCTCAACGAAATAGTCAGACAGCTGACCAGACTGAGAGTACCCTGCCAGAATACTGGATTTGAGAACTAATACTTTGCTCATGGGTGATTCCTTAATTGTATTTGATTGGGGGGATTGCCCCGTTGCTTGCAGACACTTTATTCACAATCCTGTCGCAGGGATAGCGCAATATATCGAACCCAGTGTTCAGTTTTTTTGAATAAGGCGATAGATGCCATGATGTGGTACTCTATAGCAATCATTAAAAAGAGATTTGACCCGGCAGAGCACTGCCCCTTAACGCTATGACAGAACAACAAAAAATCACCTTCCCGATGCTTATGCAACAGCTGGAAACGCTGATGTTGCGCGATAAACAGCGCTTTGCGCGTCGCCTGCATGGGGTGAAGAAGGTTAAAAATCCTGATGCACAACAGGCCATTTATCAGGAGATGGCGAAAGAGATTGAACAGGCTGCAGGGAAAGTCGTGCTGCGCGAAGCGGCGCGTCCGGATATCACCTATCCGGAAAACTTGCCCGTCAGTCAGAAAAAACAGGAAATTCTCGAAGCCGTTCGCGACCACCAGGTGGTGATCGTGGCAGGGGAAACCGGTTCAGGTAAAACCACGCAGTTGCCGAAAATCTGCATGGAGTTAGGACGCGGTGTGAAGGGCTTGATTGGCCATACCCAGCCGCGTCGTCTGGCCGCGCGAACCGTGGCGAATCGTATCGCTGAAGAGTTGCAAACCGAGCCGGGCGGCTGCATCGGTTATAAAGTGCGCTTCAGCGATCACGTTAGCGATAACACCCTGGTCAAGCTAATGACCGACGGTATTCTGCTGGCCGAAATCCAGCAGGATCGCCTGCTGATGCAATACGACACGATTATCATCGATGAAGCGCACGAGCGTAGTCTGAACATCGATTTTTTGCTGGGCTATTTGCGTGAACTGTTACCGCGTCGCCCGGATCTGAAAATCATCATTACGTCGGCGACAATCGATCCGCAACGCTTCTCGCGCCACTTCAACAACGCGCCGATTATCGAAGTTTCAGGCCGGACTTATCCGGTTGAAGTGCGCTATCGCCCGATTGTTGAAGACGCAGACGACACCGAGCGCGATCAGCTGCAGGCTATTTTCGATGCGGTGGATGAACTGGGGCGCGAAAGCCCGGGTGATATTCTCATTTTCATGAGCGGTGAGCGCGAAATTCGCGATACCGCCGATGCGCTTAGCAAGCGCGATCTGCGCCATACCGAGATTTTGCCACTCTACGCACGTCTGTCGAACAGCGAGCAAAACCGCGTGTTCCAGTCGCATCATGGTCGTCGCATCGTGCTCGCGACCAACGTGGCGGAAACCTCGCTCACCGTGCCTGGCATCAAATATGTGATTGATCCGGGTACGGCGCGTATCAGTCGCTACAGCTTCCGCACCAAAGTGCAGCGCCTGCCGATTGAGCCGGTTTCGCAAGCCTCGGCTAACCAGCGTAAAGGCCGCTGCGGACGCGTCTCCGAAGGTATCTGTATTCGGTTGTATTCCGAGGACGATTTCCTGTCGCGTCCGGAATTTACCGACCCGGAAATTCTGCGTACCAACCTGGCGTCGGTTATTTTGCAGATGACCGCGCTGGGGCTGGGCGATATTGCCGCGTTCCCGTTTGTTGAGGCGCCGGATAAACGCAATATTCAGGACGGGGTGCGCCTGCTGGAAGAGTTGGGCGCCATCACCACTGATGAGCAGGCCACCGCTTATAAACTGACGCTGCAGGGCCGTCAGCTAAGCCAGTTGCCGGTCGATCCGCGTCTGGCACGTATGGTGCTGGAAGCGCAAAAACACGGCTGCGTGCGCGAAGCGATGATTATCACGTCCGCGCTGTCTATTCAGGATCCGCGCGAGCGTCCGATGGATAAAAAGCAGGCGCCCGACGAAATGCACCGTCGTTTCCACGACAAAGAGTCGGATTTCCTCGCGTTTGTGAATCTGTGGAATTATCTTGGAGAGCAGCAAAAAGCGCTCACGTCCAATGCGTTTCGTCGTCTGTGCCGGACCGAATACCTGAACTATTTGCGCGTGCGCGAGTGGCAGGATATCTACACCCAGTTGCGTCAGGTGGTCAAAGAGCTGGGGATCCCGGTCAACAGCGAACCGGCTGAATATCGTGAAATTCACGTCGCCTTGCTGACGGGGCTGTTGTCGCATATCGGCATGAAAGATGTCGATAAACAGGAATTTACCGGCGCACGCAACGCCCGTTTCGCGATCTTCCCCGGCTCCGGTTTATTCAAGAAACCGCCGAAATGGACCATCGTCGCGGAGCTGGTTGAAACCAGCCGCCTGTGGGGACGCATTGCCGCACGGATCGATCCAGAATGGGTTGAGCCCGTGGCGCAACACCTGCTGAAACGCTCATACAGTGAACCGCACTGGGAGCGCGCGCAGGGCGCGGTGATGGCGACCGAAAAGGTCACCGTTTACGGCCTGCCGGTCGTTGCCGCGCGTAAGGTAAATTACAGCCAGATTGACCCCGCGCTGTCCCGCGAGCTGTTTATTCGCCATGCGCTGGTCGAAGGCGACTGGCAAACGCGTCACGCGTTTTTCCGCGACAACCTGAAGCTGCGCGCCGAAGTCGAAGAGCTGGAGCATAAATCGCGTCGCCGCGACATCCTGGTGGACGACGAAGCGTTATTCGAATTCTACGATCAGCGCATCAGCCATGATGTGGTGTCGGGCCGTCACTTCGACAGCTGGTGGAAAAACGCCAGTAAAGAGACGCCAGACTTGCTCAATTTCGAAAAGAGCATGCTGATTAAAGAGGGCGCGGAAAACGTCAGCAAGCTGGACTATCCGAACTTCTGGCATCAGGGCAATCTCAAGCTGCGTCTGACGTATCAGTTTGAGCCGGGCGCAGATGCCGATGGCGTAACGGTGCATATTCCGCTGCCGTTGCTCAATCAGGTTGAAGAGAGTGGATTTGAGTGGCAAATTCCCGGCCTGCGTCGTGAGCTGGTGATTGCGCTGATCAAATCCCTGCCAAAACCGGTGCGCCGTAATTTTGTTCCCGCGCCAAACTACGCCGAGGCGTTTTTAGGCCGCGTCACGCCGCTGGAAATGCCGCTGCTGGATGCGCTCGAGCGCGAGTTGCGCCGCATGACCGGGGTGACGATCGATCGTGAATCCTGGCACTGGGATCAGGTCCCAGACCATCTGAAAATCACCTTCCGGGTGGTGGATGACAAGAACAAAAAGCTGAACGAAGGCCGTTCGCTGACGGAGCTGAAAGACGCGCTGAAAGGCAAAGTGCAGGAGACGCTTTCTGCGGTGGCGGACGACGGTATCGAACAGAGCGGCCTGCATATCTGGAGCTTTGGCAATCTGCCGGATCATTACGAGCAAAAACGCGGTAACTATAAAGTGAAAGCGTGGCCTGCGCTGGTGGACGAACGCGACAGCGTGGCGATCAAGCTCTTTGATAATCCGCTGGAACAACAGCAGGCGATGTGGCGCGGTTTGCGTCGTTTACTGCTGCTGAATATTCCTTCGCCGATCAAATATCTTCACGAAAAACTGCCAAACAAAGCCAAACTCGGGCTGTATTTCAACCCTTACGGCAAAGTGCTGGACTTGATTGACGACTGCATCTCGTGCGGTGTGGATAAGCTGATCGACGAGGCGGGCGGTCCGGTCTGGACGGAAGAGGGCTTTGCGACGCTGCACGAAAAAGTGCGTGCGGAGTTGAATGACACCGTGGTGACCATTGCGAAACAGGTCGAGCAGATCCTGACGGCGGTATTCAATATCAACAAACGCCTGAAAGGGCGCGTCGATATGACGATGGCGCTGGGATTGTCGGATGTGAAAGCGCAGATGAGCGGCCTGGTATATCGCGGCTTTGTGACCGGCAACGGGTTTAAACGCCTCGGCGATACGCTGCGTTATCTGAACGCAATTGAAAAACGCCTCGAGAAGCTGGCCGTGGATCCGCACCGCGATCGCGTACAAATGCTGAAGGTCGAAAGCGTTCAGCAGGCGTGGCAGCAGTGGCTGAACAAGCTGCCGCCTGCGCGCCGCGACGATGAGGACGTGCAGGCGATCCGTTGGATGATCGAAGAGTTGCGCGTCAGCCTCTTCGCACAACAGCTCGGTACGCCGTATCCGATATCAGATAAGCGTATTTTGCAGGCCATGGAGCAAATCAATAGCTAGTTTTCTTTCGTCTGCTGGGCGAGAGAAGGGGCTTTTTATTTAAAGCGATGATGTAAGTCATAAGAAGGTAAAGGCTATAGCGACGATTTTGTCCGGCTGTAAATCGCCGAAGCGTTTCCGTCAGGCCGGGGCGAGGCGCATGGATGCGACGAGAGGGCGTGACCTGCATGGATGCAGGATCGCGCCCGACCCGAAAGCCTGAAGGAAAAAGCTAAGGGCACCGCGTAGCGGCGATTTTCTTGCCGGAAGCCCCGGGTTGCCAGGGTGGTGGCGAATGAGCCACCCTGGCACGTTCACCGCGTAAAGTGTGAAAAATGAATGCAGATCGAAAAGTGAACGGAATAAACTTCGATGAAACATATTCTCGATAACCGAGCGCCTCGCGGGGCACAGCATCAACCTTCAGACCACCCACCTCCCACCGCCTTATACAAATCAATTTGCGCCAGCAGCAGATTATTTTTTACCTGCACGACGTTGGTTTGAACCGTGTACAGCGTACGCTGCGCATCCAGGACATCCAGATAAGACGAGTAGCCGTTGTTATAACGGTTTTGCGCGATCCGCAGGGTTTCCTGTGAAACGGCCTGCTGCGCCAGCAGTTCTGTCAGCTGTTCCTGATAGCGCGTAATGGCGTCGAGGCTATTGTTGACCTCCGCAAAGGCGTTACGCACGGTTTTCTCGTAACTGTAAAGCGCCTGATTGCGCTGCGACTGCGAAATATCCACCTGTGCATTCAGCGCTTGCCGGTTGAGAAGCGGCGCAAGAATACTTCCGCCGACGCTCCAGAGCTGCAATGGATTATCCAGCAGGCCGGACAGCGTGCGATCTTGTATCGATCCGCTCGCCGTCAGGTTGATCGACGGCAACAGGTTGGCGCGAGAGGCGGCAAGCGAGGCATCCGTCGCGATAAGCTGGCGTTCGGCTTGTACGATATCCGGGCGGCGATTCAATAATGAAGAGGGCAGTTGAGACGGGATTTGCAGCGGCGTGAGCGTCTCAAAGCGTTCACTGCGGGCGACAGCGCCGGGGTTATTCCCTAACAGAATGCTGAGCGCATTTTCCTGCTGCGCAATCTGATGCTGCACCTGCGGGATCTGCGCGCGGGTGGAGCGCAGTTCGGAGTCAGATTGCATCAACTCCAGGCGCGAACTGTAGCCCGTTTCGAACTGGCGTTTTGCCAGCTTCCACGCTTCTTCGCGGGATTTCAGCGTCGATTGCGTGACCCGCAGCTGTTCATCCAGTGATAACAGCGTGATGTACCCCGAGGCCACCGACGCGGCGACGGTTAAATCGGCGGCAGCGGCAGCCGCTTTCTGCGCATCAAGCGACGCCTGCGCTGCCCGCGAGGTGCTGCGATTCACGCCCCAGATATCCACGTCATAACTGGCGGTCAGACTGCCTTTATACAGCGAGCCGTAAACCGGTAATCCGGTGGCGGCCGACTGCGAACGTGCGCGCGTCCCGCTGATGCCCGCGTCGAGCGACGGGAAAAGACTCCCGTCAGCGGCATAAACTCGCGCCTGGTATTCGTTCACGCGCTCGCGGGCAATCAGCACATCGCTATTATTCTGCAACGCCTGGCTAACGTAACGATTCAGATGATTATCGTGAAAATTGCGCCACCAAAGCTGTTCTGCCGGGCTGGCAGGGCCGCTGGTTTCACGCCACTGCGCCGGGATCTGCAGCGTCGGTTTCGCGGGGGCGATATCCGCAGACTGACACCCAGCCAGCAGCGCCGCCACTATCAAACCTGCAACGGGGCGAAAAGTCATTGCTTCTCCTCCCGCGTATCGATACTGACCTGCACCGACATTCCAGGGCGCAACAGCGCAGACGCTTCGGGTTTGCCGAGCACTTCAATACGCACCGGAATGCGCTGGGCGATTTTGACAAAGTTACCCGTGGCGTTGTCCGGTGTAATGGCGCTGAACTCCACGCCGGTGGCAGGCGAAATACTCTCCACACGGCCTTGATAGGCTTTGCCGTTTAACGCATCGACGGTGAATTTCACCGGCTGTCCCACGCGCAGGTCAGCCAGCTGTGTCTCTTTGATATTGGCGATCACCCAGTGCTGCGGCGGCACCAGCGTAGTGAGATGGGTTCCTGCGGTCACATATGCGCCCAAACGCACCGCAATTTGCCCAAGCTGGCCGTCGCGAGGGGCGGTGATGCGGGTATTTTGCAAATCGATTTGTGCCAGTTCCAGCGCCGCTTTGGCGCTTTCGACGTCGGCCTCCAGCGCACCGCGATTCACAATCACGGTTTGCAAATCCTGACGTGACATCTCGAGCGTGGCTTTCGCCTGATCGATATCCGCACTGCCCTGTGCGGCACTTGCCAGAGCGGCATCACGTTCGCGAATGGACAGCGATCCGTCCGCTGTTAAATCTTTCACTCGCTTGAGATCGGCCTGCGTTTTCAGGTTTTGCGCGCGGGCATTTTTCAGCGCCGCATCGTTGCGCACAATCACTGCTTCGGCGCTTTTACGCTGCTGGAGATTATTATTGAGTGCGGCAATTTTCATCGCCAACTGCGCCTCGGCCTGATGAACGCGCTGGCGATAGATCCGGTCGTCGATTTGCAGCAGCAGATCGCCTTTCTTGACCTGCACAAAGTCCTGCACGTTAACTTCCGTGATATAGCCGTTGACCTGCGGGCTGATAAATGTGGTCTGACCGCGCACGTAGGCGTTATCCGTAAATTGCGTGTGACGGGTGAACGGCGGCAGTTGCCACGCATACAGAATCACCAAAACACCGACGATGCCGATCGCCGCCGCGGTAAAAATGGACACCACGCGCAAATTATTGCGGGTATTGGCCTGTACGTTAGCGGCATCCTGCTGACTCATAACTTCTCCTGTGGTAACGCGATAAACATGATAATGGTTCTTTCCTTATTGGGTGCCGGTCGACTTTTTTAGCGCCAGTCGCGCAGTGAGTCGCAGGCGCAGCAAACGCCACAAAATCCACACCAGCGTGGCGGTGGCGATACCCGCCGTCAGCAGGTAAGTATCGTTGTAAGCGAGAATGTTTGCCTCAAGCGTGGTGACGGTTTGCAGCTGCGTCACGGCCTGCGTGTTCAGCAGCGCACTGTCGCCAATCAGGCTTTTGTACAGTTGGGTGTAAATCTGCAGCCGCTCGTTCACCAGCGGATTCAGCGTAGAGAGCTGATCGGCCAGCATGCTGGAGTGGTATTTTTCGCGCCAGGTCTGAAAAGTGCCGAGAATAGCGGAACCCAACAGCCCGCCAATGTTCTGGCTCATGCCAAAAAGCACCGAAAAACTCACCAAATTGCGTGGATCGGCAATGACGCCACCGATGCCTGCCAGCATCGCCGGGGCAAGGAAAAACGCACTCCCAAAGCCGAGCAAAAACTGGCTCAGCATCAGTTGATCCGGACGGGTAAGGTTGTTGGACTGGCTATCCAGCAGTGAGGCGACAATCATCAGCGCCAACGACGTCACGATCGGCCAGGCGAGTTTGGTTGGCTTGATGGTCAGGCAACTGGCGACAATTCCGCAGGCAATACCGGCAAAAATTGACCACGCCAGATGCGTCATTTGTTCGTTCTGCAAGCCGACATATTGCAGCCAGCCGATGACGCCGGTATTTTGCTCCGCCAGCACGATGCGGATCAGCAGCATGATCAGTCCCAGACGCAAAATACTGCCGCTGGAGAGCCAGCGCGTATTCAGCAGGGGGTTGCTGCGGTTATGTTCAAAGACGATGGCCGACACAATTAACACCAGCGACAACGCTAGCGACCAGCCGATCCACGGCGCTTCAAACCACCATTCCAGCCGCCCGAGCGACAGCACGGCGCACAGCAGCGCCATTCCCGGTGCCAGCAAAAAGAAAGTGATGAAATCTTTTTTCTCAAACACTTTACGCCGATCGCCCGGTGGCAGTTTTAGCGCAATCACGCAGGCAAGCGACACCAGCGCCAGACCCAGTTCAAATAAGTACAGCCCGCGCCATTCGTCGAGCTGCAACAATTCAGTCGAAAACAGGCGCGCAATCGGGATCGCCAGCGACGAACCCGTAATGCCAATGGTCAACGCTTTAAGGCGATGCTTCGCGGGCCACGCCTGAATCTGATAGTAAATGCCCAGCGAGCTCAGCGCGGCCGCCACCATGCCATGTGCGGCGCGAACCATCAGCGCTGAGCTGAGATCGTTGACGAACAGGTGGAAAAACGTCACCAGCACATACAGCACCAGAAAACCTTCGGTAAACGCCCGCAGCCCGTACTGCTGGCGGAATTTGACCAGCAGCAGGTTGATTGACACGTTGGTCATGACGTAAACGGCAGGAAGCCAGGCGATTTCCGTCGACCAGACGGCAAAGGTGCCCTGTAAATTTTGCAGATTGGCGGCCACCATGGCGTTACCCAGCGCGCCCGTCAGGCAGACCAGCAAGCCCACGATGCCGTAGGCGAAACGTTTAGGTGTACTATGCAGCGGCGTAGAGGGCGAACCCAGCAGGGCGGGTTTTTCGTGAGGCTGCCACTCGCGAGGAGCATAAGGATCGCGTTGGGGCAGGCGCATAGCGTCGATTACCTTTACAAAGTTCTAATAATTAGTGGGCTAATGATTCTACGTCTGACGCAAATCATAATTCAAGTGAATATGAATAATGTCTTTAAATCAAATATGTTTACATCATTTAGGCGGGATGGCGCAGGTGGCTTTCGGAGAGATCCCCTGTTCTGACATCATGCACGCGTTACCCTGACGGAAAGAAATGCAAGGAGGTAGAGATGACGATGACACTTTTCCCGTGCTTGCCCGAGCCGACGCTGGCGGCAATCAATACGGTTGGTGAATGGCTCGCGCAGGATGATTATCAGCCGGGAGAATCCGTTGATAGCGTTATTCTGGCGGGGAACGCGGTGATCCCGACCATTGATGCCGCTTGCCGCGTGGCGTCAGAGCAGGGCGTTCCGCTGTTGATCAGCGGAGGCATCGGCCACTCGACCACCTTTCTCTATGCTGCAACGGCGCGTCACCCGCGCTACAACACTGTACCGACCACCGGACGTGCAGAAGCCGCGATTCTGGCGGATATCGCCCGTCAGTTCTGGAACATTCCGGATGAACGTCTGCAGGTCGAAGACCAGTCGACCAACTGTGGCGAAAACGCGCGCTATAGTCGCGACATTTTACAGCAACATCCGCCCCTGCCTGGCCGGGTGCTGGTGGTGCAAGATCCCACCATGCAGCGGCGCACCATGGCGACGTTTGCGCGTGTCTCTCGCGATGACTCTTTTTCGCCGCAGTGGGTGAGCCATCCGGGGGTTATCCCGCGTCTGCAAAATAGCGAAGACGGCCTGGTGTTTTGCGACGGAGGCGAGGGGCTGTGGCCAGTGGAGCGGTATTTATCGCTGGTGCTTGGTGAGTTGCCGCGCCTGCGGGACGACGTCGACGGCTATGGACCGATAGGCCGCGATTTTATCGTCCATGTGGAGATTCCTGCCGAGGTGCGGTCCGCATGGCAGATTTTGCGCCACGACAGCACGCTCACCGATGCGCTGGTGAGTCGCTCGCTGCTGTGACAGTTGCCCGTTTGCGCACCCTTTCACGCAAACGGGCACTTTATGTTGTCGGGTTGTAACTTTTTTAGTCTGCTGACCCGTTTCTTTTATGAGATATCTCACAAAAACAGCGCGATAGAATAGGAATGTCGGCTCTTGCTTGTAGTTTTTAACAATAAATTTACTTGTTAAAAACAGTGCAATTACAGGAGCAGGTCATGACAGTACCCGTACAACATCCTATGTATATCGATGGACAGTTTGTTGCCTGGCAAGGTGAAGCCTGGATTGACGTGATCAATCCGGCGACCGAAGAGGTCATTTCCCGTATTCCCGATGGTCGCGCCGACGACGCCCGTAAGGCGATCGACGCGGCCGATCGTGCTCAGCCCGCCTGGGAAGCGCTCCCGGCCATTGAACGTGCAAACTGGCTACGCAAAATTTCAACTGGGATCCGCGAACGGGCCAGCGAAATCAGCGCGCTGATCGTCGCCGAGGGCGGCAAAATCCAACAACTGGCCGAGGTGGAAGTGAATTTCACCGCGGACTACATCGATTACATGGCGGAATGGGCGCGTCGTTACGAGGGCGAAATCCTGCAAAGCGATCGCCCCGGCGAAAATATTCTGGTCTTTAAACGCGCACTGGGCGTGACGACCGGCATTCTGCCGTGGAATTTCCCGTTCTTCCTGATTGCCCGCAAGCTGGCACCGGCGCTGCTGACCGGCAATACCATCGTTATCAAACCGAGCGAATTCACGCCCAATAACGCCATCGCCTTTGCCAAAATTGTGGATGACATTGGCCTGCCAAAGGGGGTGTTTAACCTGGTGCTGGGGCGCGGTGAAACGGTCGGCCAGGAACTGGCGGGCAACCCGAAAGTCGCCATGGTCAGCATGACCGGTAGCGTGACGGCGGGTGAGAAAATCATGGCCGCCGCGGCGAAAAATATCACCAAAGTGTGCCTTGAGCTGGGCGGTAAAGCGCCGGCTATCGTGATGGACGACGCCGATCTGGATCTGGCGGTGAAAGCGATTGTTGATTCCCGCGTCATCAATACCGGACAGGTGTGTAACTGCGCGGAACGCGTGTATGTGCAAAAAGGCATTTACGATCGGTTTGTGAATCGTCTGGGTGAGGCGATGAAAGCGGTGCAGTTTGGCAATCCGGCGGAACGCACTGATATCGCGATGGGACCGCTGATCAACGCGGCGGCGCTGGAACGTGTCGAGCAAAAAGTGGCGCGTGCGGTGCAGGAAGGGGCAAAAGTGGTGTTGGGCGGTCAGGCTGTTGAAGGCAAAGGCTATTACTATCCGCCGACGCTGCTGCTGGATGTGCGTCAGGAGATGACCATTATGCATGAAGAAACCTTCGGTCCGGTGCTGCCGGTGGTGGCATTTGATACGCTCGAAGAGGCGCTGACCATGGCTAACGATAGCGAATATGGTCTGACGTCGTCGATTTATACGCAGAATCTGAACGTGGCGATGAAAGCGATCAAAGGGCTGAAATTCGGCGAGACATACATCAACCGTGAGAACTTCGAAGCGATGCAGGGGTTCCATGCGGGATGGCGTAAATCGGGGATCGGTGGCGCGGACGGTAAACACGGATTGAATGAGTATTTGCAAACGCAGGTGGTGTATTTGCAGTCGTGAGTTGAGCCTCAGTTTCTGGGGGCTGTTAAACGTGTGGCTGCGTTGGGTATGCCTTTGGGTCTATATGCAGCGGGGTGAGTTATTTCATTCACTTTATGTTGGCTGCTGCTCTGTAGCACTGAAACGGTGAACGTGCCGGGGCGGCTAAGTCAACGCCGCCCTGGCGACCCGGGCTCCCGGCAAGAGAATCACACTTTGGTGGCGATCCAGTTCATCATCAGTTCTGGCCATATGGCGGCTGGCAGACCCTGCGCATCGCGGATGCCGAATCCGTGCTTTCCGCGTTCAAACAGGTGCATTTCAACGGGCACATCCAGACGCCGCAGGGCGGTGAACATCTCCAGACTGTTTTCAACTTTAACCGCTGGATCGTCGATAGCATGGAGCAGGAATGTCGGCGGGGTGTCTTTTTCCGCTCTGTCCTCCAGCGAATAGCGGTGGATTTGCACGGGTGTTGGGTTGTCGCCAATCAGCTCATGACGCGAGCCCGGATGATCGATATCGGCGTGCATGGTGATGACCGGATAGACCAGCGCCATAAACGCCGGGCGCGCGCTCAGTTCATCGGCGGTATCGATGGCCTGATAAACCTGCTCGTTAAACCGTGTGCCAAGGCTGGCAGCCACATGACCCCCTGCGGAAAATCCCAGTACGCCGATACGCTCAGGATCGAGTTTCCACTCCTGCGCATTTGCACGGACAATGCGCATCGCACGCTGTACGTCGGCCAGTGGGGCGTCAGCGCCTTCCTGGTGCCCGTCGCCTGGCATGCGATAGGTCATTACAAACAAGGTGTAACCGCGAGCATTGAAGAAGGGGGCCAGTGCACTGCCTTCTTTATCGAGCACGACGCGGCGATAGGACCCGCCGGGGGTGACCAGAATGCCGACGCCGTTGGGCTTATCGGGGGCATAGACGGTGATTTCAGGGGCGCGAATCCCGGTGACGGAACGGTCATAATCAGACGTGCCGGTATAGCGCGGTTCGGGCGTGAAAACCGCGTCGCTACTGGCGGCGCCCGGCGCTTCGCCATGAGGCCAGACGGTAAACGTTGCTGAGTGAGCGACGGCGTGGGCCATCATTTTTTCTAACGCGGCACGGCTCAGAGTTTCCATCGAAACACTCCCTTAACTGGAAACCGAACGTTATAGCACAGTTAAATAATTGAAAACCGGAAGGGATTCACAACCAGCGGACAGCCAGGCTGTCCGCTGGGCGAATTACAGCGCGGCGAACTTATCAAGCGTGCGAACTAACTGCGTAACAAACCCGTATTCGTTGTCATACCAGGCAACGGTTTTCACCAGTTGCACGTCACCCGCCTCCGTGACTTCGGTCTGGGTGGCATCGAATATCGAGCCAAAATGCGATCCAATCACATCTGACGACACAATTTCTTCGTCGGTATAGCCAAAGGATTCGTTATTCTCCGTCGCCTTTTTAAGCGCATTATGAATGTCATCTACGCTGACTTTCTTCTCAAGAATCGTCACCAGTTCGGTGACGGAACCGGTTTTCACGGGTACGCGCTGAGCATGGCCTTTTAGCTTGCCGACGAGTGCCGGAATGACCAGCCCGATGGCTTTCGCCGCGCCCGTAGTATGTGGAATGATATTTTCTGCCGCCGCTCGCGAGGCGCGAAGATCTTTGCCCCGAGGCCCATCCACCAGCGCTTGCGTACCGGTATAGGCGTGAATAGTGGTCATGGTGCCGACCTTAATGCCAAAACTGTCCTGAAGCGCTTTTGCCATGGGCGCCAGGCAGTTGGTGGTGCAGGACGCGACAGAAATGATGGTGTCGCTGGCGTTTATCGTGTCGTCATTCACGTTAAAGACGATCGTTTTCATGTCACCCGCTGGCGCTGAAATCAGCACTTTCTTCGCGCCGGCGTCCAGATGCGCTTTTGATTTTTCCTCTGAGGTGTAGAAACCGGTACATTCAACGACGACGTCAACGCCTGCCGATGTCCACGGAATGTGTTTGGCCTCTTTCTCGGCGTACACCGCGATCGACTGACCATCGACAATCAGCGAGTCTTCAGTGAAATCGACGCTCCAGGGAAAAGGGCCGTAGTTAGAATCGTGTTTGAGCAGGTAGGCCAGCACTTTGGGTGACGTGAGGTCGTTAATGGCGACGACGGTATTGCTGTCCTGAGTTTCAAGCAAACGACGTAAAACCAAGCGTCCGATGCGACCGAATCCGTTAATGCCAATTTTACTCATGGTTGACTCCTGTATGAACTGAACGATGCGACAGTTTGAACTCATCCAGGCTTAGTCCATGTCAGCGCGTGAGGCAATTGAAGATGCTTCATGCGCAGGCGAAGTTTTTGAAAACACATAAAGAAAACTTAATGAATTTTAAAGGAAAGGCCGCTATGTTGACTCTTTCTTTGTACCGTTTCAGGAATTCATATGCGTAATAAATATACTGGCCTGCAAATTGGCATTCACTGGCTGGTGTTTCTTTTGGTTGTCGTGGCGTATTGCGCCATGGAATTTCGCGGCTTTTTCCCGCGCAGCGCGCGCCCGCTGATTAACATGATTCACGTCTCTTGCGGGATCTCTATTCTGGTGCTGATGGTCGCTCGCCTGCTGGTGCGCCTGAAGTTCCCTGCGCCGCCGATTCAACCAAAACCTAAAGCCATGATCACCGGCATGTCGCATCTGGGGCATTTGATTGTTTACCTGCTGTTTATTGCGCTACCCATTATCGGCCTGGTGATGATGTACAACCGAGGCAACGACTGGTTTGCTTTCGGAATGGTGATGCCTCACGCTGCACAAGCCAATTTTGATCTGGTGGATACGATGAAATCCTGGCACGAGACGCTGGCAAATTTGGGCTATTTCGTGATTGGTTTGCATGCTTTTGCGGCCCTGCTGCACCACTATTACTGGAAAGACAACACGCTGCTGCGCATGATGCCGAAAAAACGATCCTGATCGCTTCTTCCTCTCCTCGAACCCGCTGCCTGTCAGCGGGTTTTTTTGTGATCGTCGATACCTTTTGGCAGCGTAAAACCGCGCAGCATCACATTTTTCTATTGTTTCCTGTGTGTTATTCACTCAATGGATATAAAGAGTATATCTATAATAGAGACAGTGAAGGGGTGGCGATGAAAATTGTACTCACAGGTTCCGCCGGGCGAATTGGTCACACGATTGCACTCCAGTTGCTGGTAGAGGGGCATCAAGTAACCGGAATTGACCTTGCGCCCGCAAGAATAGAGCATGCGCATTATCACCATGTGCAATGCCCATTTGAGCAGGCAGAGATGCTTAACGATGCGGTGAAGGGCGCAGACGTTCTGCTGCACATTGGCGCGATGATGTCGTGGCATCCAAAAGATAATGCTGCGATGTTCCACGCCAATGTTACCGCTACCCAGTGGCTGTTGGACGCCGCCCGGGGGGCAGGCGTGAAGCGCTTTGTTTTCGCCAGCAGTGGCGAAGTGTATCCAGAAGTTCGCGCGCAATTTCAGCCCGTGACGGAAGACCATCCGCGCAACCCGGTTTCGTTCTATGGCCTCACCAAAAAGCTGGCGGAAGATCTCGTGCTGTTTTATCAGCAGCAGGGGCTGGAAACAGTGATTTTGCGTTTTCCGCACACCCAATCCATTGATGAACTGCTTGATCCTGACAGCTTCTTTTCGGGACCGCGCTTTTTCCTGGACGGTAAAATTCGCCAGATGCGTTCGTTTGGCAATGATGTCGTGGCCGACAAACTGCAAACAGTGCGCGATCGGCTGGGTGGCCCGGCCATGATTGTCCAGTACGGCGAAGACGATAATCTGCCATACCAGATGCATATTGCTGATGTGCGCGATACGGCGGACGGTGTCATTCTGGCGATGACGCATCCGCGGGCGGCGAACGGCATTTATAATCTTGGCACTGATGAGCCAGTCGCATTTGAAGATATGCTCCCGGTGATGGCGCAGGCAACCGGATTGCCGCTGATTGATGTCACGATGCCAGGCAAAGCCGTGCGATTTAAAACCAGCAACCAGAAAATTAAGCGCGAACTGGGCTACCAGCCTCGTTTCACCTTTCCTGACATGATCGCGCAAGCCGCACGACTCACCGTTTACAGACATAATACAAAGGAGAGTGTATGAATAATTCAGCGCAGCAATCACTCGATAATGTAACTTCTGACCGCGAGATCCCAGTCGTGCGAAAATTACGTAAAGTCTTGCTGGCGACCGGAATCGGCCACTTTGTCGAGTGGTTTGATTTTGGTCTCTACGGAACGCTGGCGGCGATTATCGGTGTACAGTTCTTCCAGGCCGAAAGCCCGGCGGTTGCGTTGCTGTCTTCCTTTGCCGTCTTTGGTGCCGGTTTCATTATGCGTCCGCTTGGCGGGTTGTATTTCGGATCGCTGGGCGACCGCATTGGTCGTCAGAAGGTGCTGGCGACGGTGATCCTGCTGACCTCAGGCGCGACGTTCGTCATGGGGCTGCTGCCGACGTTTTCACAAATCGGCATCGCCGCTACGGTTCTGCTGGTCGTCACCCGCCTGATTCAGGGTTTTGCGGCGGGTGGTGAAAGCTCTGGTGCGACGACGTTCCTGGCTGAATATGCGCCAACCGCTCGACGCGGGTATTTCACCTGCTGGATCGATAACTTCGGATTTATGGCTTTTGTGGCGGGTTCCGGCCTGGTGTTTCTGCTGACCGCCACGCTGGGTGAAGCGACGATGAGCGACTGGGGCTGGCGCATTCCGTTCCTGATTGCCGGACCGCTGGGGCTGGTGGGGTTGTATCTGCGAAAACACCTCGAAGACACGCCTGAATTTCTTGAGATGGTTAAGAGTGGCAAAACCGAAGCGTCACCACTCCGAACCGCCGTCACGACGGCCTGGGGCGCGCTGCTTTTTTGCGTCGGTTTTGTAGTGATCAAGGCCGTCGGGCACTGGACGTTGCAGACCTTTATGCCGAGCTATTTATCTACCGAACTGCATTATTCAAAACTCGACTCGTACGCTATCACCACCGTTGGGCTGTTCTCGATTGCGGTGATGGTGCCTTTTATGGGGTATCTGTCGGATAAATTTGGGCGTAAACCGTTGATGCTGGCGGGCTGCGCGGGTTTTATCTTGTTCACTTATCCCGCCATGATGGTGATGGCGCGCGGCGATATGCTGTCTGCGATACTGGCGATGTTGCTTCTGGGAGCGTTTATTGCCGCCTTTGATGGTGCATGCAGCGCGGCGATGGCAGAGTTGTTCCCGACCAGCATTCGCTATGGCGGAATGGCGATTGCGTACAATGTCGCTGTGGCATTCTTTGGCGGCATCACGCCATGGTTCTCGGCGTATCTCATCACGTCAACGGGCAATCCGTTCTCTCCGGCATACTACGTGATGGGGGCGGCGCTGATTACATTCCTGACGGTATTACGTGCGAAAGAAACGGCAGGGCAGCCGCTTCGTCGTTAAGCAGATAATCAGTCGGGATTTAACAGCATGATGTTGATTAGTCTGTTCTATCTCAAAGATGGATATCGCCATGACCAACGCGAAGTAAACGCATTTAAAGGCGCGGTCTGCCAGGGAAATGGCGAATATAAGTGATTTTGCGGTGTGTTTACGGGGTCTGACCGATGTCGGCAGACCCCGGATTTTAGTCAACAGTATCCCCATTCCGCCACATTCAAACCCTCATCAAAACAGCATGAAAATTCATTAGCATCAGGCGTTTTTCTGGACGTTCGTGGTTTCAGTATTAATGATTCCAATCAGGGCTGATTTATTTTACTATACCCCCCTACAGTATCTGGAGGGCGTATGCCGCATTCACCCGAAGACAAAAAACGTGTTCTGACTCGCGTGCGTCGCATCCGGGGGCAGGTTGATGCCCTGGAACGTGCGCTGGAGTCTGGCGAACCTTGCCTTGCTATCCTGCAACAAATTGCGGCCGTACGCGGTGCAGCGAACGGTTTGATGGGCGAGATGGTCGAAATTCACCTCAAAGATGAGCTGGTCACCGGTGAGACAACGGTCGATCAGCGTGCGGTTCGCATGGCAGAAGTCGGCCATTTGCTACGCTCTTATCTAAAATAAAACTCTGACATCCCAGAAAGGAAGACACTATGAAATCACGTGCAGCCGTCGCATTTGGCCCAGGCCAGCCGCTCAAGATCGTCGAAATAGACGTTGCTCCGCCAAAAAAAGGTGAAGTGCTGGTTAAAATCACCCACACCGGCGTGTGCCATACCGATGCATTCACGCTGTCTGGCGACGATCCAGAAGGTGTTTTCCCGGCCGTTTTAGGTCATGAAGGCGGCGGTGTGGTTGTCGAAGTGGGCGAGGGTGTCACCAGCCTGCAGCCTGGCGATCACGTTATTCCGCTGTACACCGCTGAGTGTGGCGAGTGTAAGTTCTGTAAATCCGGCAAAACTAACCTGTGCCAGGCCGTTCGCGCCACCCAGGGTAAAGGTTTGATGCCAGATGGCACCACGCGTTTCTCTTATAACGGCGAGCCGATTTATCACTACATGGGTACCAGCACCTTCAGCGAATACACCGTGTGTGCAGAAATCTCGCTGGCAAAAGTTAACCCACAAGCTCCACTGGACAAAGTCTGTCTGTTGGGCTGCGGCGTCACCACCGGTATTGGCGCGGTTCACAACACTGCGAAAGTTAAAGAAGGCGATACCGTGGCCGTGTTTGGTCTCGGGGGAATTGGTCTGGCGGTGATCCAGGGCGCGGTACAGGCGAAAGCCGGACGCATTCTGGCGGTGGATACTAACCCGGAGAAATTCAAATTAGCCGGTGAAATGGGCGCGACTGATTTCATCAACCCGAAAGACTACGACAAGCCGGTTCAAGATGTAATTGTTGAACTGACCGATGGGGGTGTCGATTTCAGCTTCGAATGTATTGGTAACGTGAATGTCATGCGCTCAGCACTCGAGTGCTGCCACAAGGGATGGGGCGAAAGCATCATCATTGGCGTGGCCGGTGCAGGCCAGGAAATCAAAACCCGTCCATTCCAGTTGGTAACGGGTCGCGTATGGCGTGGCTCCGCATTTGGCGGCGTAAAAGGGCGTACTCAATTGCCGGGTATGGTTGAGGATGCCATGGTCGGAAAAATCGATCTCGACCCGTTTATCACGCACCGTTTACCGCTTGATCAAATCAACGAAGCCTTCGATCTGATGCATGAAGGGAAATCCATCCGCACCGTCATCCATTTCGGCAGCAACTAATTATTTTGCCAGCGGTTTCCGCCGCTGGCATTTCTTTAATAATCTTCTCTAAAGTGTGACCCACCTGGCGCTTTTAACCATAATCAAATTCTCTGATTTGCCGATGATTTATTCACAGGCGTAATTATACGCACTTCATCCATATAAGAGAGTCGACGGTCATGGACAACACAAAAAAGATGCGAAGCCCGCAAACGCTAAGCTTCCTGCATCACATCCGGCTGGTTCCGCTGTTTTCCTCAATTCTCGGTGGCATCATTTTATTGTTTGCGTTGAGTTCGGTATTGGCGGGGTATTTCCTGCTGCAAGCCGATAACGATCAGCAAGATGTCACGCAGGAGATTCAGGTCCGCACGGGTTTATCTAACAGCTCAAACCATTTACGCACTGCCCGAATCAACATGATTCATGCGGGCGCGGCAAGCCGTATTGCTGAAATGGATGCGATGAAACAAAACATCGCCGAAGCTGAAACGCGTATCAAGCAGTCGCAGACGAGCTTCGCCATGTACATGAATCGTTCGGTTCGTACTCCTGCAGACGAAGCACTGGATAACGATCTGAAAACGCGCTTTGACGCCTACATCACCGGGCTTCAGCCGATGCTGAAATATGCCAAAAACGGCATGTTTGAAGCCATTATTAACCACGAAAATGAGTCCGCTCGTCCACTGGACGACGCGTATAACGAAGTGTTGCTGAAAGCGATTAAGATCCGTACCGATCGCGCGAACTTGCTCACCTCTGAAGCGCACAAGCGCACGCAGTTGGGTCTGATGTTTATGGTTGGCGCGTTTGCGTTGGCCTTGCTCCTGACGGCGATGACGTTTGTGGTGCTCCGCCGCACTGTGATTAATCCGCTGCAACGTGCTGCCCGCCGCATCGAACTGATTGCGAAAGGGGATTTGACCATGGCGGACGATCTGACCGGGCGCAGTGAAATTGGGCGTTTGACCCACGATCTGCAAACCATGCAGCACTCGCTGGTCAATACCGTCGGCACCGTGCGTCAGGGTGCGGAAGAGATTTATCGCGGGACCAGCGAGATCTCTGCCGGTAACACCGATCTCTCGTCCCGTACCGAACAGCAGGCGGCCGCGATTGAACAAACCGCAGCCAGCATGGAAGAGCTGACGGCGACGGTGAAACAGAACGCCGATAACGCCCATCACGCGAGCAAACTGGCAGAAGACGCCTCCGGTAAAGCCAGCCGTGGCGGCCAGATGGTGTCCGGCGTGGTGAAAACCATGAGCAATATCTCCACCAGCTCGAAGAAAATTTCGGAAATCACTGCGGTCATTAACAGCATCGCTTTCCAGACCAATATTCTGGCGCTGAACGCTGCCGTTGAGGCCGCGCGTGCGGGCGAGCAGGGGCGTGGATTTGCGGTTGTGGCGAGTGAAGTGCGTACGCTGGCGAGCCGCAGTGCAAACGCCGCGAAAGAAATTGAAGGGCTGATTAATGAGTCGGTGACCCTTATCGACCAAGGTTCTGGCGAAGTGGTCGCTGCGGGTAACACCATGAATGATATCGTCGAAGCCGTTAAGCGCGTCACCGATATTATGCTTGAAATCGCGGCAGCGTCCGACGAACAGAGTCGTGGCATTGTGCAGGTCAGCCAGGCGATTTCTGAAATGGACAAAGTGACGCAGCAGAACGCCTCGCTGGTGGAAGAAGCGTCCGCAGCGGCGGCATCGCTGGAAGAACAAGGTGCGCGTCTGACCGAAGCGGTAGGTGCATTCCGTCTGAACGGCGTCGCGCCGTCTCGCAGCGCAAAACCGTCGGCTCTTGCGCAGTCTACCCCGTTACGCCCAGCCGTGGCTGACGGTGGCGATAACTGGGAAACCTTCTAATCTCCCTGGATTGACTGTCTCACCAACCTGTGTAAAAAGGGTTCATGTTCTGGCATGAACCCTTTTTTATGGTGGTACCGAAATGACTCCAGCAAAACGTATGACCCTCCTGATCGCGCTTTCCAGCTTGATGACCGGTTGCTCAGTGGGCGTGGGCGGTTTCGGCATCGGCGGTGGAAGCAACGGCGTCGGAGTAGGCGCGGGTTTGTCGTTTCCGATAGGCGGCTCCGCCTCGACCAAAGACAACGCCACGGATTCCCAACAGCCTGACTGCGACGGCGAAGTCTATCAGGTGCAGCCGATCTATCCCGCACAGGCGGCAGCGCAGGAATTTGAAGGGAAAGTCGCGGTGAAATTTGATGTGAAGCCGAACGGACGGGCAACGGGATACAGTGCCAAAGGGGACAAAGCGTTCTTTGCCGAAACGTGGAAGGCCGTCTCCCGCAGCTGCTGGTCGCCGGGCGTGAGTCAGGATTTTGTGGTGTCATTTACCATGAATAAACCCGTGACGTTAGCGCCTGTCGCACCTTAAAAAAACGGCCAGTCACTTTTGCGACTGACCGTTACGTGCTACCCGATTACGGTTTATCAGGTAGCGCATAGGCAATGATGTAATCACCCCTGTCCGGCGACTGGCGTGCGCCACCCGCGTTAATGATGATGTACTGTTTGCCTGTTTTCGGCGAGACGTAGGTCATCGGCCCCGACTGGCTGCCCACAGGCAGACGGTCTTTCCAGATCTCTTTCCCGGTCGCCGTATCAAACGCGCGCAGGTAGAAATCCTGGGTGCCCGCAAAGAACAGCAGACCCGACTGCGTGGACAGCGATGCGCCCAGCGTTGGCATCCCGATCGGGATAGGCATGTGCATACGAATGCCCAGCGGGCCGGTATCTTCCACGGTCCCAACCGGAACCTGCCACACCAATTTTCCGCTTTTCAGATCGACGGCGGACATGGTGCCGAACGGCGGTTTCTGGCAGGGAATACCCAGTGGTGAAAGGAAACGCTCGCGCATGGCACCATACGGCGTGCCGTCCATCGGCACAATTCCCATCTCAATGCCGCTGGCGTTTTTGGCGACGTTTGCACGCGGAACCATATAGTTTGCCAGTCCCAGACGCATATCGTTGACGAACATCAGGCCGTTATTCGGATCCACCGACACGCTGCCCCAGTTCATGCCGCCGAGCGAGCCCGGGAACTGCAGAGAACGGTCAAGGCCTGGCGGGGTAAAGACGCCCTGATGACGCATCTCTTTAAACTGAATACGGCACAGCAGCAGATCGACAGGCGTCGCGCCCCACATGTCCGATTCGGTCAGCGTCTGGTTGCCAATCATCGGCATACCGACGGAATACGGTTGAGTCGGAGAATAGCGTTCGCCCTGAATATTGCCCGCAGGAACAGGACGTTCTTCGACTTTCGCTACCGGCTCGCCGGTTTCGCGGTTGAGCATAAAAATCATGCCCTGTTTGCTGGTTTGCACCAGAACGGGCGTCGTGCCGCCTTTACCATCCGGCAAATCGTACAGCAGCGGTTGCGACGGCAGGTCAAAGTCCCACAGGTCGTGGTGAGTGGTTTGATAATGCCAGCGCACCTGACCGGTCGTTGCATCAACGGCCACCACGGATGAGCTGTATTTGTCGTCCAGGGCGGTACGTTCACCCGCGTAGAAATCAGGCGTTGCGTTGCCGGTCGGGAGATAAATCAGGTTCAGCTTCGCGTCGTAAGACATTGCCGACCAGACGTTTGGCGTGCCGCGCGTATAGGTCTGACCTTCCGGCGGCAGGCCGGTGATAGCCGGATTGCCCGGATCCCATGCCCACGCCAGTTTGCCGGTGCGAACGTCATAGGCACGCACCACGCCCGGCGGTTCGCCGGTGGAGAAGTTATCGGCGACTCGGCCCCCGACGACGACGACATTTCCGGCCACCAGCGGGGTTGACGTCTGCTGGTAATAGCCTGGTTTGATTTCGCCCATACCGACGCTGAGATCGACGACGCCGTGATCGCCAAAGTCTTCGCAGACCTTGCCGTTATCGGCGTTGATCGCGATCAGGCGCGCATCGGTTGTCGGCAGGAACAGGCGACGCGGGCAGGCCGCTGGCTGCGTATCTTTAAGTGACGTTGTCACTGATTGGGTGTCTTCAAAATAACCCAGACCGCGACAGCGCTGCCAGTTTGGCGCGGTGGCTTTGGAATCGTATCGCCATTTTTCTTTGCCGGAATCAACATCCAGCGCCAGCACTTTGCTGTACGGCGTGCAGACAAACAGTGTGTCGCCTATCTGTAAAGGGGTGTTCTGGTCTTCAGCACCGGACCCGTTGCTCTGCGGAATGTCACCCGTATGCGCGGTCCAGGCCACTTTCAACGTATTGATATTTTGCTTGTTGATCTGATCCAGCGCGGCAAAGCGGTCGCCGTGGGTGGTGTTGCCCCAATGCGCCCAGTCTTTTTGCTGCTCGCCAGGCGCAACCGGTTTGACCGGAACAGGCTCATTAGCGGCTACGAGCGTTTGCGGTTTAAACATCCAGCCAACGCTCACCAGCATCGCCAGCGCAATAATCGCCGCCACCGTGAATGCCGGTTTTTTATTCACCGCTACGTTAAGGTTCGCCGCTCGCAGGAATGGCCAGACAAGGGCACACAGAAAGGCGAGGACGGCGAGGGTGAACAGGCGCGAGAACAGCGGCCAGAAATCCCAGCCAGCGTCATTCACCGCCCAAAAAATCGACGCGACAAAGGCGACAGCGTAAAGAATAATCCCGCTGATGCGACGGGTGAAAATCAAGAAGGCGGAGATCAACATCACTACGCCAACGATGAGGAAGTACCAGGTTCCTCCTACGGTAGCGAGCTTAAAGCCCAAGCCGCCAACCGCCAGACCGATGATTGTCATCAGCCCCACCAGGAGCCACTGCAGGAATTTTGCTATCCCGCGCGGCGCGCTGCCAAATGCCATTTCTGTCTCCTTAAAGACCTCATAATTCCCAGGTAACGCCACTCTGCGTATGTACCATATGGGTAACCAGGTTCGGATTTAATAATGATTTATTGAAAATATACCGCTTGCACGGCTTTCGAACGCACGTAAATTAAGTTCGAATGAACCATTTGGTGAATTCTGGGCTATGATAAAACTGTTAAATTGTTTTGCGCAATTGTTAATGAATGATTTCGCATTATTTGAATAACAGAAACAAAAAGCCCGTCAGAGCGACGGGCGGACAGGGATGAGGGAGTGAATCAGATAGGCATGGATTTGCGGATGGCGCTGAGAAGCGACTGCGCGCCCGAAGAAAGTGGGATATCAACGCGCGTCAGGATGCCGATAGGCTCACCCGCGCCTGGCGATGCCACCGGGAGCGCCGTCAAACAGCCCTGACGTAAATCCTCTTTCACCGCGCCTGAAGGGACAAACCAGACGTAGTCATAGTCCACCGTCAACTGGCGAGAAAGCGACGCCGAAAGCGTTTCGATACAGCCCGACGGTAATGTGCAGCCCTGCATCTGGAGCATGACTTCCGCGTTGTGGCGCGGAGCGGTGCCTTTTGGGGAAACGACTACCGGCCATTCCATGACGCGGCTTAACGTGACGGTGTCACGTAATAAAGGGTGCCCAGGGCGTACCACCAGCTTCAGTGATTCCAGGAACAAAAGTTCATAATTAAGACCGACCATAAGCTCCGGGTCAGACATGCGGCCAATCCCTAGATCCAGTTCGCCGGATTTAAGCCCCGACAGCAGCATGGTGTTGTTCATGGTGGCTACTTGCAGCGTGGTGTTTTTTTGCTGCTTATGAAACTGGCCGATGGCGGCAGGCAAAATGCCGAGCGCCGCCGTGGGCAATGCCCCCACACGGACCACGTCGGTATCCTGACTGTCTTTGCGATTCAGTGCCTGACCCGCAGTGTTCAGGGCGTCTAGTACTTTGACGGCATGCGTTAAAAACTGCTCACCCACCAGCGTCAGCTGTGCGCCAAGACGGCCACGATTAAACAAACGTGTTCCGGTCAGTTGTTCCAGTTCATTCAGTGTTTTTGAGAGCGCTGGCTGGCTAAGATTAAGAGTTTCAGCCGCACGCCCCAGCGTTCCCTGTTGAGCGACGGCCACAAAAGTGTGCAAATGGCGCAAACGTATGCGCTGACTAAACAAACCATTTTTTTCCATAGGCGATGTTATGAATAGAGCGAGGCAAGAGACAAGGGAAGAAGTTTAATTTTGATAACCTGATAGCAAAATATTATTAACATTTGATGTAATTGAGTTACAACAAGATTTTCTGACTGAGGGTAATAAGGAGTAGGGTTAGACGCAAAGGTGAAGGGAAACCGTCTACGCGCAGCGAATGACCAGCGGGCTATCAGGATCACAGATTGGAAATTCTTCCCCCCGAAGGCGGACGGCCTTCTCTACACTCCAGGTATTATTCACTGGGAGCATGACATCATGGCGAACACCATCACGGCTGATGATATTCGGGAACACTTTTCGCAGGCTATGTCAGCGATGTACCAGCAGGAAGTTCCGCAGTACGGCACATTGCTGGAACTGGTTGCAGATGTGAATCTGGCGGTACTGGAAAATAATCCGCACTTACATGAACAACTCGCGAATGCTGATGAACTGGCGCGGCTGAATGTCGAGCGTCACGGCGCGATCCGCGTTGGCAGCGCAAAGGAACTCTCCACGTTACGCCGGATGTTTGCCATTATGGGGATGCATCCCGTCAGCTATTACGATCTCTCACAGGCAGGCGTGCCGGTGCATTCAACGGCGTTTCGTCCCATTGATGACGATGCGTTGTCGCGAAATCCCTTCCGGGTATTCACCTCATTGCTCCGACTGGAGCTTATAGAAAACGTGGCGCTGCGTGAACGTGCTGCGGATATTCTGGCCCGGCGCACCATTTTTACCCCGCGCTGTCTGGAACTGATTGATCTGCATGAGTCAGAAGGCCGTTTTACGGAAGTTCAGTCGCGCGAGTTTGTTCAGGAAGCGCTGGAAACGTTCCGCTGGCACAGCCATGCGCTTGTCGACCAGGAAACGTATCTAGCGCTGCACAATGAGCATCGGCTTATCGCCGATGTGGTGTGTTTCCCCGGATGCCATATTAACCATCTGACGCCGCGCACTTTAGATATTGATCGGGTGCAGGAGTTGATGCCGAAATACGGTATTGAGCCGAAAATCGTGATTGAAGGTCCACCGCGTCGCGACGTGCCGGTCTTATTGCGGCAGACCAGTTTTAAAGCGCTGGAAGAGCCGGTGCTCTTTGCCGGAGAACATCGCGGAACGCATACCGCCCGTTTTGGCGAGATCGAACAGCGTGGGGTGGCGTTAACGCCAAAAGGCCGCGCGCTTTACGATCGTTTACTGGGCGAAGCGGGAACAGGTAGGGACAATCTGACGCATCAGCTACATTTGCGCGAAGTGTTCCAGGCATTCCCGGACAGCGAAATGTTCCTGCGCCGACAGGAATTAGCCTATTTCCGCTACCGACTGACGCCTGCGGGCGAATCGCACCGCCAGGCATTCCGCCCAGGTGATGACCCGCAACCACTGATTGAGCGCGGGTGGGTCGTGGCGCAGCCGATTGTTTATGAAGATTTCCTGCCGGTCAGTGCGGCAGGGATTTTCCAGTCGAATCTTGGCAATGAAACTCAGGCGCGGAGCCATGGGAATTCCAGCCAGGCGGCATTCGAAATCGCCCTGGGTTGTGCAGTCAACGATGAATTTACGCTGTATCAGCAGGCGGAAGAGCGCAGTAAACGCCGTTGTGGTTTGCTCTGAAAACGTTACTCTGCGGGGCTGTGATGGAAAATAAAGGTTGGTATGGAACATTCATCTTTCCCGGTGGTTGATACGTGTCAGGGCCGTTTAGTCGGTTTTACTGATGAAGATGTTCATGTCTGGTGCGGTATTCCCTATGCTGCTCCGCCTGTCGGTGAGTTGCGCTGGCGCTCACCGCAGCCTCCTGTGGCCTGGCAGGACGTTCGTCAGGCCAGCACATTTTCTGCGTCAAGCTGGCAAAACAGCGAGTACTGCCGGGAGCTAGGCGGCGGGGACCCCGGTCAATTCTCAGAAGATTGCCTGTACCTGAACGTTTGGTCTCCGGGCAAACGCGAAGCGCCGCTGCCGGTGATGGTCTGGCTGCACGGCGGCGGTTTTACGATTGGCGCAGGCGGATTGCCACCCTATAACGGCAAGGCGCTGGCGCGTCGGTATGTGGTGGTTGTGACGCTGAACTATCGGCTGGGACATCTGGGGTTCTTTGCCCATCCCGCGCTTTGCGACGACGAAGATCGCATTGTGCATAACTTTGCGCTGCTCGATCACATCGCCGCCCTTCAATGGGTGCGCGACAATATTGCTGCATTTGGTGGTGATCCGAGCAATATTACGCTGTTTGGGGAATCCGCCGGGGCCCGCAGCGTGCTGTCCTTGCTCACTTCGCCGCTGGCAAAAGGGCTGTTCCACAAAGCGATCGTGCAGAGCGGTTATACCTTGCCCGATACACCGCGCGAGGATGCGCTGCAAAAAGGTGAAGCGGTGGCAGCGCATTTTGGCCTGCCGAACGCGACGGCGGAACAGCTGCGTGCCATACCTGCGCACGCGTTCTGGTCACTTGAGGCCCCGCTGAATGTGGCACCGACACCGATTGTGGGCGACTGCGTGTTGCCCGAACCAATGCTGGATATCTTTTTTGCTGCGCGCCAGCATCCCGTTCCGGTGATGATTGGCTCAAACAGCGATGAAGCGAGCGTGATGGCTGTCTTCGGGATCGACCTTGCCGGACAAATCCAAAAGTTACGACGTGAGCGCCGGTTTGGCCTAGGGGTGATCAAATTGCTTTATCCTGGCGTAAAAGGGGATGAAGAGTTGGGCCGACAGGTGTGTCGCGATATGGCGTTTACCACGATGGGTTTTGTCGTGATGCAGGCGCAACAGCGAGTGGGCGAGCCGTGCTGGCGCTACTGGTTTGATTATGTCGCCGAGGCGGAACACGCAACCTACTTAAACGGCGCGTGGCACGGTAATGAAATTCCGTATGTGTTTGACACGTTAAATCAGATTGAGCCGTCGCGGCAATATGTGAACGAGCGCGATCTGGCGTTTGCGGCCCAAGTGGCCGATTACTGGGTTAGCTTCGCGCATCACGCAAACCGCACCTGTGATGCGCTTCATGGTCCGGTCCGCTGGCCAGCTTCCCGAAAAGGACGCGATGTGCTTTTGCGCCTCGGTGTGAATAAACATGCAGGTTTTAAGCTGGAATACCGCTTCATGCGCGCCCGGATGAGCCTGTTTAAACGCGTTATGAAGCACCATGTGAGTCTGGATTGAGTAAGCAGGCGCGAAAGGCTGCCAGCCCGGCTGTCTTGCCATGAGAATCGCGTAACAACAGCCGATAGCTTGCGCCGGTTTTAACGCTGGTGTTAAACGGGCGTGCCAGCCGTCCGGCGCGAATATCTTCTTCTACCAGCGTTTCATCAGCAATGGCCATACCAAGGCCTTGCATCGCGGCGGTGATCGCCAAATCCATTGTGTCGAAGTGTTGGTTTTTGTGCATCACCAGCGCGACGTTTTCTTGTCTGGAGAGCCACAGTGACCAGTCGGTTTTGTCGCGGGTCGGATGGAGGAACGTCAGCGTATCCAAAGCCGAACCCGTTCGCTGTGGGCTCATCACCGGCGTCAGGGCCTCCTCAAAAAGCAGATCGCCAGCGCTTAAATGCGTACCAAACACGATCGCGGCATCATAGGATTCCGTTTTAAAATTCACCGTATGGTCGGTCGTGGTGGTGAGGGCGATTTGCAGTTCAGGCTGCTCACGTTCGACCTGAATCAGTCGGGGGATCAGCCAGCGCATCGCACATGTCGGCACTTTCAAGCGCACGACGGTTTGTTGGGCGCGCGCTTGTTCCGCCACGGTGAGTAAGTGTTCAAAGGCCGCCTGTAAGTCAGGAAGCAGGGCGCTGCCCTGGGGGGAAAGTCGCAGCCCGCGAGCATGCCGCTCAAACAGCGCAAAGCCGAACCAGGATTCCAGCGTCGCGATTTTACGGCTGACGGCACCCTGGGTCAGGCACAGCTCTTTTGCGGCGTGAGTGAGATTCAGGTGACGCGCGGTGATCAGAAATGCGTCTACAGAATTGTGCGGAAAGGTACGACGCGACATAAACACTCCAGGCATGCGTTTTTATCATGTCGTCCATCACACAATAGCTTGCCGGGTGTGTCAATCAATGAAAAAGCCCGCCGGACGGCAGGCTTTTATCGTGAGCTATTTAGAACTGATAAACCAGACCTAACGCCACAACGTCATCCGTTGCGATACCGGCGTCTTTATAGAATTGGTCGTCGCTATCCAGCAGGTTGATTTTATAATCAACATAAGTGGACATGTTTTTGTTGAAATAATAGGTTGCACCCACATCAACATATTTAACCAGATCCTGATCGGTATTTGCGCCGTTGTATGTCAAATCCTTGCCTTTGGATTGCAGGTAGGAAATCGCCGGACGAAGACCGAAATCGAATTGATATTGCGCGGTGACTTCGACGTTCTGCGTTTTATTTGCAACGCCGCCAGTGTGGTCTTCGTCAAAAGTACCGTAAGAGGTCATGTTACGGGTTTCGGAATACATTGTGGCCAAATAGATATTATTGGCGTCGTATTTCAGACCCGCAGTCCAGGCATCAGCTTTTTCGCCATCCGCCATATAGGCGCTGCTGTCATTTTGTTGTGCGTTGGTACGATCGGAGGACGCATAGGCTGCGCCTGCACTGATCCCCATCCCGAAATCATAGGTGGTGGAAATACCAAAACCGTCGCCATTCTCATGACGGACATCGCGGCCATTATTGGTGCCTTCGTTACCGTTGCCTGAGTCTTCGTTATTACCCTGATACTGCAGGGCAAAGCTCAGGCCATCCACCAGACCGTAGAAGTTGGTATTGCGATAGGTGGCAACGCCGTTTGCGCGGCTGGTCATGTAAATGTCGGACTGGGAATACGTATCGCCGCCGAACTCAGGCAGCATATCGGTCCAGCCTTCCACGTCATACAGCACGCCATAGTTACGGCCATAATCAAATGAGCCGTAGTCGCCAAACTTCAGACCGGCGAAGCCAAGACGAGTCCATGACTGGTTTTCAGAACCCTCGGTATTGTTGGCCTGAACGTTGTATTCCCACTGGCCGAAGCCCGTCAACTGGTCGCTGATCTGCGTTTCACCTTTGAAACCCAGACGGACATAGGACTGGTCGCCATCTGCCGACGTGTTGTCAGAGAAATAGTGCAGCCCGTCGACTTTACCGTACAGATCGAGTTTGTTGCCGTCTTTATTATAAATCTCCGCGGCGTGAGCGGCGCCTGCAGCCATGAGAGCGGGAATGACAATTGCCAGAACTTTTCTTTTCATTTTTTCGATCCTTAAAAAGGTTTTTATTATGACGTGAAGTGAACTTTCGCCAAAATCATGAATCGAATGAATCCTAATATTGTTTTAATTACTTCAGCAAATACTATTATTTTTTAAAATGTTAATATTTGCTGCGCGATTTACCGAATGAAATCTAAATTGGTTTCATGAATTGGTGGTGCAATAAATATTCACGATAAATATTAATTTATGGGTAATTGTTTGGCGCGGACAATTAAATAGTACACGTTATGGCGGGCAATTTTTCATTTTGTGACGGAACATCGGGTTTGCAAGAAGATTATGTGATCCCATTTTTATGATCCCGCTCGTACGCCGTAAACACTTTCATCCTGTCTAAATCCTCTTGACGAGCCTTCCGGTAGACGCGCGAGACCCGAGCTATGCGTTTTGATCATGGCAACTATGACAACAATTCGGTTGTCGTCTTCATCACCTTCTTGTTGAATAGTTATGCAATATCCACGAGAAAGGATTGATGATGACGTTACGTACCCCTGTGCATACCCGTTCTAAACTGCCTGATGTGGGCACGACGATTTTTACTGTGATTGGCCAGCTATCAGCCCAACACAATGCCATCAATCTTTCTCAAGGCGCGCCCAACTTTTCCTGTGACCCTAACCTGATCGCTGGCGTAACGCGTGCGATGGAAGCAGGTCATAACCAATATGCGGCGATGACCGGTTTGCCTCCTCTTAAAGAGCGTATCGTGGACAAAATCGCGACGCTTTACGGCACACGCTATGACGCCAACACTGAAGTGTTGATAACCGCCAGCGCCAGTGAAGGGCTTTACTCCGCGATCAGTGGACTGGTACATCCGGGTGATGAAGTTATCTATTTTGAACCGTCTTTTGACAGCTACGCGCCTATCGTGCGGTTGCAGGGCGCTACACCGGTTGCCATCAAGCTGACGGTCCCGGAGTTTGCCGTAGACTGGGACGAAGTTCGTGCGGCAGTCACTAGCCGCACCCGCATGATCATTATTAATACGCCGCACAACCCCAGCGGGCAGGTCTTCTCTGCTGAGGATTTACACCAGCTGGCGGCGATCACCCAAAATACCGACATTATTATTTTGTCTGACGAAGTGTACGAACACGTCGTGTTTGACGAAAAGCCGCATCATGGAATGGCAACGCACCCGCAGCTGGCGGAGCGCAGTGTGATCATTTCATCATTCGGAAAAACCTATCATGTCACCGGCTGGCGCGTGGGGTATTGTGTTGCACCAGCGGAATTGATGGATGAGATTTGCAAAGTGCATCAATTTTTGATGTTTTCTGCCGATACTCCTATGCAATACGCCTTTGCTGAACACATGGCCGATCCGCAAACCTGGCTTTCGCTCTCCGCGTTTTATCAGCGTAAGCGCGATCTGTTGCAAAATTTACTGGCCGACTCGCCGTTTAAATTGCTGCCAAGCGCAGGTTCGTTCTTCCTGCTGGCTGATTACAGCCATTTCAGCGAAGAGAGCGACAGTGAAATGGTCAAACGCCTGATTACCGAATGTGGCGTGGCCACGATTCCGCTTTCGGCGTTTTACGCTGATGGCACAGATAACAAATTGATACGCCTCTCTTTTGCGAAAGATGAGGCGACATTACGGGCAGGTGCGCAGGCCCTGTGTCGGGTTAAACCACGCTAAGGAGTTTTGACATGAAATTTAACGCGTTAGTTGTCGGCATGGGATTGCTGTGTTCGTTTTCGGCGTTGGCTGCAACGGAGCTTCGCTACGGCCTGGAAGCAGAATATCCACCGTTTGAAAGCCGCAATGCTTCTGGCGAACTGGAAGGGTTCGACATCGATCTCGGCAAGGCGATTTGCAAAGCCGCTGAACTGAAATGCAGCTGGGTCGAAACCTCTTTTGATGCACTGATCCCAGGATTAATGGCTAAAAAATTCGACGCCATTAACTCCGCGATGAACATTACCGATCAGCGTCGGCAGAGCATCGACTTCACCCAACCGATTTATCGCATCCCGTCTCAACTGGTGGGCAAAGCGGGCACCGGTGTAGAAGCCACGCCAGAAGGTTTAAAAGGCAAAAGCATCGGCGTATTGCAGGGTTCCATTCAGGAAACCTATGCAAAGGAGCATTGGGAAAAGCACGGTGTCACCGTGGTGTCGTATAAAGATCAGAATATGGCCTGGGGCGACCTTCTGAATGGCCGTATTGATGCTTCGCTTGTGATGTCAGCGGCCGGGCAGGCAGGTTTCCTGAGCAAACCGCAGGGTAAAGGGTTTGGATTTATCGGCAAACCGGTGTCTGACGACACGATCCTCGGCAGCGGGATCGGTTTTGGGCTGCGCAAAGGTGATGAAGCCACTAAAAAGCAGCTCGATGCGGCCATTGAAAAAGTCCGCGCTGACGGAACGATCGATAAGCTGGCGCAGAAATATTTCCCAGGTATCGATGTCAGCGTAAAATAATAAGATTGCGCCTAATTAGCCCCTGATGACGATGTCCATCAGGGGCTTTTTTATTTCGCCCACGCCCAAATTTATACTTAACTTTACGCTGATTTCGGTTCATTCCCCTCGACAGAATATATTTCTCGCTTTGTTCAGATAATCACCGCTCAACAATTGGATTTTTAACCGTTTTTGTTTAGGCTGTGCGTTCTTTCTTGCCGTCGTTTCGCCACGCGCGAAACTCATACTCACGACCATAAGGACGTTTTCTCAGGCATGAATCGCAGACGTTTTTTACAGGGCTCGCTGGCAATGGCCGCACTGAGCGGTACAACCGGACTCTCAACGCTCTTTTCCCGCGCGGCCTTTGCCGCAGATTCCGATATTGCCGACGGTCAGAGTCGTCGCTTTGACTTCTCCGTTCTGCAATCCATGGCGCACGATCTGGCGCAAACTCCGTGGGGTGGTGCGCCGCGTCCACTGCCAAATACGCTGGCGACCATGACGCCGCAGGCATATAACGCCATTCAATACGATGCGAAACAGTCGCTGTGGAACAATATTGAAGACCGTCAGCTGGACGTGCAATTCTTCCATATGGGAATGGGTTTTCGCCGCCGGGTAAGAATGTTCTCGCTGGATTCCGCCTCGTCCCAGGCGCGTGAAATTCATTTCCGTCCTGAATTGTTTAACTACAACGATGCGGGTGTGGATACGAAACAGCTCGAAGGGCAAAGCGACTTAGGGTTTGCCGGGTTCCGCGCGTTCAAAGCGCCCGAACTGGCGCGTCGCGATATCGTCTCGTTCCTTGGCGCGAGCTATTTCCGTGCGGTAGATGACACGTATCAGTACGGTCTTTCCGCGCGCGGTCTGGCGATTGATACCTTTACGGATACGCCCGAAGAGTTCCCTGATTTCACCTCGTTCTGGTTTGAAACCGTGAAACCGGGCGATACCACCTTTACCGTCTACACGCTGCTCGACAGCCCAAGTATCACTGGCGCATATAAATTCGTGATTCATTGCGAGAAGAGCCAGGTGATCATGGAGGTGGATAACCACCTGTATGCACGTAAAGATATCAAACAGCTCGGCATTTCTCCGATGACCAGTATGTTTGCCTGCGGCAATAACGAGCGTCGCATGTGCGATACCATTCACCCGCAAATCCACGACTCCGATCGTCTGGCGATGTGGCGTGGGAATGGGGAATGGATTTGCCGTCCGCTGAATAATCCTCAGAAATTACAGTTCAACGCTTACCAGGACAAAAACCCGAAAGGCTTTGGTCTCCTCCAGCTCGACCGCGATTTCTCCCACTATCAGGACATCATGGGCTGGTACAACAAGCGCCCGAGTCTGTGGGTTGAACCGCGCAACCAGTGGGGCAAAGGCAGCGTAGGCCTGATGGAGATCCCGACCACGGGTGAAACGCTGGATAACGTTGTGTGCTTCTGGCAGCCAGAAAAACCAGTGAAAGCGGGCGACGAGCTGGACTTCAAATATCGCCTGTACTGGAGCGCGCAGCCGCCGGTTCGTTCTCCGCTGGCAAATGTGTATGCCACGCGGACGGGGATGGGCGGCTTCCCGGAAGGCTGGGCACCGGGCGAAAACTACCCGAAAACCTGGGCGCGTCGTTTTGCCATTGATTTCGTTGGCGGTGATTTAAAGGCCGCCGCGCCGAAAGGTATCGAACCGGTGATTACGCTCTCTAACGGTGAAGCGCGCCAGGTTGAAATCCTTTATGTTGAACCGTTCGATGGCTATCGCATTTTGTTCGACTGGTACCCAACAAACGATTCAACCGATCCGATCGACATGCGTATGTTCCTGCGCTGTCAGGGCGATGCGATCAGCGAAACCTGGCTGTATCAGTATTTCCCGCCTGCGCCTGACAAACGTGTCTATGTTGATGACCGCGTAATGCGCTAACGTTTCTCTTTTCCTCTCCCGTTTGGGAGAGGAATGAGGTAAGGGCAATGACCAACATTCCATCTGAAATCATCACCGTGACAGACCGCCTCGAACTGCGGGCGGTAGATGAGCGTTACACGACCGAACTGCATAACCTGGTTATCAAAAATAAAACCTGGCTACAGATGGCATTTGACTGGGCGCAGCACATAGGTAGTGAAGACGATACGCGCAGAAATGTGCAGAGCAATCAGATGCTGCACCAGCGTGGTTACGCGAAAATGTTTCTGATTATTCAGGATGAAGCGTTGAAAGGCGTGCTCTCGTTCAATGCGATCGAGCCGACCAACAAGACGGGCTACATCGGCTATTGGCTGGATAAAGCCAGTCAGGGCCAGGGCATTCTTTCGCAGTCTTTACAGGCGTTTATGCGTTATTACGTAGAACGTGGCGAAATCCGGCGCTTCGTCATTAAATGCCGTGTCGCGAACGCGCAGAGTAACTGCGTTGCAATACGCAACGGGTTTGCGCTGGAAGGGTGCCTGAAGGAAGCCGAGTATTTGAACGGTGAGTTCGATGATGTGAACACTTACGCGAAAATTATTCGCTCACAGAGCGCCCAATAGCGGTGTGCGGGTGATTCGCTGGTTTCCGTTAATCACTTTTTCGCCGCGCAGATGAATATTCTCCCCGCTTAATGCCTCAATCACGGCATCACCGCTGATATTAATTCGATGCTCGATCAGCACATCGCCACTGATGCGCGCGCGTCCCTGAATGACGACGCGGTCATCAATCATTATCGGGCCGCCGCGTAACCACGCGTGACCGCCGATTAAAACGTGATGTTTAATCACGCAGTTGCCTTCCACGACGGCGTTTTCTGCCACCTGCGAGCTGTATCGAAGGGTAGGAATAGCGTCCTCTTCTGTACCCGCAATCAGCTTCGCGTTGCCATAGACTTTGGCGCAATCACAGACCCACACATTATTGAGATCGTTGCCTTCGATCAGCGCGTTATCGAACACTTCAGCACGATGTTCAATAAAGGCAAAATTCACCATCGCATCGCCATAAATCTGCGCTTGATGCACCACCCGCGACTGGCTGACGGTGGCGTTATCGAAGATCTGTAAGATCTGCTCTCGATCCGGCGTGAGTCCAATCGCAGCCACGATCGTGCTGTTATGAAGAACGCGGGCGTTACCGTACAAATGGCATTCGCCGCGCACCTCGGAACATTGCACTGTCACGCTATCGCTAAGCCGTGCGCCGTGGCTGATGTTTGCGGCGTCTATCCAGCAGTTATCGCCGATTTGTGCGGAATGGCTTATTACACAGGCCTGAGTGATTCTGGCGTTGCCCTGAATTTGCGCCCCCGCGTAGACGACGCTGTTTTGATCGTAGATCCAGCAGGTCCCGTCATGAGAAAGGGCGCTTTCGTTATCCAGCCATCCGCCCTGGGTTCCGGCGGTCACATCGTGAAAATCGCGCATGGCAATAATTTGCCGCAGCGTGACGGTCGATTTCGTCTCTCCGTCGTGCGAATGATAAAGTCGGGTTTCGTCGCTGAGTCGATATTTTTTCATCGTGTTATCTCTGCTGGGCGTCTTACTAAACGTAGCAAACTTTACGACTTGCGAAGTACTGGCAACGGAATCACAAACCCCTTAAACTAGCATTTCAAATATAATTTATAGTTTAAAATTAATGCACAATAGAAACAAATCCCAACAAATTCTTAACTTACCGTCCGGCTATTTTGGGATGGTTTTGGGAACGATTGGTATGGGCTTCGCGTGGCGCTATGCCAGCACTATCTGGTCTGTATCACGCTGGCCGGGTGAGATGTTGGTTACGCTGGCGGTGCTGATCTGGTCTTTCCTGACCGTGGCGTTTATCACCCGCGCGGTGCGTTTTCCGCACAGCGTGCTGGCGGAAATGCGTCATCCGGTGATGAGTAGTTTTGTCAGCCTGTTTCCGGCCACCACAATGCTGGTGGCGATTGGATTCGTCCCGTGGTGTCGCCCCGTCTCGCTGGTGTTATTCGGAACAGGCGTGGTGATTCAACTCGGCTATTCCGCCTGGCAAAGCGCCGGGCTGTGGCGCGGGAAACACCCTGAAGAGGCGACCACGCCAGGTTTGTATCTCCCCACCGTCGCCAACAATTTTATTAGCGCGATGGCTTGCGGCGCGCTGGGTTACCACGATGCCGGACTGGTCTTTTTAGGCGCAGGCGTTTTTTCCTGGCTGAGCCTTGAGCCGGTTATTTTGCAGCGATTGCGCAGTAACGGTGAATTACCGTCGCCGTTGCGCACGTCGCTGGGCATCCAGCTGGCGCCTGCGCTGGTGGCCTGTAGCGCGTGGCTGAGTGTGAACGGTGGCGAAGCCGACACTTTTGCCAAAATGCTCTTTGGTTACGGCCTGCTGCAGCTGCTGTTTATGCTGCGCCTGATGCCGTGGTATCTCTCGCAGCCGTTTAACGCTTCTTTCTGGAGCTTCTCGTTCGGTGTCTCCGCGCTGGCGACGACCGGGTTGCATCTGGGGCACAGCAGTTCGTCAGGTTTTTTTGCTGCCCTTGCAGTGCCGCTGTTTATTTTCACTAACTGCATCATCGCGCTGTTGCTCGTGCGCACCTTTATTTTGCTGATGCAGGGAAAGCTATTGGTTCGTTCAGATAAAGCAACGCTTATGCAAACTGAGGAAAAAGAATGACGCTCGTCGATGACAATTACTTTACTGAAAAATATGGCATGACCCGAACTCACTCCGATGTGGTGTACAGCGCAGGGATCGTGAAACCGGGCAAAACGCTGGATCTGGGCTGCGGTAATGGCCGCAACAGTCTGTATCTGGCGGCGAACGGCTATGACGTGACCGCTTGGGACAAAAACCCGATGAGCATCGAGAATCTCGAGCGCATCAAAGCGGAAGAGGGGATTACCAACCTGCAGGCGTCGATCAAGGATCTGAACAGCCTGAGTTTTGACGGTGAGTACGATTTTATTCTCTCGACCGTGGTGATGATGTTCCTGGAAGCGAAAACCATTCCCGGACTGATTGCCAACATGCAGCGTTGCACCAAGCCGGGCGGCTATAACCTGATTGTCGCGGCGATGGATACCGACGATTATCCGTGTAACGTTGGTTTCCCGTTTGCGTTCAAAAGTGGTGAATTGAGCCACTATTACGAAGGCTGGGAAACGCTGAAATATAACGAAGACGTCGGTGAATTACATCGCACCGACGCCAACGGTAATCGCATTAAATTGCGCTTCGCCACACTGCTGGCGCGTAAACCAGCTTAACGCGCCGCCAGCAGGCAAATCTGCAGGGCCGTTTTGTATGAGGCCTCGAACGACGACAGCGGTAAAAACTCAAACTTCGAGTGGAAGTTGTGCGCGCCGGTGAAGAAGTTCGGGGTCAGCAGGCCTTTTGCTGACAGCGCCGCGCCGTCGGTTCCACCGCGCATCGGCGTCGGTTTTGGCGTGATACCGAGTGATTCCATTGCCTCAAACATCAGATCGATCGCACGGCGATCTTCGCCAATCGCATTGCTGATGTTGCTGTAGGTATCTTCAATCTTATATTCCACTTTTGCGGTCGGATGCTGAGCAGCAATCTTGTCGACAACGTCGATAATCTGCTGTTTACGTGCCGCGAAGCTGTCGCTACCGAAATCACGGATATTGGCTTTCAATACGGCTTCATTTTGCCCGGCCTGGATGCCGTTAAACCAAATGTAGCCCTCTCGTCCTTCGGTGCATTCCGGCGTTTGCTGGCGATCGAAGTGGCTGATGTAATCCATCGCCATCAGCAGCGGATTGACCAGCACGCCTTTTGCGGACATGGGATGCGCCGTCACGCCGGTAAAGCGGATCTCCGCCGCCGCCGCGTTGAAGTTCTCAAACACGATTTCACCCAGCTCGCAGCAGTCGATAGTCCAGGCAAAATCGACGTCAAAGCGCTTCAGATCAAGCGCCTTCGCCCCGCATAGACCAATTTCTTCGTCAGGCACAAACGCCACCACGATATCGCCGTGCTGATGCTCAGCGGTCAGGTTTTCCAGTACCGTCATCACTACCGTGACAGCGGCTTTATTATCTGCGCCTAATACGCTGGTGCCGTCGCTGAAAATAATCTCTTCATTGGGATAAGCCTTAATTTCAGGATGGTTATTAATACGTAACCAGATCGATTTTTCTTTATTCAGGCAAAGGTCTTCTCCTGCAAATGTTAATATTTGCGGATGAATATCCGGTGATAATCCGACGTCTACCGTATCAATATGGGTAATAAAACCGATGCGCGGCGCACCCGGTACATTGCCTTTTTTGACGGCAGTGACCGTCGCAAATTCATCGATCACAATGTCGCTTAAACCCAGTGATTTCAGCTCATTAGCCAGTTCTCGAGCCATCTCATGCTGACCCGGCGTAGAGGGCAGTGTTTTTACTTTAGGATCGCTTTGGCTGGTGATGGACAAATAGCGAAAAAAGCGTTGGGTTAATTGACTAGAGAGTTGTGAAGCCACAGTGAATTCCTCTTTACACCCGTCATACTTCAATTTTCAGATGCGTTGGCTGCGTTCATTCACCCCAGTCACATAGTTATCTATGCTCCTGGGGATTCACGCACTTGCCGCCTTCCTGAAATTTGAATTATTTAGGCTGATTTTATTTTTCAGGTGTTTGCATTGTTACTTTAATGGTATTTATGAATTGGCAAAAGAATTAATTAGCCGTCGAATTAAAAGACAGGAAAACACAATGAATAGCAAACTGACAACTTTAGCCCTGGCCTTAGCCGCACTGACGGTCAGTTCCACCGTCGCGGCCAAAACGCTGGTGTATTGCTCCGAAGGATCACCGGAAAACTTCAATCCTCAGTTGTATACCTCTGGCACCAGCGTGGATGCCAGCGCTGTGCCGGTTTATAACCGGCTGGTGGATTTTAAACCCGGTACAACTGAGCTGGTGCCGAGCCTGGCAGAACGCTGGGACGTGAGCGAAGACGGAAAGGTTTACACCTTCCATCTGCGTAAAGGCGTGAAATTCCAGAGTAATAAATTCTACAAACCGACGCGTGATTTTAACGCCGACGATGTGATTTTCTCGTTTATGCGCCAGAAAGACGTCAATCATCCGTATCACAACGTCTCGAACGGCAGCTATTCCAATTTTGAGAGTCTGGAGTTTGGCAGCCTGATCACCGCCATCGACAAGGTCGATGACCACACGGTTCGCTTCACGCTGGCTCACCCTGAAGCGCCTTTCGTTGCTGACCTGGCGTGGTATTTCGCCTCGATTCTTTCCTCCGAATACGCCGATGCGATGCTGAAAGCCGGTACGCCGGAAAAAGTGGATATGGACCCTATCGGAACCGGGCCTTTCAAGCTGGCGCAGTATCAGAAAGATTCGCGCATTCTCTTTACCGCATTCCCGGAATACTGGCAGGGCAAATCAAAGCTGGATCGTCTGGTGTTTAGTATCACCCCGGACGCGTCAGTGCGTTACGCCAAAGTGGAGAAGAATGAGTGTCAGGTGATGCCGTTCCCAAATCCTGCTGAACTGCCGCGCATGAAGGCCAACAAAGACATTAACCTGATGAGTAAAGCCGGGTTAAACACGGGTTTCCTGGCCTTCAACACACAAAAACCACCGCTGGATAATGTGAAAGTACGCCAGGCGCTGGCGATGGCGATTAACAAGCCAGCCATCATTGATGCGGTCTTCCACGGCACCGGAACGGCGGCGAAAAACCTGCTGCCACCGGGCGTATGGAGCGCAGACAGCGAGCTGAAAGATTACGAATACGATCCTGAAAAAGCCAAAGCGTTGCTGAAAGAAGCCGGATTTGCCAACGGCGTGACCGTGGATTTGTGGGCTATGCCGGTGCAGCGTCCGTATAACCCGAACGCAAAAAGGATGGCTGAAATGATCCAGGCCGATTGGGCGAAGATTGGCGTGCAGACTAAAATCGTCACCTATGAGTGGGGTGAATATCTCAAGCGTGTGAAGGGCGGTGAACATCAGGCGGCGTTGATGGGCTGGACGACGGCAACTGGCGATCCGGATAACTTCTTTGGCCCGCTATTTACCTGTACTTCAGCGAATGGCGGTTCAAATTCGGCGAAATGGTGCTATCAACCGTTTGATAAAATCATCGCTGAAGCAAAATCGATAACCGATCAGAATAAACGTGCGGCGCTTTACAAAGAGGCGCAACAAATGATGCACGATCAAATGCCGGCGGTGATGATTGCGCACTCAACAATTTTTGAGCCGGTGAGAAAAGAAGTCACGGGTTATGAAATTGACCCGTTTGGCAAACATCTGTTCTGGCAAGTGGATATTAAGTCACCATAAATCACTGCCCGGCACCCCGCCGGGCAGTCTTTTCTCAATTTGTGCTCTCTGCGGCATTATTTAGCACTACACGCCCCCCAGTCTTTTGCTATAACTTCAAATGCATATCTGCATATAACAGGGATTTACCATCATGCGTACTCAAGCTTTTTTTAAAGTTGCAGTGCTCTCTGGCTTGCTGGCATTAGCGGGCTGTGCGTCGAAAGTGGCGCAGCCCGATCAATATTCGGGTTTTTTAAAAGATTATTCCGGCTTGCAGGAAACAACATCTGCAACAGGCAAACCGACGTTACGTTGGGTTGATCCTTCTTATGACCCGTCTAAATACGACAGCATTGTTTATAACCCAATTACCTATTATCCGGTCCCTAAGCCAACGACTCAAATTGGTCAGAAATTACTTGATGACCTGCTGGCTTATACGAATACCAAAATGAAAGCGGCAATGGCGCAACATAAGCCCCTTGTGGCAACGCCTGGCCCACGCAGCTTGATCTTCCGTGGCGCAGTAACCGGTGTGAGCTCGAAGAAAGAAGGTCTGCAATTCTATGAAGTGGTGCCAGTTGCGCTGGTCATTGCCGGGACGCAAATGGCGTCAGGCCACCGTACCATGGACACTCACCTCTATTTTGAAGGTGAGCTGATTGACGCTGCCACCGGTAAACCGGTCATCAAAGTGGTTCGTAAAGGCGAAGGCAGTGAGCTGAATAACGAAAACTCACCAATGACTCTGGCAACGCTGAAGAAAGTTGTGGATGACATGGCGACGGATGCCACCATGTTTGACGTCAAAAATAAAAAATAAATCCTCATCCGGCCTGTTCTGCAGGCCGGATATCTCTACGCTTCACGCCATCCGTAACCGTTTGAACCAGGTTTCCGGTTTCGTAAACATCACCATATTTCCGGTCAGGATCAGCACTATTCCGGCAATACCGTTCACATGCCAGACGTAACCTTCATAAACTGTCGAGATGGACAAGGCGACCAGCGGGAATAACAACGTGCTGTACGCTGCTTTCCCGGCACCAATCCGACCGACCAGCGTAAAATAAGCCCCGAACGCGATAACCGACCCAAAAATGGCCAGATACAGCAGGGCCCCCATATAGCTCACCGTCCATTCAGGTGCGAAGTTATCGCCACGAATCAGCGCGATGGCTCCCATAACAAGCGTCCCGTAGGTCATGGCCCATGCGTTGGTGGTCATCGTTTCCAGACCGTTGCGCTGATGGCGCAGGCTGATCATGTTTCCCAATGAAAACCCGTACGTTCCCAACGCGGAAAGGCCGATACCGAGCAACAGTTCCTGGCTCCAGCCGCTCGCCAGCAGATCGTCCCAGAACAGGGTGATGATGCCGAGCATGCCCAGTACAGCCGCGAACCCGAAGCGTGCAGGTGGGCGCTGCCCGAAGAAAATAAAGCTATTGATCGCGTTATACAGCACGGCCATGGAGAAAATAACGGACTCCAGCCCGGTGTTGATATACGCCGCCGCTGTGTAAAAACACCAAAAGTTGAAGCAGAACACGCAGCATCCCTGAACCAGACAGAACAGGTGATCGCGCAACACCATTTTGCGCAGGCGACCCAGCGCCAGCAGGACTATCATGATGGTGGCGCTGGCCACGGCAAAGCGCCAGAAAATGGAGACCGGTGCGGCCACCGGCCCTTGTTGCAGAAAAATGGCAATCCAGGTGGTTCCCCAGATAAGCACGACCAGGCCATATAACAATGCGTTCATTTTTATCTCTTATCAAACGGCAAAGGCGGATTGTCACCTGAGCTGGGCTAGCGCGCTGTCAGCATCTTGCGGCTGACTTGCAAAATCTTGCGCTTTTTTATTGCATCACCGCTGGCATCAACGGGCAACACTTCATAGACTAACGATCTGTTTAATTGCCAGCTTATGACGGTTATGTCCCGCGCCTACGATACTTTCGAAACGCTTCGCCAACAAAATGCCGTGCTGCGGGAAACGGTCGCGCTTAACTCTGGCATCCAGCTGGCGGCGTGGTTTAACAAGCACGACACCGTCACGGTCAAAAGCAACCATCACACCTTGAGCCTGTATGTCGCGGACGGCTACGAGAGTTACCATAAAACCGCCAGTGGCTGGAAAAACGGCGGTGGGCCGGACCGTTTTTGCCTGATGCCGGAGCAGAGCGAATCAAGCTGGGATATCCGCGATGATTTGTCGTTTGTGCATCTTTACTGCACCGATGAACATTTGCGGGGCATTGGCGAGCAGATTTGGGATAAAAGCCCGGCGTCGATTGCGCTGGATGAAAAGACCTTCGCCAGCGACCCTAAAATCGCGATGCTGTACCGTCAGTTTTTGCTGGGCTGCGACTGGCAGCAGGCCGCCAATCAGCTGACGTTAAGCACCGCCAGCACGTTACTCCTGACCCATCTGATTCAACACTATTCCAGCGTGCAGTGGAAATTGCCGATAGTGACGGGCGGGCTGTCGCCCTTCGTGCTAAAAACGGTGGTTGAGTATATTGATAGCCACCTCTCACAGCCGTTGACGTTAGCGGAACTGGCGGCGGTGGCGTCATTAAGTGAATACCATTTCGCGCGCATGTTCCGCCAGTCGATGAAGATGGCGCCGCATCAATACGTTATGCATCAGCGAATGGAAAAAGCAAAAGCGCTGGTCCAGTTCACCCAGCAGCCGTTGACGGATATCGCCATGGCCTGCGGCTTCAGTTCGGCGAGTCATTTCAGCAACCGGTTTAAAGCGACGACGGGGCGCACGCCTTCGCAGCTACGCGCGGCGAAAATGTGAAAATACGGCATAACAGATGCCGCCCGCGATTAACCCCCAGAACGCCGAACCAATGCCTAACAGCGTCACGCCGCTGGCCGTCACCAGAAACGTCACCAGCGCAGCATCGCGCTCGGTTTCGTGCTGGAGCGCCTGAAACAAACTTCCCCCCATCGTGCCCAGCAGCGCCAGCCCGGCCAGGGTTTGGATCCAGCTCAGCGGCAGCGCAGCCATCAGCGCGGTGATCGAGCCACCAAAAATGCCTGCGAGCAGATAAAATACTCCGGCCGCGGCGGCGGCTAACCAGCGCTTATTGGCCTCCGGATGAGCATCAGGGCTTTGGCAAATGGCTGCCGTAATGGCGGCGATGCAGATCGAATACACGCCGAACGGTGAGAACAGCAGGGCCAATCCGCCCGTAAAAATCATCAATGGGGAAACTGCAACCGGATAGCCGGAGGCTTTCATCGTGGCGAATCCGGGCGCATTTTGAGAGGCCATCGTCACCAGAAAGAAGGGCAGCCCAACACTCATCAGGGTGGTGAGCGTGAATGTAGGCGCAATAAACTCCGGCATCACCACCGAGAACATGAGTTCATCTGTGACAATGTCACCTCCCAGCCAGGCTACAAATCCGCCCACCACCAGCGTGGCGACAATCGCATAGCGCGGTATGATGGCCTTCGCTATGAGCCATGCCAGCAGCATGCTGCCGCACAGCAGGAAATGGTCTTGCAGATTGCTGAACGCCTGCAATCCGAATCGCAGCAATACACCCGCGAGCATCGCCGCCGCGAGAGTGTGGGGAATAATCTTCATCAGTCGGGCAAACAGCCCCGTCAGTCCGCAGAGCAGAATCAGCGCATTAGCGAAAATAAACACGCCGATGGTTTCACTCAGCGTTACGCCCTGCAGGCTGGTGGCGAGCAGAGCCGCGCCAGGCGTGGACCACGCTGTTAAAACTGGGGCGCGATACCAGAGTGAAAGCGCAAGCGTGCTAACGCCCATCCCCAGACCCAGTGCGGTCATCCAGCCTGCGATTTGGTGTGAACTCGCGCCTGCCGTTGCAGCAGCTTGCCAGACGATGGCTGCGGAACTGGCATAGCCCACCAGCACGGCGACAAATCCGGCTAATACGGCTGGGAAAAGTGAGGAGGGATTACGCATTGTGACTCCGTTGTGCGTTATAGCGTCCGTGATAATGTAGCACTGTGCGCTATAGCGTACAAGTGGTACACTTGCCCGCAACGGGAGGCATTATGACTATCACTCAACATCTTGCGACAACCTTAAAGACAGAGCGTCAGGCGCGGGGTTGGAGTTTATCAAAACTCGCCGATGAGACAGGCGTATCCAAAGCGATGCTCGGGCAAATCGAGCGTAATGAGTCCAGCCCGACGGTGTCGACGCTGTGGAAAATCGCCACGGGCCTGAACGTGCCTTTTTCCGCGTTTATCTCCCCAGAAGAGCAGCCACAGCCGGTGTTTGATCCGCAGCAGCAGGCGATGGTGGTAAAGCCGTTATTCCCGTGGGACGACACGCTTAAGTTTGACCATTTTTCGATCACGCTTGCGCCGGGTGCCCTTAGTGAGTCAACGCCGCATGAAGCGGGCGTTGTTGAACATGTGGTGGTGATAAGCGGCGAGCTGGAGATGTGTATCGAGGGCCACTGGCGCACAATTTTAGCGGATTCGGGCGTGCGTTTTGCGGGTGATAAACCCCACGCGTACCGCAACAGCAGTAGCCAGACGGTGCATTTTCACTCTTTGATCCACTATCCCCGCTAACCCTACGCAAAACTGTTTCGCTGTCGCATACTTCTGACTACAATAGCCGCCATTTTGACCATAACGGATAACGACGAAGTATGCGCCTGCAATCCCATCATCTTGAACTTTTAAGCCCGGCTCGCGACGCCTCCATCGCCCGTGAAGCGATTCTTCACGGTGCGGACGCGGTCTATATCGGCGGCCCTGGCTTTGGCGCTCGCCATAACGCCAGCAACAGCCTGCAGGATATTGCGGAGCTGGTGCCGTTTGCCCACCGTTTTGGTGCAAAAGTGTTCGTGACCCTGAACACCATTCTTCATGATGATGAGCTTGAACCCGCCCAACGACTGATTACCGACCTGTATCAGACTGGAGTCGATGCGCTGATCGTTCAGGACATGGGCGTGCTCGAGCTGGATATTCCGCCGATTGAACTGCATGCCAGTACCCAGTGCGATATTCGTACCGTTGAAAAAGCGAAGTTTCTGTCTGACGTAGGCTTTACCCAGATCGTTCTGGCGCGCGAGCTGAATCTGAATCAAATCCGCGACATTCACCAGGCCACTGACGCCAACATCGAATTCTTCATTCACGGCGCGCTGTGTGTGGCGTATTCCGGCCAGTGCAATATTTCCCATGCGCAGACCGGGCGCAGCGCCAACCGTGGCGATTGCTCGCAAGCGTGTCGTTTGCCTTACACGCTGAAAGACGATCAGGGCCGCGTCGTGGCGTTCGAAAAACATCTGCTGTCGATGAAAGACAATGATCAGACGGCAAACCTGGCGGCGCTCATCGACGCTGGCGTGCGCTCCTTCAAAATTGAAGGGCGCTACAAAGACATGAGCTACGTGAAGAACATCACCGCGCATTATCGCCAGATGCTTGACGCCATTATTGAAGATCGTGGCGACCTGGCGCGCTCGTCTGCTGGCCGCACCGAGCATTTCTTCATTCCGTCGACGGATAAAACGTTCCACCGCGGCAGCACGGATTACTTTGTGAATGCGCGTAAAGACGATATCGGTGCGTTTGATTCGCCGAAATTTATCGGCCTGCCGGTGGGTGAAGTGTTAAAAGTATCCAAAGATTATCTGGACGTAAAAGTGACCGAAACGCTGGCTAACGGTGACGGGCTGAACGTGATGATCAAACGCGAAATCGTCGGTTTCCGCGCCAATACCGTCGAGAAAACGGGTGAGAATCAGTATCGCGTCTGGCCGAACGAAATGCCTGCGGATCTGTACAAAGCCCGCCCGAATGCTGCGCTTAACCGTAACCTCGACCATAACTGGCAGCAGGCGCTGTTGAAAACCTCCAGTGAACGTCGTATTGCGGTGGATATGGAGCTGGGTGGTTGGGAAGAACAGCTGATCCTGACCATGACCAGTGAAGATGGCGTGAGCGTGACCCATACCCTGGACGGTCAGTTTGAGGTGGCGAATAACGCAGAGAAGGCGATGAACAGCCTGAAAGACGGCGTGGCGAAGCTGGGACAAACGATCTATTACGCCCGCGACATTACGCTAACGCTGCCGGACGCACTGTTCGTGCCGAACAGTCAGCTTAACCAGTTCCGCCGCGAAACCGCAGAAATGCTTGATGAGGCGCGCTTGGCCAATTACCCGCGCGGGAGCCGCAAAGCGGTGTCTGTCCCTGCGCCGGTTTATCCGGATTCTCATTTGTCATTCCTGGCGAACGTGTACAACCACAAAGCACGCGAGTTTTATCATCGTTACGGCGTGCAATTAATTGATGCAGCTTATGAGGCGCACGAAGAGAAGGGCGATGTGCCGGTGATGATCACCAAGCACTGTTTGCGCTTCGCCTTTAACCTGTGCCCGAAACAGGCGAAGGGCAACATCAAAAGCTGGAAGGCCACACCTATGCAGTTGGTGAATGGTGATGAAGTGTTAACGTTGAAATTTGACTGCCGTCCCTGCGAAATGCACGTGATTGGCAAAATGAAAAATCACATCTTCAAAATGCCACAACCGGGAAGCGTTGTGGCCTCTGTTAGCCCCGAAGATCTGATGAAAACCCTGCCGAAGCGCAAGGGCGTTTAATCACAGAAAGTGGGTATCGGGTTTGCGCGACTTCTGCCAGTTGTGATGTTCGCGCAAGCCATCCGCTGACTCCTCTGCGACACATCTGAGTTCATCGCTATCAGCTTCGTGACGGAGCTGATGATCAACGTTCTTTACCCACAAAAATTCATGCCCATTATGTCCTGCCATCAACTGACCTGAAAAAAGCGCACAGGTTAGCAGTATGATTGATAATATTTTTTTAACCATTCTCTCATCACCGCGTTACATTTGCGGCTACTATGCCAATAGTTACTTTAAGTTATTATTCAGAAGTGAAATGTATCGCAAAGGGTTTGTCAGTATTGACTTACGATCTGATTTTAAATCGGGGAATATACGACGCGTTTAATTTTTCAATGAAAAGAGTGTTCAGATTAAAACAAAGTTATTTCAATTGATTAATTACAATATAAGGATTGCGATACCTGCCGATATACGCGCGGGATACCTATGGCCTTGAAAGGGCAACGAATAACCCTTTCTTTTCTCAGACACTGTTGTTTAGCTTTTGTTGAAGGTATCGGTGTTAGGTTTATTACGATCCGCAACCTGGTATGGAATACCGGGAACGTAGAGACCAAAATACAAATCTATCCATGCAAGCATTTACCGCCAGATAATGGCGGTTTTTTTGCCTGAAATTCCTTTTTTGCTATTCGCTGACGACGAGAAACTGCTTGCGGTACTGCGCGGGCGAGAGGGCAAAATTTTGCCGAAAATGGTGTCGCAGAGTGGCGGCGTGACCGAACCCTGTTTGCGCCGCGATACTGTCGATACTCAGCCGACTCGTTTCAAGATAATCCTTTGCCCGCAGCAGACGTTCGTTGAGCATCCAGCGCGCTGGCGTCGTCCCCGTGGCATCGGCGAAACGACGTAAAAAAGTGCGCTGACTCATCCCGACGCGCGCGGCCAATGAACTGACGCTATGACTGATGGTCAGGTGCTGGTGCAGGAAATCAAAAAGCTGTCCGAGCCGCTCACTTTCCCTTAATTGGGCGACCGGACGACGCATCAGCTGCGTCTGTGCGCCATCGCGATGCGGAGGAATAACCAGGCGGCGAGCCACATGATTGGCGGCTTCCATTCCATAATCGCGACGGACCACATGCAAACACAGGTCAATCCCTGCGGCACTGCCCGCAGAGGTCAGAATGTCGCCCTCATCCTGATACAGCACATCTTCCACCACGGTAATGTCAGGAAACCGGGTCTTTAGCGTCTCGGTATACCGCCAGTGCGTGGTGGCATTGCGTCCGTTCAGCAATCCCGATGCCGCAAGGACAAAAACGCCCGAGCAAATCGACAGGAGCTGACAGCCTCGCGCGTGGGCGTCACGCAGAGCATTGCATAATTCAGCGGGAACGGTTTTGTCAACGCCACGCCAGCCGGGGATCACCACCAGGTCGGCAGTGTTGAGCAACGACAGATCGCCATCCGCGAGCACCCGAATCCCTCCGGTTGCCCGAAGTTCGCCTTTATCTACCGCCGCGACGGCAAAACGATACCAGTCATCGCCCATTTCAGGGCGCGGCAGGCCGAAGATTTCCACCGCCACCCCAAATTCGAAAGTACAGAGCCCGTCATAGGCCAGTACCACCACGCGTGGTGATGGGGGCTGTCGTAACTTTGTCATCTTCTTGTTGTTTTCTGGCATGACCGCTGGCATTCACTGGCTGAATTTCTGGATAAAGTACTGTTAACACAAACGCCCAACAGGAGAAAGCGCCATGAGTTACGTCACTGAATTTCCCGCTGCAGACCCGCAGGAGTCTGTCGCCCATTTTCTGCGCCGCCTGAGCGTCGAAACCGACTGTGCCGATGTACACCACGCCATAACGCAGCAGGAGCAGGACTTTGTGTTACTGCACGTGGTGGGGCAGCCGGAGCAGTTTGCGCGTCGCCATTTGCCGGGGGCAATTCATCTGCCGTGGTCCGCCATCAATGCCGAAACCATGGCGCAATGGCCAGAGAGTACGCTGTTCGTGGTCTACTGCGCAGGGCCGCATTGCAACGGAGCGGACAGAGCTGCGCTAAAACTGTCCCGACTCGGTCTGCCGGTCAAAATCATGATTGGCGGTATCACGGGGTGGGAAGATGAACATTTTGCGTTTGCCTCTGACGAACGCTCTCAAGATGAATAAAATTCATCTGCCATGAATTTTTCTCGGTTGCCGTCGCGGCAGTGATATGACATCTTTTGGACATATAGCCATCCAGAAGTCTAAATATTCGATTGATGAATTATCACTGTCTGCAATCAATTGCGGGCAGCTAAGGAGAAAACCATGCAACGACAACACGCCCCTTACCGCGCCGATGTAGTAGGCAGCTTTTTACGTCCTGATGCGATCAAGCAGGCGCGACTCAAATTCGCCAGCGGCGAAATCGACGCCGGAACGCTGCGTAATATCGAGAATGACGCGATTCGTCACGTGGTTGAGCAACAGTGCGCCTGCGGCCTGCATGTGGTGACTGACGGCGAATTTCGCCGTGCGTGGTGGCATTTCGACTTCTTCGATGGTTTGCAGGGCGTTGAGCGCTACGATTCCAGTCAGGGCATTCAATTTAACGGCGTACAGACCAAAGCGCACGGCGTGCGCGTCACCGGTAAATTAGGCTTTGGCGACCATCCAATGCTTGAGGATTTCCGCTATCTGAAAAGTATCAGCGGTAACGCCCAGCCGAAAATGACCATTCCCAGCCCGAGCGTGCTGCATTTCCGCGGTGGCCGTAAAGATATCGATGCGACCGTTTATCCGGATCTGGAGGTCTATTTTGATGACCTGGCAACCACCTGGCGCGACGCGATTCATGCGTTCTACGAGGCCGGTTGCCGCTATTTGCAGTTGGATGACACCGTCTGGGCGTACCTGTGTTCCGACGATCAGCGTCGCCAGATTCGCGAGCGCGGTGATGATGCAGACCAACTGGCGCTGACCTATGCCCGCGTATTGAACAAAGCCCTGGAAGGCAAACCAGACGATCTGACCATCGGGTTGCATGTCTGTCGCGGCAATTTCCGCTCGACCTGGATTTCTGAAGGCGGATACGAACCCGTGGCTGAAATTCTCTTCGGGACGGTGAATGTCGATGCCTTTTTCCTTGAATACGACAACGATCGCAGTGGTGATTTTGCGCCATTACGGTTTGTCCGTCCGGGGAAACAGCAGGTCGTTCTGGGGCTGATCACCACCAAAAATGGCGAGCTGGAAAATCCGCAGGGCGTTAAAGCGCGTCTGGAAGAGGCCGCGCAGTATGTGGCAAAAGACCAGATTTGCCTGAGTCCTCAGTGCGGCTTTGCCTCCACGGAAGAGGGCAACAGCCTGAGCGAAACCCAACAGTGGGATAAAGTCCGTCTGGTGACGCAAATCGCCGCCGACGTCTGGTAATCCTTCCCGCACAGCGTTGCACTTTTATAATGCAGCGCTGTGCCATTCTGAGTCGTTCCGCTCCTGTTATTCCCGCCTTACATTCCTGTCTGCTGCTCTCCGTTTGCCGATAACACGCTAAAAAAGCGATTGTTTTCTGTTCTGGCACTCTTTTTGCTCTGCCTAATCCTGTCAAAGACGTTTTGCTTTTTCTGCGTCCACGCCGTAACGGACGTATTCGCACAGCTTTCTTTTCAGGAGTGAAAATATGCATCGTCGTACCTTGTTAAAAGCTTTTGCGCTGTCGGCTTCCGTGGCGGCTATGGGAATGAGTTTTGGTGTGCAAGCTGCTGACACCATCAAAATTGGGATCATGCATTCGCTCTCGGGCACGATGGCGATCTCTGAAACGCCCCTTAAAGACGTCGCGCTGATGACGATCGATGAAATCAACGCCAAAGGCGGCGTGCTGGGCAAAAAACTGGAGCCGGTGGTGGTTGACCCCGCATCAAACTGGCCGCTGTTTGCTGAAAAAGCCCGTCAGTTACTCAGCCAGGACAAAGTGGCGGCGGTCTTTGGCTGCTGGACGTCGGTTTCCAGAAAATCGGTGTTGCCAGTCTTTGAAGAGGTGAACGGGCTGCTGTTCTACCCGGTGCAGTATGAGGGCGAAGAGATGTCACCAAACGTCTTCTACACTGGCGCCGCGCCAAATCAGCAGGCCATCCCGGCGGTGGAATATCTGATGGGTGAAGACGGCGGGAGTGCTAAACGCTTCTTCCTCTTGGGCACTGACTACGTTTATCCGCGTACCACCAACAAAATTCTGCGTGCGTTCCTGCATTCGAAAGGCGTGCAGGACAAAGACATCGAAGAGGTTTACACCCCGTTTGGTCACAGCGATTACCAGACTATTGTCGCCAATATCAAGAAATTCTCCGCGGGCGGAAAAACGGCGGTGGTGTCGACCATCAACGGCGACTCCAACGTTCCCTTCTACAAAGAACTGGCAAACCAGGGCGTAAAAGCAACCGACGTGCCGGTGGTGGCGTTCTCGGTGGGTGAAGAGGAGCTTCGCGGCATCGACACTAAACCGCTGGTGGGTAACCTTGCGGCGTGGAACTACTTTGAGTCAGTTGATAACCCAACCAACCAGGCGTTTGTCGCGGCCTATAAAGCCTATGCCAAAGCGCATAACTTGCCGAACGCCGACACCGTCGTAACGAATGATCCGATGGAAGCGACCTACGTGGGGATCCATATGTGGGCGCAGGCGGTTGAGAAAGCCGGCACCACGGATGTGGATAAAGTGCGTGCCGCCATGGCCGGTCAATCCTTTAAAGCGCCGTCAGGCTTTACGCTGACCATGGATGCAACTAATCACCATCTGCATAAGCCGGTGATGATTGGCGAAACCGAGGGTAACGGCCAGTTCAACGTTGTCTGGCAGACCGACGCGCCGGTTCGTGCTCAGCCGTGGAGCCCGTACATTCCCGGTAACGATAAAAAGCCAGAACAACCGATGAAAACCGCCAGCAACTAACACCGGTCACGGAGAGAAGCCATGAACGTCATGCGTATGTTCGTCGCAATAGTATGGCTTGCCGGTCTGCTGCCAGGGATGGCGCAGGCGTCGGATGCGGACGCTTTTGTCGCCGCGAGCCGCAGTCAGCAAACCACGTTACTTGAGCAATGGGCCGTCAGCCCGGATCCGTCGCGCCTGCCGCTGTTGCAGGCGCTGCAAAAAGAAAATCTCTTTGTCGATGCGCAAAAGCACGCGTTTACCCGGGTGAAGGGAGAAATGACGGCTCTTGGGGAAAACGCCCAGGCAGCGGGCGAACCCAAGGCGGTTCGTCTCACCAACCGCCTGCGCAATCTCTCTTCCACCGCACTGGCCACGCACCAGTTAGTGAGTGACAACGTCACGGAAAGGTTGGGCGCAGCGATACAGTTACAGCGCGATGCCACGCCGACGATGCTGAATTTATTGCAGCAGCGTTTGCAGGCGGAAAAAGACGACAAGGTGCGTGCGGCGCTGGAAGCGGCGCTGGCCAATCTGCTGCTCGCCAGCCCGCAGGCTGAGGTGCGTTTGCAGGCGGTTGCGCTGCTGGGGCACTCGTCCGATCCCGAAACGCAGGCGCGTTTGACGCCCTTTACGCAAACCCAAACGGAACCGGATGCCCGCGTGCGCGACGCAGCGGCTGACAGCTTGCGCCAGATTCAGCACCGCTTACTCATCGGTGACCTGTTGGGGCAGGCCTTTATGGGGCTGTCGCTTGGATCGGTGCTTCTCCTGGCGGCGCTTGGACTGGCGATCACCTACGGGTTGCTGGGCGTCATCAATATGGCGCACGGTGAGATGCTGATGCTCGGCGCGTACTGTACCTGGATGGTTCAGCAGGCGATGGCGCAATTTGCCCCGCAGTGGCTGGCGCTGTATCCGATTGTGGCGCTGCCGGTGGCATTTTTAGTGACTGCGGGCGTTGGCATGGCGCTGGAGCGCAGCGTGATCCGCCACCTGTACGGTCGTCCGCTGGAGACGCTGCTTGCTACCTGGGGGATCAGCCTGATGATCATCCAACTGGTGCGTATGACCTTTGGCGCACAAAACCTGGAAGTGGCGAATCCGGCCTGGCTGTCTGGGGGCGTGCAGGTTTTTGCCAACCTGATCCTGCCGTGGAACCGCATTGCGGTGCTGGTATTTGTGCTGCTGGTGCTGTTCTTTACCTGGCTGATTCTGAATAAAACCCGACTGGGGCTGAATGTGCGTGCGGTGACGCAGAACCGCAATATGGCGGCCTGCTGCGGCGTGCCGACAGGGCGAGTGGATATGCTGGCGTTTGGCCTGGGATCGGGCATTGCCGGTTTGGGCGGCGTGGCACTCTCGCAGCTGGGTAACGTCGGGCCGGAACTGGGACAAGGCTATATTATTGACTCCTTCCTGGTGGTGGTGCTGGGCGGCGTCGGGCAACTGGCGGGCAGCGTGGCCGCGGCATTTGGTCTGGGCATTTTCAACAAGATTCTTGAACCGCAAATGGGCGCGGTACTGGGAAAAATCGTGATTCTGGTGGCGATCATTCTGTTCATTCAGAAGCGTCCTCAGGGATTATTTGCGCTTAAAGGGAGGGTGACAGACTGATGAGCCAGCCACTGACCTTAACGCTGGCGCGTAAAGCGCCGCGAATGACACAGCTGTTTGGCAGCCTGATTCTCGCCATTCTGCTGGTGCTGCCGTTTCTGGCGCTGCTACCCGAAAGCCATCCACTGGCCCTGTCCACCTGGATGCTGACGCTGGTCGGTAAAATCCTCTGCTATGCCGTTGTCGCCGTGGCGCTCGATCTGGTCTGGGGCTACGCCGGAATGCTGTCGCTGGGCCACGGGATTTTCTTTGCCCTGGGTGGCTACGCGATGGGCATGTATCTGATGCGTCAGGCGTCGGGCGAAGGATTACCGGCGTTTATGTCGTTCCTTTCCTGGAGTGAGCTGCCGTGGTTCTGGTGGGGAACGCAGCATTTTGCCTGGGCGCTGGTGCTGATTGTGATGATCCCTGGCCTGCTGGCGCTGATTTTTGGCTGGTTTGCGTTTCGCTCAAAAATCAAAGGGGTCTATTTCTCGATCATGACCCAGGCGCTGACCTACGCAGGGATGCTGCTGTTCTTTCGTAATGAAACCGGATTTGGCGGGAACAACGGTTTTACCGGCTTTACCACGCTGCTGGGGTTCCCGGTGACGGCGACGACCACGCGGATTGCGCTGTTTCTGGCAACCGTCGCGCTGCTGGTTGCCTCGCTGGCTCTCGGATTCTGGCTGGCGAAAAGCAAATTTGGCCGCATTCTTACCGCCGTGCGCGACGCGGAAAACCGTCTGACATTTTGTGGCTACGACCCGCGCGGGTTCAAGCTGCTGGTCTGGACGCTGTCGGCGGTGCTGTGCGGATTGGCGGGGGCGCTGTATGTCCCGCAGGTCGGCATTATTAACCCGGGTGAAATGTCACCAACCAACTCTATTGAGGCTGCGATTTGGGTGGCACTCGGCGGGCGCGGAACGTTAGTCGGGCCGGTGATTGGCGCGGCGCTGGTCAACGGCGCGAAAAGTTATTTTACCGTCGCCATGCCGGAATACTGGCAGCTGTTTCTGGGCGGGATTTTCATCGCTGTCACGCTGTTTTTACCCCGCGGCGTCTATGGGCTATTTCGTAAGGGAGAGAAATAATGCAGCCAGCCGAAGGCCTTTTTACGCGCCAGCTACCGGGCGACCGTTTTCGTGAGCAAACCGATCCGGTGCTCCAGCTTGAGTCGATAAACGTCAATTTTGACGGTTTCCAGGCGTTAACCGATCTGTCGCTGAACATCGGCGTGGGGGAATTACGCTGCGTGATTGGCCCGAACGGTGCCGGAAAAACCACGCTGATGGACGTGATCACCGGTAAAACGCGCCCGCAAAGTGGACGGGCGATTTACGATCAGTCGATTGATTTAACCGGACTCGATCCCGCCGCCATCGCGCGACAGGGCATCGGGCGTAAGTTCCAGAAACCCACGGTATTTGAAGCGCTGACGGTGTGGGAAAACCTTGAGCTGGCCATGAAGGGCGACAAATCCGTGTGGGCCAGCCTGCGCGCCAGGCTCACGTCAGAGCAGAGCGACCGCATCAATGAAATGCTCACGCTGCTGCGCCTGAGCGCCGAGCGGGATCGCAGCGCAGGTTTACTGTCTCACGGGCAAAAACAGTTTCTGGAAATCGGCATGCTGCTGGTGCAGGACCCACATTTACTGTTACTCGATGAGCCAGCCGCAGGAATGACGGACGCCGAAACGGAGTATTCGGCAGAACTTTTTCGCACCCTGGCGGGCAAACATTCGCTGATGGTGGTGGAACACGATATGGGATTTGTTGAAACCATCGCCGATCACGTCACCGTTCTGCATCAGGGACGCGTGCTGGCGGAGGGATCGTTGCGTGAAGTGCAAGCCAACGAACAGGTTATCGAAGTTTATCTGGGACGTTAAGGAGCGGGAATGCTACAGGTTAACGAACTGAATCAGTATTACAGCGGCAGCCATATTTTGCGGGGCGTGAGCTTTGATGCCCCAAACGGTGAGGTGACGTGTCTGCTGGGGCGCAACGGCGTAGGGAAAACGACGCTGTTAAAATGCCTGATGGGACTGGTGCCTGCGCGCAGTGGCGAAATTATCTGGCAGGGCAAAAAAATCACGCACGCTAAACCGCATCATCGGGTGCAGTCCGGTGTGGCGTATGTGCCGCAGGGGCGCGAGATTTTCCCGCGTCTGACGGTCGAAGAAAATCTGCTATTGGGGCTGTCGCGCTTTCCGGCGCGTGAGGCGAAAAGCGTGCCGGACGATATCTGGCAGCTGTTTCCGGTTTTAAAAGAGATGAAGCACCGGCGAGGCGGCGATCTTTCGGGTGGGCAACAGCAACAGCTGGCGATTGGTCGCGCGCTGGCGAGCCGTCCGCAGCTGTTGATTCTGGATGAGCCCACGGAAGGGATTCAGCCCTCGGTGATAAAAGAGATTGGTGTCGTTATCCGCCAACTCGCCAGCCGGGGGGATATGGCGATTCTGCTGGTGGAACAATTTTATGATTTTGCTGCGGACCTGGCGGATAACTATTTGCTTATGTCGCGTGGGAGCATTATTCAGCGTGGGCGCGGCGAAGATATGGAACAAGAGGGCGTTCGCGGGTTAGTTGCAATCTAGGAATGATTGTTTTGTGATATGTTATACTATAACATCCTCGTTTTCTTAAACGGAATGAGGATCTTATTGTGGCTGCACATCTTGGAAAATTTGCAATGACGCTGGGGGCGCTGCTGGTGAGTGGTCAACTGTTTGCCCATTCGCACGGGCATCAGATGACCGAAGCGGAAGAGAAAGCCGCGAACGGTGTTTTTGAGGACAAAGACGTCAAAGACCGCACATTATCCGACTGGGACGGCGTCTGGCAGTCGGTTTATCCTTTCCTGCTTGATGGTTCACTGGATCCGGTTTTCAAAAAGAAAGCGGAAAAAGATCCCAGCAAAACATTTGCGCAGCTTAAAGCGTATTACCGCAAGGGATACGCCACGGATGTGGAAACCATTGGTATTGAAAATAATACGATGGAGTTCCATACCGGTAAAACGGTGGCAAGCTGCCGCTACGATTACAGCGGGTATAAGATTCTGACGTACGCATCAGGCAAAAAAGGCGTGCGGTATCTGTTTGAATGTAAAGACGCCGGGTCTAAAGCACCAAAATTTGTGCAGTTCAGCGACCACACAATAGGCCCGCGCCAGTCCGCGCACTTCCATCTGTTTATGGGCAACACCTCGCACGAGGCCTTGCTCAAGGAGATGGATAACTGGCCGACGTATTACCCCAATGAGATGTATAAAAATCAGGTTGTGGACGAAATGCTGCACCACTAAAGACAAACAAGGCGAGAAATTCTCGCCTTTGTTTTACGCAGTTTTCGGCTCTTCCTGCCATGTTTTCACGCTCATTCCACGCAAAATCATCAGCCATGCAATCACAATCGCTGCCATCATCACCGCAAATAATGACCAGTGCGGCAGATGGGTCAGAATAATACCGGTGATCATCGGGTTCGCCGCAGCACCAAGCCACCCCAGCGCTTGCGCGGAAAAATAGCTGGCTTTCATGCCCGGCGGGGCGATGTTATCGATCAGCATGTATTCGCCCGGTGCATAGATAATTTCCCCCACGGTAAAGACCGCTGCCGCTATCCCCCAGTAGATCAAGTTGCTGCCGGAGAACATAAATCCGCCCAGACCCAGGACAAAAAACAGTGTGCCGAGTGCCATCAAAGGGCGAATATTGCTGGCCGTGATTCTGCGTCCAATGAGGTATTGCAGCGATACCACGACCGCGGCATTCACCGGGAGTACTACTGCAACCACCTTTTGGGCGAAATCGCTGTCGTAATCTGCCGCGAGAACGTACTGGGAAATACAGCTGGCAAACGACCCGCCGACGTACGACGCCAGAAGCCCAGACAGGGTATACCAGAACAACGCTTTATCACGCAGGAGTACCGAAGGCTGCCACGGCACAGGGGCGTGTTCGGCGTCGGCAGCCACGCTTTTCTGCACATAAAATTGAATGAATACCAGCGGCAGCGCGGCGCAGAAAGCCGCCAGCCAGAACGGCAATTGCAGGCTGTACATCACCAGCAAGGTGCCTATTGGCGGGCCAATCGTCCAGCCAATATTCAGGAAACTGTAGTTGAGCGAAAATACGCGCGCTTTCTCGGACGATGTGAGCACATCCGAGAACCAGGCTTTCAGCACCGTGGAGAACACGGAATAGGCGCAGTTGATCAGGGCAAAGAACACGACCACCAGCGTGACGTTATCCACCAGCGGAATGGCCACAAACCCGGCGATAAAGGCCAGAATCGATATCAGCATGTAGCGTTTTTTATCAAACTTATCCGCAAGGATGCCAAACCCCATGCTGAAAACCACGCCAATCGTCAGCGCGATCGTCAGGGCATAGCCAATATTCTCGACGCTCATGTTGTAAACACGGGTGAGATAGATGGTCATAAACGGGAGCGTCGCACCACGACCGATTGTTAATAATAATGACGACGCCAGCAGCGCTGCGGTTGAGCGCCTGAGAGATGGTTTCATAATCCTGCCCGACAAATGCTTACATTTTTTTGTTGTGTTTTATCAGGAGTATCACGACATAAGGGGCTTGTATAGCACCTAATTTATCCCTAAGTGCTTCGCCTGGCTGCCAGAATTAATGATCTTTTCCTGACGGGCTTTTTTCGTTACCTTGAATCTGTTTACAAAAATTTAATAATTAGAGGCGATGTATGACGCGTAAAGACGGGCTGCTGGCGTTGCTGGTGGTCGTGGTATGGGGCCTGAATTTTGTGGTCATTAAGGTAGGGCTGCATAATATGCCTCCGCTGATGCTGGCCGGTTTACGCTTTTTGCTGGTTGCGGTGCCTGCGTTATTTTTCGTTGCGCGTCCTAAAATCCCGTTTCGCCTGCTGCTCGGGTACGGTCTCACCATCAGCTTTGGTCAGTTCGCCTTTCTGTTTTGCGCCATTAAATTTGGCATGCCCGCGGGGCTTGCGTCGCTGGTTCTCCAGGCGCAGGCGTTTTTCACCATCATTCTGGGCGCGTTTGTCTTTGGTGAGCGTCTTCAGGGCAAGCAGCTGGCGGGGATTACCATTGCGGTGTTTGGCGTGCTGATTCTGGCGGAGGCCAGCCTGAATGGACAACATGTGGCACTGCTGGGCTTTATGCTGACGCTGGCGGCGAGCTTAAGCTGGGCGTGCGGGAATATTTTCAACAAACTCATCATGCAGCATGATGCGCGACCGGCGGTGATGTCGCTGGTGGTCTGGAGCGCGCTGATTCCGGTTGTGCCCTTTATGATCGCCTCGCTGATTTTTGACGGCCCGGCGGTAATGCTCAAAAGTCTGGTTGAGATCGATCTTACGACGATTTTGTCGCTGGTCTATCTGGCGTTCGTCGCCACGATTGTGGGCTACGGGATCTGGGGCACTTTGCTTGGTCGCTACGAAACCTGGCGTGTTGCGCCGTTGTCATTGCTGGTTCCGGTTGTCGGACTGGCGAGTGCGGCTGTTCTGCTGGGTGAGAAACTGACGGTGCTACAGCTGCTGGGCGCAGCGCTGGTTATGGCAGGGTTGTATATCAACGTGTTTGGCTTGCGGTGGCGTCGTGCGACGCGAATCAGGGGATGAAAAAAAGCCCTGCGCAAAGCAGGGCCAATACGAATTAACGTTAGCGCTGATTGTAATACGGCACGCCTAATTCGTCGGATTTGTCGCTGCCCGCACCCATATGATTAAAATCAAAAGGCGATTGTTCGTGTGCGGTTGGCAGAACGATCGCGGTGCGACTGTTCTGCTGGTTAGCGTGAGTGGTTTGCTCCGCAAAAGTCTGGCCGGAGACCAGCACCAGTAAGGTGAGGGCGGCGGAGGCGATAGTTTTCATGGTTTCCTCGGTTACGTCTTAGCGCCTGGCTCATTAGGCTATTTCATTGGCCATTTGGACCCGGGCTGTGCTCATCTTCCTCGCGTACTCTGTGTACGCTCCGATTATTGCACGCTGTCAGGTCAAAACTGTCGGCAACAAAATACGCCTAATGGAACAGGCCTTTATTCAGGCGATTAGCAATGACAGTTCGTTAGCGGTAGCAGGTATCGGGACTCACCAGGCATACTGGTGATGCGATACTTATGCGGTGGCACGTCGAAATAGTTCTTGAACGTGCGGGTCAAGGTTTGTTGCGATTCAAACCCATAGCGTTCTGCCAGATACAGGATCGGTTCGTTGCTCTCTTTCAGCTTCTGAGCAATTTCCGTCAGCTTGCGGCTGCGAATGTATTGACCTAATGAATGACCGGTCTCTTTTTTGAACATCCGTTGCAGGTGCCATTTTGAGTAACCTGAACGCTCGGACACCTTTTCAAGTGAGAGCGGCGATTCCAGGTTATCTTCGATCCAGTCCAAAATGCTATGAATAGTGATGGCGTCATTATTGCGTCTGGACATCGTCATACCTCTTTCTGTTTACGGCAGGATTCTCTTGAGCAAATGCTCAAGCGTCAGCACTTCATCCGCCGTTAAGTTTTTTGTTAGTTCCTGATGCAGTGTTTGTCCTACTAGCTCATGACATTTTTCGCACACGGCCGCGCCTTCGCAGGTGAGTTGCACCAGCACGCCGCGCTTGTCATTTGGGTTCGGTCGTCTTTCAATCCATCCTTTGCAGACGAGGCGATCGAGCATGCGCGTGAGCGCGCCCAGATCCACCGAGAGCACCTTTTTCAGCTCAACAGGTGTGATACACACCTCGCAGCGAATGGAGCACAACACTTTGAACTGTGTCGCGGTGATATCCATCGGAGACAGATAATCGTTGAGCAGGCGATCTTTTTTCTGGTTAACCATATGAATAAGACGGCCCAGTGGAATAATTTCGTTGAAGAGATCACTGGTGCTTTTCACAATGGTTGCCCTGGCAAGTAGTTTAATCACGGCAGATATTATTGCTCAGGCAAGTATAAGTCAACCGAATGTATCCGCCGATGCCACGTTTTGCTAAAACGTTTCTTGAACTTTTTTCTGTGTGTTTTAAATCATAAATATACCGATGGGTTATCCTTGCGCAGTGGAAAACACTGCTTACGTTGTGGTCGTGGCTGAATGGCGAATTTTCACCGTATAATTGGGGAGTGAATTATGGATAAGGATAACGACGCGAAATGGTGGAATTAATTCAGGCAATAGGTCTTGGGCTGGTGGTGTTGCTGCCGCTGGCGAACCCGTTAACGACTGTAGCGCTGTTTTTAGGTCTGGCGGGTAACATGAACAGTGCCGAACGTAATCATCAGGCGCTGATGGCCTCGGTGTACGTTTTTATCATCATGATGGTGGCCTATTACGCCGGACAACTGGTGATGAACACGTTTGGTATTTCGATTCCGGGGCTGCGAATTGCCGGGGGGCTCATCGTCGCGTTTATCGGTTTTCGGATGCTGTTCCCGGCGCATAAAGCGCATGAATCGCCCGAAGCCAAAAGCAAGTCGGAAGAGCTGGAAGACGAACCATCGGCAAATATTGCGTTCGTCCCTTTAGCGATGCCGAGCACGGCAGGTCCAGGGACAATTGCGATGATCATCAGCTCCGCGTCGACGGTGCGCAACGGATCAACGTTCTCCGAGTGGGTTGTGATGGTCGCGCCGCCGCTGATTTTCGCGCTGATTGGCATCATTCTGTGGGGCAGCTTGCGCAGCTCAGGGGCAATCATGCGCTGGGTCGGGAAAGGGGGTATCGAAGCGATTTCGCGTTTGATGGGCTTCTTGCTGGTCTGCATGGGCGTGCAGTTTATTATTAACGGCGTGCTGGAAATTATTAAAAACTACCATTAATCAAAAGGGTGGCCTCAGCCACCCCTTTTTTTATCCGTGATGCGGCTGCTCTTCGAGAGCCACCGGCCATTTGCGGAAAATCAGAATCGACCAGATCAATGCCGCCAGCGCGGGAATTGCCCCCAGATAACCAATCGCCGACATCGACAGATGAAGGCTGATTTGATTCCCCACCAGCGCGCCTGCGCCGATGCCGATATTGAAAATCCCTGAAAAGAGCGACATCGCCACGTCCGTGGCATCAGGCGCCAGCGCCAGCACTTTAACCTGCATGCCCAGGCCGATAATCATGATCGCCACGCCCCAGAAAATGCTCAGTATGGCCAGATGAGTTTCGCTCTGCGCTGCGGGCATCAACAGCAACAGACACGCCAGGAGCAGGCCAATGGCGCTGCTGACCAGCAGTGAGGCGTGTTTATTCCCGAGTTTCCCGAACAGCACGCTGCCGATAATCCCCGCGCCGCCCAGAATCAGCAGCAATACCGTGGCGAAGTTAGCGCTAAAGCCCGCCACCACCTGCACAAAGGGCTCGATGTAACTGTAAGCCGTGTAATGCGCGGTCACGACCACGACGGTCAGCAGATAAATGCTCATCAGCGCCGGGCGACGGAACAGCAGCGGCAGACTTTTCAGCGAGCCAGAATGTTCGCTCGGCAGCTTTGGCAGCAGTTTAATCAAACACAGCAGCGTAATCAGCGCGCCCAGGCCAATCGCGAAGAAGGTGGTGCGCCAGCCAAAGTATTGCCCGACGATGCGGCCAATCGGCAGACCCAATACCATCGCCAGCGCCGTACCGGTCGCCAGCAGACTGAGCGCCTGTGCGCGTTTACCGGCCGGTGCCAGACGGATGGCGAGCGAGGCAGTAATCGACCAAAAAATCGCGTGCGCAAAGGCAATACCAATGCGGCTTATCACCAGCACGTTAAAATTCCACGCCAGGAAAGAGAGCACATGGCTGGCGATAAACAGCACAAATAGCCCGATCAGCAGTTTGCGGCGCTCCATCTGGCTGGTCAGCAGCATAAAAGGCAATGACATCAGTGCCACGACCCAAGCGTAAATCGTCAGCATAATGCCGACCTGCGCCGTTTCCATCTGGAAGCTTTGGGCAATATCAGACAGCAGGCCAACCGGGACAAATTCAGTGGTATTAAAAATAAAAGCGGCAATGGCCAGCGTGACCACACGTAGCCACGCGACCTTGCGGGAAACCGTGTTTGTTGTCATAGGAATAAAACGTATTCGTTGCAGATAAGAAGAGAAGCTGATCTTAAAGCGTAAACTGGCTAAAAGACAATCATTATGTGACGCAGATCTCAAAATTTACGTTATCGAAATGGTAGCGCAGATCGTTGTTTTCACACAAGATGAGGACAACACAACAAGAACAGGCGGTAAGACAATGCAGGAAATTGAATTTTATCTGGTTGACGCATTCAGCGATAAATCCTTTGGCGGTAATGCGGCAGCGGTCTGTCCGCTTGAAGAATGGCTTCCTGACGAGACGCTGCTGAAGATGGCGCAGCAGCACAACCAGTCAGAAACGGCGTTTTTTGTTCGCACCGACGAGGGCTTTGCGCTGCGCTGGTTCACCACGCAGTATGAAATTAACCTGTGCGGACATGCCACGCTCGCGGCGTCGCATGTGATTTTTGAATATCTCGATTATCCGCAGACCGAAATCGTCTTTTCAACGCGTTTTGTCGGCGATCTGACCGTCAAGCGAAACGGCGACTGGCTGACGCTGGATTTCCCTGCGTGGGAAAGTGAGACGGTGAAAAATCCGCCCGCACTGCTATTCAGCGCGCTCGGTATTTCCAGCGCAAAAGAGGTCCGCGCGGGTCGCGATTACATGGTGGTGCTGGATAACCAGCAGCAGGTGGAGTCGTTGGCGCCCGATATCGCGGCGATGGTCCCGCTGGAGAAAATGGTCTGCGTGACAGCGCCGGGCGATGAGTATGATTTTGTCAGCCGCTTTTTCTGTCCGGGAGAAGGGGTGCCGGAAGATCCGGTCACCGGGTCAACGCACAGCATGCTGATCCCTTACTGGAGTGAAAAGCTGGGCAAAACGCAGATGACTGCTCGCCAAATGTCTGCCCGTGGTGGCGATTTGCGCTGTGAATTGCACGGCGATCGGGTGCTGATTGGCGGTCAGGCTACGCTGTATCTGAAAGGGAAAATCTTCCTGCGTCAGTCGTGAGCCTTAAGGTAAACGGGCGATATTGGCCTTGATCACCTCGGCAGAGTGGCGGAATTTGACCTGTTCATCTTCCGCCAACTGCAATTCTATAATTTGCTGAACGCCGCTTTGCGCCAGTACGGCGGGCACCCCAATCGCCAGTCCCTCCACACCATATTCTCCCTCCAGCACGCAGGAGATCGCCAGCGCGCGGTGACTGCCGGTGAAAATATTACGGCAAATCTCAGCAATCGTGCCGGCAATGCCGTATTCCGTGCAGCCCTTGCGGTTGTAGATTTTGAAGCCCTGACGACGAACATTTTCGGCAAGCTGCTGACGGTCGAGCGTCTTGCCGGTGTGGCGCTGATAGACTTCGCCGATCGGTGAGCCGTAAACCGAGGAATGCGACCAAACCGGGAATTGCGTGTCGCCGTGCTCGCCGAGGATAAAAGCGTCGATGCTTTGCGCGCCAATATCCAGCGCCTGCGCCAGCGTGCGACGCAAACGCGTTGTATCGAGCCAAACGCCTGTGCCGATCACCTGGCTGCGCGGCAATCCCGACAGTTTCCACACCTGCCAGGTGATGATATCGCAGGGATTGGTGGCAATCAGAAAGATGCCGTTAAAGCCGTTTTCCATCATCTGCGGAACCAGATTTTTCACAATCCGCGCGGTATTAGCCAGCTCATCCAGACGCGTTTGACCGGGTTTCAGCGCGCCGCCCGACACGGTGATCACCGCGATATCTACATCCGCGCAGTCGCGTGCGTCGCGCGTCGAAATGCTCATCATGCCCGGCATATACGCGGCGGCATCTGCCAGGTCCTGCGCGTGGCCTTCGGCACGATCCCGGTTGAGGTCGACTAGAATAAGCTCTTCACAGATATTCTGATTGAGCAGGGCATAGGCGGCAGACGCGCCCACGTTGCCTGCGCCAATAATCATCACTTTTCGGGCTTTGGTATTCATGCGGTGTCCATTCAGTTTTACGGCGGCTGCGACAAAATTACTGCGGTCTCCTGTCATCGCGCAACTGATGAACGCCATCATAAGTTAATACTATGAAGCGCTTATAAAGGCGGGACGCTATCCTGGAATAAAAACAACAAAGGAGCCTGCCATGTATTCCATTACCTCTGAATCAGCCGCCCATCCGGATATTGTCTCGCTCATCGCCGCCCTTGATGCGTATCAGAGCGAGCTTTATCCCGCTGAAAGCAATCATCTGCTCGATCTGACCCAACTCTCGACGGACAGCCTAATCATGATGGTGATCCGCGATCGCCAGCTTAATGCGGTGGGCTGCGGGGCGATTGTCTTAAACGGCGATGGTACCGGCGAGATGAAACGGGTTTATATCGATCCTACCCATCGCGGGCAGCAGTTGGGTGAAAAACTGCTGGCTGCGCTGGAAGACGAGGCGTTGTCGCGGGGATGTCACACGCTGCGCCTCGAAACGGGCATTAAGCAGCACGCCGCTGTGCGGCTTTATGAAAATCACGGGTACGGTTTGCGTGAGGCGTTTGCCCCGTACGTCGCCGACCCGCTCAGCCTGTTTATGGAGAAGGCGCTGGTGGCTGACGTTCGTTTAGCAGTGCTATAAACGCCTCAAGCGGGCGCGTCATTGCCCCGCGTCGCCACACCAGCCAGGTCGTCAGCCAGCGCCAGTTTTCCGCCAGCGGCCAGGCTTCAACCTGATGATGCCCCGGCATGCTTTCGAGCATTGAGCGGGGCATCAGCGCAATACCCGCGCCAGCAATCACGCAGGCGAGCATCCCGTGATAAGACTCCATCTCGTGAATACGGCCCGGCATCGCACGGTCGGCATGAAACCAGCTTTCCAGATGACGCCGATACGAGCAGTTGGCGCGAAAAGCGTACACATCACAGCCGCTCACATGTGTGGCGCGCGTCACCTTTGTGTGTCCGGCGGCCGCCACCAGCATCATCTCTTCCTGGTACACCGGCATCCCGTCAAGTTCCGGGTGTGACAGCGGGCCATCAACAAACGCAGCACTCAATGTGCCTTCCAGCACGCCATCGATCATCGTGCCGGACGGGCCGGTGGAAAGAGCAAACTGAATACGCGGATAGCGCTGATTAAACTGCGCCAGCGATTCGGGAATGCGCACAGCTGCGGTGCTCTCCAGCGCGCCCAGCGCAAACAGCCCCTGCGGCTCATCACCGGAAATGACCATCCGCGCTTCATCCACCAGCGCCAGAATCTGTTTGCTGTAGCGCAAAAAATTGTGTCCGGCCGGAGAAAGGCGCAGGCGTTGATTCTCGCGGATAAACAGCTCAACGCCCAGGTCGGCCTCGAGCTGGCGAATGCGCGTTGTTAGATTCGACGGTACGCGATGCACCTTTTGCGCGGCCTGGGTGATGCTCCCGGTGTGGGCCACGGCGTTAAACATCTCAAGCTGAGTTAAATCCATGCCATTCTCGATTCGTGAATAAGTGGGTTAATATTATTCAGTTTTAAGAAATAGCAGAGTCGGCCACAATGAATCAACTTTTATTCCGTGGAGATCCTCATGACTCATTCCTCTGCCACTCACGCGTTGTCTGTTAACCCGGCGAATGGCGAAACGCTCGCGGCGTACCCGTGGGCGACACAAAACGACGTTGATAATGCTGTCGCATTCGCTGACGCAGGCTTTCGTCAGTGGCGGCATGAAAGCGTCGCGCACCGCGCGCAAAAGCTGCGCGACCTGGGCGTGGCGATACGGGCTCGCGCAGAAGAGATGGCGCAAATGATGACCCGCGAAATGGGCAAACCGATTGTGCAGGCGCGGGCCGAAGTGACCAAAACCGCCGCGCTTTGCGACTGGTATGCCCAGCACGGTCCGGCGATGCTGGAGGCTGAACCTACGCTTGTCGAAAATCAAAAAGCGGTTATCGCGTATCGACCGCTTGGCGCGATTCTGGCGGTGATGCCGTGGAATTTCCCGCTGTGGCAAGTGTTGCGCGGCGCGGTGCCCATTCTGCTGGCAGGCAACAGCTATCTGCTTAAGCATGCGCCCAATGTGCTCGGATCGGCCGATCTGATCGGTCAGATTTTCACTGACGCCGGTTTCCCAAAAGGCGTGTTCGGTTGGGTTAATGCCACCAATGACGGCGTCAGTCAGGCGATTAATGACAAACGTATTGCCGCCGTTACCGTGACCGGCAGTGTGCGTGCTGGGGCGGCGATTGGTGCGCAGGCTGCGGCGGCGTTGAAAAAATGCGTGCTGGAGTTAGGCGGTTCCGATCCGTTTATCGTGCTCAATGATGCCGATTTGGATCTGGCGGTGAAAGCCGCTGTGGCTGGGCGCTACCAGAATACCGGACAGGTTTGCGCCGCGGCCAAACGGTTTATCATTGAAGAAGGCATTGCCGCGCAGTTTACGGAACGTTTCGTTGCGGCGGCAGCGGCGCTGAAAATGGGCGCGCCGAACGTGGAAGAGCACTATTTAGGGCCGATGGCCCGCGCCGATCTGCGTGATGAATTGCACCAGCAAGTTCAGGCCACGCTTGCTGAAGGGGCAACGCTGTTGCTGGGTGGCGAGAAGATCGCGGGTAAAGGCAACTACTATGCCACGACGGTGCTGGGTAACGTCACGCCGGAAATGACCGCCTTTCGCCAGGAGCTGTTTGGCCCGGTGGCGACGATCACTGTCGCAAAAGATGCTGAACATGCGCTCGCACTGGCAAATGACAGTGACTTTGGCCTGTCGGCGACGGTCTTTACTGCTGATGAACAACGCGCCGAGTCATTTGCCCGTGACCTGGAGTGCGGCGGCGTGTTTATTAATGGCTTTAGCGCCAGCGATCCGCGCGTCGCGTTTGGCGGTGTGAAGAAAAGCGGTTTTGGGCGCGAGCTGTCGCGTTTTGGCCTGCATGAGTTTTGTAATATTCAGACGGTGTGGAAAGACCGCGTGTAACGTTTTTATCACCGTCAAAAAGGCCTTCATTATGAAGGCCTTTGTCATTTTTGTGTCATGGTTCTGTCATTTACGTTTCGTAGACTCGCACGCGTCTAACGTATTGTTACAGAAGAATATTATGAACCTAACGCAAATTTTCCGCCGGAGTGCGAAGCGCGGGATGCCGCGCCAGTTTGGTCTGCTGGCGGGCATCTTTTGTATTATCGGACTCTTTTCCGCACTGCAACTCTCCTCGTCGGTACTGCTAACGGCCTCTCTGCGCGACGCACAGCGTAATGAACAACAGAATCAGCTGACGCAACAGCAGCAGAGCAAACTGGATCTGGCGCGCGTTTCGCTATTAGCCGCAAGCGATCTGCTTAACCGCTCCGGCGTCTATTTCATGCAGGATAAAGAGACCGGCTCTGACGGGAGCTGGCATAGCCTGATGGATGACGCGCAGAAAGCCCTGAACGCCTCGCAGCAGGCCTGGAATGCATGGCTGGCGCTCAGTCCGCCAAAAGACGAGGCGCTGGTGAATAGCTATCAGCTCTTCTTCGGGGCCATCAACGAGCAGGCGGAAGGGCTCGTCAAAACCAATTCGATTGACAGTTTTTTTGCCGTGCCTGCTCAGGCCTTCCAGACCGATTTCAACGATAACTTCGCCCGCTATCAGCTCGCCAGCGAGGAGCGCGCAGGCGTGGGCCGACAGTCGTTGATGGACCGATTATCAAACCTCCAGTCACTGTTCCTGCTCGCTCCGGTAGTGTTGCTCATGATTGCGCTCCTGGTGTGGTTTGGGATGTCGCGCTGGGTCATCACTCCGCTGCGCAAGCTTATTGCGCATATCGACCGGCTCGCCGCTGGCGATCTGTCGGGAGCCGCGCCGGACATCAAATGCTTTAACCGCGAGATAGGGCAGCTAAACGCCAGTATCACCACTATGCAAAATGGTTTGCAGCAGCTGGTGACGGAAGTCAGCGATGCGACGCTGTCGATGGTCGAGAATATTGGCTCGCTGGCGGACGGCAATCAGAAACTGTATCAGCAGTCGGCGCGCCAGGCGCAAGAGCTTAACGAAGTCACCGCGCATATCGCCGCGCTGGAAACCCACGTCGAGGGGAACACCGGCTACGCGAAACTGGCGAGCACCCGCGCGAACGAAGCGCGACAGACGGCAGCGGGCGGGGACGCAATGATGTCTACGGTGAATGCTTCGATGCAGGCGATAGTCGAACGATCCTCGGAGATGCGCGGGATCGTATCAATGATCGATAGCGTCGCGTTTCAGACCAACATCCTGGCGCTTAACGCGGCAATTGAGGCGGCCCATGCGGGTAATCAGGGGCGCGGCTTTGCTATTGTGGCGCGCGAAGTGGGAATGCTGGCGAAAAAGAGTAGCCATTCGACGCAGACTATTCAGGCGCTGATCAATCACTCGTTGCAGGGCATCGAGGACGGGTCAAAAGCGGTGGTCCGACTCGAAAACAATCTGCAGCAGGTTACCGGACTGGTCGGCAATTTAAGCAGTTTGCTGGATGATATTTCGGCGGCGACGCTGAGTCAGGGCGACAGCATCCATCAGATGACGCGTCAGCTTCAGGCGCTTAATCAGGTGTCTCGCCAGACGGACGCACTGGTGACCACCGCGTCGGAGTCCTCACGCCGATTACACGATGAATCTTACCTGCTGATGCAGGCCGTTTCTCGCTTTCGTCTTCCAGCCTGACGCGATATATCAGCCTCTGTTATACTCACAGGCCGATTTTGGCCTGTGGGCAAGGAGCAGACTGTGGCTGCGGTCATTGATAATGAGATGCTGGACGATATTCTGGCGCAAGTTCGCCCGTTACTGGGGCAGGGAAAGGTCGCCGATTACATTCCCGCGCTCGCCTCGGTGAGCGGAAACAAACTGGCGATTGCCATTTGTACCGTGGAGGGACAGCTTTATCAGGCCGGCGATGCCACCGAGCGCTTCTCTATTCAGTCCATCTCCAAAGTATTAAGCCTGGTCGCGGCGATGCGTCAGTACGAGGAAGACGAGATTTGGCAACGGGTCGGTAAAGATCCCTCTGGTCAGCCGTTTAACTCGCTGCTGCAGCTGGAAATCGAACAGGGGAAACCCCGTAATCCGTTTATTAACGCCGGGGCGCTGGTGGTGTGCGATATGCTGCAAAGCCGCCTTAGCGCGCCGCGTCAGCGCATGCTGGAAATTGTGCGCCAGCTGAGCGGCGTATCTGACCTGAGCTACGACGCCAATGTTGCACGCTCTGAATTTGAACATTCAGCGCGAAATGCTGCGATTGCCTGGCTGATGAAATCCTTCGGCAATTTTCATAACGATGTCGCTACGGTGCTGCAGAACTATTTCCACTATTGCGCGTTGAAGATGAGCTGCGTAGAGCTGGCGCGTACGTTTCTGTTTCTGGCCGATAAGGGCTATTCCTCGCACCACGCGCAGGCGGTGGTGACGCCTATGCAGGCGCGTCAGGTGAATGCGCTTATGGCGACCAGCGGGATGTATCAGAATGCCGGTGAATTTGCGTGGCGCGTAGGGCTGCCTGCAAAATCGGGCGTCGGCGGCGGCGTGGTCGCGATTGTGCCGCATGAGATGGCGATTGCCGTGTGGAGCCCGGAACTGGATGACACCGGTAATTCCCTTGCGGGCGTCGCGGTACTTGAAAAGCTGACCCAGCGTCTTGGTCGATCCGTTTACTGATGAATACCCTCGATCCTCTTTTTGCCCGTCTGGCGCGGTCGACGTTCCGCTCGCGCTTTCAACTGGGACCTAAAGAGCGACAGTACTGTTGGGACAAAGGCGCGGATATGATTGACTCACATGCCGCGGACTTTATCGCCCATCGCCTGGCTCCCGCGCAGCCGGTAAATGATGGTAAGCAGACACCCATGCGCGGTCACCCGGTGTTTATTGCCCAACACGCCACCGCAACGTGCTGTCGCGGTTGTCTGGCGAAGTGGCACCAGATACCCCAGGGACAAGCGTTAGATGCCAATCAACAGGCGTATATCGTAAGCGTTATCCACCATTGGCTGGTCCTGCAAATGAACCCCAAACATTGAGAGTTTATTTTCATGGGGTAGGCATGTTACAGATACATGCTAGTCTTTGATTATTCCTGCTGATGACCGCTAAATGATTGCGTTAAGCGATTATATGGACTGATATTTAATGCGCTCTTCCTTGCTCTCGTTTAAGCCGTTCCAGCCCGACAACGCCCTGCGAAATACAGTCACTATTTTTGCACTCACCACGCTGTTTTATTTTATCGGTGCAGAATTGCGCCTTGTGGAAGCGCTCTCACTCTTCTGGCCGCTGAACGGCGTGATGGCAGGAGTGTTCGCCCGCTATGCGTATCTCAATCGCCTGCGTTACTACGCGGTCTCCTATATCGCGATGCTGATGTATGACGCGGTAACGACCAACTGGGGCATTGCCTCCGTGGTGATCAATTTTTCCAATATGATCTTTATCGTCACGGTGGCTCAGTTGGTCATGCGGGACACACAAATGGGGCGCAAAACCCCCGATCCGATTAATGCCCTGCGGCTGTTTAACTATTGTCTGATTGCTGCGCTGCTCTGCGCGCTGGTGGGTGCGATGGGGTCCGTGGGCATCGACAGTCTGACCTTCTGGCCGCTGTATGCCGACTGGTTTAGCGAGCAGTTTTCAACGGGCGTGCTCATTTTACCCTGTCTGTTGACTGTCAAAGTGCCGAAGATGAATCGTTCGGTGCCGGTGGAGCATTTCTTGCCTGTGCTGGCGCTGGTGGTGTCGGTGATTGCCTCGGTGGTGATTGGCGGTGCGGGCAGTCTGGCATTCCCGTTGCCCGCGCTTATCTGGTGTGCCGTCCGTTATTCACTCCCGGCGACCTGCTTACTGACGTTCCTGACCGGCGGGATTGAAATCATTCTGGTGGGCAATTCCATTATCGATATTGCCGTCGCCACGCCGCTGTCTACGCCGATGATGTTCTCTGCGCGCCTGGGGATTGCCACCATGGCGATTTGTCCGATCATGGTTTCCGTCAGCGTAGCGGCGATCAATTCGCTTATTCGTCAGGTTTCTCTGCGAGCCGATTACGATTTTCTCACGCGTGTTTACTCTCGTTCAGGCCTGTATGAGGCGCTGAAGCATGAAGAATCCCATCGGCATCCCCGCTTTTTAACGGTCATGCTGTTAGATATTGATTACTTCAAAAGCATCAACGACAACTATGGTCATGAGTGCGGCGATAACGTGCTGGCCGCCTTTGCCGGGAAAGTCCAGCAGGAGGTGGGTGAAGACGGGATCGTTGCGCGTATGGGTGGCGAAGAGTTTGCGGTGGTGGTGGATTCGGTCGATGCGCAGCAGGGCTTAGCGCTTGCTGAAAGAATTAGAGAAACTATTGCTTCGCACCCGTTTATCTGGCGTCAGCAACGGCTGTTTATAACGGTGAGTATTGGTCTTGGCAGTGCAAAAGCGGAATCCTGGCAACTGACGGACGTGTTCAACAAGCTGATGGCCGAAGCCGACGACTATCTCTATCGTTCGAAAAAAGCTGGGCGAAATCGTATCAGTGCGCGTCAACTGAACGATCTGCCGATGGTCGACGCGCAAAAAGATCCCGAACGCGTGTAACCGTCACCATCCCAGGCAGAATGCGGCACAGATGTTATCAATATGCGTATATAATTGTTGCCTGTTATTTTTAAGCTCAATAAGATACCCGAGATTTCACATCGGAAAAAACGCAGCATGAACGGAATGGACAAACTGAGTAAACAGCATCGCTTACCAGGGAATCGGTTTGTCAAACGTATGTTTTTGATGCGTATCCTTGGCACATTTCTCTGTTTTATTCCTATTCTTACCGTCCTGATCCAACATCAACGTTCAGAATGGCTAATGCTTTTGCTGGCGTTCAATGCGTTTGTCTGGCCCACCGTGGCCTGGCGGCGCGCCAGACGATCCGTTACGCCGCTGGCGACCGAACATCAAAATTTGGTTGTGGATGCAGGCGCTGGCGGGTTCTGGATTGCCATGATGGCGGTGAATCCGCTTCCCTCGGTGGTGATTGCCACCATCCTGCTGGCCGACCGTCTCTCTGCGGGTGGTTTTGTGCTGATGAGAAAAGCCGCTGTCGCCATGCTGGTGGTGTTTCTGGCGGCCTGGTTGATGCAGGGAATGGCCGTCGTAATGACCGTTTCTCAGCAAACCATGTTTGCGACGCTGCCGCTGATTGCCATTTATATTATTGCCCTGAGCGTGATGACGGACAGTATTGCTATCCGTTTGCGGGTGAAATCCCGTGAGCTGGAGCGGATTGCGATGATGGATCCGCTGCTGGATATTGCTAATCGACGTTTGCTGGAAAAGCGAATTGAGAAAGAGCTTAAGACATTGCAGCAGGCCAGTCGTGAATCGGCGCTAATGTTCATCGATATTGATAATTTTAAAGAGGTGAACGATCGCTTTGGCCATAAAGTTGGGGATACGTTGCTGGCGACGGTTTCGGAAATCTTGCATCTCGCGACGCGCCAGACGGATACTCCCGCGCGTCTGGGGGGCGATGAGTTTGTGATCCTGCTGCCCAATACCTCGATTGAAGAGGCGCATGTGGTGGCGTCGCGTATTATGGAAGCCGCTGCCGTCATGGACGATGTGGCGGAAGAAGCGGTCAACTGCACTTTGAGTATCGGTATTGCCGGTGCAACGCGTGAGATGGAAAATGTCACCGACTGGCTACAGGCCGCGGATACCGCGCTTTATCAGGCCAAACGCGGCGGCAAAAATCGAATTTACGCTCACTGACAAGTCGATTGTTTAGGCTAAGCTATTAAAAAGCTGAGTGTCAGGAGACATTATGAAAGCACCCGCCATCCCTGCCAATGAATCCGAACGTTTGCTGGCTCTGCGCGAGTCAGGGCTTCTGGAATCCAATCATCACCAGCCCTATGACCGGATAAGTCGTCTGGCGAAACGCCTGTTTAACGTGCCGGTGGCGACGGTCAATTTGATTGATGAACGCTCACAGGTGGCGATGTCGACGGAAGGCGCCATGGCGGCGGGCTTGCCGCGAAACGTCTCTTTTTGTGCACACACCATTCTGGATAACGCTACGCTGGTGGTTTCTGATACGCATCGTGACGACCGTTTTCGTGATAATCCACTGGTGACGGGGACGCCCGGCGTGCGCTTTTATGCCGGTGTGCCGCTGTCTCTGCCCAATGGCACCCTCGTCGGGACGCTGTGTTTGCTGGATTATGTTCCCCGCGAATTGAGCGCTTCCGACATGGCGGCGTTAAATGATTTGGCTGCGTTGGCCGAAGATGAATTTGCCGCAGCCTGTGCTGCAACCACCGATGAGCTAACAGGATTGTTTAACCGCCGTGGGTTTAACCAGTTTGCGGCATTTGCGCTTTACGGGGCCCGACGTCGCGCAGAACCGTTAACGCTCGCCTGGATGGATTTGGACCGCTTCAAGCAAATTAACGAACGTTACGGACACGTAGAGGGCGATGTTGCCTTGAAAGTCATGGCGGAACTGATGCGGAGTTCGTTCCGTGAGGCCGATCTGCTGGTGCGCTACGGCGGCGATGAATTTGCGGTGCTGTTTGCGGATACGGATGAGCAGGGCGCGTGGGTAGCGATGCAGTATTTAAATGAACAGGTGGCGAGCTACAATCAGCGCGGCCTGCATCCGTGGAGCCTGACCTTTTCCTGGGGCGTGTGTGAATTTGATCACCAGCAAAACGATCTCAAGCGTTGGCTGCAAATGGCTGACGAAAAAATTTCCGCCATGAAACAGCAATACGCTGTCGGGCATTAACATCGCAAAGACCTATGAAGGGTCAACTTGCGTTAAATGATTGTTAAGAGCAATGTGTTGGGGTCACTTTACAAGGAAACCAAATGACCCCGTCTTTGTCTGTGCAGACTCTCTCCCGGGACGACATCCTTTCTCATATTGATACCCTGGCCGATATCCTCGCCAACTGTGTGAACGGCGGGGCATCGGTCAGTTTCATGCTGCCTTTTTCACAACACGATGCCTGCGATTTTTGGCGGGGTATTGCTGAAAGCGTCGGACGCCAGGAGCGTACGGTGCTGGTGTGTCGCGACGAAGAAGGCGAGTGTTTGGGCACCGTTCAGCTCCTGACCGATCAACCTGAAAACCAACCGCACCGCGCCGATGTGGCCAAACTTTTAGTCCATGAAAAAGCGCGCCGCCGTGGCGTGGCCATGGTGCTGATGGATGCGCTTGAGGCTGCTGCCAGAAAGCAGGGCAAAACCGTTCTGGTGCTGGATACCGCAAGCGGCAGTGGGGCGGAAACGTTCTATCAGCGTGGCGGTTGGGTCAAAGTGGGTGAGATCCCGCAATACGCCCTGATGCCGGACGGTGAAATGACGGCAACAACTGTGTTCTATAAGTTTTTATAATTTATTTCGCAATTGCTGCAGGAATTGATCAAAACAGGGTTTCATGGTCGAAAAGTTTGATAAGTTATTGGACCAATCTTATCGGGCTGTATGACTAATTAAAAAAGGAACCCCATTGTGAACACACTCAACCGTCGCGATTTCCCCGGTGCGCTCTATCCTGAACGTATCATTCAGTTTGGTGAAGGTAACTTCCTGCGTGCGTTCATCGACTGGCAGATCGACCTGTTAAACGAACATACCGATCTGAATTCAGGCGTTGTGATTGTCCGCCCAATTAAGAGTGATTTCCCGCCTTCACTCAGTGTCCAGGACGGTTTGTACACAACAATCATTCGCGGCCTGAATGAGCAGGGCGAAGCGGTGAGCGACGCGCGTCTTATCCGCTCCGTTAACCGTGAAATCAGTGTTTACAGTCAGTACGACGAATTCCTGAAACTTGCGCACAATCCTGACATGCGTTTTGTCTTCTCCAACACCACGGAAGCGGGGATTAGCTACCACGCTGAAGACAAATTCGACGATGCGCCTGCCGTCAGTTATCCCGCCAAACTCACCCGTTTACTGTTCGAGCGCTTCAGCCACTTCAACGGTGCTGCCGATAAAGGTTGGGTGATTATTCCTTGCGAACTGATTGATTATAATGGCGATGCCCTGCGTGAGTTGGTGCTTCGTTATGCGCAAGAGTGGGCGCTGCCTGCCGAATTTACGCAATGGTTAAATGACGCGAATGCCTTCTGCTCCACGCTGGTTGACCGCATTGTGACGGGGTATCCGCGTGACGAAGTTACTGCGCTTGAAACAGAACTGGGCTATCACGATGGCTTCCTGGATACCGCCGAGCACTTCTATCTGTTTGTCATCCAGGGGCCTAAGTCCCTGGCCAGCGAACTGCGTCTGGACAAACTTTCGCTGAACGTGCTGATTGTTGACGACATCAAGCCGTATAAAGAACGTAAAGTCGCGATCCTGAACGGGGCGCACACTGCGCTGGTTCCTGTCGCCTTCCAGGCTGGTCTGGACACTGTTGGTGAAGCCATGAACGACGCAGAAGTGTGTGCGTTTGTGGAAAAAGCCATTTATCAGGAAATTATTCCGGTACTCGATTTGCCGAAAGATGAGCTGGAATCCTTCGCCAGTGCGGTGACAGGGCGTTTCCGTAACCCCTACATTAAGCATCAGCTGTTGTCGATTGCGTTGAACGGCATGACAAAATACCGTACCCGCATCCTCCCTCAACTGCTGGCAGGGCAGAAGGCTACCGGCAAATTACCGGCGCGTCTGACGTTTGCTCTGGCTGCGCTGATTGCGTTCTATCGCGGGGAGCGCAACGGCGAAAGCTATCCGGTGCAAGATGACCAACACTGGCTTGATCGTTATCAGCAGCTGTGGGCTCAGCATCACGACAAACAGATCAGCACCAGCGAACTGGTCAAAGCGGTTCTGAGCGTGAGCGAGCATTGGGAACAAGACCTGACGAACGTCAGCGGATTGGTAGAACAAGTTACGCTCGACCTGGATGCTATTTTGCTACAGGGAATGCGGGCTGCGGTAAAACAGCTCTGCTAATCTCTCTCCCGGCTCCGGCCGGGTTTTTTAAAAAGGCACATTAGTTACAACATACTATTATCCAGGCTTTTAAAAAACACACCTCAGCATGGTGCAATTATTTGTCCATCAGAAGGAAATTGCAATATCCTGGTAACAAGCTTGCAACGGTGACGGCGATCACGTTTAATAGTCGCGCTCTTTATTTACCTGAAGCTGACTATGATTGTTCGTCCTCAACAGCACTGGCTGCGCCTGATTTTTGTCTGGCACGGTTCTGTCCTGTCTAAAATTTTTACCCGGCTGTTTCTCAACTTCCTGTTATCCATTGCCGTTGTCCTGACGTTGCCCTGGTACTCGTCGCTGGGCTTCAAGCTGACCGTTGCGCCATTCAGTATTCTTGGTGTGGCGATCGCTATTTTCCTCGGATTTCGCAATAACGCTTGTTATTCGCGCTACGTCGAAGCTCGCCAGCTTTGGGGGCAGTTGATGATAGCGTCACGCTCGTTGTTTCGCGAGGTGAAAAACACATTACCGGACGATCCGCATCTGGGTGAGTTTGTGCGCCTGCAAATTGCTTTCGCCCATTGTTTACGCATGACGTTGCGCCGACAACCACAGGCTGAAAGGCTGTCACACTATCTCAGTGCAGAACACCTGCGTGCGGCGATGGACTCTCAATCACCGGCTAACCGAATCCTGCTGATCATGGGCGAATGGCTTGCCGTCCACCGCAGAGAAGGGCAGTTGTCGGATATTCTTTTCCACAGTCTCAATAATCGCCTGAATGATATGTCGGTGGTGCTGGCGGGTTGCGAGCGCATCGCCAATACGCCCGTCCCGTTTGCCTACACGCTGATTTTGCATCGTACCGTTTATTTGTTCTGCATCATGCTGCCGTTTGCGCTGGTTGGCGATCTGCATTACATGACGCCGTTCATCTCCGTTCTGGTTTCTTATACCTTCATTGCACTCGATGCCCTGGCTGAAGAGCTGGAAGAACCGTTTGGTATCGAAAACAATGATTTGCCGCTCGATGCAATATGCAATGCGATGGAAATCGATCTGCTGCAAATGAACGATGAGTCAGAAATCCCGGCACGACTGTTACCCGACAGACGCTATCAGCTGACGTAATGAACATTCAGGAACGCTTTAGAGCGTTCCACTCTTCGCGTGTTATTTCCCAGAGCTCGGAATCCAGCTCGCCGCAGACGTAGGCTTTCTTTTCAGTTTTGACCAGACGCATGCCGCTACTCACAGAAATCCGCTGCGAACGATCGTTGATAGCCGCTTTTGGCGCCCGAAGGAACGGTCTGTTGAGCGTGTTAAACCAGTAATCTGTGGCCGCAATGCTGGCTTCGCGCATTAATCCTTGGCCCTGCCATTCAGGCGCAAGCCAGAACCCTCGATTATTATCTTCTTCGTCATACAGGCAGATGAGCCCGATCATTTTGTCGGGATCTTCCTGCCGGCGAATCGTCCAGAACCAGGCGATTCCTTTTTCGACATCGGGCAGTGCGACGTGATTGACATAATACTCCGCACCGTTGGGTGGATAGGGCCACGGCACGCTGGCGACCATATAGCGAACAATTTCCCAGCGCGGATAAAGCGCCTGAATTTGCTCTGCATCGGTTTTTTCTAACGGCTTGAGTAACAAACGTTCCGTGGTGAGCGTGGGCGTGGCCATGTCAGGATCTCCCTTTTTAGTCGTTATGTTTTTGTTTGCCTTCTGCTATTTTCATGAGTACCACATTCTAAAAAGCCTGAACAGCAGAGGAATGAATGACCTTAAGACGTGCAGTACCTGAGGAAGCTGAAAAACTGTGGCAAATTCGCAACCTGGCGATTCGCGCAGGCTGTCAGAGCAGTTATGACACCGGGGTGATTGATCGCTGGACACCCGATCTGATGCCGGAAAGCTATCGTCAGGTGGTTATCGACAATCCTTTTTACGTTGCTGTTGATGAAAATGGTGAACCGGTCGCAACCGGTTATCTTGATCTGGCGATGCACAGCGTGGAGGCCGTATTTACTGTGCCGAACGCGACGGGCAAAGGGCTGGCCGGGAAGATTATCACGGCCATAAAAGAGGAAGCGCGCCAACGGGGAATAAAACGGATAACACTCTCATCGACGCCTAATGCGCACGCTTTTTATCTGAAACAAGGATTCACCACGCTCGGTGAAAATCGCTATGTTTCAAAGCTTGCAGGAGCAGAACTGCGCTGTATTGATATGGCAATTGACGTGTGAAATGAGGTTATCAATGAACGTTAAGGTAAGAGCGTTACGTCCCGAGGATTATGCTCAATGGCGATCGCTTTGGGATGGATACGTCAGTATTAATAATCATCACCTGGATGAGTCGATCACGACATTCACCTGGGAAAGGGCGCTCAATCCTGATTCCGCTCTTTTATGTCGGGTAGCGGAAACAGAGGGGAAAGTGATCGGTTTTGCCCTCTGCGTGCTGCATGAAGGGACATGGACAACGGCACCCATTTGCTATCTGGAGGATCTGTTTGTCGATGCTGACGCCAGAGGAATGGGCGCGGGCAAAGCCCTGCTTGATGCGCTTCAGTCCGAGGGGAAACGCGAGGGATGGTCGATGCTTTACTGGATGACGCGACAGAACAATCCCGCACGGCAACTCTATGACCGTTATGCCGGGGTGGATGATTTCGTCCGTTACCGTGTCCCGCTTTGATCGTTAACATCACGCTGACGGCCACTTTGGGGGCAATGTGATGTATTACACCTCGGATTAAGGCTCTCGTCGGGCGACGAAAAACAGTCGTGGAAAGGCCAGTAATATCTGTCCATTTTCCTGAATCGGATACTGCTGGACCAGCAGTTCATGATACCGCTCCAGAAACTTCAGCTGTTCATGTTCGCTTAATTCCTGCATCCACGGACGTAACCCCGTCGCACTGACCCAGTCAATAATGGCCTGATGGGAGCTCATCTTGTGATAGTACGTTGTCCGCCAGATATCCACATCGCAACCGGTTTCCGTCAAAATATCGTAGTAAGCGTGAATGCCGGGCAGCGGTTCGCGGGCACGATTCGGATAGCCCTGCTCGTAAGCGACTTCGCGCATTAGAACATGGCTGGGTTCATCTACGTTATCGGGCATTTGTACTGCCAGAACGCCATTGAGTTTGAGCAGGGAAATGAGGTGGGGGAGCAGCGCGTAATGATCCGGCACCCACTGGAGCGAGGCGTTGGCGTAAATGAGATCGACCGCGTGTTCTGGCTTAAATTGCCGGACGTCAGCCTCAATGAAGCGACATTCGGGCACCGCAACGCGAGCCTGTTCCAGCATCGCAGGTGAATTATCGACACCCGTAATCCGGGCCAACGGCCAACGCTTAAGTAAAAGGGCGGTGCTGTTGCCAGGGCCGCAACCCAAGTCCAGCAGGTCTGACACATCGTCGAGCGCTATGCGTGCGAGCAACTCCGCAGCCGGACGCGTTCTTTCCGCGCCATATTGCAGGTATAAAGAGGGATTCCAGTCAGCCATGCGCACATCTCCGGGTTGAGTGTACAAAAAGTGTAGGTGATCCGCTATTTTTGGTCTGTTTCGACGCTCAACTCAACCATACCATCGGCGCAGCAATTCTTCTTGCGATGGTGTCGGCAAATGCGTGTCTGATTCTCATCATTTTCTCACCACTATTTCCCGTTTTCAGATGTTGTGCTTAAATAGCTAAACCGGTTTAACATATTTAGCTAAAGGTGAGCGTCATGAAGAAAATATGGGTTCTGGGCGATGCGGTTATCGATTTGTTGCCCGATGGCGAAGGACGATTGCTGCAATGTCCAGGCGGAGCGCCTGCCAACGTGGCGGTCGGCGTTGCACGTTTAGGCGGTGAGAGCGGCTTTATTGGCCGAGTGGGCGACGACCCGTTTGGACGCTTTATGCAACAAACGCTGATTGCCGAGAATGTGAGCGTGGATTCTCTGTATTTCGACGCGCAGCAACGTACCTCGACGGTTGTTGTGGAATTGCAGCCCGACGGCGAGCGCTCGTTCACCTTTATGGTTCGCCCCAGCGCCGACCTGTTCTTGTCACCTCAGGATTTACCCGCTTTCCAGCAGGGGCAGTGGCTGCACACCTGTTCCATTGCGCTAAGCGCCGAACCGAGTCGCTCGACTACGTTTCAGGCGATGGATGCCGTTAAAAAGGCGGGAGGGCTAGTCAGTTTTGATCCCAATATTCGAGCTGATCTCTGGCAGGACGCCCACGTTTTGCGTGACTGTCTTGATCAGGCGTTACGTAAAGCAGACATGGTTAAGCTGTCGCGAGAAGAGTTAACGTTTCTTACCGGACAACTCGCGGTCGATGAGGGCCTCAGGCTGTTTGTGGATCAATACGCGGTGCCAACAGTGCTGGTTACGTTGGGTAAAGAGGGCGTTGTCGCCTGGCACAACGGTCAGATCACCACCTATGGCGCGCCAGTGGTCAAGAGCGTGGATACCACCGGTGCGGGTGATGCCTTTGTCGCTGGGATGCTGTATGGCCTGGCGAGCGGAACATCCGATTTCCCGACTATCATTGCGCTAGCTCAGCGCTGCGGTGCGCTTGCCACGACGGCCAAAGGGGCGATGACCGCATTACCTTATCGACGCGACCTGGATTAAAAGGACCTGTCCGCCGCGGCGTCTCGGTCTGAATTGTCGTGCGGGTCACATTTACTAAAACGGTTTAGCAAAAAAAGTTGCCCAAGCAAAATTCAGCGGTTTAGTATCTCCAAACTAAACCGGTTTAGCAATTTAGCAACTTTCAATAACCTCTTTTAGGGATGCGACAAAATGTATAAAAAACGCAGACTTGCCGTGATGATTGGCATGCTGGCCGGAAGCGCTTCTGTGTATGCTCAGACGGATATGAACAGTATCGAACACCGTCTTGCCGCGCTTGAACAACGTCTTCAGGAGGCCGAAGGACGTGCAACGGCGGCTGAAAAACGGGCGGCCGCCGCAGAACAAAAAACGCAACAACTCGTAGCCGTTCAACAGCAAACGCAAACCAGCACTCAGGATGTCGCACAGCGCACCGCTGCGTTAGAGAAGAAAACAGACCTAACCAGCGGATTCGAATTTCACGGTTATGCTCGCTCAGGATTGCTGATGAACGACGCGGCATCCAGCAGCAAAAGTGGTCCGTATCTGACTCCCGCCGGTGAAACGGGCGGCGCAGTAGGGCGACTGGGTAACGAGGCAGACACATACGTTGAGCTGAATGTTGAACACAAACAGACGCTCGAAAGCGGGGCGACGACGCGCTTTAAAGCGATGCTCGCGGACGGTCAAAAAACCTATAACGACTGGTCAGCCGACTCCAGCGATCTGAATATTCGTCAGGCGTTTGCAGAGCTGGGCAGCTTGCCTGATTTCAGCGGCCCGCTGAAGAGCAGTACCTTCTGGGCAGGTAAGCGTTTTGACCGCGATAACTTCGACATCCACTGGCTCGATTCTGATGTGGTGTTCCTGGCCGGGACCGGCGGCGGGGTCTATGACGTCAAATGGGATGACAATTTCCGCAGCAATTTCGCCATCTACGGGCGTAACTTTGGCAGCGAAGAAGAGATCGACAACAACGTTCAAAACTACATTCTGAGTATGAATCACTTTGCAGGTCCGCTGCAGGTGATGGTGAGCGGGATGCGTGCCAAGGACAACGACGACCGTCAGGATGCCAACGGCGATCTGATCAAAACCGATGCCGCCAATAAAGGTGTTCATGCGTTGGTCGGGTTGCATAACGACAGCTTCTATGGCCTGCGTGAAGGTTCTGCCAAAACGGCAGTGCTGTACGGTCATGGCCTGGGTGCCGAAGTGAAAAGTATCGGTTCGGACGGGGCTTTGCTGTCTGAAGCGGATACCTGGCGCTTCGCAAGTTACGGCGTCACGCCTCTCGGCGGCGGATGGCATATCGCTCCAGCGTTGCTGGCGCAAAGCAGTAAAGATCGTTACGTCAAAGGCGACAGCTACGAATGGGTCACGCTCAATACGCGGCTTATCAAGGAAGTGACGCAGAACTTCGCACTCGCCTTTGAGGGCAGCTATCAATACATGGATTTGAACCCAGAAGGCTACAAGGACCGCAACGCGGTGAACGGCAGCTTCTACAAACTGACCTTCGCACCGACGTTAAAAGCGGGCAAGATCGGCGATTTCTTCAGCCGTCCTGAATTACGGTTGTATGCGACATGGATGGACTGGAGCAGCAAACTGGATAACTACGCCAGCGATGACGCCTTTGGCAGCAGCGGCTTCAACGCAGGTGGGGAATGGAACTTTGGGGTACAGATGGAAACCTGGTTTTAACCCTTCACGCTCCCGCCTGGCGGGAGCGTCACTTACATCATAAAAATACGTTCAGGTAGAGGTGTCTATGGATTTCGATAAAATTGCCCACGCGCTGATTCCGCTGCTCGGCGGAAAAGAGAACATTGCCAGCGCGGCGCACTGTGCCACGCGTTTACGGCTAGTCCTGGTCGATGATGCGTTGGCTGACCAGCAGGCGATCGGCAAGGTTGACGGGGTCAAAGGGTGTTTTCGCAACGCGGGGCAAATGCAGATTATTTTCGGCACCGGCGTGGTGAATAAAGTCTATGCGGCGTTCATTCAGGCCACTGGCATAGGCGAATCCACCAAGTCTGAAGCCGCCGACATCGCGGCGCGTAAGCTGAATCCGTTCCAGCGGATCGCGCGTCTGCTGTCGAATATTTTCGTGCCTATTATTCCTGCCATCGTCGCATCGGGACTGCTGATGGGCTTGCTGGGGATGGTAAAAACTTACGGTTGGGTGAATGCCGATAACGCGATCTACATCATGCTCGACATGTGCAGTTCTGCGGCGTTTATCATTTTGCCGATCCTGATTGGTTTTACCGCCGCCCGTGAATTTGGCGGCAACCCGTACCTGGGCGCGACGCTTGGCGGCATCCTGACGCATCCGGCGTTGACCAACGCCTGGGGGGTGGCATCGGGCTTCCATACCATGGACTTTTTTGGCCTCGACATTGCCATGATCGGTTACCAGGGCACGGTATTCCCGGTGCTGTTGGCTGTGTGGTTTATGAGCCATGTTGAAAAACAACTCCGCCGCGTGATCCCGGATGCACTGGACTTAATTCTCACGCCGTTTTTCACCGTGATTATTTCCGGCTTTATTGCGTTGCTGATTATTGGCCCGGCGGGGCGCGCACTGGGCGACGGTATCTCCTTCGTACTGAGCACGCTGATTGAACATGCCGGTTGGCTGGCAGGGCTGTTATTCGGTGGCCTGTACTCGGTGATTGTCATCACCGGCATTCACCACAGTTTCCACGCTATCGAAGCGGGATTGCTGGGAAATCCGTCGATTGGTGTTAACTTCCTGCTGCCGATTTGGGCGATGGCGAACGTGGCGCAAGGCGGAGCGTGTCTGGCCGTGTGGTTTAAAACTAAAGACGCGAAGATTAAAGCAATTACCTTACCGTCCGCATTTTCTGCCATGCTCGGTATCACCGAGGCGGCCATTTTCGGGATTAACCTTCGCTTTGTGAAGCCGTTTATTGCCGCGTTGATTGGTGGTGCAGCGGGCGGTGCGTGGGTGGTTTCGGTACATGTTTATATGACGGCAGTGGGCCTGACGGCGATTCCAGGCATGGCGATTGTGCAGGCGAACTCGCTGCTGAACTACATCATCGGCATGGTCATCGCTTTTGGCGTCGCCTTTGCGCTGTCTTTACTGCTGAAATACAAAACGGACTCTGAATAATGACGATTCCTTCTCGCTGGCCTGCGGTACTGCAGGCCGTCATGAAAGGCCAACCGCAGACGTTAACTGACGATCATTATCCTCAGTGGCATCTTGCGCCGGTGATCGGATTGATGAACGATCCCAACGGTTTTATCTGGTTTGCCGGACGTTACCATCTGTTCTATCAGTGGAACCCGCTGGGCTGCGATCATCGTTATAAATGCTGGGGCCACTGGAGTTCGGCTGATTTAGTGCAGTGGCAGCATGAACCGATGGCGCTGATGCCGGATGAAGAATACGACCGTAACGGCTGCTACTCCGGTAGCGCCGTGGATAATCAGGGCGTTTTAACGCTGTGCTATACCGGCAACGTCAAATTTGATGACGGCAGTCGCACCGCATGGCAATGCCTGGCAGTACAAAATGAAGCCGGTGGTTTCGATAAGCTCGGTCCAGTATTGCCACTACCGGAAGGTTATACCGGCCATGTGCGCGACCCAAAAGTGTGGCAGCACGATGGGCAGTGGTACATGGTGCTGGGCGCACAGGATTTACAAAAGCGCGGCAAAGTGCTGCTGTATCAGTCTGCGGATTTGCACAGCTGGCAGCCCCTCGGCGAAATCGCGGGCCACGGCGTGAACGATCTGGCCGATGCAGGGTATATGTGGGAGTGTCCGGACCTGTTCGAGCTGGACGGTACGCACGTGTTGATCTGCTGCCCGCAGGGACTGGCGCGCGAACCGCATCGCTATCGCAATACCTATCCCTCTACCTGGATGAGCGGCGATTTTCACTATGACGATGCGAAATTTGAACATGGCGCACTGCACGAACTGGATGCCGGGTTTGAATTTTATGCCCCGCAAACGACATTAGCGGCAGATGGCCGTCGGATCCTGATTGGCTGGATGGGCGTCCCGGACGGGGAAGAAGTACTACAACCAACCTGCGAACACGGCTGGATCCATCAGATGACGTGTCCGCGCGAGCTGCATTTCCGCGACGGAAAACTTTTGCAAACACCGATTCGGGAACTGCAACAGCTGCGCGAGGAAGAGCAAAACTGGCACGGAAATGCAGCGTCAGCCCCCGCGCTGGACGCCGGGCGTCTTGAGTTCGAGCTCAAAACAGACGCGGCGGTGAAGGTGAACTTCGCCGATACGCTGTGGCTCAGCCTGGACGAAAAGGGGATTAGGCTTGAACGAAAAAGCCTGCGCAACGATGAAATATTGACGCGTTACTGGAACGGAAAGGTCACTTCTCTACGCGTTTTGTGCGACAGATCCAGTGTCGAAATTTTCATTAATGAAGGCGAGGGCGTGATGAGCAGCCGCTATTTCCCGGGCCATCCGGCGCAAATACGCTTCGAAGGTGCGTCCGTCATCACATTACGCTACTGGTTGCTTCGCGCTAGCATGATAGAATGAGGGTTTTGGCAGCCGGGTCTAAGTCGTTGTGAGAAAAACAAAACGCATCACCATTAAAGACGTAGCAGAACTGGCGGGCGTATCGAAAGCGACCGCCAGTCTGGTTTTGAATGGTCGCAGCAAAGAATTACGTGTCGCAGAAGAAACGCGCGATCGCGTGCTTGCCATTGCAAAACAGCATCACTACCAGCCCAGTATTCATGCGCGATCGCTGCGGGATAATCGTAGCCATACCATCGGACTGGTCGTGCCAGAAATCACCAACTACGGCTTTGCTGATTTTTCACATGAGCTGGAGACGTTGTGCCGCGAAGCTGGCGTCCAGTTGCTTATCTCCTGTACGGACGAAAATCCGGGGCAAGAAACCGTGGTGGTCAACAATATGGTTTCCCGCCAGGTCGATGGCTTGATTGTTGCCTCGAGCATGTTGAATGACACCGACTACCAAAAGCTGAGCGAACAACTGCCCATCGTGCTGTTTGACCGGCATATGAATGACAGTTCGTTACCGCAGGTGATTACCGACTCCATTACGCCAACCCGTGAACTCGTCGCCGACATCGCTCGGCAGCATCCGGATGAAATCTATTTTCTCGGAGGGCAGCCGCGGCTTTCGCCCACGCGCGATCGCTTAGAAGGATTCAAACAGGGGTTAGCGCAGGCGGGCGTCACGTTGCGTCCGGAATGGATTATTCACGGGAACTATCATCCAAGTTCCGGCTACGAGATGTTCGCCGCGCTGTGCGCGCAGTTGGGGCGGCCACCGAAGGCCGTTTTCACTGCTGCCTGTGGCTTACTCGAAGGGGTGTTGCGCTACATGGGCCAGCACAATCTGTTGCAAAGTGATATGCGACTGGCCAGTTTTGACGATCACTATCTTTATGATTCTCTGGCCATCCCGATTGATACGATACGACAGGATAATCGCCAACTGGCGTGGCACTGCTTTGATTTGATTGGCAAGTTGATTGAAGGGGACGTTCCTGATCCGCTGCAACGCAAGCTCGATGCAACGCTTCAACGGCGGCATAAAACGGCAGGGTGATTCTGCGGTTCTTTCCCGCTTTTACTTTAGTTTATAGATACCGGCGTCCCAGTATTTTTTACCCTGACGTCGATACTCTTTCATCCCCAACGATATCAGTTCCCTTGCGATGAGCCGATTCATCACGCCGTGACCCATAAGTAACACCGGGCCGTTTGAGGCCTTTGCAACCGTGACGAGGATACCCGAAGCCTGAACCGCACGTTGCTTTGCTGTTCCTAAAGGCTCTACATCACGGGATATGCCACACAGCCACATGACGCGGAAGAAAGCAGCCCAGACGACCGGTGATAATCGAAAGCCGGGCAGGTGTAATATCGGCAGGCCAGCTTCCCTGAAGACGTCATCAATGACGTCCGATTCACGCCCTAATGTGTTCACGGAAGAAAGCGCTCTGGGAAGAGGGCTGCTGATGATCCGCGATGCGCTGGAGGCTAATATTTGACTGCATTCGGGGGGCATATCGCGACCAATATCGGAGCTGTCATAGTGTCTAATCCAGTCAGCCATTTCACGGCTCGTGACTCTCGAAATACCCTCAAAAACAGGCTTTCCGTGTCGCATCAAAATAATTTCCATGGGCGCTTCTTGTTTGTGTTTCTTTTGATAGCACCAGATTAACGTGATGAAGGCAGGGTAGACTACCACCTTATTTGGGGTTGACCGGGCTTAAAACTCATTAACCCGCTGTGATGTTGGCTAAGAGATTTTTGAAAATGATAATATTCTGCCGTGCGGAAATACAGGAGGTGCGTTGGGCTCCCTCCAGGCTGACAATTATCTACCAGGGCAATGTCACCCGCGAAGACAATTACCCGCCCAGGCTGGGTCCACATTACGTGGGGAGAAAACATGTTAAGACCACTTTTCTCATTCCTGGAGAAAATTCGTGCGGAACGACTTCTGGAATGAATGAGCATATAACGTCACTACGCTAAAGTTATTCCTCATTCATGGTAGATATAAAACGCTTCACTGTGTGCGAACGTTCAAACCGCCGCCAGCAAAGGGCGATATCAGTATAGATCTCAGGTGAGGTCAACGCATGATAGGTGACATTCGGATGTGAAATGGCTGCCATCGATTCCGGCACCATGGCAAACCCACAGCCGGCGGCCACCATACTTATGGAAGAGGAAAGCTGTGACGACTGCAACATATTCTGCATATCAATTCCGGCTCGCTCGCAGCAACCGTAAACGCTGTCGTACAAGCACGGAGCAATCTCCTGCGGGAATAACACCACCGGCGTATCCCGCAACTGCTCCAGGGCTACTTCACCACTTTCTGCAAGCGGATGGTTGCGATGTAACGCGACCATCATTTGTTCTCGGTCGAGGACTTTCACTTCAAACGCCTTGCTGCTCTCGCACGGTAGACGCACAAAGGCGATATCCAGTTCACCTTCCGCCAGCATTGTAGTCAGGGACGACATATTGGCCTCCACCTGGTAAACACGCACAGCCATATTCTGTTTCTGATATTTTCGGATAAGCGCGAATATTTTGGGGTGAAAGGCGTCCGAACTGGTGATTCCGATCGACAGACTGCCGTTTAGCCCACGCGCGATACCCCGGGCTTTTTCCAGCGCGGCATCGCTCAGCGCCAGGATTTTACAGGCGTCTTCATAAAAGGCTTCTCCCGCCTCGGTTAGCTCCACACCTCGTGTCAGGCGCCTGAACAACGGCGTGCCAACTTCATCCTCAAGCCGTTTGATCTGCTGACTCAGAGGAGGCTGAGAAATACCCAGCGCTTTGGCTGCCTTGGTGAAGTGTCGCTCACGTGCAACGGCGACAAAATACCGCAGATAACGAAGTTCCATATCTAAAACGTCTCAAACCAGCATGGGATCTATATTGGAACTCTCAGCTGAATCGGGTCAACATTTATTTAACCTTTCTAAATAAAGTTGAAGAGGACGAATACGATGTTGCATTCATCTGCATGCGACTGTGAAGCCAGTTTGTGCGAGACCCTGCGCGGGTTTTCCGCCCAACATCCTGACAGCGTGATCTACCAGACATCGCTAATGAGCGCTCTGCTGAGCGGCGTGTACGAAGGGGAAACCACCATCGCCGGGCTGCTGGCACACGGCGATTTTGGTCTGGGCACGTTCAATGAGCTGGACGGCGAAATGATTGCCTTCAGCAGCCAGGTATATCAATTGCGCGCCGACGGCAGCGCCCGAGCCGCCAAACTCGAGCAGAAAACACCTTTCGCAGTAATGACCTGGTTCCAGCCTCAATACCGTAAAACCTTCGATGCGCCGGTGAATCGCCAGCAAGTCCATGAGGTGATCGACCAGCAAATCCCCTCAGATAACCTGTTCTGTGCCTTACGTATTGACGGGCGTTTTCGCCATGCACACACCCGAACCGTTCCGCGACAGACGCCGCCATACCGGGCGATGACCGATGTTCTGGACGACCAGCCGGTGTTTCGCTTCAACCACCGCGAAGGCGTGCTGGTCGGGTTCCGTACGCCGCAGCATATGCAGGGCATTAACGTGGCGGGTTATCACGAACATTTCATTACCGACGATCGTCAGGGTGGGGGGCATCTGCTCGACTACCAGTTAGAAAATGGTGTGCTGACCTTTGGTGAAATTCACAAGCTGATGATTGATCTGCCTGCCGACAGCGCTTTTTTACAGGCTGATCTCCACCCCAGCAATCTGGATGCAGCGATCCGTTCCGTAGAAAACTAACAGGAGAACCACCGTGAACAGTGATAAACAGATACGGCAGTGGGCGCATGGCGCCGATATGATTGTCGGCCAGCTGGAAGCTCAGGGGGTGAAGCAGGTTTTCGGTATTCCGGGCGCAAAAATCGACAAAGTTTTCGATTCCCTGCTGGATTCCTCCATTGAGATCATTCCCGTGCGTCACGAGGCGAACGCGGCGTTTATGGCGGCGGCGGTAGGTCGGCTAACCGGTAAAGCTGGAGTGGCGCTGGTCACTTCCGGGCCGGGTTGTTCGAATCTGATTACCGGCATCGCTACGGCCAACAGCGAAGGCGATCCGGTAGTTGCGCTGGGGGGCGCCGTGAAGCGGGCGGATAAAGCCAAATTGGTGCACCAGAGTATGGACACCGTTGGCATGTTCAGCCCTGTCACAAAATATGCCGTTGAGGTCAATTCACCCGACGCTATTGCCGAAGTTGTGTCGAACGCCTTTCGCGCCGCAGAACAGGGCAGGCCGGGTGGGGCGTTTGTCAGCCTGCCGCAGGATATTGTCGATCAGCCCGTCACGGGGGCGATTCTACCTGCCAACATCACCGCTTTGATGGGCCCTGCGCCAGAATCTGCCATTAATGACGTGGCGAAGCTAATCGAAAACGCCAAAAATCCGGTGATCTTGCTGGGGCTGATGGCCAGCCAGCCCGCGAACAGCGTAGCGCTGCGTAAGCTACTGGAAAAAAGCCGTGTCCCGGTTACCAGCACCTATCAGGCCGCCGGAGCCGTGAACCAGGAGCACTTCACCCGTTTTGCCGGGCGCGTCGGACTCTTCAATAATCAGGCCGGCGACAGGCTGCTGCATCTGGCCGACCTGATTATCTGCATCGGCTACAGCCCCGTTGAATACGAACCTTCCATGTGGAACCGCGGCGATGCCAGACTGGTGCACATTGATGTCCTCCCAGCCTATGAAGAACGCAACTATGTGCCCGATCTGGAGCTAATAGGGGACATTGCCGCCACGCTGGAGCTGCTCGCGAGCCGAATCGTGCAGAAGCTTGAGCTCAGTCCACGTGCGTCAGAAATTCTTGTTGATCGTCAGCATCAGCGCGATCTGCTCGATCGCCGTGGTGCATCGCTCAACCAGTTTGCCCTGCATCCGCTGCGCATCGTCCGGGCGATGCAGGACATCGTGAACAACGACGTGACGCTCACGGTCGATATGGGCAGTTTTCACATCTGGATCGCCCGCTACCTCTACAGCTTCCGGGCACGTCAGGTAATGATTTCTAACGGCCAGCAGACTATGGGCGTCGCGCTGCCGTGGGCAATTGGTGCGTGGTTAGTGAATCCGGGTCGGAAGGTGGTTTCGGTATCAGGCGATGGCGGCTTCCTTCAGTCGAGCATGGAGCTGGAAACCGCTGTGCGTCTCAATGCCAACGTACTGCATATCATCTGGGTGGATAACGCCTACAACATGGTGGCAATTCAGGAAGAGAAAAAATACCAGCGTCTTTCGGGCGTGGAGTTCGGCCCGGTCGATTTTAAAGTCTATGCCGATGCTTTCGGTGCAAAAGGCTTTTCCGTGGAGAGCGCCGACGCGCTCGAACCGACGCTGCGTAAAGCAATGGATGTCGATGGCCCGGCCGTGGTGGCCATTCCCGTCGACTACAGCGATAACGCGCTGCTGATGGGCCAACTCCATCTCAGCCAGATTTTGTGAATCATGATAAGGACAAAGAAATGCAAAAAGTTGCTCTCGTAACCGGCTCAGGCCAGGGGATTGGTAAAGCGATTGCGCTTCGCCTGGTGAAAGATGGCTTTGCTGTTGCCATCGCCGACTATAACGAAGAGACGGCGAAAGCCGTCGCCGATGAGATTGTCCAAAGCGGGGGTAAAGCCATCGCCGTGAAGGTGGATGTTTCGAACCGTGAACAGGTGTTTGCGGCAGTGGAGAAAGCCCGCACCGCGCTGGGCGATTTCAATGTCATCGTCAATAATGCGGGCATTGCGCCGTCTACGCCAATTGAGTCGATCACGCCAGAGATTGTCGATAAGGTCTACAACATCAATGTAAAAGGGGTGATCTGGGGTATTCAGGCCGCGATTGACGCGTTTAGAAAAGAGGGGCACGGCGGCAAGATCATTAATGCTTGCTCCCAGGCGGGCCATACCGGCAACCCGGAACTGGCGGTTTACAGCTCCAGCAAATTCGCGGTTCGCGGGTTAACCCAGACCGCAGCACGGGATCTTGCTCCGCTAGGGATCACCGTTAATGCCTATTGTCCGGGCATCGTCAAAACGCCGATGTGGGCGGAAATCGATCGTCAGGTGTCTGAGGCGGCCGGTAAACCGCTCGGTTATGGCACAGAAACCTTTGCGAAACGTATTACGCTCGGCAGGTTGTCCGAACCGGAAGATGTGGCCGCCTGCGTCTCTTATCTTGCAGGACCCGATTCCGACTACATGACCGGCCAGTCCTTGCTGATTGACGGTGGGATGGTATTCAATTAAGCGCTACTAAGTTCTGGTATAAGTTTGCCCCTGTAGATCTACAGGGGCCTTTTAATGACTGCTCAGTTAAGAACACTCGTAAAGCCAGTATTCACCAGAAAATGCGCACTAATATGTCAGTGCGCATAATGTATATTATGTTAAATGCTATATCTACAAACCAACTATTGAACCTGGCTCTATCTTTATCACTAGCTGAACCACCTAACCTAATGATTTACATGACTAAACCCAATAATTCTTGCGCTACGTGAATTCTGTGATTTTACCAGTACACTGATGAGCCAGATTTCACGCAGGCAATCCTGAAATACAGGGATAATTTGCCGATACGCGCGCTTTCTTGTACCCTTCCCTTGCACTTCCATCACCACAATCAGAACTGGATTTATATGGCCGATCATCTTTCTAAAGACCCGTTGCATGGCATCACGCTTGAAATGCAAATCAATGCACTCGTCGCTCATTACGGCTGGGATAAACTCGGCAAACTGGTCAACATCAATTGTTTTAAAAGTGACCCTAGCGTCAAATCCAGTCTGAAGTTCCTCCGCCGCACGCCCTGGGCGCGTGCTGAAGTTGAAGCGCTGTATCTCGATTCCCGGGAAGATTTTGCATCTGATAACGATGACGATCATAACGATGACCCCTGGGCCAACAGTCGAATGAAAAAGAGCTGATCCGAAATGCCAAAAAACGTGAAACGTGCCGGCGCGCTCATCGCCGTTGCGCTGTTGCTTGCCAGTTGTTCGTCCAAACCGCCCGTCTCTTTAGTGACGCCTCTTCCACCGGTGGCAAAACATCCTTTGACGGTTAAGTCTTCCAGGGATTCAGGACCCATGCGCGGCGTTTGGCTTGCAACCGTTTCTCGTCTCGACTGGCCACCCGTGTCATCCGTGAATATTAGCAATCCGACTACGCGCAACGTTGTGCAGAAAAAAGCGCTGACCGATAAGCTCGATAAATTGCAGAGTCTGGGAATTAACACTGTGTTTTTCCAGGTTAAACCGGACGGGTCTGCATTGTGGCCATCGCAGATATTGCCGTGGTCGGACACATTGACCGGGAAAATGGGTCAAGACCCTGGCTACGATCCGCTGCAATTTATGTTGGACGAAGCGCACAAGCGTGGCATGAAAGTTCACGCGTGGTTTAATCCTTATCGCGTGACGGTCAATACCAAACCTGGAACGGTTGCAGAACTTAATCGCTCTATTTCGCTTAATCCCGCCAGCGTATATGTTCTTCATCGCGACTGGATTCGTACGGCCAGCGATCGTTTCGTTCTCGACCCAGGTATTCCCGAAGCCAGAGACTGGATCACCAGTATTGTGGCCGAAGTCGTCTCCCGTTACCCCGTAGACGGCGTACAGTTTGATGACTACTTCTATGCTGAGACGCCGGGTTCAACGCTGAATGATAGCCTTACGTATCAGAAATATGGCAGCGGGTTCAATTCTAAAGCGGACTGGCGACGGAACAACACCCAACAGCTTATTGAGCAAGTTTCGCGTACGATTAAGCAGTTAAATCCTAACGTTGAATTTGGCGTAAGCCCCGCTGGCGTCTGGCGGAATCGTTCACATGATCCTTTAGGATCGGAAACGTCCGGTGCGGCGGCCTACGATGAAGCCTTTGCGGATACCCGTCTATGGGTACAAAAAGGGTTGCTGGATTACATTGCCCCTCAGGTTTATTGGCCTTTTTCTCGCAAAGCGGCTCGCTACGATGTCCTGGCAAAATGGTGGGCGGACGTCGTAAAACCGACCAATACGCGACTGTATATTGGTGTCGCGCTTTATAAAGTGGGTGAATCGTCGAAGAATGAGCCTGACTGGACCGTCAATGGCGGTGTGCCTGAGCTGAAAAAACAGCTCGATCTGAATGAATCAGTACCGCACATTGATGGCACGATTTTGTTCAGAGAAGACTATCTGAATCAGCCCCAGGCGCAGGAAGCGGTGAATTACCTGAGAACGCGCTGGGGCTCGTGAAGAATAAAAGGTCTATTCCGGTTTCGGTCCGAACATATCCAGAAGCTGTTTCTGGTCCGGCATGCCAACCACCTGCTGAAGCTCATTTTTATCATTCATATAATAAATCGCTGGCGTCGCACTGGCGCCCAGATCGTCCATCAGCTTCTGATGTTGCTGAAGCTGATTAAAGGTTTCTCGCGACGTGCTGCCCTCATATTTCGGCAGTATTTTTCCACCCGATAATTCGTATGCTTTCCAGGCTGAAACGGGGTCGGCGGCATTCAGTATCGCCGTCGCGTTCGCGCCACTTTTTGGGTTTAAAAAATCCACCAGCAGCGTATTTAATTGCACCTTCCCTGCTTTCACCCACGGCTGCGCTTCGGCCCAAAATGTCTTACAGTAAGGACAGAAAGGATCGGCAAAGACAAACACTTTTCTCGAGGCGGTATCCGCGCCCTCTTTCAGCGGCTGTGTTTTATTGAGTGTCTGCCACATTTCTCGTCCGAGCGGGATATAGATTTCCTTCTGGAAATATTCCTCGCTGATATTTTTCCCTTTATCGTCATACAGATAACCAGAAATAACATGTTTACCGTCTGGCGTAAGAAACAGCGTAACGCCCATATCCTGATATTGACCTATCCAGCTTTTAACTCCGCCGGGAGCATCAATTTCTTTAATGTTTTTAATATCCTGCTGCTCGCCAAAATGCTTCACGACGGCAGGAATATCACCGGCAGCAAAGCTCAATGCGGGTAAAAAAAGTACGATAAAATAAAGGCAATGTTTCATTTTTCTTTCCGGATAATATCGAATATGTGCGGCAGAATAATTAATGCGAATCGGTTAATTGCGGCCAGTAAATATCGCCAACGCCATTCAATTGCGGCCGGGCGAATAAGAATCCCTGGAAACGTTTTATTCCGGCAGATTCCAGCCAGCACCACTCGTCAATTTGCTCGATCCCTTCCGCCACAAGCGTAATCTCCATATCGGTACAGCAGCTGATAATGGATTTCACAATCGCCTGCTTTGGACCGCTACGATGGATATTAGTGATAATCTCGCGGTCGATTTTAATCTTGTCCGGTTGGAATTTCGTGAGAAGCGATAATCCGGCATAACCCGAACCAAAGTCATCAATCGCCAGACCAATTCCCGCCGCACGGAGCTGTTTGATGGCACTATTGAACTGGTTGAAGCCAGAAATCATCTCATTTTCAGTGACTTCGACCACGACCTGTTCCGGTAAAAGATGGTGTTTTGCGATGCTTTCCACTAAAAACTCGACCGCGCCGGGTACATTTACCAGCGACATTGGCAGTAAATTAATGGCAATTTTATGATCGCCGATACCGATTTTATCAGCCAGCGCGAAGGCATAGGCTTTCGTTTGCAGGTCGATTTCGTAAATACGGTCCGGGTCCAGGGCATTAAAAAAATGTTCAGGACTGCCGCCATCATTGCCACGGATCAGGGCTTCGAGAGATGTGATTTTGCCTTCTGAGGGATCGACAATCGGCTGGAAGGCAAACTGGCAAATCTGGTTGCTTATCAGCCCTTCAACACCGTCACCAAAAGGCGCGTGTTCGCGCTCAAGTTTCCAGTTATTGGGGCAATAAACTTTTCTGCTTCCCGATTTTTTACCTTGAGTAATAAAGGTCCGAATAAATTTAAATACCCGGTCGTCTGAAGTCAGATAACTGTCGAGTTTGCTATAGCGCAATACCGATGCAAGTACCGATTTTTGGCTTTCTACCTGCAGATCAAATAATACCATTCCGACGTTATCAAACCGTCTTCTTGGCCCATAATCGCGCAGAAGCTCTACGACACACTGGTGCCGTTTGTCTCCGCGAATTTTATGAAAAAGCTTAACGACACTCTCTTCCGTTCCTTCGAGGATCTGCAGAAAGTCCGTGCCGTTAAACAGCAAAATGCCGGTAATATTCAGCCCTGCATTGCGTAGCTTTGCCTGCTCGACAAGTGATGTCAGCGAGAATGGTTCACAGGATGAATTTAACTGGCTTCGATAAATGAGTGTAGTCAGCACAGTAATAAGTCCCGTTTTGATAAATGCGCTTATAAGCGATTGTTTATCATAATTTATAGCTCAGGACTAATGATATTACCGGAATGTGACTTTTTCAGATTTTCCGTGGTTTATATAAGTTACGAAAATGTATACAGTATTTTATTCTGAACCTATTAGCCTTTCCGCTTGTTTCGCCATACCGTTAAAAATCGCTTCGCTGATATGTGTCGGGAAATCAACCGGTAACGACTCACGCACCCGCTCGATAACCTCATTTGTCATACCGCCCATTTCAACCATCATCTTTTTCGCGCGCGTAGCAGAAAAACCAACACGCTCGGCCGTGGCCGGGAAATGACGTGGTTGAATTTGAGCCCAGTGGTATTGCCGGTTTTTGCCCTGCAGCGCCATGGCCATTTTCGCTTTTTGCGCAGAAATACCCTTTGGCCCGAAGATGGGATAGGCCGACAAAATATCGTAAAGCGGCGTCATCACGTAAGCCGAATCGGGTTCGATAAACACACTGTAATTTTTTGCATGCCCATCGATCGCGCCTATCAGCCAGTAAAATATCTGCGTGCGGAAAAACGTTTCGCGATCCTGGTTTGAACGGCGCGATCCCAGCAGCAAGGTCATGATGTCGGCGATGCCTGGCCCGCCGTGAGATTCATACTTTAGCGCAGGTGAATAGCCGAGAGCCTGACACATATCTTCTTGCGGGAGGCGCATTAGCCACTTTCCGTCTCGAGACCATTTACGATCAAAACGCTCGACAATCAGCACTTTCTTGTCGGCATATGTCGCTAACGTGGCCTCCGCTACCGCAAAACCGAACTCACGCGCAAGACGTAAACACAGCCACTCATTCTCACAGCTTTCACTCAGATCAATATTGTTCTGTTCAATTTTGCCGATGGGCAGTTTGAAAATATGACTGGTTGGCGTGCTGCCGGTGGGCCGTTGCCAGCAATCCTGATGCCAGAGCAGCGCCGTTTTTTCTTGCGCACCGGCAATGGAGATCCTGAAGTCCTGGTCGTCGGTCATCCCTAACGGCGCATTACGATACCCTTCCAGCAGGGCCGCAATCTCGTTATCCGAAAGCGGCGTGGCGTGCATGTGCGTCACCGGCGGTATTTCACTGTTTTCCGGGTAGAGCTGGATTGCGCCTACACAGTCGCGGCCAACGCTTGCCAGTAAATCAAAAGGATGGTCAGTAGGGATTTTAAAGCGCGTTTGCATGCGCGAGATAATCGCCTGCGAATCAGGCAGCAGATTGCTAAAGAAGTTATACACAGCCTCGCCTTCCTGACGACGCGGCGTTAACGGTAGCGACTGCGAAATCACGCGCGCGCCCGGCGTGTCGAGCCATGTCTGCGCATAGCGCCAGGACATCGCCCCTTTGCCGTTACGATACAGCGTGCCGACAACGGTTCCGTTCATCGCAACGGTCAGTTTACTGGTTTTCATTTACCACTCCTGCGTCCAGCCGCTGTCCTTTTCTGACGCCTGGCCCCGGGGCACGACGTGCAGTTCCAAATCCAGTGCCGAAAGCAGACGAAACAACGTCTCCAGCTTGCTGGTATCCGGGTTTTGTTCAAAGCCTGATACTGTGGTTTGCTTCATCCCCACGCGCTCGGCGGCTTCTGCTTGAGTCAGTTCCAGTGCTTTGCGCTGGTCTCGCATGGCATTGGCCAGCATGGTTGATGTGGTAATTTTCATGTGCGCTCTCTTTTATCCCCGATCGCGGATAAAATTAAAATATCCCCTCTCGGGGATAAAAGCAAATTATACCCGCCAGGGGATATTTACGATTTATCCCCGTACGAGGATATTCCGCTGATGCGCTGGAGCTGTTCGGGCGTCAGTACGTTGCCATTGCGATCCGTGACGCGCAGCCTGGCGACGGGTTGGTGTGCCGCATCCACTAAACGTGATACCGATTCACCTTCCTGGAACAGATGTTCTTCACCCCACTGGCGCAGGCTGACAATCAGGGGAAGCAGCGATTTGCCCTTCTCGGTCAGGTGATAGGCTTTATACGCGCCGCCTTCATTTGCCGGAGCCTGCGAGAAAATACCCGCCTCAAGCAGCATTTTTAGGCGCGCCGCCAGCACATTTTTCGCGACGCCGGTGCTTTTCTGGAAGTCACTAAACCGGCTCATGCCATCGAAAGCGTCACGAATAATCATCAGCATCCAGCGATCGCCCAGTAAATCGACGGTACGCGCTACCGGACAGGTTGTGGTTACAAACGTTTCTTCATGCGTCATAACAAATACTCGTCAAATCTAGTTGCAAATAAAAACCAGAATGGATAATGATCAACTGGTTTTTATTTAAAACCAGATTAAAGGATAATGCAAATGACCTGTACGGAATACCCTGGCGCGTCAGCACCGCTAACCTCTCGCATGATTTTACTCTTTGCGACACTCTGCGCCTTTGCCGTGGCGAACGTTTACATGACGCAGCCGCTGCTGGACCAAATAGCCCTCTCGCTCGGCGAGAATGAATCCAGAATGGGCATGATCATCACCGCGACACAAACAGGTTACGCGCTGGGGCTGATGCTGCTGGTTCCGCTTGGTGACCTGATTAACCGCAAACGGCTGGTCACGCTCATGTTACTGGCAAGCAGTGGGTTGTTGCTCGCTGCGTCCATGGCCTCTTCTCTTTACGGGTTAAGCGGCATGCTGAGTCTGGTGGGCGCGATGGCGGTAGTCGTGCAAATCATCGTGGCGTTTGCCGCCAGTCTGTCGGCCCCGGAAAAGCGCGGTCAGGTTACGGGCATCGTCACCAGCGGTGTGGTGATGGGTATTTTGCTCGCGCGTCTGGTCTCGGGCTTTTTGGCGCAGTGGGCGGGCTGGAGAGTCGCGATTATGGTCTCGGCCGGGGCGATGTTCCTGATGGCGTTGCTTTTCATCCGTACTGCGCCGGATGAGCGTAAACAAGACTCTACGCAATCGTACGGGCAACTGATGCTGTCGGTGTTTTCCCTGTGGCGTGAAATCCCCGCGCTGCGCTCACGCGGCATTCTGGCTTTGCTGATATTTATGAATTTTAGCGTGCTATGGACATCCCTGGTTTTCCCGCTCAGCCATGCGCCGTTTAGTCTGACCACTGCACAGATTGGTCTGTTCGGTCTGGCAGGTATTGCTGGCGCACTGGCGGCAAGGCAAGCCGGAACCTTGGCCGATCGAGGCCACGGACAACACGTCACCGGATTCGCGCTGATGTTGCTATTGATCTCATGGATGGCGATGGCATGGGGCGGCTCATCGCTAATTGCGCTGACGTTAGGCATCATCCTGCTGGACTTTGCCGTGCAGGCGGTTCACGTCACTAGCCAGAGCATGATTTTTGCAACAAGACCGCAAGCCACCAGCCGACTGGTGGCCGCTTATATGTTTTTCTACTCTGTCGGCAGCGCCATCGGTGCCCTGCTCGCCACTCACGTATGGAGTCAATTCGGCTGGACGGGCGTGTGTCTTTTGGGCGCGACAATTAGCGTACTGGCGTTGCTTTACTGGCTGCTGATTGACAGGAGTCGGCACAGCCAGACAGCTGATTAATCCGCGCCACCATATAGTCATAAAACGGGTTCGAGGTAACACGCATCAGCGAGTCCATGCCAACAACCAGCGTCGAGGTTTCTCCACGCAGGGAAACATTGCCCAGATTGATCCCGTAACGCTGCGGATCGGTGGGCTGGCTGCCGTAAAGATCGTCATTGGGTGGGAACGGAATCGCGACATGGGAAAGCGAGTAAAGGTCGCGCGGATAGGAAATCGTCAGCGGCTGGACGCTTTCATCCCGTTCACCGGCGCGCGTAGTTCTGGCAACCGTCTCTAAACTCTGTGCCGACGCATTGGTGACCACCGTGGTCGTGAACCGGCGCGGCGTGGGCGGTAACAGCGATTCCGCTGCCACATACGCCCCCGGGCGGAACAGGGGTCGCAGCGTCGCGGCCTGGTTTATATCGAAAAGAACCAGCGCGCTACCGTTTGCCGGTAACAGGTTAAACAGTGAATCCACCACGCCGCGGGTACTGACGGTTGAATCCATCACCGACTGGAAAGTCAGAACCGGCGCAAGAGTCTCGAGCTTGCCACTGCGTGCATCGTTATTGAGCTGTTTCTGCAATGCCTGCGTCAGCAGCCAGGATTGGCGCGCCGCTTTAACCGGAAACGAGTTGTATTTAAACGGATTATATTCCGGCAATACGCTCAGCCAGGCCGCTTTGGCAAACGGCGGTAACAACGCCGGTAATCCTGCCAGCCCGGCAAAGCGCGCAAACGCATTCACGCGGATCATTGGAGACAGCAGAATTAGCTGCTGTGGTTGGCGCAACTGCGGATCGTCGAGCGCATCGAGGGCGTATTTCATCGCCAGCGCCCCGCCATTGGAATATCCCAGCAGATGCAAAGGCACATCCTTGCCTGCAAGACGGGTAGCTTCACGCACTGCCAGCCGCGTGACCGCCATCCAGTCTTGCCAGTCAACATCGGTGAGCGCACCCGGCGCCGTACCGTGACCCGGCAGACGCGGGGCGATCGCGATAAACCCCTGTCGCTGATAGTCACTGGCAAGGCTTTTCACGCTGTACGGCGAGTCCGTCAGGCCGTGCAGCAATACCACCACGCCTTTCGGCTTTGCACTTGGCATCAAAACAAACGAGCGATTACCCTCATCAGGAAAACGGCCCGACCATACCGGGCTATTACGATAGTAACGATTGAGCGGCGTTTTTTCGTTACCCTGTAACGTATCGGTCACGTCGGTCTGCAAATCATGGAAAATCGCTGTTTCACGCGTCAAATAATCATTAAAGGTGGCCTGATCAATCTCGCGTGCCGACATCTCATTCGCCGTCCATGTATGCCACGGCTGGAGCGCGGGACCCGTTTGCGACTTATAGATCCGGACGGCCAGAAGCACAATGACCACAATGCCCAACGCCTTTGCGCCCTTTTTTAGTACAGCCAACAAACGCGTTCTTATCCGCTGCGGCAGGTTAGTCATTCGATGCCCTTTCATGAAAAATTCGTTTTCTATTAAATGTTAACAGAATAGCGGATAGACGCGGCATACGCTGCTGACGTAAAGTCAACGGATGCGCCTACTTATCGTTCTACTCTTTGTTTCGGGTCCAGCTTGCGCGGCTCAGCTTGTGCCGCCGCCAGGTTTTATCCAGCCCTTCCCGCAAACGGCAAAAGGGAAATGCGTGCCCCTTCCCGCGCCATATACCGGTCACCTGGATTTTCGCAGTAAATACGAAGGGTCGGACAGCGCCCGTGCCACGTTAAATCCGGAAGCAGAAAACGCCTTTCGTCAGCAGACAAAACACATTACCGATTTCGAACGCGGCATCTCGGAAATGGTCTGGCGCTATAAACGCAGCGGCGACACGAAAACCCTTAGCTGCATTCTGGACGGTTACCGCCGTTGGGCTGACGCGGATGCGCTGACGTCTACCACCGCCAATCATACGGGCCGTTCGATGCGCAAATGGGCGCTGGCAACACTTGCCACGAGTTGGCTGGAACTGGATACCCCGCAAAAAAGCACAGAAACCGAACGCTGGCTGTCGCAACTGGCCGATCAGGTGGTGAAGGACTGGGACGGACTGCCGCTGGAAAAAACCAATAATCACAGCTACTGGGCGGCGTGGTCGGTGATGGCCGCGTCAGTGGCGCTGAATCGGCAGGATCTGTTTGACTGGTCGCTCAAGGAGTACCGCATCGCGGCACATCAGATTGATGACAACGGACAGTTGCCCAACGAACAAAAACGCGGTGCGCGGGCGGTGGCTTATCACAACTACGCCCTTCAGCCACTGGTGATGATCGCAAGCTTTGCAAAGGCAAATCAGGTGGACGTCACACAGGAAAATCACGGTGCGCTGACGCGGCTGGCGAGCTATGTTTTGCGAGAAGATAAAACCCATCTGGAATGGCTGGAGCCGTACTGTGCGTTATCGCACTGCGACGATGCGACGTTAACGCTGCGCGACGCCAGCCGTCCCTTGAAAAACCGCCGTCTGGGGGGAGATTTGACGGCGTTATATCAACCTTAGATCTGCGCCATACCACCGTCGACAAACAGCTCAACAGCATTGATAAAGCTGGCGGCGTCGGAGGCCAGAAATGCAACGGCTTTCCCGACTTCCGCTGGCTCACCAATCCGTCCCAGCGGAACCTGCGCCGCCAGTCCATCATAAAGACCCTGACGCTGCTCCTCCGGAACCAATCCGCCCAATCCAGGCGTTTTGACCGGGCCCGGACTCACCACATTGACCCGAATACCACGCCCCTGCAAATCCAGCGCCCATGAACGCGCAAAATTTCTCACTGCCGCCTTGCTGGCGCTATAAACGCTAAAGTTGGCGGTGCCTTTTACCGAAACGGTAGACGCGGTCAGGATGATGGACGAGCCAGCACTCAGAAGCGGTAACGCCTTCTGGACAGTAAACAGTACGCCACGAACGTTAGTTCCGAATATCCGGTCAAAATGCTCTTCGGTGATAGCACCCAGCGGCAGCATGTCCCCGCCACCGGCGTTGGCAAACAAAATGTCCAGACGCCCCGACTCCTCTGCGATCTGCGCGTAGACCTTATCCAGGTCGTCCAGACGGGAGGCATCCGCCTGGATACCCGTTGCCGACGCACCAACTAGCGCGACAGCATCATCCAGCTCCTGCTGGCGACGTCCGGTGAGGTAGACTTTTGCCCCTTGCGCCGCCAGTTCCTGCACGGTGGCAAGACCGATGCCCGTACTCCCGCCCGTGACCAGGGCAATCTTGCCTGAAAGTGGTTGACTCATTTTCAATCTCCTCAACGATGTTTGAATAGGCTGTCAGTCAGCCGGGAAACACACTCTAGTCGCAGAAGAATTAATGAAAAATTAGCAAAAATAGAAAATACTCTTTCCACAGGTGGATAATCAGGTTTCTCACGGAGAACGACATCGTGGATCAATTAATGGCTATGCGCGCGTTTACGCGGGTGGTGGAAACCGGCAATTTTACGCGGGCAGCGGATTCGCTAAACCTGCCGAATGCCACGTTAAGTAAGCTGGTAAAATCGCTCGAAGCCCATCTGGGCGTGCGTCTTTTACATCGCACGACCCGGCGCGTCGTCGCCACGCCTGAGGGACAGGACTATTACGAGAAAGCCTCGCGGGTGCTCATTGATATCGAGGAGATCGACACCTCATTTAGCGCGTCTCAGCGCAGGCCGAAAGGCTATTTACGTATCGATATCGGGGGCTCTACCGCACGCGAAGTGCTGATCCCGGCGTTACCGGATTTTTTAAAGCGCTATCCGGAAATCAAAATCGATTTAGGCGTGTCCGATCGGCCGGTGGATCTGATTAGCGGGAATGTGGACTGTGTGATCCGTGGCGGCCCACTCAATGATTCGTCGCTGATTGCGCGTCATATCGGTGATGCCACAATGGTGACCTGCGCGACACCGGGCTATCTGAAGGCTGCAGGTGTGCCTGCCTATCCGGATGAATTACGAAACGGACACAAGCTGGTGAGCTATTTATCGCCACTGACGGGCAGAGCATTCCCCTTTCGCTTTATCATCGAGGGTGAAATGCGGGAGCTGAAAACGCAGCATCATATCGGGGTGAATGAAAGCAACGCGCATCTGGCGGCGGCCGTGGCCGGGATGGGGATTATTCAGACTTTTTGCTATGCGGCCAAAGATGCGCTGAAAGACGGTACGCTGGTTGAGATCCTGCAGGCATGGCGGCCCGCGAGCTACCCTTTTCATGTTGTGTATCCGCAGAACCGGCACATGACGCATCGGCTACGGGTATTTATCGACTGGCTTACCGAGATATTTCCTACGGCACTGCGCGGCTAACGCGAAAGAGATAAGCCGGGCAGTCGCCCGGCTTCGTGCATCGTACTTAGTTCAGTGTGTAATCCAGCGTGATTTCCGCTTTCAGGACCTGAGAAACCGGGCATCCCGCCTTGGCTTTCTGGATAATGCCGTCGAACTGTTTCGGATCAATGCCAGGGACCGTCACTTTGCTTTGCAACGCAATTTTGCTGATGGCAAAGCCGCTGTCGGTTTTGTCGAGGGAGACATCCGCAGTGGTATCGATGGAATCTGCGGTATACCCCGACTCACCCAGCATTAGCGAAAGCGCCATCGAGAAACAGGCTGCGTGCGCTGCGCCAATCAACTCTTCCGGGTTAGTCCCTTTTTCACCCTCAAAGCGGGTATTAAAGCCGTAGGGCTGCTGATTCAAAACGCCGCTTTCGGTTGAAATCGTGCCTTTGCCGCGTTTAATGTCGCCAGACCAGTGTGCTGAACCGTGCTTATGAATCGTCATTGATGCTCTCCTTTTGGCTTACAAAGGGTTAAGTATAGAACGTCGATTCCGTTCTGAGAGGAAGCCAGAAGAGTCTTAGACCTTAGCGCACAATTGCAGCAGATAATTTGATAGTGCATCGAGGAAAACGCGCAACGCGGCGGGCTGATAATCCCTCGACAAATAAATACCATAAATCGCAATCGGTTTTGGCGTGAATGCCGGTAACACAGGTACAAGCGCCCCGCTGCTCAGCGCCGATTGCGCCTCCAGTTCCGGCAGCATAGCGATACCGCAATCGTTGATCGCCGCCTCCATCAGCAATGACGAGATACTGGCGCTCAAATTACCGCTGACGGCGGCTGTCACCACGTCCCCTTCCTCGGTAACAAGGCTCCAGGATTGTCCGGCAAAAAAACTGTAATGCAGGCAGTTATGCCCCGCCAGATCGTCAATCGACTGGGGATGGCCTTTGTCTGCAAGATACGCCGGAGACGCACAAAGCACGGAACAACACTCCCCGAGACGACGGGCAATCATGCCGGGCTCCGGGTTATCGGTAATGCGGATCGCCACATCAATGCGTTCGCCCACCAGACTGACCGGATGATTATTAACATCCATCTCCACGCGTAGCTGCGGATATCGCGACAGAAAATCCGGCAACATGGGTGCGACGATTTGCATCGCCGTAAAATGCGCACAGGCCACGCGTAGCGTTCCGGCGGGCACATCCTTTGCCGACTGGTCTTCGATTTCCTGCGCCAGCTGAATGATATTGCGCACTTTCAGCAAGACCTTTTCTCCGGCGGGCGTGAGCGTCAGTTTGCGCGTCGAGCGGTGAACCAGACGCGTTCCCGCCCACTTTTCCATCTGCTCCAGATAGCGGCTCACCATAGGACGAGAAATCCCCAGTGCGCGCGCGGCGGCACTCAGACTCCCCAGCTCACAAATTCGGTTATAGACCTGGGCGGCGATAACGCGATCCATTTTAACGACTCCATCTGCTCGATTTATGAAACTAAGCATATCTTGTTTCAGGAATTCTGGCAAATGAAGATATCCGTACAATAGAGACTTCTGATCCTATTGAGACAACATCATGAAACTGAACCGCCTTGCCCTGCTTTGCACCCTGTTGACGCCTGCTGTGTTCGCCGCGCCGTTGACGCTGGATACCTACAATCCGCAGGAGAAAGGCATTTTTGCTGTCTCCTCTACGCTGGTATCAGGGCCGAAAGAAGCGGTGCTGTTTGACGCGCAATTCAGCGTGAAAGATGGCGAAGCACTGGTCGAAAAAATTCGTCGCAGCGGCAAAACGCTCAGCAAAATTGTGATCACATCGGGTGATCCCGATTTCTACTTCGGCCTGCAGCCGCTGGTGAAAGCATTCCCGAACGCCAAAGTGGTCGCCACACAAAAAGTGGTCGATCACATCAAGGAAACCAAAGATGCCAAACTGGCCTTCTGGGGGCCGCAAATGAAAGACGGCGCACCGACAGAGCTGATTGTTCCACAGGTGATCGCCTCCACAACGTTTATGGTTGACGGCGAGAAGATTGATATTGAACAGCCAGACAGCTACGCGGCCTATGTGTGGATCCCTTCGGCAAAAGCGATTCTCGGCGGCACCGGCGTTTCCTGGGGTATTCACGTCTGGACAGCGGATACCCAGAGCAAAGCGAGCCGCCAGCAGTGGCAAGAGACACTTACCGAAATGGCCGCGCGTAAGCCGGCGCGTGTGATCCCGGGTCATTACCTTGGAACGCCGCCTGCGGGGTCAGAAGCCATCGACTTTACCCGCACTTATCTGCAGCAATTTGAGCAGGCTTTGACGGCGCATAAGGATTCCGCAGCCGTGATCGGCACGATGAAAAAACAGTGGCCAACGCTTGCAGAAGACAGCTCGCTGGAGCTGAGCGCGAAGGTCAATACCGGCGAAATGAAGTGGTAACACGATAATATTCTCCTGCTATAGTGACTTTTTTATAGCAGGAGAAAAAATATGCCTTCTACCGTCCGAGGAATTGATCATATCGGTATTACAGTACCGGATATTGAGCAAGCCACACTATTTTTCGAAAAAGCGTTAGGTGCTCAGGTTCTTTATCGTTCCGTTGAACCCGGGGACGATAATATCGATAACGCATCACAAGAGAAAACGCTGCGTTTATTTCCCGGCACGCGAATCCGCGCTATTCGTATGCTGGCGCTTCCCCACGGCCCCGGTATTGAACTGTTCGAAATGCACGGCCCGGAGCAGCAGCCAGCCGCACGACCGAGTGATTTTGGCCTTCAACACTTTGCCGTGTATGTCGATGATTTTTCGCAGGCTATCGCCAGATTCACAGCGGCAGGCGGTGAAATGTTTACGGAACCCAAACCGCTGACATTTCCCGATGAACGCGGTGAAGGCAACGCGTTTTGCTACGGAAAAACCCCCTGGGGCAGCGTGATAGAATTAATTTCCTGGCCCTCTCCGATGCCTTACGAAAAATATATCCCGTTACGTCGTTGGAAACCGTAATACACGTTAAAAATGTGGTGATTATGATATTTTTATTTCCAGGATGAATCTGAGCCACAGCGGTAAAAATATTTGCCATTCTGAATGTGAATTACGAAGTGCGAGCCGAAGCATTAAATAGATAAAAACAGATAACGACACGGAGGCAGGCAGCATGTTTACTCATTACTCAGCAAATACACAATCCGCACAACCGGACCTCGTTCATGCCATTGAACAAGGCCTGCGCGCTGAACACGGCGCGGTCACTGAAGATGACATTTTAATGGAACTGACCCGTTGGGTAGAAGCCGCGGACAATGACATCCTCAGTGACATTTATCAGCAGACCATTAACTACGTCGTGAGTGGTCAGCACGCAACCTTGTCATAACCCAAGGGGTGACATTTCGTTTGCGAAAGCAAGCGTATCCTTCAAAACTCGCAACAGAATTGAGGAGTACACATGAAATCGAACCGTCATGCACGTCATATTCTGGGACTGAACTACAAGCTCTCCAATAAACGCAAAGTCGTGATTGAGGACAGCAACGAAACGGTAGTCACCCATGCGTCCGGCAGAAAACGTCACGCGGACAAATAAATCCCCGTTAGACTGAAAACACCATCGGCAAAACCGATGGTGTTTTTGTATGTGCGCTACGAGTAATTAACATTCAGCTCCTTTATACTACTGTCCGACCGCAGCCCTGCCAGCAAGCCAGAAAGATGACAACCTACAGTGCCAGGGACGGATATCTAAAAATCGAGTGAGTGACATGGACAAGAAAACAAAAAAACATCGTTCCCTTTATATCCCCTACGCGGGACCGGTTCTGCTGGAGTTTCCCCTACTGAACAAAGGCAGCGCGTTTAGCGCCGAAGAGCGCAGCAGCTTCAACCTGCTGGGCTTACTACCGGAAGTGGTCGAAACCATCGAAGAGCAAGCCGAACGCGCCTGGATCCAGTATCAGGGATTTAAAACCGAAATCGATAAGCACATCTACCTGCGAAACATTCAGGATACCAATGAAACCCTCTTCTACCGCCTGGTGCAAAATCATCTCGAAGAGATGATGCCGGTGATCTACACCCCTACGGTGGGTGCGGCGTGTGAGCGTTTCTCCGAGATTTATCGTCGTTCTCGCGGCGTGTTTATCTCTTACGAGAACCGCCACAACATGGATGACATTCTGCAAAACGTGCCAAACCACAACATCAAAGTGATTGTGGTGACGGATGGCGAACGTATTTTAGGTCTCGGCGATCAGGGTATCGGCGGGATGGGTATTCCGATCGGTAAACTCTCTCTGTACACCGCCTGTGGGGGTATCAGCCCGGCGTACACGTTGCCGGTTGTGCTCGACGTCGGTACGAATAATCAGCAACTGTTGACTGACCCGCTATATATGGGCTGGCGTCACCCGCGCGTGACGGACGACGAGTATTACCAGTTCGTCGATGATTTCATCCAGGCGGTTAAACATCGCTGGCCGGACGTGCTGCTGCAGTTCGAAGATTTCGCGCAGAAAAACGCGATGCCGCTGCTCAACCGCTACCGCGATGAGATTTGCTCGTTCAACGATGATATTCAGGGTACCGCGGCAGTCACTGCCGGGACGCTGATCGCCGCCAGCCGTGCGGCAGGCAGCCAGCTGAGCTATCAAAAAATTGTCTTCCTGGGTGCCGGTTCTGCGGGGTGTGGTATTGCAGAGCAGATCATCGCCCAAACCCAACGAGAAGGGTTAAGCGAAGAGCTGGCGCGCTCACGCGTCTTTATGGTTGACCGTTTTGGCCTGCTGACGGATGCCATGCCAAACCTGTTGCCGTTCCAGACCAAACTGGTGCAAAAGCGCGAGAATCTGAAAAACTGGGACACCGATAACGAAGTGCTCTCTTTGCTGGACGTGGTACGTAACGTCAAGCCCGATATCCTGATTGGCGTGTCTGGCCAGACAGGATTATTCACCGAAGAAATTATTCGTGAGATGCACAAGCACTGCGAACGCCCGATCGTGATGCCGCTGTCTAACCCAACGTCACGCGTCGAAGCTACGCCGCAGGACATCATTGTCTGGACCGAAGGCAACGCGCTGGTCGCGACCGGCAGCCCGTTTGATCCAGTTATCTGGAAAGACAAAGTCTACCCTATCGCTCAGTGCAACAACTCCTACATCTTCCCGGGTATTGGCCTGGGCGTGATTGCCTCTGGCGCGTCGCGCATCACCGATGAGATGCTGATGTCGGCAAGTGAAACGCTGGCACAGCACTCGCCGCTGGTGAAGAATGGCGAAGGTCTGGTTCTGCCGGAACTCAAAGATATTCACATCGTGTCGCGCGCCATTGCCTTTGCCGTCGGCAAAATGGCGCAGCAGCAGGGCGTGGCGGTGAAAACCTCCGCCGATGCGTTGCAACAAGCGATCGACGAGAACTTCTGGATGCCGGAATATCGCAGCTATCGTCGTACCTCGATTTAAATTATTGCGAACTGACCCTCTCCGTGGGAGAGGGTCAGGCACTGAATCGCAACGCATTTTTCCCCGACTAGCAAAATTCCACAGACCCCGTTACACTCCTTTTATCCATTAACTTGATGAATATATAAGGAGGCCAATTATGCTGTACTGTGAAATTTTCAATTTTTCACATACTTTAGGTGATCGCACTAGCTCAAGCGTTATCGACTTCATGTTGCGATAACTTCTGCTTGAGCGAAGACACCCTCTACTGAATCCCTTCTCTCGGGCTTACTGAGTTATCGTCAGCGATGTTTGACGAGGCATTTTCATGCCTGTAACACTTGAGTAAGCAACAATGAGCACATTACTAACTGCACAATCTTTACGTGTTGATACCGCGTTCGCGACGCTCTTCGACTCGCTCTCCTTTACCCTGAAAAAAGGCGACCGCATTGGTTTGCTGGGTGATAACGGCTGCGGCAAAAGTACCCTGCTGAAAATTCTCGATGGCACTGATTCTCCGGCAGTCGGCACGGTCGCACTCGCCGGACACTGCCTGATGTCGCGCGTCGAGCAGCATCTGCCGGAGGCGATTTATCCTCTGACGATGATCGACGCCGTGCTGGCGCAACTCCCGGCGACTGAGCGCGATAGCCTGTGCTGGAAAGCAGAAACATTGCTGGCAACGATGGGCTTCACCGTGCCAGATATGGCCCTGCACTCCGCGACGTTAAGCGGCGGGCAACACACGCGTCTGCTGCTGGCGCGCGCGCTGATTAGCGATCCCGATCTGCTGTTGCTGGATGAGCCGAGCAACCACCTTGATCTCCCCACCATGCTGTGGCTGGAGCAGTTTTTACAGAACTGGTCCGGTAGCTTTGTGCTGGTTTCCCACGACCGACAGCTGCTTGATGCCGTTACCAATGGAAGTTGGATCTTGCGCGATAAAACGCTGCACGCCTTCGCGCTGCCCTGCACTGCTGCACGTCATGCGCTGGCGGCACGAGATGAAAGCGATGCCCTGCGGCATAAAGCGGAGCAAAAGGAGATTGATCGGGTGGCGGCGAGCGCAAAACGGCTGGCGACCTGGGGCAAGGTCTACGACAACGAAGATCTGGCCCGCAAGGCCAAACAGATGGAAAAACAGGTAGAGCGTTTAAAGGAAAGCCAGACCGATCTCACCGCAGGCAGCCAGTGGACGCTCACGCTTAAAGGTGATGCTCTGCGCGCGGATCGTTTGCTGGAGATCCAACATCTGGCCGTTCCGCCTGCGCCTGGATTGACGCCTCTGTTTGATATTGATATCGCCCGGCTTAAAAGCGGCGATCGCATCGCGATTATGGGCCGTAATGGCTGCGGTAAATCTTCACTGATGAGGCTTATCTGGCGACAATTTACCGCCGGGCAAGACGCGGATGAGCTGAAAATCCACCCGCGCGTCACGCTGGGTTATTACGACCAAACGCTGCATCAACTGCCGGATGACGCTCTGCTGCTGGACGCGCTTGAGCCGTTCGCACCCGATCCGCAGATTCGGAAAATGGCGCTGATTAGCGCAGGTTTCCCGTGGCCGCGTCACGGGCAAAAAGTCTCAACGCTGAGCGGCGGCGAGCGTTCACGCCTGCTGTTTGTCGGGCTCACGCTTGCGCGCTACAGCCTGCTGATGCTTGACGAGCCGACCAACCATCTGGATATGGAAGGCAAAGAGGCGCTGGCCGACACGCTGCAACAGTTTGAGGGCGGCGTGCTGCTGGTGAGCCATGACCGGCAATTAATCAGTCAAAGCTGTAATCGGTTCTGGCTGGTCGAAGACGGCAAACTGAGCGAATGGCACGATGCCGACGCGGTCTTTGAACGGTTGCGTGAAAGCAGCGGGTTGAAACCCATTGCCACGTCGCGTTCTGCTGAAGAGGACCATCTGCCGGAATGCGACGATCTGCTAGAACGGCTGGTGACGCTGGAATCGTTGCTGGCGGAGGATTTGGCGCGTAAGCCGAAGCATCAAAAACCTCAGCTTCAGGAACAGTGGCGAAAGGAGATTGAAATTCTGGAAGCCCAGTTGTAAATCGGTGCCCGGCGGTTAAACGCCGGGCGCATTTTTTATTGCGGTTTTTTCTCTTTCCAGGCATCCCATGCCTGTTTAATTTCTTGCTTCGCGGCGGCGGCATCGTTAAAACCGCTCAGCTCCACTTTTTTGCGCCCTTCTGGCAACTCTTTATAGACGCGGAAAAAGGCTTCCAGGCGCTGTACTTCGATTTTCGGCAGGTCGCTGAGTTCTTTAATGTCGTCGTAAGTCGGGTCGATTTTGCTTGCTGGAACGGCAACAATTTTGTCGTCTTTCTCGCCGCCATCGACCATTTTCAGCACACCAATTGCGCGCAGTTTAATGAGCGTCCCCGGCGCCAAAGGCGCACGCGTATAGAAAATGACGTCCAGCGGATCGCCATCCCCCGCCAGAGACTGAGTCAGCGAGCCGTAGTTAGCCGGATAGGCCACCGGCATCGACTGGAAACGATCGGCAATAATAAAACCGGTTTTGGCGTCGGTTTCGTATTTGATAATGCCGCCCGCCGGGATCTCGGTGACGGCATAGAATTCTTCCGGGTTATTTTCTGGCTGCGGGAATTCCAGAATATTTTGTGCCTGCACGGAGGCGGACAGGAGAACGCTGACGGCGATGATTTTTTTGACCAGATGCATTGTCTTTTAACTCTTCGGTTATTGAGAAGACAACACGTTACGTTTAGCCGATGACAGAACCATGACGCCTGCATGACAGAAAATCAGGCGTTCATGTAAGACTTTTTCGGTGAAGATTACGCCAACGCGCTGTCATTCGCCTGATTACGTTTGCCTTTTTTATAGCCGTACATCAGTAACGAAGACATGGCCGCAAACGACAGAATGGCGGCGGGGAGCGTAACGTAGCTCCAGCTGTAGCCAAGTGTGATCATCATTCCACCAAAATAGGCACCGATGGCGCTGCCGAGATTAAACGCCACCTGCCCCCCTGCTGCTCCCAGTAATTCGCCGCCTTTCGCATTCTGCAGCAACAGAATTTGCAGTGGCGCAGAGAGCGCAAAAAGGCCTGCACAGCAGATAAAGCCCATCACCAGCGAGGCCGATTTGTGCTCGCCAAAGGCAAAGAGCGCCACCAGCGACAGGACGATGACCAGATCGGTGGTAGCGGCAATGCGCAGCGGACTGTAGCGTCCGGATAATTTGCCGCTCAGCATATTCCCCAACACCATTCCCAGCCCCATCAGCATCATAATGACGGTCATGAAGGCTTCCGAAAATCCGGAAACATTCACCATAAACGGCTTCACAAAGCTGAACCACGCGAACACGCCCGCATTGCCAGACATGGTGGCGGCAAAAATTAACCAGGGTTCCGGCTTTTTCAAAAAGTGGAATTGCTCGATCAGTCTGGCATCCGATTTGTCGTACAGCGTCGGAACCCAGAAAATAATCGACAGGATCACCAGCGCATCAAACGCGGCAATCAGGAAAAAAGTGTATCGCCAGTTGTATTCATGTCCGAGCCAGGTCCCCAGCGGAACCCCAACCAGATTCGCGACCGTCATGCCGGCAATCATTCCTGCTACGGCAAGGGTCACTTTGCCCGGTGGCGCAATTTTAGACAGGATGATCGCCCCGACGCCGAAAAATGCACCGTGGGGAAAACCGGACACCAGTCGCCCGATGGCCAGCCAGAGATAGGAGGTGGAAAAAGTAAAAATGACATTCCCAACGACACACAGCGCGACCAGGAAGAGCAGGATCGTTTTTAACGAGAACTTGCCTGAAAAAAGCGCAATGATCGGTGCGCCAATAACCACCCCGAACGCGTAATACGAAATCATGCTTCCGGCGGAAGGGATCGTGATACCGGTGTCACGGGCCAGCTCAGTTAACACACCCATAATGCCAAATTCAGCCATTCCCAGACCAAACGTGCCCAGTGCTAACGAGAAAACGGTTTTTTTCATACCACAGCCATTTGTTAAAAATTTGCAACAGCTATTATTCATTAAACGTGGAGGGTGAGCCAGTTCGAATCGGTCTTCTGACCGATCTATCCATTATTTCGGATAGGCTGTGAATATTTTGCGCTGAGTTGCCGGGCCACGATTACACTTCACAGAGAGACCTCCCGATCCCCCCTCACTGTATCTGTACCAGGATGACAATTATGGCGAATAAGAAGGTAACAAAAGTCATTGCTGAAACCGTTAAACTTGCGCCCCTCAAAACAAAGGATTACGAAAAAGAACTGCGTCGTCTGCATGTGGAACTGGTGAAACTCCAGCAATGGGTTGTCGCGAAGGGCCTTAAGGTGTGCATCGTGTTTGAAGGGCGTGACGGCGCGGGAAAAGGCGGCACCATTAAGGCCATCACCGAGCGCGTCAGCCCCCGTGTTTTCCGGGTGATTGCCCTGCCCGCGCCGACCGACAAAGAAAAGAGCCAGCTCTATTTCCAGCGCTACGTGCCGCATCTGCCTTCTGCCGGTGAAATCGTCATTTTTGACCGCAGCTGGTACAACCGCGCGGGCGTTGAACGCGTCATGGGATTTTGTACGCCGGAACAGGTCGAAAAGTTTCTGGACGGCGCGCCGATTATTGAGCGTTCGATGGTGGATGCGGGCATTATCCTGATCAAATACTGGCTCGAAGTGACGCCAAAAGAACAGGAACGCCGCCTGCGCGATCGCATTGATGACGGGCGCAAAACCTGGAAACTGTCGCCAATGGACATTAAGTCGTTCAACCGCTGGGATGAATATACAGAAGCGCGCGACGCCATGTTTGCCGCTACCGATACCGCCTGGGCGCCGTGGTATGTGGCGCGATCGGAAGATAAAAAACGCGTGCGGCTGAATATTATCTCGCACCTGCTTTCGCAGATCCCTTACAAATCATTGCCTGCTGAGACGGTCAAACTGCCGAAGCGTCGAAAAATTGGCAAGATTAAACCAACCGATTATCCATTCAGGTATATTTCTGAGCGGTTTTAAGCGCGTTTTGCTCTCCGTTCTGACGTCAGTAATAGACACAAAAAACCCGCACCGAATGGCAATCCGGTGCGGGTAATCAGCAAAATAACAGGTTTTACTTAATCCCTTCCGTACTCTCTTTTTTGGCTTCCAGCCTTTCGACGTCACGATACCAGCGCGGATGGTGTTTCTGCGCCCAGCGGCGACTGACTTTCCCTTCAACCATGCCTTTAATCGAGCCTTTCACCCAGAATGCCATATACATATGAATCAGGATGGCGTGGATCAAAATAATGGCCGACGTCGCATGGATCAGCAGACTGTAGCGAATCACCTGGATTGGGAAGTAGTGCGCAAAATACGGACGCCAGATGATCACGCCCGTCACCAGCAGCACAAAAATCATGCTCATGATGGTCCAGAACATCATCTTTTGCCCGGCGTTGTATTTACCCACTTTCGCAACTTTATGCTCATTGCCTTTCAGGACTTCAACAATTCCCTTCACCCACGGAATATCCTGCTTATCCGGAATGTTGTGATGAACGAAGCGCACGAACATAAACATCAGCACCACGAAGATCAGCACGCCAAAGAACGGATGCAGAATGCGCCCCATCTGTGGCGTGCCGAAGGTTTCGGTTAGCCATTGCAGCGTCGGGAAGAAAAACGAAATCCCCGACACGGCCACGAGGAAGAAGCAGATCACCACCGTCCAGTGACAGGCGCGGTCGATAAACGTCGTGCGCATTATCATCTTTGACTTACTCATGGCGATCCTCCTCGTCATCATCCACCTCTTTGTTGGGACCGATGCCTATATAGTGGTAAATCAGCCCCGCGAACGTAGCGACAAAACCGGCCGCGGCGAGCGGTTTCAACGCGCCTTTCCATAAACTGATAGAGGTATCAATGGCGGGGTCTTTGGGCAGATTATGATAAAGCTCCGGCTGATCGTTGTGGTGCAGCACATACATGACGTGCGTTCCCCCGACACCCTGCGGATTGTAAATCCCCGCGTGGTTATAGCCGCGTGCTTTCAGCTTATCGACGCGCGCCTGCGCCACATCCAGCATCTCTTTTTTGGTACCAAAATGAATCGCGCCGGTCGGACAGGTTTTCACGCAGGCAGGCTCCTGGCCGACGCTCACGCGATCCACGCACAGCGTGCATTTGTATACCCGGTTATCGTCTTTGTTCAGACGCGGTACGTTGAACGGACAACCCGCGATGCAGTAGCCACAACCAATACAGTTATCCTGCTGGAAATCGACGATACCATTGGCGTACTGAATAATGGCCCCTGCTGACGGGCACGCTTTAAGACAGCCCGGATCCTCGCAGTGCATACAGCCGTCTTTGCGGATCAACCACTCCAGCTTGCCGTTTTGATCCGTTTCGCTAAAGCGCATCACCGTCCAGGATTTGGCGCTCAAATCCGCCGGATTATCGTAAACCCCCACGCAGTGCCCGACCTCATCGCGAATGTCATTCCACTCTGAACAGGCCACCTGGCAGGCTTTGCAGCCCACACAGGAGGAGACATCGATAAGCTTGGCCACTTCCGCCTTAAAATCCCGCGCACGAGGCGCGGGCGTCATCGGGTTGGTTGCGGAGCGTTTAATGATGTCTTGTGTTTCCATTGCCATTGACTCGCTCCTTAAGCTTTCTCGATGTTAACCAGAAACGCTTTGTATTCCGGCGTTTGCGAGTTGGCATCGCCGACGTTTGGCGTCAGGGTATTAGCGATATAGCCCTTCTGCGCCACCCCTTCAAAGCCCCAGTGCAGCGGAATACCGACGGTTTCGACCTGCTGACCGTTAACCTGCAACGTTTGCAGACGACGCGTCACCACCGCGACCGCACGAATAAAGCCGCGTTTGCTGCTCACCGTGACGCGATCGCCATTGGCGATTCCCTTCGATTTCGCCAGCGTTTCGCTGATTTCCACAAACTGTTCCGGCTGCGCAATCGCGTTGAGTCGCGCGTGTTTGGTCCAGGTGTGGAAATGCTCGGTCAGACGATACGTGGTCCCGACGTACGGGAACGCGTCTTTCTTGCCGAGGCGCAGCGCATCGTCTTCGTACAGGCGAACCACCGGGTTTGACACCACGTTCGGGTGCAGCGGGTTTGTCCCGAGCGGGGTTTCCATTGGCTCGTAATGTTCCGGGAATGGCCCTTCGGCCAGCTTATCGAGCGCAAACAGCCGCCCAAGCCCTTCCGGCTGCATGATAAACGGCCCGGTCGCGCTACCCGGCGCGGCAGTGTTGTAGTCAGGAATATCGTTACCCGCCCACTTCGTGCCGTTCCACGCGATCAGCATCCGGTTAGGATCCCACGGCTTCCCGTTGATATCCGCCGAGGCACGGTTGTACAGCACGCGTCGATTGAGCGGCCACGCCCATGCCCAGCCGAGCGTATTGCCCAATCCTGACGGATCGGCATTATCGCGGTTGGCCATCTGGTTGCCCTGTTCCGTCCAGCTTCCGGCGTAGATCCAACACGACGATGCGGTTGAACCGTCATCGCGCAGCAGCGCAAAGCTGTTCAGCAACTGCCCTTTTTTCGCCAACAACGTGCCGTTAGCGTCATAGAGATCCGCCAGCGCCACGCCGTTGTTCTCTTTCGCCACCTCTTCCGATTCAGGATGATCCGGCTGCTTATAGTTCCAGCTCATCTTCAGCAGCGGTTCGACACCTTTCCCGCCTTCCGTGCGGTACATTTCACGCAGACGGTGGTAAATCCCCGCCAGAATTTCGCCGTCGTTTCGCGCTTCGCCCGGCGCATCCTGACCTTTCCAGTGCCACTGTAGCCAGCGACCGGAGTTGGCAATCGAGCCGTCCTCTTCCGCAAAACAGGTCGACGGCAGTCGGAACACTTCGGTCTGAATCGACGCTGTGTCCACATCGTTCATCTCGCCGTGGTTTTGCCAGAAGTTCGACGTTTCGGTAACCAGCGGATCGATAACCACCATGTATTTCAGCTTGCTTAAGCTCCGCACCACTTTGTTTTTGTCCGGGAACGACGCGACCGGGTTAAAGCCCTGGCAGATGTAGCCGGTCACATTGCCTTTATCCATCATGTTGAAATACTTGATGACGTCGTAGGCCTGGTCCCATTTCGGTAGCCACTCAAAGCCCCAGTCGTTCTCTTTCTGCGCGGCATCGCCATAAAACGATTTCATCAGGCTGACAAAGAACTTTGGATAGTTGCCCCAGTAGTTGACCTGATCGGCAAGCGTCGCTTTCGGCGTGTTCGCCGTGAGATAGGTCTGCAGATCGGCGTGCTTATCCGACGGCAGGCTCAGATAGCCGGTCAGGCTGGTGGACAGCAAACCGAGATCGGTTAACCCCTGAATATTGGAGTGGCCGCGCAGGGCATTTACGCCGCCGCCCGCCATGCCCATATTCCCCAGCAGCAGCTGAATCATCGCCATGGTGCGGATGTTCTGCGCGCCAACCGTGTGCTGCGTCCAGCCAAGTGCATACAGGAACGTCGTGGTTCTGTTTGCCGCGCTGGTGGAGGCCAGCACTTCACAGATTTTCAGGAAATCGGCTTTTGGCGTACCGCAGATGTTTTCCACTACGTCTGGCGTATAACGGGAAACGTGCTGTTTCAGCAAATTCCATACGCAGCGCGGATCGGTCAGGGTTTCATCGCGTTTGGCAAAACCATTTTCGTCAAACTGATAGTTCCAGGACGATTTGTCATACTGGCGTTTTTCAACGTCATAGCCGCTGAAGAGGCCATCATCAAAGGCAAAATCTTCCCGCACCAGCAGATTGGCGTTGGTGTAGTGTTTGACGTATTCGGCGTTGATTTTGTTATTTTCAATCAGATACAGCAGCACGCCAGACAGGAATGTTATGTCCGTTCCGGAGCGAATAGGCGCATAAATATCAGCGACCGAGGCCGTCCGCGTGAAGCGTGGATCGACGACGATCAGCGTCGCGTCGTTATTGTTTTTCGCTTCCATCGCCCAGCGGAATCCCACTGGATGGGCTTCAGCGGCGTTACCGCCCATCACCATCACGACGTTTGCGTTTTTGATATCAACCCAGTGGTTGGTCATCGCACCGCGACCAAATGTTGGAGCAAGACTTGCTACCGTTGGTCCGTGTCAGACGCGCGCCTGGTTGTCTACCGCCAGCATGCCGAGAGAACGCACAAATTTTTGCGTCAGCATGCCCGTTTCATTACTTGCCGCAGATGCGCACAGCATCCCGGTGGACAGCCATCGGTTGACGGTGACGCCCTGCGCATTCTTCTCGATAAAATTGGCATCACGGTCGGCTTTCATTAATTTTGCGATCCGGGAAAACGCCTCGTTCCAGGAAATGCGCTGCCATTTATCTGAACCTGGCGCACGGTATTCCGGGTAACGCAGTCGGTTATCGCTGTGAACATAATCGAGCAGACCCGCACCTTTCGGGCACAGCGCCCCACGGCTAACCGGATGATCCGGGTCCCCTTCGATATGATAAATCGCTTCTTTGGCGTTCTTCGCGCCATCGCCCAGGCTATACATCAATAGCCCACATCCCACGGAGCAGTATGTGCAGGTGTTGCGGATCTCTTTGGCGCGCAGCAATTTATAGTTGCGCGATTGAGCCAGCGCTAGTTTGGGAGCAAATCCCAACGCAGCAGCTGTTGTTCCGGCCATACCGCCCGCGCAGATTTTAAAAAACTTTCTGCGGCTGACGTCCATTGCGTTCCTCGTGATAGAAATGAGTCTTCGCGCCGCAAACTATCAGCTATACCCCTGCATTTTTTGCGTCAAATCAATCTCAACCATCTTCGCCCCCTTAATAGTCGCCTCTGGTGAGTTTAAATAATCCTTTGGGATGAGGAAGTTGCTGATTGGTTAGCGAAAACCTCTGAAAAAATGCTATAAATTTGCCCCTTAATGACAGTTCTTTGGGAACGTAATGGACAGGAAAAGAGCAACACTGATTGGCCTCGCCGCGATTGTCTTATGGAGCACAATGGTGGGGTTGATTCGCGGTGTCAGTGAAGGGCTCGGGCCCGTGGGTGGCGCGGCAATGATCTACACGCTCAGTGGATTACTTTGTTTAGTGACCGTTGGATTTCCCAATCTGAAACGTTTTCCGCCGCGCTATCTTATTGCCGGCAGCGTGCTGTTTGTCAGCTACGAAATATGCCTGGCGCTGTCGTTGGGTTATGCCAGTAATCGCCATCAGGCAATCGAAGTCGGGATGGTGAATTATCTCTGGCCGAGCCTGACGATTGTCTTTGCGATAGTGTTCAACGGGCAAAAAACGAATTTATGGGTGATCCCTGGATTACTGATTTCGTTACTCGGCGTGGGATGGGTTTTAGGCGGCGAGCAAGGGCTGCAACTCGATGAAATTATCAGCAATGTCGTCTCTAATCCGTTGAGTTATGGCCTGGCGTTTGCGGGCGCATTTATCTGGGCGGCATACTGCACCGTCACCAGTAAATATGCCAAAGGACACAATGGGATTACGCTGTTTGTGTTACTCACGGCGCTGGCGCTGTGGCTGAAATATCTGTTCAGCGATCAGCCTGCAATGGTGTTTAGCCTGCCCGTGGTGATTAAGCTGTTAATGTGCGGCGTGGCGCTGGGTTTTGGTTATGCCTCCTGGAATATCGGCATTCTGCACGGTAACGTGTCGGTACTGGCGACTGTTTCCTATTTCACACCTGTGCTTTCCGCCGCTCTCGCCGCTGTACTGCTTAACGCCCCGCTTTCGTTCTCTTTCTGGCAAGGCGCGCTGATGGTCTGCGCAGGGTCGCTGCTGTGCTGGTACGCCACCCGAAATAAGCAACAATAAACGATACGCGCGGAGGAGAAATCTTCCGCGCTGATATGACGGTTAAATATTTGTGATCGTGCGTCAAAATATTCATTTATCCGCTCGTGCCTGCATTCACATTCTGGTTATATTTTCCCCGTTCGAAACGTCCTCTTACATTATTACTGACAGAAACTGACAACTCACTGGTATTAATGACCGCCTATTATTCCCGCTAGAAATAACGAGACATGCAATAGTACAATACTGAACAGTGCGAAAATACCTGTTCGATATGACACAAGTCGTTGATTCATCACCCTTGCGAGTGATTATTAAATATCAACACTCCGAAATAACAGATAATAATTAAAGGTAACAAAACCCCACTGAAACTATAAATTCATTAATTATCATAAGCGGGTAATAACGGAATGCAGAATAATAAATAACCGATACCGGTAATTTCAGGGCATATAACAGGATCTTCGTCACACTAATTGAAATTAAAAGTAATAACTTGAAACTTATTATTGAAAGAACACTACAAGATTCTTAAAAATAGCATGCCGTTGACAAAGCACTTCGTTGATAAATTGTTTGGCAATGGCTCAGGACATGCTTAAAGAAAATTATAAGGATTATTAAAAATGAAACTTAAATTAGTTGCAGTGGCAGTGACTACCCTGTTGGCAGCAGGTGCGGTAAACGCAGCAGAAGTATTCAACAAAGACGGTAACAAGCTGGATCTGTACGGTAAAGTGACCGGTCTGCACTACTTCTCTGATGACACCGACAACGACGGCGACAAAACTTATGTACGTCTGGGCTTCAAAGGTGAAACGCAGATCAACGACCAGTTGACCGGTTTTGGCCAGTGGGAATATGAGTTCAAAGGCAACAACGACGAAACCAACGGTGACAAAGGCAACAAAACCCGTCTGGCATTCGCAGGTCTGAAATTCAACGAATTCGGTTCTTTCGACTACGGTCGTAACTACGGCGTGGCTTACGACATCGGCGCATGGACCGACGTACTGCCAGAATACGGCGGAGACACCTGGACTCAGGCTGACGTGTTCATGACCGGCCGTACCACCGGCGTAGCAACCTACCGTAACCAGGACTTCTTCGGTCTGGTTGACGGCCTGAACGTGGCTGCACAGTACCAGGGTAAAAACGACCGTGACGACGTCACCAAAGCGAACGGCGACGGCTGGGGTCTTTCTTCAACTTATGAATTCGACGGCTTCGGCGTGGGCGCAACCTACGCAAAAGCTGACCGTACTGACGATCAGGTACGTTACGCAGCGCAGAGCGTTCTGAATGCGTCTGGCGATAACGCTGAAGTATGGGCGGCTGGCCTGAAATACGATGCAAACAACATCTATCTGGCAACCACCTACTCCGAAACCCGCAACATGACGGTCTTCGGCGACAAGCATATTGCTAACAAAGCGCAGAACTTTGAAATGGTTGCTCAGTACCAGTTTGATTTCGGCCTGCGTCCGTCTATCGCTTACCTGAAGTCAAAAGGTAAAGATATCGAGACTTACGGTGACCAGGATCTGGTTGAGTACATCGAACTGGGCGCGAGCTACTACTTCAACAAAAACATGTCCACCTACGTTGATTACAAAATCAACCTGCTGGACGACAACAAATTCACCAACGATGCGAAAATCGCTACCGATAACATCGTTGCACTGGGCCTGACCTACCAGTTCTAAGAATTTGTGAGTTAAAAAGGCCAGCCCTCGTGGCTGGCTTTTTTGTTCGCGGTCATCTGGCGTGATAAAGGAGTACGCCATGCAACGCTATACCGGACGCTGTTTGTGTGGGATGAGCCATTTCAGCGTCAACATTGAAAATCTGGATGTGTATGCCTGCCACTGTACGACGTGCCAGAAATGGTCGGGGGGGATTGCCATGTATCTGGAAACCGCAGGCGCGCCAGCGGTAGAACAAGGTTCAATCGCTCCTTCGCACTTCTCGTCGTCGGCACGCGGTGAACGCTGGTTTTGTCCCGGTTGCGGCTGCCCGCTCTGGTACGAACTGACGACAACGGAACGCTATTTTGTCCCGTGGACATTGCTGGAGCTGAGTGAAGATGAACGCCGTCGACTGGTGTTAGCCGCCGAGATCTATACTGAAACGCAGCCCGCGTTCTGGCGACTGACCGGACAATACGCGCGTTTTAGCGGAACGGAAATCGAAGCGATGGATAAAAGCTGTTCACTGACGGCGTAAACTCACTGTTCAATTTGCAACAGGATGTACACGTCGATAAAGACAATGAGTGATACCCGGCATGCTTCGCGCCGCCGGGTGGATGACTACTTTTTCACTTTCGCCAGGCTAAACCAAATCCCGATCGCAAGGATCAACAACATCCCGCCTGCGCTTCCTAATGCCACGCTGTGTGAGGTGATAAACGCGGCTTTTGCGGATTCAATGACCGAGTCTGCCAGCGTTGGCGTCAAATCCTGCGCCACTTTCACGGCTTCACCAATGGATGACGACGCTTTTTCCGCCAGCGTGTTGTTTAAGCCTTGCGGCAACACAATCGACGCCGAGAAGCTGCGGGTTAAAAGCAGACCAAAAATGGCGATGCCTAACCCCGCGCCCAGCTCATAAGACATGGTTTCAATCGCACCCGCTGCTGCCGCTTTCTCTTTAGGCGCGGCAGCCATGATGGCAGAAGTCGATGCCAGTAGCGCACTGGCGGCGCTAAAGCCCAGCAGCACCATTAGGCTCCACGCTTGCCACTGCTGCGTGCTGAAGTCGAGCATCGATAATCCAATGAAGCTCACCGCACTCAACCCCATGCCGCCCGCCGCCACGATCCGCAACCCCAGTCGTCCCACCAGCACGCCAGCAATCGGTCCACTGAATCCGCTGGCGACCATCACCGGCAGCATAAACTTGCCCGCTTCAAACGGCGTGAAACCGTGGACAAACTGCAACTCCTGCGCCATCAGTAGTTCAAAACCCACCAGCGCGATCATGGCCGTCATCGCCATCACAACGCCGCTTAAAATGATGCGATTGCAAAACAGACGCATGTCGATCATCGGCGTGCTGGCGCGCAACTGAATACGCACAAAAACAAACAGCATCACCGCGCCCGTCAGTAATGTCCCCGCAACCAGCCACGGCGAAAGCGCCCCTTTCAACGCGGTTTTGGCGCTGTAGACCAGCAGCAAAATCGCGACGATCAGCATCAGCGCATGGCTAATATTCAGCGGTTGCTCAGGACGGCCCTGCTGTTTCGGGACGAGGCGAGCCGCAAGGGCGACAACCACAATCACAATCGGGACGTTGATCAAAAAGACCGAACCCCAGTAGAAATGCTCCAGCAGAATGCCGCCAACCAGCGGACCAAACGCCGCACCGCCCGACCCCACCGCTGCCCACACGCCGAGGGCAATATTACGGTGACGAGGTTCGGTAAACAGCGTGCGGATCCCCGCAAGCGTTGCCGGAATAATCATCGCGGCGCCAATCGCCAGCGACGCACGCGCAGCGATAAGCCAGCCTGCCGTTGGGGAAAACGCGGCGGCCAGCGATGACAACCCAAATAACACACTGCCGAGCATGAGCAGTTTTTTAAAGCCGATGCGATCGCCCAGCGCGCCCATCGGCAACACCATACCGGCCATCACCAGCGAATAAATATCAATAATCCACAGCAATTCGTTGCCGCTGGCTCCGAGCGTCATGCTCAATGTCGGCGCGGCGACGTGCAGCACCGTTGCGTCAATCGCCACCGGGATATACACCAGCACGATAATCACTAACGCTAACCACTGACGAAACATAAAGATCCTTTTTTTACCTTTTCTGGACACACGTCCAGGATGCGATCCTACGGAAAGTTGAACGCGTGTCCAGCTTTTTGTTACACTCGTTTCGTTACCATTGAGAGTGATGAGAAATGACCTATCTAAGCAAGGACGAACGCAGAGAAGCTATCCTTCACGCCGCCATGCGGGTGGCGCTGAATGAAGGGTTTAGCGGGATGACTGTCAGGCGGATTGCCGCTGAGGCACATGTCTCCGCCGGGCAGGTTCACCATCATTTCGCCAGCATCGGCGAGTTAAAATCACAGTCATTTATCCACCTGATTCGTGCCCTGCTGGATGCCGACGTAGTGCCTGAGGGTGCCAGCTGGCGCGACCGACTCCACGGCATGCTTGGTAGCGATGAAGGCAGGCTTGAACCCTACATTCGCCTCTGGCGCGAAGCGCAGTTCCTGGCCACTCGCGATCCGGAACTAAAAGGCGCTTATGTATTAACAATGGAAATGTGGCACCAGGAAACGGTCGCAATTATTCGGGCAGGTGCTGCTGACAATGCTTTTATTTTAAAGGACCGCCCTGAAAATATTGCCTGGCGTTTGATCGGTCTGGTTTGCGGCCTGGATGGTATTTATGTTCTGGGTATGCCGGAAATCGATGATGCCGCATTTAATCAGCATCTGGATAAAGCAATAACACTTGAGTTGGTTTAATACTTCTTATGGAGTATTAAGATTGTTCAGTTTTACAATTAGTAACACTTAAAGCGAATTCCCATGTCCCTTCTAATCACAGGGGTTCGCTTTTTTATCTATCCTTCAGACGTATCCCAAAACATCCCAAAATTTCACAAAGTCACACTTTAAAGCAACTGTCTGTTTTCACTTTCCTTTTCTCTACGATCTGGGTCAGTACGAGGGCGATATGTCACAAAAAAGTGAGAAGAACAATCATTACCTCTTAAGTAACTGGAAACCTGAAAACACGGAATTTTGGGAGAACAAAGGCAAATATATCGCACGACGAAATCTGTGGATTTCCGTCGCCTGTCTGTTACTGGCTTTCTGCGTATGGATGTTATTTAGCGCCGTTGCGGTAAATCTCAATAAAGTCGGTTTTAATTTCACAACCGATCAGCTTTTTATGTTAACCGCCCTTCCTTCCCTTTCCGGTGCCATATTACGCGTACCTTATTCTTTTATGGTGCCGATATTTGGTGGCCGTTACTGGACACTATTTAGCACGGTTATTTTGATTATTCCCTGCGTCTGGCTGGGGATCGCCGTTCAGGATAGCGCCACGCCGTATTGGGTGTTTATCACCATTGCGCTGCTGTGTGGATTTGCCGGTGCTAACTTCGCCTCCAGTATGGGTAACATCAGCTTTTTCTTCCCCAAATCGAAACAAGGTAGCGCCCTGGGGATTAACGGCGGGCTGGGTAATCTGGGCGTCAGCGTGATGCAAATGGTCGCGCCGGTGGTGATTTTCTTACCGATGTTTTCCTTCCTGGGCGTTCACGGTGTGCTTCAGGATGATGGTTCCACGCTCGCGCTGGCCAACGCCGCGTGGATATGGGCACCGCTGCTGTTCCTCGCAACGCTCGCCGCATTTTTTGGTATGAACGATATCGCCAGTTCAAAAGCGTCCATTGCCAGCCAGTTGCCGGTACTGAAACAGCCACATTTATGGCTGCTCAGTCTGCTCTATCTGGCGACATTCGGCTCGTTTATCGGTTTTTCAGCCGGGTTTGCGATGCTGTCAAAAACGCAGTTCCCGGACGTGAATATTCTGCACCTCGCCTTCTTCGGCCCGTTAATAGGTGCGCTGGCGCGTTCGGCGGGCGGCGTGGTGTCGGACAAACTCGGCGGCGTGCGCGTCACACTGGTGAATTTTGTTTTCATGGCCTTGTTCAGCGCCCTGCTGTTCCTGACGCTTCCAGGAACGGGTTCCGGAAACTTTACCGCTTTTTATCTGGTCTTTATGGGCCTGTTTCTGACAGCCGGGTTAGGCAGCGGGTCCACCTTCCAGATGATTGCCGTCATCTTCCGACAAATCACAGTCTACAAGGTAAAACTGCGCGGCGGTTCGGAAGAACAAGCCCAGCAGGAAGCGGTTACCGATACCGCGGCGGCCCTCGGTTTTATCTCTGCCATCGGCGCAGTCGGGGGCTTCTTCATTCCCAAAGCATTCGGCACATCCCTCGCCATGACCGGCTCGCCGGTGGGCGCGATGAAAGTCTTCCTTGTGTTCTATATCGTCTGCGTGCTGGTGACCTGGCTGGTCTACGGTCGTCGGCAAAAGCACGTCAAATCATAACAATCCAGTTCGACACTTTGTGAGCAGTGTAACCACGGGGCAGGGGTCGCTCCGTCAGGAGAAACGTCATGAGTAAACTGTTGGATCGCTTTCGCTACTTCAAACAAAAAGGCGAGACTTTCGCCGACGGACACGGGCAGGTGTATCACACCAACCGCGACTGGGAAGACAGTTATCGCCAGCGCTGGCAGTTTGACAAAATTGTGCGTTCGACTCACGGCGTCAACTGCACTGGCTCCTGTAGCTGGAAAATCTACGTCAAAAATGGTCTGGTGACCTGGGAAGTCCAGCAGACCGATTATCCCCGTACTCGCCCTGACCTACCCAATCACGAACCGCGCGGATGCCCGCGAGGCGCGAGTTACTCCTGGTATCTCTACAGCGCCAACCGGCTGAAATATCCCCTGGTCCGCCGCAAGCTGATCGAACTCTGGCGTGAGGCGCTGGGCCATCACAGCGATCCGGTCCTGGCGTGGAACGCTATTATGAGCGACCCGCAAAAAACCCAAAGCTATAAACAGGCGCGCGGGCACGGCGGCTTTATCCGCTCTAACTGGAAAGAGCTGAATCAACTGATCGCCGCTGCTAATGTCTGGACCATCAAACACTATGGCCCGGATCGGGTCGCTGGTTTCTCACCCATTCCGGCGATGTCGATGGTCTCTTACGCGGCAGGCACGCGCTATCTCTCCCTGCTCGGCGGAACGTGCCTGAGCTTTTACGACTGGTATTGCGATCTCCCCCCTGCGTCACCGATGACCTGGGGTGAGCAAACCGATGTCCCAGAGTCCGCCGACTGGTATAACTCCAGCTACATCATTGCCTGGGGTTCTAACGTTCCGCAGACGCGTACGCCGGATGCCCACTTCTTTACCGAAGTGCGTTACAAAGGCACCAAAACTATCGCAATAACTCCCGATTTTTCGGAAGTCGCGAAACTCAGCGACCAGTGGCTTGCCCCCAAACAAGGCACCGACAGCGCGCTGGCCATGGCGATGGGCCATGTGATCCTCAAAGAGTTCCACCTCAATAATCCGAGCGAATATTTCCTCAATTACTGCCGCCGTTACACCGACATGCCAATGCTGGTGATGCTTGATGAACGCGAAGACGGCAGCCTGGTGCCGGGCCGAATGCTGCGCGCATCGGATCTGGCCGAGGGGCTGGGCGAGCAAAATAACCCTGAATGGAAAACCGTTGCGTTTGATATCGCCGGTGGGCTGGTCGCGCCGAACGGTTCGATTGGTTTCCGCTGGGGCGAAAAAGGGAAATGGAACCTCGAACCGGTGGCGGCGGGTCATGAAATCGAGCTAACGCTGTCCCTGCTGATCACGCACGATAGCGTCGCTAACGTGGCGTTCCCCTATTTCGGCGGCAACGAAAATCCGCATTTCCGTAGCGTGAAGCAAGAGCCGGTGCTGATCCGCAAAGTGCCGTCCAAAACCCTGACGCTTGCGGACGGACGCCAGCAACAGGTCGCCAGCGTGTACGATTTGGTCCTGGCGAATTACGGCCTCGACCGCGGTCTTGATGATGAAAACGCGGTTAAGGATTACAGCGAGGTGAAAGCCTATTCCCCCGCCTGGGGCGAGCAAATTACGGGGGTTCCGCGTCGGCATATTGAACAAATTGCCCGCGAGTTTGCTGACACCGCGAATAAAACCCACGGCCGTTCGATGATCATTTTGGGTGCCGGTGTGAACCACTGGTATCACATGGACATGAACTACCGCGGAATGATCAACATGCTGGTTTTCTGCGGCTGCGTCGGCAAAAGCGGGGGCGGCTGGTCGCACTACGTCGGCCAGGAAAAATTGCGTCCGCAAACCGGCTGGCTGCCGCTGGCGTTTGCCCTGGACTGGCACCGTCCGCCACGCCAGATGAACAGCACATCCTTTTTCTACAATCACGCCAGCCAGTGGCGCTACGAAAAACTCACCGCGCAAGAGCTGCTTTCTCCCCTCGCCGATGCGTCGAAATTTACCGGGCATCTGATCGATTTCAACGTGCGGGCTGAACGAATGGGCTGGCTGCCCTCCGCCCCACAGCTTGATGTTAATCCGCTGCATATCAAAGCACGTGCCGACGCAGCGGGTATGTCGCCACAGGATTACACCGTTCAGGCGCTCAAATCTGGCGATGTCCGCTTTGCCTGCGAACAGCCGGATAACGGTAAAAACCATCCGCGTAATCTGTTTGTCTGGCGCTCGAATTTGCTGGGATCATCCGGGAAAGGCCACGAGTACATGCTCAAGTATCTCCTTGGTACCGAGAGCGGCATTCAGGGCGACGATCTCGGTTCAACGGATGACGTCAAACCTGAAGAGGTGGAGTGGCAAACCGCCGCCATTGAAGGCAAGTTAGATCTGCTGGTGACGCTTGATTTCCGCATGTCCAGCACCTGTCTGTTCTCCGACATCGTCTTACCAACCGCCACCTGGTACGAAAAAGACGACATGAATACCTCGGATATGCATCCGTTTATTCACCCGCTTTCAGCGGCGGTTGACCCCGCCTGGGAGTCACGCAGCGACTGGGAAATTTATAAAGGGCTGGCGAAAGTGTTCTCTGAAGTGTGCGTTGGCCATCTGGGAACCGAAACGGACGTGGTGCTACAACCCTTGCAGCACGACTCCCCGGCGGAATTATCCCAGCCGTTTGATATCCAGGACTGGCGCAAGGGCGAATGCGATCTGATCCCCGGCAAAACCGCACCCAATATCGCCGTGATTGAGCGTCATTATCCACAAACGTATGAACGGTTTACCGCGCTCGGCCCGCTGATGGACAAACTCGGTAACGGCGGGAAAGGCATTTCGTGGAACACGCAAACCGAGATCGATTTCCTCGGCAAGCTGAACTACGTCAAGCTGGACGGCCCGGCGAAAGGACGTCCGCGAATCGATACCGCGATAGATGCGTCTGAAGTGATTCTCGCCCTCGCCCCGGAAACCAACGGCCATGTGGCGGTAAAAGCCTGGGAAGCGCTCAGTGAATTCACCGGGCGCGAACACGCGCATCTGGCGCTGAATAAAGAAGACGAAAAAATTCGCTTCCGCGATATTCAGGCGCAGCCGCGCAAAATCATCTCCAGCCCGACGTGGTCAGGCATCGAAAGTGAACACGTTTCCTATAACGCCGGATACACCAACGTTCATGAACTCATTCCATGGCGCACGCTTTCCGGGCGTCAACAGCTGTATCAGGATCATCAATGGATGCGTGCCTTCGGTGAAAGCCTGGTGGCCTATCGTCCGCCGATTGATACCCGCAGCGTGACGCACATGCGCGAGATCCCACCGAACGGTTTCCCGGAAAAAGCGCTGAATTTCCTGACGCCGCACCAGAAATGGGGCATTCACTCCACCTACAGCGAAAACCTGCTAATGCAAACCCTGTCGCGCGGCGGGCCGATTGTGTGGATCAGCGAAACGGACGCCCGTGAGTTAGGCATTGAGGACAACGACTGGATCGAAGCCTTTAACGCCAACGGCGCCCTCACCGCCCGCGCCGTCGTCAGCCAGAGAGTACCGCCGGGCATGACCATGATGTACCACGCCCAGGAGCGCATTCTGAACATTCCGGGATCCGAAGTGACCGGGCGACGTGGCGGCATTCATAACTCGGTCACCCGCGTGTGCCCGAAACCGACGCACATGATCGGCGGTTACGCCCAGTTGGCCTACAGCTTCAACTATTACGGCACCGTCGGCTCTAACCGCGACGAGTTCATCATGATCCGCAAAATGAAAAATATTAACTGGCTGGATGGCGAAGGTCGGGATCAGGTACAGGAGGCGAAAAAATGAAAATACGCTCACAGGTCGGCATGGTACTGAATCTCGACAAATGCATTGGCTGCCACACCTGTTCGGTGACGTGTAAAAACGTCTGGACCGGACGCGAAGGCATGGAATACGCGTGGTTTAACAACGTCGAAACCAAGCCGGGCATTGGCTATCCGAAAAACTGGGAAGACCAGGAGGAGTGGCAAGGCGGCTGGGTTCGGGGGATAACCGGCAAGCTGACGCCGCGCCTCGGCGGACGCGTCGGCGTGCTGTCCAAAATCTTTGCTAACCCGTCACTGCCTGGCATCGACGATTACTATGAGCCGTTTACCTTTGACTATCAGGATCTGCACCGCGCGCCCGAAGGCGATCATCTGCCCACTGCCCGCCCGCGATCGCTGATCAGCGGTAAACGGATGGACAAAATCGTCGGCGGCCCAAACTGGGAAGAGTTGCTCGGCGGCGAGTTCGAGAAACGCGCCCGCGACCGTAACTTCGACAACATGCAAAAGGAGATGTACGGCCAGTTCGAAAACACCTTCATGATGTATCTTCCGCGCTTATGTGAACACTGCCTGAACCCAAGCTGTGTCGCCACCTGCCCGAGCGGCGCAATCTACAAGCGCGAAGAGGACGGCATTGTACTGATCGACCAGGACAAATGCCGCGGCTGGCGCATGTGTATCAGCGGGTGTCCGTACAAAAAAATCTACTTCAACTGGAAAAGCGGCAAGTCAGAAAAATGCATCTTCTGCTATCCGCGTATTGAATCCGGCCAGCCGACCGTGTGTTCCGAAACCTGCGTCGGGCGTATCCGCTATCTGGGCGTGCTGCTGTACGATGCGGATCGTATTGAAGAAGCGGCCAGCACCGAGCATGAAACCGATCTGTACGAGCGCCAGTGCGATGTATTCCTGAACCCACACGATCCGGCAGTGATTGAAGAGGCGTTTAAACAGGGCATTCCGCAAAACGTGATTGACGCCGCGCAGCGCTCACCGGTGTACAAAATGGCGATGGACTGGAAGCTGGCTCTGCCGCTGCACCCGGAATACCGCACCCTTCCGATGGTCTGGTATGTTCCGCCGCTGTCCCCAATTCAGTCCTACGCCGATGCCGGTGGTCTGCTGCAAACCGACAGCATTTTGCCTGCGGTCGAGAGCCTGCGCATTCCGGTGCAGTACCTGGCGAATATGCTCAGCGCGGGTGACACCGGCCCGGTGCTGCGCGCCCTGAAACGCATGATGGCGATGCGCCATTACAAACGTTCGCAAACCGTCGAAGGCGTGACGGACACCCGCGCGATTGACGAAGTCGGTTTGAGCGTGGAACAGGTTGAAGAAATGTACCGCTATCTGGCTATCGCTAACTACGAAGACCGCTTCGTGATCCCAACCAGCCACCGCGAAATGGCGCGCGACGCCTTCCCGGAGAAAAATGGCTGCGGCTTTACCTTCGGCGACGGTTGCCACGGCTCCGACACCAAATTCAACCTCTTCAACAGCAGCCGCATTGACGCCATTAACATCGACGAGGTGCGCAAACATGGGGAGGGGGAATAATGAAAATCCTCAAAATCATTGCTCTGCTGATTGAATATCCCGATGAGACGTTGTGGGAAAGCAAAGACGAAGCGCTGTCGCTGATCGCCCAGGATGCGCCGATGCTGCTGCCCTTTGCGCGACAGCATCTTGAGGCGTCGCTTCTCGATAAGCAGGCGCACTGGTGCGAAGTGTTTGAGCGCGGTCGTTCGACGTCGCTGCTGTTGTTCGAGCATGTTCATGCAGAGTCCCGCGATCGTGGCCAGGCGATGGTCGATCTCATGAGTCAATATGAAAAAGCCGGATTGCAGCTCGATTGCCGCGAACTGCCGGACTATTTGCCGCTCTATCTGGAATATTTAAGCCTCGTTTCAGACGCTGAAGCTCGGGAAGGCCTGCAAAACGTTGCGCCGATTCTGGCGCTGATAGGCGGACGGCTGAAACAGCGTGACGTCGCGCATTATCAGCTGTTTAATGCCCTGCTGACCTTTGCCCAAAGCCCGTTTACCAGTGACAGTGTCACGAAGCAGGTCTCGACGGAACAACGGGATGACACTCGCCAGGCGCTGGACGCGGTCTGGGAAGAGGAACAGGTGAAATTTATTGAGGACAACGCCACCGCCTGCGACAGTTCGCCGATGCAGCAATATCAACGCCGCTTTAGCCAGGACGTCGCGCCTCAATACGTGGACGTCAGTGCCGGAGGCCCAAAATGATGCAATTCCTGAACGTCTTTTTCTACGATATCTACCCGTATATTTGCGGCACGGTATTTCTGATCGGAAGCTGGCTGCGGTATGACTACGGGCAATACACCTGGCGCGCATCGTCCAGCCAGATGCTCGATAAGCGCGGCATGGTGTTGTGGTCGAATTTGTTCCATATCGGCATTCTGGGGATTTTCTTCGGCCACCTGTTCGGCATGCTGACCCCGCACTGGGTCTATTCGTGGTTCCTGCCGATGTCGCAAAAACAGCTCATGGCGATGATTCTGGGCGGCGTGTGCGGCGTGCTGACGCTGGTTGGCGGCGCGGGGTTATTGATACGCCGATTAACCAATCCACGTATTCGCGCCACCTCAACGACTGCCGACATTTTGATTCTGTGCATCTTGCTGATTCAGTGCGTTTTGGGGCTGGCAACGATTCCGTTTTCGGCACAACACCCGGACGGCAGCGAAATGTTAAAACTGGTCGACTGGGCGCAGAGCGTAGTCACCTTCCACGGCGGTGCATCCGCTCATCTTGACGGCGTAGCCCCTATTTTTCGCGTGCACCTTGTGTTGGGTATGACCATCTTTCTGATTTTCCCCTTCACCCGGCTGGTGCACGTCTGGAGCGCGCCGGTGGAATACTTGACCCGTCGATATCAGGTGGTGAGATCGCGGCGTTGACATCCCGACGTCGCAACACGTATCGACATTGTTGACACGCGAAACCCGCAGACTCTATGATGAATATACATTGTATATCCATCTGGAGTTTTTTTATGCCACAAGTCACCGTAAAAAAATGGGGAAACAGCCCTTCCGTCAGGCTTCCTGTCGCGGTTATGCGTGAAGCCGAACTGAACGTTGATGATGTGGTGAATATCAACGTAGACGAAGAAGGACGCATCATTTTGTCACCCGTCAGAAACGACGAACCGTCGCTCGAATCGCTGTTATCGGCGATAACGGATGAAAATCTGCACCACGAAATCACTTTTGGTGAACCACAAGGTAAGGAGCAGTTGTAATGGACTACGTTCCAGAGGCGGGTGATATCGTCTGGCTTGATTTTGACCCGCAGTCAGGCCACGAACAGGCGGGACATCGACCGGCATTGGTCATTTCACCGGCGAGCTATAACGGTCGCACCAGCTTAATGCTTTGCTGCCCGCTGACATCACAGATTAAGGGATATCCTTTTGAAGTCGCTATTAACGCAGCACAGCGCAGCGTTGCCCTTGCCGACCAGATAAAGAGTCTGGACTGGCAAGCACGAAAAGCAGTGAAAAAGGGAAAGGCAACGGCTGATGAACTCAATGCGGTGAGAATGCGGGCAAAGGTACTTCTCGGTTAAAGACTAAGGGGCATTTGCCCCTTCCCGCATTATTTCCCCGCCTGCGGATGGGTCTCAAACCCGGCCATGACTGCGGTCAGCTCAGCAAGTGAAAACCCGTGTTTCGCATCATTAACGCCCAGCCCAAATCGTTCCTGCATCAGCTCATACAATTCGCTGGCATCGGCCAGAGTGCGCTGCTCGACGACATGTGTGCCCTGCCAGTGGGTAAAATGGAAATTGGTGAGCGTTAATTTTCCGCCATCCGCCAGGTGTCGACACATCAGCAGATGATGACGGAAGTGCGATTGCGGCCAGTGGGCGGACCAAAAATTCCCCATCACGTAATCGTTGAAATACTGCGTCACCAGATCGAAGTGATACATCGACTGCCAGTGATCGTGGTGGCGGAACTGCAGCACCCAGTCATTGCCCTCGTTCATCAGGCGATACAAACCGTGCGGCGTGGCCTGCTCCTCTCCGGCGACTAACCGAATGGGTGCCGTCAGCGTTTGACCACCGAAACCGACATCGGCAATCCAGCGCTCGCCGTTCAACTCGACCAACAACAGGCGATGCGTGCGTGGTGGCATCTGCGGCGGATTAGACAGCACTACGCGGCCCAACACGCTGCGGACGTGAAAACCGATTTCCCGCAGAACGCGTTCGAAAAGTCCATTTTGCTCAAAACAATAGCCGCCGCGTCTGGCGGTGATCAGCTTATCCGCGACGTTTTGATCGTCCAGATGGATTTCTCGCGGCAGGACGACATCAATATTCTCAAACGGAATAGCGCTGTTGTGCTGCAAATGCAGCGCACGCAGGGTATCGATATCCACTTGCGCTGGCTGATGCCAGTCGATACGGGCGAAATAAGCACTCAGAAATGGGGACATCATAGGGTTCCTTGAAATGATTTCCCCTTTTTATAACCTATTTTTACGTCGCCACTGGCGCAAAAGTGCTTTTTAGCGACGAACACCGCGCTGCATGATTCCCAGAGCCGTGAGCATCAGCACAAGCCCTGTCATCAGCGTGAGCGTCGCCATCGCCATGCCTTGCCCAATCGAGCCTTGCTCAAACTGACGCCAGATAAAGACTGACACGGTTTGCGTTCCGGCAGGCGCCAGCAACAGCGAAGTGACCAGTTCGCGCGAGGCAATCGCAAACACCATCAACATCGCCGCCAGCAAGACTGGTGAGACCAGCGGCAGCACGATAAACCGCAGTGCCTGAAACGCCGACGCACCATGTACGCGCGCGGCGGGTTCGAGATTACCGCTCAACTGGCGTAACGCGCTACCGACATAACGCACCGGCCATGGCAGCAGCAGACAGCAATAGGAAAGCAGCAAAATCACCCAACTGTTATAGGGCGAAATCGTCCAGAACGGCTGATTCCACAGCAGGATTAACCCCACGCCAACGACCACACCCGGCAGCGCCGCAGGCATCAGCGACAAGGCATCAATCACGCCACGCCCTTTGATCTTTTGCACCACAACCAGCCAGGAGGCGAGAAGTCCGATGCACCCCGTGATACAGGCGGTCCCCAGCGCCAGAGAGAGACTGGTTCCGAGCGCCGACAGCGCATCGCCCTGCTGGCTAAACAGCGCCGCATAATGTGACAACGTCACGTTATCTATCGTCACACCACCCGACAACGTGCCTAAAATTCCAGAAAGCGCCATTGATGCGCCCGGCAGAATAACGGCGACAACCCCAACCAGCGCCATCACCAGCACAACCGGCAGCGTGAACGCCCCCGCGTCTGCACCCCTATTTTCCGTGGGTTTGCCGGTAATACTCGTGACGTCATGATGCCCGGTCAGCTTTTTCTGTAATGCCCAGGCGCACAGCGCAATCACCACCAACAGCACCGACAGCATCGATGCACCCGAGAGATCGACCGGCCAGTCGGCCAGTTTTTTCTCGATATCCGTCGTCAACATCAAGACACCGGCACGCGTTCCCAGCGCCGCCGGAACGCCAAACTCTTCTATGGCCAGCGTAAACGCCAGCAACATCCCAGCCGCCAGCGCGGGAGAGAGCATCGGCAGCGTGATGTGCCAGAACGCCCTTGCGGCACTGGCTCCGTGAACGCGCGCTACCATTGCCAGACGCTGTCCGCTGGCCAGTAAACTGCGCGAAACTGCAAAATAGATAACCGGGAAAATATTCAGCGCCATCACCAGCACAATCCCCGTTTTGCTGAACAGCAGATCGTTGAGGTTAATACCCGTCAGCTGCTGCAAATAACCGTTGGTCTGGAGCACCAGCATCCACGACAGCGCCGCAATATAAGGCGGCGTTAAAAATGGAATCAAAAACAGCAGATCCCACAGGCGTGGCAGCGGCAAAGTAAAGAGCCCACGCACCACGCCCAGCGGAAAGCCAATCACGGCGCTGACCAGCGCTGCGCCAGTTGCAATCTGCAACGTCCCGCCCAGCATCGTAGGGAGCTGCGGTTCCGCCAGTAATGTGCTCACGCCACTGAACGCGCCCGAAAGCGATCCGGCGCTAAACTGCGGGAAAATCGCCTGTAAGAGAATAAAGGAGAGCGGAAACGCCACAAGAACCATCAGCACGGCGAGCGTCATACCCGAAATAAGTCGCTGTTTCACGAGGGAATCCTGAAGACGGGGTTACCCCCGTCGGATGAATTACAGGGAGAAAAGCGTGTTGAAGCGCTTGAGGATTGCGCTGCGCTCGCTGCTGCCATCATTTTTGACTGGCAGGATTTTCAGCTCATTCAGCAGCGGGCGTTTAGCCTGAACGTCTTCGCGCGCAGGCATCAGCCAGGCGTCGGCCACCATTGACTGCCCTTCCGGTGACAGGACGTAATCGACAAACGCTTTGGCGTCGTCAGCATGCTGCGTCGATTTCAGAATCATCATTGGGCGCGGGGCAATCACCGTCCCGCTCGCTGGGAAGATGACCTTCAGCGACTCGCCCTGATGAATATTGCCATAAGAAACATAGTCGACCGCGCCAAACACGGCGGCTTTTGCGCCCTGCATTACCGGCGTGACGGCCTGTGCGTTCGGGCCGCTCACGACCATGCCGTTCTTCTTCAGTTCGTCAAACAGCGTCCAGGCTTTGTCGCCCATGCCATTTTGCAGACCGATCAGCAAATCCAGCGACGCGCCCGACAGCGCCGGGTCCGGCGTGGTGACTTTATCTTTGAACGCATCGGTGGTCAGATCCTGCCACTCTTTGGGTTCTGGCGTCCCGCTTTTGGTGTTCCACACGATCCCCAACGCAGAGATCCCCTGCGCAACGTAATCGGCAGACTTCAGTTCAGCAGGCACTTTATCGACATTTGCGCTCTGATACGGTAACAGCCATCCGCGAGTATGCAGATCTTCAGCCGTATCCCACGACGCAGAAATCAAAATATCGGCCTGCGGATTGGCCTGTTCGGCTTCCAGACGCGCCATCACTTTGCCGGTGGTCGCCTGGAAAATATCCACTTTCACGCCCGTTTTCTTTTCGAAACCAGTCGCCAGATTTTTTGCCAGCGATCCTGGCCCTGCGGTGTAAACCGTCAGCGCATGCGCGCTGGACATCATGACGGTAGATAGAGCCATTGCGAGCAATACTCCCTTTTGAGCGGAAAATGACTTTTTCATGCGAACTCCCCAGAAGATGAAATCAAACGATCGGCAGCGACGCTGCCAGCAGATAAATGCACGATGCGATCGGCCAGGATTTCAGCCTCCCGGCGATCGTGGGTGACATAGACAGCCGTCGTCCCAAGTTGGCGCAACAGCGTAGCCATCTCCTGACACAGTGACTCGCGCAGTTCGCTATCGAGATTGGAAAGCGGTTCGTCGAACAGCAGTACGCGCGGTTCCGCGACAATCGCGCGGGCGAGCGCCACGCGCTGTTGTTGACCGCCCGATAAGCCCGCCGGTTTACGGTCAGCAAAATCACTGAGTCCAACGCGTGCCAACGCCTGCGCGACGCGGGAATCACACTCCTGACGCCTGACGTTGCGCATTTTTAACGGGAACGCGACGTTTTGCGCGACCGTCATGTGCGGCCACAGGGCGTAATCCTGGAAGACCATGCCGATATCGCGCGCTTCTGGCGGGAGCGACCACCCTGCTTTCGCGACCAGCCGATCGCCAAAGTGGATTTCACCCTGCGCGGGATGCGTGAGTCCGGCAAGCAGACGCAGCAGCGTACTTTTACCGCAGCCTGACGGCCCGAGCAGCGCAACCACGCTGCCTGCGTCAATGTGCAGATCGATTTGATTTAATACCGTGTTCGCACCAAAAGCGTAGGAAACGCCATTGAGCGTGATAGATGTGAACATATTGTTATCCTCTTTGGGATTTAATGTCCGACACTGTAGGCAGGCAACATGGCGAATGCATGACGGTTATGTTGCGACTTGATTTCACGCATAATTCAGTCGTTTAATGCCCTAAAACCTCTTTAAGGAATTTCTATGAGCCACTTTCGTCCCGTCGAGTTAAAACACGCCAGTCGCCTGCTGAATCACGGCCCGACGGTGATGATCACCAGCCGTGACGACACGATTGATCGTCGTAACGTGATGGCCGCCGCCTGGTCGATGCCCGTTGAATTTGAACCGCCGCGCATCGCCATCGTGGTGGACAAAAGCGCGTGGTCGCGCGAACTCATCGAGCGCAGCGGGAAATTCGGTATCGTGATCCCAGGCGTGGCGGCAGCCAACTGGACGTATGCGGTAGGTAGCGTCAGCGGACGAGACGAAGACAAATTCAACGCCTATGGCATTCCGGCGATCAACGGCCCGGTATTAGGCCTGCCGGTGATTGAAGAGAAATGTCTGGCGTGGATGGAGTGCCGTCTGCTCCCCGCGACGTCCGCGGCGGAAAAATACGACACCCTGTTTGGCGAAGTGGTCGCAGCGGCGGCCGACGAACGTGGATTCGTGGCGGGTCGCTGGCATTTTGATGAGGACAAATTGAATACGCTGCACCATTTGGGCGCGGGGACGTTTGTTGTCAGCGGTAAAACCGTGCGAGCCCCGGAATAGGCACCCGCAACCGGTGAATCTGTGACAGTGGCGGTGATTCCTTTCACCGCATATTATCTGCCTGACGGGCCTGAACTGTACGTCTACGACTTTTTGTCGGGCAAACACACCAGCAACAAACCGACAAAAATCACGCTCACGCCTGCAAGTTTACCGACGCTGAACGGCTCATGCAGCCAGGGTAGCCCGATAGCGGCAGCCCATACCAGCACGTAGCTTAAGCTCAGCAGCGGATAAGCCTTACTCAGGGCAATACGGCGCAAAGCCATATACCAACAGCCCATCGAAAAGACGTAGGCGAACAAACCGATGACCAGTGCCACGGCACCTGGCGTCACGCTCATAAACGCCGACATTAATGCATCGGTCTGGCCCACCGGCGGAAGTGACACCATCGCCCATTTCATCATGAGCTGAGCACCGCTGACTAACAGCACGCTCATTAATGCCCAAAAGTACCCCATCATGCGGCCCCTCCCAGGAGGATAATCCCCACGATGATCAGCAAAACGCCCACCCCATGGCGAAGCGCGATGGGCTCATGCCAGATGAAACGCGCCGCGAGCGTGATAAAAATAAAGTTCAGGCTGAGCATGGGATACGCCACACTGACCGGCACGGTCTGAAGTACAAACAGCCACAGCAGCATGGCGCAGCCCAGTAGCACCAGGCTTAGCGCCAGCCAGCCCCAAACACGTTGGCGCGCTCGCGTGTGGGCGGCCTGCTTTTGGCAAAGCTGGCCGCCACAACTCAGTAGGCTGGCAAACACAATGAGCACATAACTCATGGTGTTTTTTCATAGAAGAAGAGTAAAAAACGCCCTTTGTGATAAACCTTATCAGGCGCAGGCACGTCACTGTCTTCCAGGACGCTATCTTTCGACAACAATTTCACCAGAGAGACGTTGCCCTCTTTACGATGTAACGCCAGCCAACTGGCGAAGTCGTCGCGAGAAACAAAGTTATCTTTCGCATCAGCAAAGGTTGTCAGCCCGTAGTCAAGCTCACCCGGTTTTGCATAAAGCGTAATATCACTGCGCTTCATTTCCCAGGCGATACCTGCGCCCACCCCGACGCTATCGGCAAGAATGTAACGGCTGCTCTCCAGTTCCGGGCGCACGAGATCAACAAAAGCCTGCGGATGCTTGGAGTAGACAACTTTATCGGGAATCATGCCACCGACTAACAGCGCGATACCCAGCGGACACAACGCCGCCCACTGCCAGAGCCGGGCGTTATTCCGCGTGGTCAAGTAACCGACCAGCGCCCACACCAGGAATGCGATGCTCGCCTGAATCACTTTCAGCACTTCATGGCTGGCATAAATCGGGTGTTTCGCGATTCCCCACGGTGCCAGAACCAGCAGCACGATAAGCGCACACACTGCGCCAAATACCGTGTTAATCCAACCATTCACTTTTAGCGTGCGTGGTGTCGCCACTAACTGTGTTGCATGGCGCGCCAACAAAATGGCCAGCGGTGCGAAGCACGGCAGAATATAGGTCGGAAGCTTACCTTTTGCGATGCTGAAGAACAGCAGAGGCATCACCACCCAGCCCAACAGATACAGCGTTCCGCTTTCGATATGACGCTCATTCCAGCTGCGTTTAAGCGCGCCGGGTAATAACGCGACCCACGGCAAACAGCCCGCAATCAGGAAGGGAATGTAATACCAGAAAGGGGCTTTATGCTGCGCATCATTTTCGGCAAAACGCTGAATGTGCTCAACCCAGAAGAAATAATGCCAGAACGTCGGTTCCGCTTTCGCAATCGCCAGCGCCCATGGCAACGTAATCAGCGTGGCGCTGATTATCGCCAGCGGCCCAAACAGCAGCACCTCTTTCCAGCGTTTTTGTGCAATCACCCACGGCAAGACGCCCAGTACCGGAACGGCTAAAGCGAGGAACCCCTTGGTCATGACGCCCATGCCGCAGGCCAGCCCCAGGAGAATGTACCCCCCGGCTTTACCCGCACGCGTTTGCGCATTGGCTCCTAACCAAAAACTGCACATCGCCGCGACCAGCCAAAGGGTAATCATGGGGTCAAGAACGGCATACGTCCCCACGCCATAAACCAGTAAACAGGTCAGGAAAATCACCCCGGACAGCACCGCCACTGTCTTGTCACGCCAGAGGCGAAAAGCCAGCCACGCCACCATCAGCGCGCTTAAGGTTGTGGAAAATACCGCACCGAATCTGACCGAGAAATTGTTATGGCCGAAGATCATCTGGCTCAGGTTGTTAATCCAGTATCCCGCCACCGGTTTTTCAAAATAGCGCACATCCAAAAAGTGCGGAACGATCCAGTTGCCGGCAGACAACATCTCACGGCTGATTTCCGCATAGCGGGTTTCATCAGGCTGCCACAGCGCACGAAACTCAAGTGGAAGCAGGTAAAGCAGAGTAAAACCCAATAACAGGACGAGCGAATACTGTGCTGATTTCATCCTTAAAGATCCTAAATAATTCGAATGGTAAGCAGACGTATGACAGAGATTAGTGGTCGATAAGTTGTTGGCAACCTAACCAACCTTCTCGGCCAGGAATCGCTCCGCGCACCACTTTACCCAACGGCAACGTCGATAAGTCGTCAGGTAACAGCTCGCTTAATGGACAAAACGTAATACCTTCCTGCGCGGCCATTTCAAGCAACTCGCTAAAGTGTTTGCGCATCACAATGCCTTCCACTTCAGCGTGGATGGTGTAGACCGGGGTTCCGGTGTCTTGTTTGATGCGATCGAGGATAAACCGGTTGTAGTTTTCACGGCTGACGCCCTCGCCAATCACTTCATCCCAGGTGGGGAGCGTGACCGGAATTTGCACCGTCCCGGTGCTTCCGTCCGCTAACACCGGTCGAAACGGTGTCGTTCCGCGACAGTCGCTGTTATAGCGAAAACCGAAAGACTCTTTCGCTTTCACGACACGCTGATCGGCACGCCACCCGGCAACGGCTGAACAGGTCACTGGCTGTTCAATAATTTGGCTCAACGAATCCAACCCGAGACGAATGTGTTTCTCGAGATGGGCGTTATCCCAAACCCCTGCCCAGGTTTGCCACGCAAAGTGGTCCCACGCATGCAGACCCACTTCATGGTGGTCCGCCGCTGCGGAGATAATGTCGGCATTACCCGCGCCAATCTGGCGGCCCGGCCAGGCCGTACCCGCCAGCAAAATATCCCAGCCGTAGAGCGATGCGGCTTTTGATCGCAGTATCTTCCACAAGAATTGCGGTTTCACCAGCCGCCATAAATGGCGGCCCATGTTATCCGGCCCAACGCTAACAAAAAAAGTGGCCTGGATGCCGTGCAAACTTAAGATCTCAAGAAGATGCGGAACCCCTTGTTGGGTGCCGCGCCAGGTATCGACATCAATACGCAGACCTACTTTTCTCATGCCTGAGGTTCCGTCAATTCAACCGTTTTGAGGAAGAAGTCCAGGGTTTCGTCGATCGTTTTTTCCATCTCAACCGTTGGCGTCCAGCTGATTAAGCGGTGAGCGTTACGGATGCTCGGTTTACGATGTTCGACGTCCTGGTAGCCCTTACCATAATACGTGCTGCTCTCCACTTCGCGGAAACCGGCAAACGGAGGAAAATGGTTGCGCAGCGGATGTTTTTCAAAGCTCGCCAGCAGCATTTCAGCCAGCTCTTTGATGCTCGCTTCGTTATCCGGGTTACCGATGTTGATAATTTGCCCGTCGCAGTTGCTGTTTTTGTTCTCAATGATGCGGAACAGCGCTTCGATGCCATCGCTAATATCAGTAAAGCACCGTTTTTGACGCCCGCCGTCAATCAGCTTAATCGGTGATCCTTCGACCAGGTTGAGGATCAGCTGGGTGATAGCACGTGAAGAGCCGATACGCGCTGCATTCAGGTTATCAAGACGGGGTCCCATCCAGTTAAACGGCCGGAACAGCGTAAAGCGCAGCCCTTCTTTTTCGCCGTAAGCCCAGATAACACGGTCGAGTAACTGCTTGGAAACTGAGTAAATCCAGCGCTGCTTGTTGATTGGGCCGACGATCAGGTTCGAGTGATCTTCATCGAACACCTTGTCGCTACACATACCATACACTTCAGACGTGGACGGGAAGATAATGCGTTTTTGGTACTTCACGCAGTCACGAATAATCTTCAGGTTTTCTTCGAAATCGAGCTCAAAGACGCGCAGCGGATTACGGGTGTATTCGATTGGCGTGGCAATCGCCACCAGTGGCAGAACGACGTCACATTTTTTGATGTGATATTCAATCCATTCGGAGTGAATACTGATATCCCCTTCCACAAAGTGGAAGCGCGAATTGCCAATGAAACGGCTTATCGCATCGGAACCAATATCCAGGCCATACACTTCAAAATTGTCGTCTTGCAGTAAACGTTCCGTGAGGTGGTTACCGATGAAACCGTTCACCCCAAGAATCAGAACGCGCGTGCGGCGCTTGATGGCGGATACCGGCTGGCTGCTGATAATCGCGCCAGCAACCAGACCCAGCGTTTGTGCCAGCTGAGAGCCTTGCATGTATACGCCGTTTTCGGTTTGCCCGGTCATGATTTCCAGTGCGCCGCCGCCGGTAGCAATCACCAGTGGGCTGACAGACAACACGGTACCCGCTTTCGCGGCCTGTAATCCTTCCAGAGCACGTGCTTTCCAAACGATAAACTTACTGCCGCCCACATAGCCAAACGCCCCCGGCCACGGGTCAGTGACCGCACGCACCAGGTTGCTAATCTCCTGCGCCGTCGCATGCCAGTCAATGCAGCCATCCTGCGCAGTACGGCGGCCAAAAATGCTGGCCTGGCTGTGATCTTGTTCAACCTCAGGGAAATGCCCGGTTTTGATCACCGGCAGAATATCTTTCAACAGGTCAGACGACGCTTGAGTCAGTTTGTGATGCAGTGTTAACGCCGTTTCTTCCGGGGCAATAGCGACACGATGTTGCGCCACAATGGCACCGGCATCGGCACGGCTCACCATTTTGTGTAACGTAACGCCTGTTTCCGTTTCACCTTTCACCAGCACCCAGTTCAGCGGAGCGCGGCCACGGTAATGCGGCAGCAGCGAACCGTGCAGGTTAAACGCCCCTACCGTTGCGCTATTCAGGATTTCATCGCACAGCAAGTTGCGATAATAGAACGAGAAAATCACATCCGGCTGCGCGGATTTAATACGGTCAATCCACAGCGGGTGATTTACATCGTTGGGCGCGTAAACGGGAATGCCGTGCTCGGCCGCGGTGCGCGCCACTGACCCAAAGAAATGATTTTCAGAAGGAGCATCAGGATGGGTATAAATTGCTGTGATGTCATAACCCGCAGCTACCAGTGCGTTAATGCCCGCACACCCAATATCGTGATAAGCGAATACGACAGCTTTCATTGTTGATTTTCCTTTGACGTTGAAACAGAGCCGCGGCTAACGACGCGCTGAATAAAATAACGAGGACGGGCCCGGACATCGGTGTAAATGCGGCCGATGTATTCACCCAGCAGTCCCATGGCAACAAACTGCGCGCCGATAAACATAAACAGCACGGCAAACAGCATGAACACGCCATCCGCCGCCCATTGCGGACCGAAGGCAATACGTAAAACAACCAGCAGAACCGACAGCGTAAAGCCCAGCACGGCGATAATGCTGCCGAAGACGCTGAGCATGCGCAGCGGCGTGGTGGTCAGGCAGGTCACCAGGTCGTACATGAGGTTAATCAGGCGCATAAAGCTGTATTTTGATTCCCCAAACTCACGCTCAGCGTGATGCACAGGGATTTCGATAGCCTTACGCGCAAAGGTATTGGCAAGAATCGGTATAAAGGTGCTGCGTTCGTGGCAATGCAACATCGCGTCGATAATATGGCGGCGATACGCGCGTAACATGCACCCATAGTCGCCCATCGCTTTACCGGTGGTGCTCTGAATGAGGCGATTAATCAGCCGCGAAGCGCGTTTGCGAAACCAGGTATCCTGGCGATTCTGGCGCACGGTACCGACAACGTCGTACCCTTCATCGGCTTTCGCCACCAGACGAGGGATCTCTTCTGGCGGGTTTTGTAAATCGGCGTCCAGCGTGACAATTAAGTCCCCGGTGACGTGGCTAAAACCGGCCATTATTGCGTTGTGCTGCCCGTAATTTCGGTTAAGCAACACGGCAACGATATGGCTACCCGGCTCTTCCGCGGCATCGCTGAGCATGCTGGCAGATTCGTCGCTGCTCCCATCATCTACCAGCAGAATTTCGTAATCTTTGCCGAGCAATTCACATGCGGCAGTCGTGCGCCGGATAAGCTCAGGCAAACTTTCCTGCTCGTTATAAACCGGGATCACCACGGAGACTTTGTGGATGGCTTCTACTTTGGTCATTTTAATATCCTGCAACGTCACGCAAGGCAGCGATCACGCGGGTAACATCGTCATCAGTCATCGTTGGGAATAGCGGAATAGAACAAATACGATCGCTGTTCCATTCCGTATTTGGTAATACCAGTGCCGGATAGCGCTCACGGTAATATTTCTGGGTATGAGCAGCTCTAAAATGCAAGCCCGTACCTATTCCTTTTGCTTTTAAATCATCCATAAGGCCGTTGCGGGAAATACCGCAAGTCGCCTCATCCACCCGAACAATAAACAGATGCCAGGCGTGCTTATGCGCCCAAGCCGGCTGGCTCAGCGGTAAAAAAGGTGTATTAGCCAATTCTGTGAGATAACGCTCGGCAATTTCAGTACGTCGCGCATTATTTTTTTCAAGTTTTTTCAACTGGACTAACGCAATCGCGGCATTAATATCGGCGAGATTATATTTATACCCCGGAGAAATAACTTCCGCCTGCGGTGCACGCCCGAGCGTCTGCCGGTCAAAGGCATCAACACCCAGCCCGTGAAACTTCAGACTCCGCATCCGGTTGGCCAGTTGCTCATCATCCGTCACGATTAACCCGCCTTCGGCGCAGGTCATATTTTTAATGGCGTGGAATGAAAAGATGGCCGTGCCGCGATTGCCGACATGACTGCCTTTATAATATGTGCCAGCAGCGTGCGCGGCATCTTCAATGACGGGAATCCCGTGACGATCAGCAACAGCGCGGATGGCGTCAATATCGACGGGGGCACCAGCATAATGCACCGGGATAATCGCCTTCGTTCGCGGCGTGATGGCGGCTTCAATCGCTTGTGGTGTCACCATCAGCGTGTCGTGGTCAACGTCGATCATGACGGGCTCAGCGCCCAGTAACACAATCATATTCAGCGTAGATACCCAGGTGAGTGAAGGCGTAATCACCTCATCACCCGCTTGAATCCCCAGCGCCATCAGCGCGACATGCATTCCGGCCGTCGCGGAGCTAACCGCAATCGAATGCTGATTGCCCGTTAACGCGCAAAACGCCTGCTCGAGCGCCTGATTTTTTGGCCCCGTTGTTATCCAACCGGACTGCAAAACCTCACTCACCGCAGCGAGTTCTTCTGGCCCCATCGCAGGGCGTGAGAAAGGAAGAAATTCATTCATTGAATAATCCCATAATTAGCCAGCAACGTATTACGTTCGTCCACAATATGTTTTTCCATTCATAAAATGTGCACAGGTTTTTATCATGAAGCACGAAAATTAAATGAAACGACAACGTGAATGATTCATAACGCAGCAACCTAAACAGTTGTTAAATTAAAGCCAATCTAGCAGATAAACCTTAGCGAAATATTAAGAGGCAGACATCGCATCAAAAAATCAGAAAGAAAAGAGAGATTCACGTTCGATTATGTCTAATGGTGACAAAAGGTAATATTTTTATTTTGGTCATATTATTGTCACTTAAGCAGTATTTGACTTTAAAAAGTAAACATCTTAAGGTTAAATTAAGGTTGGTAATGAATAAATACTGAAGATTGCATTTAATACGGCTTTAGCACTCCGCGAAATATTACGATGGCTATTTCCAGCCTGTTTATTTGTATTGTTAATTCATGATTTTTCGCAGTTGTTCAGGTAACAGCCTGACAAAGATGTGTTACGCGGTTAATTTCGCTTGAGAATGGCCGCACGACGCCAGAAACAAACAAGGTAGATATGAAGCAAATCACGTTCAGCGACTTACAGCAACAAAGCGAGCAGGCTGCAAATTCCCCACGCTTGCGTGCCCATCGAAACGTCCACCCTGAATTGAGCGACCCGGTGCAGCGCCTGGCTATCGCAATGGAACCGGGCACCTACGTTCGCCCTCACCGCCATCCGCATACTTTTGAACTGCTGACATCCCTGAGCGGACGCTTTCAGGTGTTGAATTTTGATGACAGGGGTAACGTGACCCATCGCGTTGTATTAGGTGAGGATTGCAAGGTGCTGGAGATGGATGCTGGCACCTGGCATGCCGTGTTGTCGATGGATAAAGGCGGCGTAATTTTTGAGGTGAAACACGGGGGATATCAGCCTGTAGCAGAACAAGATTCTGCAGCATGGGCTCCCGCTGAAGGCGAGCCAGGAACGGCTGAACTGATGACATGGTATCGTCAGGCGCAGGTGGGTGATGGCGGTTTTAACCTGTAATTTAGACTTTGCGTGCCCTGCTCCGCACCGCCCCTAACGACACCGTAAAGGTGGCGATGTTAGAAACGAAAAACCCCACCGAAGTGGGGTTTAATTTAGGTCAGATTAACCGCGCTAACTTTTTGCGCGGCTGGCGATAATATCGTCTGCCACGTTGCGTGGCGCTTCGGCGTAATGGTGGAACTCCATGCTATAGGTGGCGCGGCCTTGCGACATCGAACGCAGTGTCGTGGCGTAACCAAACATCTCTGCCAGCGGAACGTCGGCACGAATAATCTGGCTGCCAAAACGTTCATCCATGCCCTGCACCATTCCGCGACGAGAAGAGAGATCGCCCATGATATTTCCGGCGTACTCTTCCGGCGTTTCAACTTCCACATGCATCACCGGTTCAAGAATCGCCGGATCCGCTCGGCGTGCGCCCTCTTTAAAACCAAAGATGGCGGCCATGCGGAAGGCCATTTCTGAGGAGTCCACCTCATGATAGGAACCGAATGTCAGCGTCGCTTTGACATCGACCACCGGATAACCCGCCAGCACCCCGCTGTTAATGGCCTCGCGCAGGCCTTTTTCCACTGAAGGAATATACTCGCGCGGCACTACGCCACCTTTCGTGGCATCTGCAAAGACAAAACCACTGCCGGGTTCTAGCGGTTCAAGACTCAGCACCACATGACCGTACTGCCCTTTACCGCCGGACTGACGCACAAATTTACCTTCAATATCGCTCACCGCTTTACGCAGTGTTTCGCGATAGGTCACCTGTGGACGGCCGATATTCGCCTCTACGCCAAACTCGCGTTTCATACGGTCAACGATAATTTCCAGATGCAACTCACCCATTCCGGAAATGATCGTCTGACCGGACTCCTCGTCTGTATGCAACCGGAACGACGGATCTTCCGCCGCCAGGCGCTGCAACGCGATGCCCATTTTTTCCTGATCCGCTTTGGTTTTCGGCTCAATCGCGAGTGAAATCACCGGCTCCGGAAATTCCATTCGTTCAAGCGTAATCACCGCCGTGAGATCGCTCAGGGTATCGCCCGTCGTGACGTCTTTCAGCCCCACGCAAGCGGCAATATCGCCCGTACGCAGTTCATCCACTTCATGACGGTCGTTGGCGTGCATCTGCACAATGCGGCCGATACGCTCTTTCTTCCCTTTCACCGGGTTATACACCGCGTCACCTTTTTTCAGCACGCCGGAATAGACGCGGATAAAGGTCAACTGGCCGACGTAAGGGTCAGTCATTAACTTGAACGCCAGCGCCGAGAACGGTTCGTCGTCACTTGGATGTCGTTCCGCGTGTTCGCCTTTTTCATCCACGCCATCAATAGCAGGAATGTCGAGCGGCGACGGCATCAGCTCAATCACCGCGTCCAGCATGCGCTGCACGCCTTTATTCTTAAACGCGCTGCCGCACAACATGGGCTGGATTTCCCCGGCAATGGTACGAATGCGCAGCCCGCTGATGATTTCGGCTTCATCGAGATCGCCGCTTTCCAGATATTTGTCCATCAACGCGTCGCTGGCTTCTGCTGCCGCAGAGACCATTTTTTCTCGCCACTCCTGCGCCGTCGCCAGCAGTTCATCCGGTACGGGCGCATAGCTGAACGTCATTCCCTGGGTCGCGTCATCCCACAAAATGGCGCGCATTTTGATGAGATCCACCACGCCGGTGAAATGTTCTTCTGCACCAATTGGAATCACAATCGGCACGGGATTGGCTTTCAGACGGTCACGCATCATCTGCACCACACGGAAGAAATCCGCGCCCTGACGGTCCATTTTGTTGACGAAGGCCAGGCGCGGCACGTGATATTTATTCGCCTGCCGCCAGACCGTTTCTGACTGCGGCTGTACGCCACCCACTGAGTCATAGACCATGACCGCGCCATCCAGAACGCGCATGGATCGTTCCACCTCGATAGTGAAATCGACGTGGCCTGGGGTGTCGATGATATTGATCCGGTGCGGCTCATAACCTCGGTCCATGCCTGGCCAGAAGCAGCTTACGGCGGCGGAGGTAATCGTAATTCCGCGCTCTTGCTCCTGCGCCATCCAGTCAGTTGTTGCCGCGCCATCGTGGACTTCACCCAATTTGTGGCTCATTCCGGTGTAGAACAGGATGCGCTCGGTGGTCGTCGTTTTACCGGCATCGATATGCGCGGAGATACCGATGTTGCGATAACGTTCGAGGGGGATGGGTCGGGGCATGATGCTTCCTTAGTCAGTTTGACTTGAGATTGACGACCGGGATGGTCGCCTTCGTGTTCGTTTGCTATAATAGTCCTATTGTACGAGTATATACGAACTATTTTTTAAGGGAGAGGCTATCATTGGTATAGCTCAACCTGATTATTACGCCCAGGAGCACTATGATCCCGAATCACCCCGAGCCTGAACAAATACTGCTGGAAAACGTTCTTTTTGCCCTCGGCAACCCGTTAAGACTGTCTATTCTGCGCCTGATCGCCGATGGCAGTGAGTTAAGCTGCAATGCCTTACGTCCGCAGGAAGTCGCGAAATCCACCATGACGCATCACTGGCGTGTATTGCGCGACAGCGGCGTGATCTGGCAGCGCCCGCAGGGACGCGAAAATATGATTTCATTGCGCAAAGAAGATTTGGACGCCCGCTTTCCTGGGCTGCTGAACACGTTGCTACAGGTGATGTGAAAAAGTAAGGATTGAAGGGACAGGTCTATATCAGGCCTGAACCAAAAGCCTGAAGAGTAAATGCTGGATATCCTGTCGCTGCGACAAGATAGCGTGTGCCGTGATTGTTATCCCTTCAACAGAATACAGAACGCGATACCCGCTCCGACTGGTAAATTCACGGTATTTCGCGCATCCGAGCTTCAACAATTCTGGACAAATGTGAGCCCCTTTCGGGAATTGTCGGTAGCGAGAATCGCCGGAAGCCGCGTCGCAAATTAACAAAGCCGCCGGGCGGCGGCTTCAGGGCACAAACATTACATCGAATAACCCGGCTTCTTAATCAGCTCATCCAGCTTCGGGCCGATCTCCGTATCCCAGACCTGCGCTTTCCAGTCTTCCTGCTGAACCTGATTCAACGCAACGGATACTGAGCTGTCTTTGCTGTTGAAATGGCGAATAATCACCTCGGCGATATCCGCCGCCAGCGCCGTTTTTTGTTCGTCATTCAGATCGCGAGGGAAACATTTGATATCAACATGTGGCATTTTCAGGCTCCTTTATGAGTAGTATTCCAGGTTATCAGATTATTTCATCAGCCTTTAACACCTTGTGCAGTTTCGAAAAGCGTCAGAACCTCAACGGACCGACATTAAGCACAGCGTCAGTAAGTGATGCCGGGGGGATTGACCTCCGATTGTTCCACCGCCTCGCCCTGTTCTCCCCAGCGCGCCAATACTTTCTGGTATTCTCCGCGCTGGATTGCGCCATTGAGCGCGGCCTGCAAGGCATACACCAGCTCGTTACCTTTTTTGGTGGTCGTCGCAACAAAGGCTTTTTTCGGACCCAAGCCCACTACACGCGTTTTACCGGTGAGCGCCTCTTTATAAGCCGATACCGACTGCGGCCCAAAAAACACATCCGCCCTACCGGACTGAATGTACAAATTGCCCGACGCATCATCGGTCAGATAGACCGGAAGCGCAGGTTCTCGCCCTGCTTTTTGGTTCTCTTCGTTCCAGCCCAGCAGAATACGTTCCTGATTAGTGCCGGAACCGACAATCACTTTTTTACCGGTCAGGTCGGCGGCGCTTTTGATTGAGGTCACGTCACTGGTCGATTTAACGGAAAACGCCAGAGAATCGACGCGATACGTTGCAAAATCAAACTTTTGCTTACGCTGTTCGGTCACCGCAATATTCACCAGCGCCACATCGTAACGCCCGGAGCTGATCCCGAGCGGCCAGTCTTCCCACGCCGTTGGTACCAGTTTGAGCTTTAAGCCCAGGCTGCCCGCCAGCAGGCGCGCAATGTCCGGATCGCTGCCGATGCGGGTTCGGTTGTCACTGGCCAGCAGCGCCAGCGGCGGTGAGTTGAGAGCTGAAATCGCTACCGTCAGCGTGCCAGGCTCCACAAATTTGTAGTTGTGGGGGATCTTTGATACTGCCTGTTGATCGACGGTGACGGGCAACGGCTGTTCGTTCGCCTGTAAATCAATGCTCGCGTGGCTCACCGAAACAACGCCGAAAAGCGCCAGAAATCCATATTTCATACTTGCTCCTTACAGCACTTTTGACAGGAACTGACGCGTTCGCGCATGCGACGGACGGTTTAACACTTCGTCGCTACTGCCCTGTTCCACGATTTTGCCATCCACCATGAACACAATCTGGTCCGCCACTTCGCGGGCGAAACCTATTTCATGCGTCACCACAACCAGCGTAGTTCCAGAACGCGCCAGTTTTTTGATCACATCCAGAACCTCGCCCACCAGTTCTGGATCGAGCGCAGACGTTGGCTCATCAAACAGCATGACACGCGGTCGCAGGGCCAGCGCACGCGCAATGGCGATTCGCTGCTGCTGCCCGCCGGATAAATGCCGCGACCACGCATCGGCTTTATCCCGCAGGCCCACCACATCCAGCAGGCTGTAAGCCCTGTCGACGGCAGCTTTACGGCTCAGTTGCTTATGCGCAATCGGCGCTTCAATCAGATTCTCCAGCACCGTCAGATGCGGAAACAGGTTGAAATTCTGGAACACGTACCCGACGTTGACGCGCTGTTTGAGGATCTCTTTCTCTTTCAGTTCGTACAGCTTGTCGCCCTGACGGCGATAGCCAATGTAGTCACCGTCTATCTGGATAAACCCTTCGTCGACCCGTTCAAGGTGATTAATGGTGCGTAAAAGCGTCGATTTACCGGAACCTGACGGACCCAGAATGACGGTCACTGAACCCGGCGGGATCTCCAGCGACACGTTATCGAGCGCTTTATGACGCCCAAAGAATTTGCTGACGCCTGTTATCGAAATATGTCCTTCAGGAGAGGCTGGCATGGATAGGCTCCTGTGTCGTGGTAACGGAACGGGCGCGGCTGGACGTACGAGATTGATTCACCGCCGAGCGGCGCTCGCTGCGCGCCAGCCCACGTTCAACAATGTGCTGAATAGCCGACAACACGGTGGTGATCACCAGATACCAGACGGCACCCACCATTAGCAGCGGAATGACTTCCTGAGTGCGGTTGTAGATCATCTGGATGGTGTAGAAAAGTTCCGGCATCGCCAGGACGTACACCATCGCCGTACCTTTCGCCAGGCTGATAATTTCGTTAAATCCGGCAGGCAAAATGGTGCGTAGCGCCTGCGGCAGAATGATGCGCAAAGTCCGACGCCATGCGGGTAAGCCCAGCGCAGCCGCCGCTTCGTACTGGCCGTGATCGACACCTAGAAATCCGCCACGAATAATTTCCGCAGTGTAGGCGCTTTGCACCAGCGTCAGTCCCACAACGGCCGTGGAGAATTGCCCCAGCACGTTGATGGTTTCAAAACTCCCCCACGTGATGCTGGTGAACGGCACGCCGAGCGACAGCGTGTCGTACAGATAGGAGAAGTTATAAAGAATAATCAGCACCACAATCAGCGGCAGCGAACGGAACAACCAGATGTATCCCCACGCCAGGCTACTGAGCAGCCACGACGATGAGAGCCGCGCCAGCGCCAGCATGCCGCCGATCACCACGCTCAGCGCGGTGCCGATAAGCGTGAGTAAAAGCGTCTGCCCGACGCCTTCGAGGATCACCGGATCAAAGAACCAGCGTGCAAACACGGCCCATTCCCAGCGCGGATTGAACGCTACCGACTGGACGACGATCGCCAGCACGAACAGTGCCGCAATTGCCCCAACGGTGCGCCACGGATAGCGCGCTGGGACCACTTTGATGGTTTCAACGTTGTTCATCGTCGTTCCTCATGCGGTTTTACTGAACGCTTCGCGTACCAGTGTTTTGGTGAAGCGCAGCCGCCCGTCAAATGGCGGCTGGCTGTACTCTTCCGGATCACGGTGCAGATCAAACTGGGCCGCGTAGCCCTGACTCAGATACAGCTTCACCGCTTCTGGCTGCCGAAAACCAGTGGTGAGGTATATCTGGCTATAGCCCGCCAGCACCGCCCTACGCTCCAGTTCCTGAACCACGCGTGCGGCCAATCCCTGCTTTCGCAGGGATTTGTCGGTCCAGATGCGTTTGATTTCAGCCGTGTGTTCATCAAAAGGTTTGTATGCACCCGTGGCGATGATCTTGCCGTCACGCTCCAGGACGATAAACAGCCCCTGCGGCGGGAGATACCACTCGGTCAGTTCCACTTCTGCATCTTTCGAAAAATAGTCGCCGTAGCGGGCGGAGTACTCGCCGAATAACCCGTCAATAATGGGCTGGAGATCGGCATCCTCCGGCGAAACGTCACGAAAAAGCTCGCTCATGTTGACCTCCTTAATCGCCTAATCCCGCCGGGTTCACTTCTGAACTCGGGATACGTTCCACACCTTCACCCCAGCGGTTCAGCACTTTGTCGTAATCACCGTTTTTGATCACGCCATTGAGTGCCGTTTGCACCGGCTCAGCTAAACCGCTGCCTTTTTTCAGCGTCACCGCGATATGCGCCGCTTTTGGCCACCCGCCGTCCACGCTGCCGACCAGCTTGGTTTTACCCGTCAGCGCGGCTTTCCACGCCCCGATAACGTTTGGACCAAAAAATGCATCGGCGCGGCCAGACTGTAGCGCCAGCGTTTGGGCGGCATCATCTTTGGTATAAACCGGAGTAAACGGTTTGAGGCCCTTCTTCTGATTTTCGGCATCCCATGCCAGCAGGATCGCTTCCTGGTTCGTGCCGGAACCGACGATAATACGCAGGCCGGCGATATCTTCAGCCTTCTCAAGCTGCTTGATCGGGCTGGTCGATTTCACGTAAAAACCGAGCGAATCTTTGCGGTAAGTGGCGAAGTCGAACTTCTCTTTGCGCTCTTTGGTGACCGTAATATTGCTGATTGCGGCATCATATTTCCCGGACGTCACCCCCAGCGGCCAGTCTTCCCAGGACGTCGGGACGATATTCAGCTCCAGCCCCAAGCTGTCGGCCACCAGACGCGCGATATCGGCTTCGCTGCCTATCAACGTTTTGTTGTCATCAGCAAAAACGGTCAGTGGCGGCTGACTTAACCCCGCGATGGCCACCGTAAATTTGCCCGGTACGGCAAGATGTAAACCGGCAGGTAACTGCGCGATGGCCTGCTGATTTTTCACCGTATTGACAGGCGTTTTATTGGCTTCGAGGCTCACGCCTGTGCCGTTAATATTCACATTCTCTGCCCAGACGGCAGGGGTAAAGGCCAGCGCGAGCGCCAGAACGAGCGATGATTTTTGCATAGCGGGTGTCTCTTATTGTTGTGTGAACTGATTTTTGGGTTGGTCTAAGCCCAGACTTTCGCGCAGCGTCGTGCCGGGATATTCGGTGCGGAACAGGCCACGCGCCTGCAATACCGGAACAACCTGGTCGACAAAGCGCGGGAATGTGTCTGGTGTGCCGCCCTGAATGATGAACCCGTCAGAGGCGTATTCTTCAAACCACTGCTGCAAACCGTCGGCCACCTCTTCCGGCGTACCGGAAAAACGCGGGCGCGGCGAGGCGGCTTCGAGCGCGACCTGTCGCAGCGTTAAGTTGCGATCGCGTGCGTTACGTTTGATTTCATCGGTAGTGCTGCGAAAACTGTTTTGCCCTAAATTCCCGATATCCGGGAACGGTTCATCCAGCGGGTACTGGCTAAAATCGTGGTGTTCGAAATAGCGCCCTAAATAATTCAACGCATCATTTATGGATACCAGCGCCGCGGTAGTTTGATATTGCGCCTCCACGTCGTCAGCATCTTTTCCGACAATCACGCTGACGCCCTGGAATATATGTAATTCATCAGCACGACGTCCGTGTAATTCAAGCTGCTCTTTCACGTCGCGATAAAACGCTTTGGCTTCGCCTAACGTTTCGTGATGGGTAAATATGGCATCAGCATGTTTCGCTGCTAATTTTTTACCGTCGTCGGATGCGCCAGCCTGAAAGACAATCGGACGCCCCTGCGGCGTGCGGCCAATATTTAATGGCCCAGCAACCTGGAAGAAATCACCGTGATGATCCAGCGTGTGTAATTTTTCAGGATTGAAGAACTGACCGCTGTCTTTATTACGCACAAAAGCGTCGCCTTCCCAGGAGTCCCACAGGCCCTTCACCACATCAAGATATTCATCGGCGATGCGATACCGTAGGGCGTGCTCGGGATGCTTTTCGCGCGAGAAGTTCTTTGCAGAACCCTCCAGCGGCGACGTCACCACGTTCCAGCCCGCGCGGCCATTGCTCAAATGATCGAGGCTGGCGAACTGGCGTGCGACGGTAAAGGGTTCGCTGTAGGACGTCGATAACGTACCGACTAATCCCAGCCGCGACGTTAAACTCGCCAGCGCAGATAATACGGTCAGCGGCTCGAAGCGATTAAGAAAATGCGGAATGGATTTTTCATTAATATAAAGTCCATCGGCAACAAATAAGAAATCAAGTTTGCCCTCCTCTGCTTTTAACGCCGTCTCTTTAACGAAATTGAAATTAATACTGGCATCCGCTGTCGCCGCAGGATGACGCCAGGCAGACATATTTCCGGACGCACCATGTAAAATGGTCCCCAGCCGCAATTGTCGTGTTGCAGACATATTCACCTCTTAATCATTAAATGTGATGTAGCGCTTTTTCTGCAAGCTGCGAGAAATAATGTGCCGCGGGTTCGATTAATGCTTCATCAGGATTAAATGCCGGATGATGCAGACCAAAAGGACTGGCACTACCGATGCTGACAAACGCGCCGGGAATATGCTGTAAATAGACGGCAAAATCTTCGCCGCCCATATGCAGGTCCGCGTGCTGTGTTTCGTAGCCGGTTTCCCGCGCAATTGAGGTCGCAAAATCAGCCCAACGTTCGTCATTCACCAGCGCCGTTGGCCCGGCATACCAGGTGATATCAATTTGGGCATTAAAGGCGCTGGCAAATCCGGCAGCGATTTCACCTACGCGCGCTTTAACATTCTGTTGAACTTCAGTGCGATGGGTACGTAATGTGCCTTCCAGCTCAACGCTTTCTGGCAGGACGTTCCAGGTGTTTCCGCCTTCGATGCGCGTGACGCTCAGCACCACCGAATCCAGGGTGTTGATGTTACGGCTCGCCACGCTTTGTAGCGCCGTTACCAGCTGGCTGGCGAGTACGATCGCGTCCGATCCTTCGTGCGGTCGCGCCGCATGCGCCCCTTTACCGGTGACGCGGAAAACGAATCTATCGACGTTGGCGTAGAACGGCCCGCCGCGCGTGGCAAATGCGCCAACCGGTAAACCGGGTTCGTTATGCATTCCAAAAATGGCGCTGATGTCGTGCAACGCCCCGGCACGCACCAGGCTTTTCGCGCCGCCAAAATTCTCCTCAGCAGGCTGAAAAAGGATCCGAACCCGTCCCTGAAGATCCGCTTCGCGGGCTTTGAGCTGTAATGCGGCGCCCAGAATCACGCTGGTGTGCACGTCGTGCCCGCAGGCATGCATCACGCCGGGATTTTGCGAGCTAAATGCGACGCCGCTGCGCTCCTCAATGGGTAGCGCGTCGATATCCGCACGCAGGGCAATGTGCTTACTCCCCTTGCCGATTTCGGCGACAATTCCGGTCTGCAGATCGTAGGGCAAAATATTAATATCAGCCGCCGAGAGCCACTGACGCAGACGTGCGGTGGTTTCGACCTCTTGCCCTGAAAGCTCGGGATGGCGATGCAGTTCCCGACGCCAGTCGATCAGCTGTTTTCCGAGGCTCATACCAGCACCTCCCCGGCGAATTTTGCCTGCGCCAGCAGGCGCAGAGATTGCGTGCGGGCGCTGCCATCCGCGACAGGCGTATCAATGATGAATTCATCGATTCCATAGGTCTGGTGCAGCGCTTCCAGTTGCTCAAGCACCGAATCGGCAGTGCCTTTGATCAACGACTGCGCACGGCGGGCAATGCGTAACGGCTCACTTCCAGCCTGACGGGCAAAAGCATAGGCCTGCTCTTCGCTGGCAACGGTGACGCGCTGCCCGTTGGCCAGTTCAACGCCCCACACTTCGACTTTTTCAGCCAGAGTATCAGCCTGCGCCTGAGTCGGCGCGACAATCGCCTGCACCGCCACAATGGCATGACGGGTGCTGTTTTCACGCCAGGTTTTAAGCACATCGTGCAGAAGATTCGCGTCGCCATTGAGATGCGCGGCAAAGACAAAATCCCAGTCAAGCTGAGCGGCCAGACGCGCACTTTCGACACTTGCACCCAACAGGAAACGTTCCGCTGGCACGGCGGGCAGCGGTATCGCCTGCACGGCGTCCTGTTGCGCGTCGGCAACCGGTGAAAGCCAGTGATTCAACTGCGTCAGTTGATCGGCGAACGTGCCCTTTTCTTGTTGATTAAGGCCCTGCTGCAATGCACGCGTTGAAAGCGGCAGTCCGCCGGGGGCTTTACCGACGCCCAAATCCACGCGTCCCGGCGCAATTGAGGCCAGCACGTTGAAATTTTCGGCCACTTTATACGGGCTGTAGTGCTGAAGCATCACGCCGCCGGAACCGACGCGAATACGTTTTGTCTGCCCCAGGATCCAGGCAATCAGCAGCTCAGGGGATGGGCTGGCGAGTTGAGCGGTATTGTGGTGTTCGGCAATCCAGAAGCGGTGAAATCCGAGCGCTTCTGCCTGTTTCGCCAGACTTAACGTGCGCGCCAGCGCATCGGCAGGCGTTTCATTCACCGCGACGGGGCTTTTATCCAGAATGCTGATTCGCCAGGACATGTTGTGTTCTCGTTTGACTTAACATGTCGTCATTATTAAGGGGGGATTTCACCTCTGAGAAACAATTAATTTACATTTGGTTTGCCAAAAATCAGAAATACAAAGCCACGCTAAAGGGATGACTTCAATTCTGTGATGAGTTTTTCGGCGTCCTGACGTGATGTGATGCGCACAAAACGGATGTGTGCGTATTTTGGGTTTTCCATATCAGCGATATAACGTACGCGATTGCTGCGCCAGGTTTTGATCGTCCACAGCAGCACCGACTCGCGGTTAAAGAACGAGCGGCGGAAACTTTCACGATTGCCCGTGCCAGGCCACAACTCCTGTTGCGACCAGGCACGCCTTGCCGCGCGCGATACCGCCTGCCATAGCGTGCGAGCAAAACCGTAATCCACCCACACAATGATATCGATCTCACGCCACTTCACCGCTCGCGTGCGGTTGTAGTTGCCATCCAGCACCCAGTCGGGCGAGGTGCTGAGCGCGGTTTCCAGTTTAATCAGAAACTGATCGTCCGGTGTACCCTGCCAGTCAGGTCGCCAGTACAAGGTGTCCATTTCGATATAGGGAAGGAATAATTCAGCGGCGAGCTGCCTGGCTAACGTTGTTTTTCCGCTGCCGCTAGTACCGATAAGATTGATTTTCACAAGAATGACCGAGGGAGTTCAGAAAGTGTACTGAACTATCATAACGTTTTATGAATGTTAATGAAACGTCACGTCGGTAAGCCATTTTTTGGCGCGCATTCATAAATACCTGCTTATTTGGCTTAAGGGGAGCATTTCATTTGCCATTTAAAATAGGTAATTCATTTGTTTGCAATTTCATTACATAAGAGAACTTTAATAGATAAAATATATTTAATTTAGGTTCTTTCTTGTTCACCCCATTCTGTGGAAGAATGCGCAGGCCGTAATAAACACAACAATAACTTTTGTCTTGCCTGAACATTTTTCGGGCGGCTTTTTATATTCTTGACATCACCATGGAGTTTTTCATGAGAAATAACACTCCTGTTACACAAAGCGAGTATTTGCTTAACGAAGAATCGACGCTTATGTCGACCACCAATACACACAGTCATATTACCTACGCTAACTCTGCCTTTATTGAAGCCAGCGGTTATAAAGAAGAACATCTTATTGGTGAACCGCACAACGTGATTCGCCATCCCGATATGCCGCCTGAGGCATTTGGTGACATGTGGTTTACCTTAAAGCAGGGCCAGAGCTGGACGGGACTCGTCAAGAACCGTCGGGGTAACGGCGATCATTACTGGGTTCGCGCCAACGTGACACCGGTATACCAGAACGATACGCTCACCGGCTACATTTCGGTACGTAATATTCCACCCCGTACAGAGATAGAAGCCAGTGAACGTCTTTACGAACGTGTGCGTAATAATGAATTAAACGGTCATCGTTTCTTTAAAGGGTTGGTTGTTCGCCGAGGTTTATTTTCATTCCTTTCACTTTTTAAAAAACTCAGCACGGCAAAAAGAGTGAACTATGGGATTGGAATGACTGCCCTTTTATCATTACTAATCATTTTTATCTCCCCCGAAAGGATAATGCAAAGCGGCGGACTTGTTGCGCTCTTTTTATTGCTTGGGGTTTATCTTAATACGCAGATCAGTCGTCCTGTCAAAACGATAGTTCGTCAAATGCAACATGTCGTTTCCGGGCGTAAAACGGATTATTACCATTTTGATCGCGTCGATGAAATTGGCATGATGATGCGTCTGGTGAATCAATCAGGTTTAAATTTGCGCTCGCTTGTGGATGACGTCGGAACGCAAATCGCCGGGATAAGTACGATCAGTCAGCAGGTCGCGAAAGAAGGCGCATCTTTACAGGCGCGTTCAGAAGAGACGGCGGATGATCTGCAGCAAACGGCCGCCGCCGTGGAAGAGATTGCCAGTGCCGTTCAGCAAACCGCCCAAACCGCAGGCGAAGCCATTTTAATGGCGGATCGTACCAGCGCCAGCGCGCACAGCGGCGAAACGGCCATGAAGCAAACTATCGGCATGATGCAGTCGGTGTCGAAAGACAACAGTCAGATTGTCGACATCATTGGGGTTATCGATCGTATCGCCTTCCAGACCAATATCCTGGCCCTTAATGCCGCGGTAGAAGCCGCGCGCGCAGGCGAAGCTGGACGCGGGTTTGCGGTAGTCGCTGCCGAAGTCCGTAATCTGGCGCAGCATTCCGCCTCAGCGGCCAAAGAGATCAAAACGCTCATCGAGAAAAACGTTGCCAGCGTGAACGCAGGTGTGAATATGGTGGAACAAACCGAAACGCATCTCACGGCGATGATCGGCAATGTGCTGCAAGTGACGTCGCTTATCAAAGAGATCGGTCACGCCACGCAGGAACAGACACTGGCGTTGACGCTCATCAACGAGTCGATTTCCCGTATTGGCACGATGACTCATAACAATACGGGCATGGTGGATAATGTGACAAACGCAGCGAATCATCTGACGCAGCGCACCACGCGTCTGCAACAGGCGATTGCGGTCTTCGGCGGTTAACGACCCTGGTACTGTTCGTCAGTCACTTTTTCCAGCCAGTCCACCGGGCTGCCGTTAACGGATTCGGCGATGGCGATGTGCGTCATCGCGGTCTGTGAGCTGGCCCCGTGCCAGTGTTTCACCTCGGGGGGTATCCAGGCGATATCCCCCTGATTCAGCACCTGCGCCTCTTTCCCCCACTCCTGCAACCAGCCTCGCCCTTGCGTCACGATCAGTGTTTGTCCCAGCGGATGGGTGTGCCACGCCGTGCGTGCGCCCGGCTCAAACGTCACCGTCGCACCGCCCACAGCCGCAGGTTCCGTGGCCTGAAATGGGGCATCGATGCGCACCGTTCCGCTAAACCAGGCCTCAGGCCCGCGAACTGACGGTAATGTTCCACTGCGTATAATTTTCATGCTGCCTCCTGTCTGGATAGTGCGTTAACAGTAGCGCAAAGACAGCCGCAGCATTAGAGAGCATAATCAGAAAGGAACCATGAATTGAATTCATAAATGGAGTGGCAAGATGCTCAAAGACAATTTCAACGATTTGCTGTCGTTTATGGTGGTCGCCCGGGAGCGCAGTTTCACCCGCGCCGCCGCCCAGCTTGGTGTTTCGCAGTCCGCGCTTAGCCACGCAATGCGTAATCTTGAAGCCCGTCTGGACGTGCGGTTACTTACGCGCACCACCCGCAGCGTCGTGCCTACCGAAGCGGGCGAACAGCTCCTGGTGCGCTTAACCCCGCATTTAGTGGAAATCGAACAAGAACTGACGGCGCTGCGAGACAGGCGTGACCGCCCCGCCGGCAATATTCGTATCAGCGCTGGCGAGCACGCCATGTCAGCCGTTCTGTGGCCGGTGCTGAAACCCTTTATGGCGCACTATCCCGACATCAATATCGAAGTGACGGTGGATAACGGCCTGACAGACATTGTGGACGGCCGTTTTGATGCCGGCGTGCGCTTAGGGGAACAGATCGCCAAAGATATGATTGCGATGCGTATCGCCCCGGATATGCGGATGGCTGTCGTCGGATCAGCCGCCTATTTCGCTCAATATGGCGTACCGCAAACGCCTGAAGCACTGGAAAATCATCGCTGCATCAATATGCGTCTGCCGACTCTTGGCGGCTTGTACGCCTGGGAATTTGAACAAAACGGGCGTGAAATGCGCGTGCGTGTGGACGGTCAGTTGACGTTAAACAGTCTGCCGCAACGCCTGGATGCGGCCGTTGCCGGATTGGGTTTGGCCTATGTTCCGCAAGACACCGTCGTCGATCTGGTGGCAGACGGGCAATTGGTACGGGTGCTGGAATCATGGTGCCCGTCGTTCGAGGGTTATCATCTCTACTACCCCAGCCGTCGTCAGCACACCACGGCGTTTACTTTGCTGGTTGAAGCACTGCGAAACGAAAACGCACAGTGGTCAACTATTAAGCACAACTGATGAATGAATTTCCCCTCAACCGGTTTCTTCGTCTGAAATGTACTCATAATTCAGTACGTTGTTTACCTCTTCTGCTCTGACCACACGATTTCCTTCGACTTGCATCACTTTCAGCCTGGTAATATTTTGCCTCGCTTATCGATTGCAGGTAGGATGCTTCGCCATGTTTTGCCTTATCCATACGCAGAATGACTGGAAAGGCGGCATGTGCCAGTGCAGAAGCAATCGTTTGGTTCGCAGACTGCCAGCGTACGGACATCCCTAAGATGATTCAGACAGGTAAACAGGTAACTCAATGAAAACAAGCAATAAAAACGCAGCCGACCATCACGCTGCGAAACGTCGCTGGTTGAACTCTCACGAAGAGGGATATCACAAAGCCATGGGCAACCGTCAGGTGCAGATGATTGCTATCGGCGGTGCTATCGGTACAGGGTTGTTTTTGGGTGCAGGCGCACGTCTGCAGATGGCGGGGCCTGCTCTCGCACTGGTCTATCTGGTGTGCGGAATTTTCTCTTTCTTCATTCTCCGTGCGCTCGGCGAGCTGGTGTTACACCGCCCGTCCAGCGGCAGTTTTGTCTCCTATGCGCGTGAGTTTTTGGGCGAAAAAGCCGCTTACGTCGCGGGCTGGATGTATTTCGTTAACTGGGCGATGACCGGGATAGTCGATATCACCGCAGTTGCCCTTTATATGCACTACTGGGGCGCGTTTGGTGACGTGCCGCAATGGGTCTTTGCCCTTGGCGCGCTGGCGATCGTCGGCACCATGAACATGATCGGCGTGAAGTGGTTCGCCGAAATGGAGTTCTGGTTTGCGCTCGTAAAAGTGTTGGCGATTGTCATTTTCCTGGTAGTCGGTACGGTGTTCCTCGGCAGCGGTAAGCCGCTCGACGGCAATGCGACCGGTTTCCATTTAATCACCGATAACGGCGGATTCTTCCCCCACGGCCTGCTGCCAGCGCTGGTGCTGGTTCAGGGCGTGGTCTTTGCCTTTGCGTCCATCGAACTGGTCGGTACCGCTGCGGGAGAATGTAAAGATCCGCAGACCATGGTGCCAAAAGCGATTAACAGCGTGATCTGGCGTATCGGCCTGTTCTATGTTGGATCCGTGGTGCTGCTGGTTCTGCTGCTGCCGTGGAATGCCTATCAGGCGGGACAAAGCCCGTTCGTGACATTCTTCTCGAAGCTTGGCGTGCCCTACGTCGGCAGCATTATGAACATTGTTGTGCTGACCGCCGCGCTCTCCAGTCTGAACTCGGGTCTCTATTCTACAGGACGCATTTTGCGCTCCATGTCGATGGGCGGCTCAGCACCTAAATTCATGTCGAAAATGAGCAAGCAGCAGGTGCCTTACGCGGGCATTCTGGCGACGCTGGTCGTTTATGTTTTCGGCGTGTTCCTGAACTATCTGGTTCCTTCTCAGGTGTTCGAGATCGTGTTGAACGTGGCGGCCATTGGGATTATCGCCTCCTGGGCCTTTATCGTGGTGTGCCAGATGCGTCTGCGCAAAGCCATTAAAGAAGGTAAAGCGGCTGACGTGGCCTTCAAGATGCCAGGCGCGCCTGTCACTTCCTGGCTGACGCTGCTGTTCCTGTTCAGTGTTCTGGTGCTGATGGCGTTCGACTATCCGAACGGCACCTATACCATTGCGACCATCCCGCTGCTGGCAGTGCTTCTGATCATTGGCTGGTTTGGCGTGCGTAAGCGCGTGAATGAGATCCACAGCACTGCGCCGGTGATGGTCGAAGATGACCAACACGACGGCCCACTGGTTGAAGAAACGTCGCGTTAAGCGTTGAACAAGCCATAAAAAAGGGAAGGCATCTGCCTTCCCTTTTCTTTTACAGCTAGCGCGATTACAGCACGATGCGAATCACATCGTCAGGCTGAGTGGCTTCTTGCTGACGGGTCGATTTCTGCTTCACCGTCACGTACAGCGTTTTGCCATCCGGTGACAGCGCCAGGCTGTTTGGGAACACCGGCGTATCAAGAGTTTTGATGACTTTATAGGTTTTGGTGTCGATGATGCTGACTTTACCGGCTTCGCGGTGAGTCACATACGCTTCGTTACGCGTTGGGTTAAACAGCACGGCGAGCGACTCTGGTGCGGCGATTTTTGCCAGCACGCTGCCATCTTTCAGGTTAACCACCAGCACTTCCGGCTGCTTTGAATCCGTCAGAAACGCACGTTGCCCTGCGGTATCCAGGCTCAGGTTCAGGTAAAAATGCTCTTTCCCGTCGTCCTGCACTTTTTTATGGCTCACGACTTTGTGAGTGGCAGTGTCGATCGTGATCAGTTCGCCGTCGGCATTGGTGGTGTATAACCGTTTTGCCTGCGAATCCAGCGCCAGACCGGTACTGTATGTTCCGGTATTGGTGATGGTGTCTTTTAGTTTCAGCGTTTCACCATCAATCACCCAAATCACGCTCTCTTTGCCCACCCCTGTGATGTACACGGTATTAGTGGTGTCATCCGCCACCAGCTCGCGTGGCTGGAGAGGCTTAACAGTCTCGGTACGCTTACGATCGTCCAGCACCAGACGGCCTTTCACTTCACCCGTTTTGGCATCAATCGCCGTGACGGCGCTGTTGGTCGTATTGCCAAACCACAGCGTTTGCGTCTTGCTGTTGATGGTTGCGCCGAAAGGTTTCAGATCGTTATGGATCGCCTGCGTCACGTCGAGCGTGACGGGATCAAGACGATACACCACACCACCTTTGTCCGTTTTACGGCTTTGCGTGGTGGCCACCCACAGGGCATTTTCCTGCTGGCTCACGGCCATTTCGTATGCGCCCTTGCCTACCGCTTTGCGCAGCATCTCTTCTGCAGCATGAACATTGAACGAACCCGCGATCAGTAAAGAACCTAACAGCAGTGAACCACGCAGACGCGGCGAGCACAGATGAGGTAATGACATGACGACTCCCTTAGATAAAAAATGTGTAATGCCGACAGTGCTTCCTTGAGACGAAGTCATCGCTTCGTCATGTTTATTGTTGAGAATAGTAATCATTATTCCCGTGAATGTGGAGTCATTGTTTCCTGTTTCGCTCTCCGCCCTCTTTTTATCTACACTTCCATTAACGCAATGTGCTGTTAAAGTTTTCATAATGTTTACAAAAGATTTACCATACGCACATGTGTTCCATTTGGTTCGTCACTTTCTCAACTGGCTTTTATTCATGAAAATCATTTCCGCCCGGCAGGCAACGCTCTCCCTATTATGGGTTCCGATCGTCCTGGCCCCCGCAGTTGCGCTCGCCGCACAAGAACAAACGATGATCGTCAGCGCGACTCCGCAGACCGTTTCTGAACTGGATACCCCGGCCGCCATCAGCGTGGTTAACGGGGACGACATGCGCCAGGCCGCACCGCGCATTAACCTTTCGGAATCTCTCGGTAGCGTGCCCGGCTTACAAATTCAAAATCGTCAGAATTACGCCCAGGATTTACAGCTTTCGATGCGCGGATTTGGGGCGCGTTCGACCTTTGGCGTGCGCGGTATCCGTATGTATGTGGACGGTATTCCGGCCACCATGCCGGATGGCCAGGGGCAGACGTCTAATATCGATCTTTCCAGTATTGAGAGCGTCGAAGTACTGCGCGGTCCGTTTTCGGCGCTGTACGGAAACGCCTCGGGCGGCGTGATTAACATCGCCACTCAGACGGGTCAGCAACCGCCAACGATTGAAGCCAGCAGCTATTACGGCAGCTACGGCACCTGGCGTTACGGTATGAAAGCGACGGGTGCGATGGGCGATGGTACCCACGCCGGCGACGTGGATTACACGGTGTCGACAACGCGTTTCACCACCAAAGGCTATCGCGATCACAGCGGCGCGCGCAAAAATCTCGCCAACGCGAAACTCGGCGTGCGCGTTGATGATGCCAGCAAGCTGACGCTTATCTTTAACAGCGTGGACATGAAAGCCAACGATCCGGGCGGTCTGGATTATCAGGAGTGGCGTGACAATCCACGTCAGTCGCCGCGCGGCGATCAGTACAACACGCGCAAAACCATCAAACAAACGCAGGCGGGTTTGCGCTATGACCGCCAGCTAAGCGAGCTGGACGATCTCAGCGTGATGGCCTATGCGGGCGAGCGCGAAATGACGCAGTATCAGTCGATCCCTTATCAGCCGCAGCTTCGCCCTACCCACTCCGGCGGCGTAATCGACATGCAGCGTCACTATCAGGGTATCGATACCCGCTGGACGCACCGCGGTGAACTGCTGGTTCCCGTAACGATCACGACCGGTCTTAATTACGAAAACATGCGCGAAGATCGTCGCGGCTACGAAAACTTTGTGATGCGTGACGGCGTTCCGGATTACGGTGTGAAGGGCGATAAACGCCGCGACGAACGTAATCTGATGTGGAATGTGGATCCGTATCTGCAAACCAGCTGGCAGCTCACGCAAAAACTGTCCTTGGACGCGGGCGTGCGCTACAGCTCGGTGTGGTTCGATTCAAACGATCGTTACGTGCAAGGCGCAAACGGCGATGACAGCGGCGAGGCGAGCTATCACAAATGGCTCCCGGCCGGATCGCTCAAATATTCTGTAACCGACGCGTGGAATCTATATACTGCAGCGGGACGCGGATTTGAAACGCCGACCATCAACGAACTGTCGTATCGTTCCGGTAACCAGAGCGGCCTGAATTTTGCGCTAAAACCGTCAACCAATAATACGTACGAAGTGGGCAGTAAAACGCGCGTGGGGAACGGTTTGCTGACGGCTGCGTTATTCCGTACCGATACTGACGACGAAATCGTGGTTGATGCCAGTTCTGGCGGGCGCACCAGCTATAAAAATGCCGGGAAAACGCGCCGTCAGGGCGTGGAAGTGTCTCTCGATCAGCAGTTTGCCGAGAACTGGAAGCTGAAAATGGCCTGGACCTATCTGGATGCCACCTATCGCACCAACGTCTGTTCTGACGGCGATTGCAATGGCAACCGCATGCCGGGGATCGCGCGCAATATGGGCTATGCGTCATTTGGCTGGCAGCCGGAAGAAGGCTGGTACGCCGGGTCTGATATCCGTTATATGAGTGACATTATGGCGGATGACGAAAACAGCGCCAAAGCCCCTTCGTATACGCTTGTTGGCCTGAATACCGGATACAAATTCAATTACGGCAATTGGGGAATGGACGTCTTTGGGCGCGTCGATAATCTGTTCGACAAAGAATATGTCGGATCGGTCATCGTCAATGAGTCTAATGGCCGCTATTACGAACCGGCTCCAGGCCGAAACTACGGCGTAGGGATGTCTGTTTCATACCGCTTTGAGTAATTAAAAACCCCGGCAACGCTCTGTTGCCGGGGGATTGTTACGCGGCTCTGGCGTTCTGTTCTAAGCGGAAGGCCGCTACCAGTGACTCCAGCAAGCGCGCCTGATCTTCCAGCGCTCCCGCTGCTGAAGATGATGCTCCCACCAAAGACGCGTTCTGTTGCGTCGTGCTGTCCAGTTCCATTACGGCGCGGGATATCTGCTCAATTCCGCGGCTCTGCTCCTCAGACGCCGACGAAATTTCGCCCATAATATCGTTCACGCGCGTGACGGAATGGACCACCTGCTCCATGGTTTGCCCGGCCTTGGTCACCAGATCGCTGCCCGTTGTAATGCGCGAGACGGATTCACTGATCAGCAGTTCGATATCTTTCGCGGCCTGCGAACTGCGCTGGGAAAGACTGCGAACTTCACTGGCCACCACGGCAAATCCACGGCCCTGTTCCCCGGCACGCGCGGCTTCGACGGCGGCGTTCAGCGCCAGAATATTGGTCTGGAAAGCAATGCTGTTGATCACAGCGGTAATGTCGGCGATTTTCTTCGAACTGGTGTTGATATCACTCATGGTGCTGACGACATCGCGCATCACCCGGCCGCCCTGGGTGGCGGTCTGTGACGCTTCCGCGGCCAGTTTGCTGGCATGGCGCGCGTTATCAGCGTTGTTTTTCACCGTTGCCGTTAACTCTTCCATACTGGCTGCCGTTTCCACGACCGCAGCAGCCTGCTGCTCAGTGCGTGACGAAAGATCGGTATTTCCCTCGGCAATCTCACTCGCGGCCAGCGACACCTGCGCGACGCTGGTACGCACTTCGCCAATCATGGCACGCAGCTTGTCGTTCATGCGCCCCATCGCGCCCGTCAATTTACCGAGTTCATCATCACCCTGCGGGTGAATATCCGAACTCAGATCGCCACTGGCAATCCGTTCAGCCAGCTGCAGATTGTGTCTGACCGGATGGGTAATCTGACGGGTCACCCACCATGAAACCAGTATGCCAAACAGCACGGCGACGACACCGACAATTGCGGTAATGGTACTTGAGCTGTTGGCAAGTGAGTCGTTATGAATTTTCACCAGAGCGATAATTTCGCGAATAGACGCGCTGCTGTCATCACCTGCGGTTTTGACTTTATCTTCAGCAACTTTTAGCGCTTGCTGCGCGGTTGTATCGTCTTTATTCGCGTTAAGCGCGGCCATTGCGGTTTGCATTTCGGCAACGCTGCTTTCAAAACGCGCCAGATTTTCGGCAATAGCATTAATAATGACGCCTTCCTGAGGAGTCCATTCCAGTGTTTTTGCTTCTGCTGTTATTTCCGCCGCGTGTTTAACGTATTTCGCCATTAGCTGACCCGATTTTTCGTCTCCGTTATAGAGAAATTTAAGACGATTAATCTTGGCCTGAAAAACTTCGATGTTAACGTTATAAATAAGGTTGGTTTGTTGATAGACGTCGCGAATCTCTTTAAAGCGTAATACGCTCATGATGGTTGATACCGCTACCAGCAACAATACCAGACCAAACCCCGCCGCGAGCTTTCTGCTCATTTTTATATTACGTAATCGTTGGCTGAAACTCATCTTCCTGCTCCTCAAAAGGCAAACGTGCCTGATCCTTTATCGGCAGGATTTTCGGTTAATGCATAGCCATCTGGTCTTATCTGTCACAGAAATGAAATAACGTTCCCGGCAAACATTCGTCACCGGGAAAATAATTAAGAAAGGAGATAGTTTATATATAAAACTAAAACTGAATTAAATAACCCCCTAACTAAAATATTGTTGCAATAAGAGCGATGTTGACTCATCAATCAGTTTATCTATCGCTTTTTGACAGGAAACGACATCACCGCGCTCGAGATCGTCCAGCAGTTGATCGTAACGATAAGGGTATTTCGCGATGTCGTGCTCATCTTCATGAAGATAGTTAAAACAGGGACCAATGCGCACCCAAAGTTGTTCAATCAGCGAGGTCAACGTTGGCATATGGGCAAATTCGTAGAGCCTGAAGCGAAATACGCGGTTAGCATGCAACGCACGTTGTGCATTGCCGTTACGCATCGCTTCATGAAATTTCTCCGCCAGATCGCGTAATTCTTGTACTTTGCTGGCAGACATATTTTCACACGCTGCCGCTACCGCCATGGTTTCAAGCTGTTTACGAATGGCGTTAATTTCGGTGTAGCGTTCCAGAGTGATTTCCGGTACCAAAAATGCCTGAGCGGGGGTCGCTTGTAACGCTCCGGAAGACACCAGTCGCAACAATGCCTCACGCACAGGAGTGATACTGGTGCCTAATTTATCAGCAATTTCTTTTGTAATAAGTCTCGCACCGGGTTTAAGTGCGCCAGCAATCAGCGCTCCCTTAAGACTGACCTCCACCTGCATAGTGAGGCTCAGACGTTGTGCTTTTTCCAAGTTTTCCAAATCAAGCATGTTAATTTCCTTCTGCTTAAAATAAGCGCTATTCACCGCTCCGTTTTGCCCCCTAACGGTGCTCGCCAGATATATCCTGTATTTTCATGCCTGGTGTTGGGAATGTCGCAAAAAAAATCAAGAATGCAAAATGATGTTAATTCACACCGCTCATCTCACTCTATCGAGAGAGTGGATGGCTATGCTTGTATTATTAAAGACATTATAGTCAAAAATTAAGAATATATTATGGCGGATATTTCCGCCATATAAGCTTCAATCATTATCGTTCGCGACGCGAATGACGACTTTGCCGAAGTTTTTACCTTCCAGCAGCCCGATAAATGCCTCAGGTGCGTTTTCCAGCCCTTCTGTCACCTGTTCGCGGTACTGAATTTTGCCTTCTTTGATCCAGCGCCCCATTTCGGTCTGGAATTCATCAATGCGATGACCGTAGTCCTGAGCGATGATAAATCCCTGCACGCGCAGGCGTTTTTTCAGAATTGTCCCCATCAGCAACGGTAAACGATCCGGCCCCGCTGGGAGTTCGGTGGCGTTATAGCCGCTGACCAAGCCACAAACGGGCACGCGCGCGGAGGTGTTCAGCAACGGCAGCACCGCATCAAAGACTTTTCCGCCGACGTTTTCGTAATACACGTCAATGCCGTCTGGGCATGCTTGCGCCAGTTGTTGCGCAAAATCATCAGCGTGATGGTCGAGACAATGATCAAATCCAAGCACCTCAACGGCATGACGGCATTTCTCCGCGCCGCCTGCCACGCCGACCACGTGACAGCCTTTAATTTTGCCGATTTGCCCGACGGTTGCGCCGACCGGTCCGGTTGCGGCGGCGACTACCAGCGTCTCGCCAGATTTAGGCTGACCGATGTCCAGCAGGCCCATGTATGCCGTAAAGCCCGGCATCCCCAAAATCCCAAGCGCCCACGAAGGATGCTCAAGATTTTCGCCAAGCTTAACAAGCCCTTTGCCGTCGGACAGGTCATATTCCTGCCAGCCGCTGTAGCTCAGCACCCATTCACCTTCTTTATAATCGGGGTGCCTGGATTGCTCCACGCGGCTGACCGTACCGCCCACCATCACCGCGCCAATTTCAACTGGCGGCGAATAAGACGGCGCATCGCTCATACGACCACGCATGTAGGGATCGAGTGACAGCCAGATGGTGCGCAGCAACACTTGCCCTTCAGCTGGCGCAGGGACGGATTGTTCTTCTAAGCGAAAATTGTCCGCAACCGGCGCACCGTGCGGGCGTGACGCTAGCACCAGACGACGGTTTGTTTTTGCAGATTGACTCATGGTTCGCTCCTTTTTTTACAAATGACCTTTAAGACTAGACCCTGTTTGCGGTGACTGCCTTAACATTACGAGCCCGATTGATTCAGCCGAACCACCAGATAAACGCATGGCAGCTGGCTTTCATTGATAAATCGGCAGTCGTTGGGCGGCCCCAATTCCAGACAATCCCCCGCCTGCATTTCATGGCGGGTCTCTCCCTCCTGGAACACCAGTTCGCCCGATTGCAACCAGATCAGCTGCCGCGCCAGCGCATACGAGGACGCGGGCATAGGCACATCGCTGCGCGCCGGGAGCTCAACCTGGACCAAATCGATAGGCAAATCGGTACGTGGTGAAACATGACGTCGCAGATACTGGCTTTGCGGATCGCGCCAGACCGGTTGATTCGCGAAGCGCAGCAGTTTGCCCTCTTGCATTTCCGCGCGGGCAATCAACGTCGACATGCTGATACCGAACGCACCGGAAAGACGGGCCAGAAGCGTCGCTGTCGGGCTGCTTTCACTGCGTTCAATCTTGTGGATCATGGCGCGAGACACGCCCGCCCGCTCGGCGAGTTCGCTCAGTGACCAGCCGCGCGATTCGCGCTCGAGGCGAATGCGCGCACTGATCCGGTGATTCATATCGTCTGGCATAGTATTCATGACGTCATACTATAGTGTATGAAATCGATTTCAACGCCCTGTTCATAACAAAAAAATATGGCTTATGCTGTCGTGTTTACCAACGTCGTTTGTATAATATTGTGATAAAACTGTACCACTATAGTGAACACTCTATTCTGAGGTCCTCATGATCATCCGCCATGCCAGTAAAGAAGATTGCGCCGCTATCGGCGAGATTTATAACCACGCCGTTGTGCACACTGCCGCTATCTGGAATGACACCACCGTTGATACCGAGAACCGCATTGCGTGGTTTGAAGCTCGCACGTTGATGGGGTATCCGGTGCTGGTCAGTGAAGAAAATGGCGTGGTCACGGGCTATGCGTCATTTGGCGACTGGCGTGCATTTGACGGATTTCGCCATACGGTCGAACATTCGGTCTACGTTCACCCCGACCATCAGGGCAAAGGAATTGGCCGTGAGCTGATGAAAGCGCTGATTGGTGAAGCGCGAAACATCGGCAAACACGTTATGGTGGCGGGAATTGAGGCACAAAATCACGGCTCAATTCACCTGCATAAGACGCTCGGATTTGTGATTACCGGGCAAATGCCGCAGGTCGGGACCAAATTTGGCCGCTGGCTGGATCTCACCTTTATGCAGCTCCAGCTTGACGAGCGCATCGACCCGGACGCTATCTGATGAACCAGTCATTGACGCTGGTCTTTCTGGTCGCCGCCGGGATTGGTCTGGTGGTGCAAAATACGCTGATGGTGCGCATCACCCAGTCATCTTCCACCATTTTGATCGCGATGCTGCTGAATTCGCTGGTCGGCATTGTACTGTTCGTTAGTATTTTGCTGATTAAAAATGGCGTGGCGGGATTCAGCGAACTGGCGTCGACGATTCGCTGGTGGACGTTGATTCCTGGTTTACTGGGATCGTTTTTTGTCTTCGCGAGTATCAGCGGTTACCAGTACGTTGGAGCAGCCACGACAATTGCGGTGCTGGTGGCCAGTCAGTTAATTGGCGGGCTGGTGATGGACGTGTTGAAAAGTCAGGGAATCCCCCTGCGTGCGCTGATCGGCCCGATTTGCGGTGCGGTTTTACTGGTGATTGGCGCCTGGCTGGTTGCCCGACGCCAGTTTTAAACTTTACAGGATGGTCCCGCCTTTGGTGAGCTGCTCCTGTCGCGCTTCGGCATCTTCTTTGTAATGCTTGCCGTGATGGGCAATGGCGTTGCGCAGGCGCTGCTGCTGGGTATAACGATCTTCACGGCTGAGTTCCGCGTCCTCGCTCAACTCAACCAACAATTCATTCATATGCGTAATAACACTTTCTTCCACAGCGGCATCCACACGCGCCGTCACTTCATCCAGATGTGACATTGTCACTCCTTATGTGTCTTTCCTCTCCCTTTCGGGAGAGGACATGTTCATTAGTTCAGCTTCGCTTTCGAGAAATCGCTGCCCATCAGGCTGACGCTATAACCCGTCACGTTGCTGCGCGTGGCGAAGAACGTTTTGCCGTTCGCCAGCGCAATCCACGGCGCTTGCTGGTAGAAAATTTCCTGCGCCTGACCGTAGAGCTTGGCACGTGCGGCCGGGTCACTGGTCAACTTCGCTTTCTGCACCAGGTCATTGTATCCCTTATCGCACCAGCGCGCGGCATTTGAACCGGTTTTGATGCTGTTACAGCCCAGCAGCACATCCGCAAAGTTATCTGGATCGCCGTTATCGGACATCCAGCCAAACAGCGCAGAATCATGCTCGCCTTTACGCATACCAGACAAGTATTCGCCCCACTCATAGGAGACAATCTTCGCCTTCACGCCCACTTTCGCCCAGTCGTTTTGGATCATCTCCGCGATACGGCGTGAATTTGGGTTGTAAGGACGTTGAACCGGCATTGACCACAGCGTCACTTCCGCGCCCTGCTCCAGCCCAGCCTGCTTCAGTAGCGTTTTCGCCTTCTCAGGATCGTAGCTGTAGTCCTTCAACTCTTTGTCATAGCCCATCATATTTGGCGGAATCGGTGACTTCGCCACCGTACCGGAGCCCATAAAGACGGCGTTCACGATCGCTTTTTTGTCCGTGGCATAGTTAAGCGCCTGACGCACCAGCACGTTATCAAACGGTTTTTTCTCGGTATTAAACGCCAGATAGCCGACGTTCAGCGCATCAACAGAGTGCAGCGCCAGATCGTTATTCTTCTTAATCACATCAAATTGCACCGGTGATGGCGCAGGAATGATCTGGCATTCGTTGGTTTGCAGCTTCGCCAGGCGGGTTTCGACGTTTGGCGTGATGGAGAAAATCAGGTGCTTGGTCGGCACTTCGCCATCCCAGTAATTTGGGTTCGCGATATAGCGGATCAGTGAATCGACTTTGTACTGTTGCAGCACATAAGGGCCTGTACCGATAGGCCAGGTATCCACGTTGTCCGGCGTGCCTTTTTTCAGCATCACGTCCGCATATTCCGCAGACAGTATCGAAGCAAAGTCCATTCCCCAGTCCGCCAGGAACGCCGCATTCGGTTCGGTTAATACAAATTGAACGTGATAATCATCGATCTTTTTAACGTCCTGAATCAGTTTATCCAGGCCGACATCATTAAAGTATTCGTAGTTGCCCTTCGACACATTATGGTACGGATGTTTAGGGTCTTTCTGACGCATCACCGAGAAAATAACGTCATCGGCGTTAAAATCGCGCGTCGGTTTGAAGAATTTGTTGCTATTGAATTTCACCCCTTTACGCAGGGCAAAAGTATAGGTTTTGCCGTCGGGTGAAATAGTCCAGGACTCTGCCAGGGAAGGAACCGGTGTATTTTTCACCGGATCAAAGTTGATCAGACGGTTATAAAGCACCTGTGAGCTGGCGACGAATGACGGGCCTGAACTGGCAATTTGCGGGTTAAACGACTCGGGTGAGGCTTCAGAGCAATAAATAATGGTATCGCTTTTTGCCGCCCACGCAGCACTTGCCGGTAACAGTGTGCTCAGCGCTAATGCGAGCAGCGTTTTCCCTGTAGACATGGTTATAAGCCTTTTCAATTTTATTATATAGAGGGTTAATAACAGCACAGGGACGGAACAGTGGCAAATAACGAAACACTATCAGGTTATTCTAAAGCAGATAATTTCGCTGGTTTTCTCGCCACGACCCGCGCATTGATTTGTCTTAAGTGCCATTGTTCGTCAAGCACTACCGTCATTTTCTATGCGTTAAGAAATCACCCCTTTTGGCGTCTCTTCGCCCGTTTGCTTGCCCTCCGATTTCGTTAAAGTAGAGGCGTGAAAAAGTCTACAGGACCAAATCGTGGCAAAAACACTTTTACGCAGCGGCAATCTGGATGATTTTCAGGCCGTTGGCGGCGGCGGTCAGGCCGTATTTGAATCAGCATTGCAAATCCGTGAGGCGCTTCGCCTGCGCAAACAACAGGCGATCGTCGATTGTCTGGCCATTCCGCAAGTTAACGACGGCGGCGATCGCGTTGACTGGTATTCCCCGGTGGATGGCGCGGTCACCGGCTGGAGCGCCGCCGACGAAGACACGCGCTTCCGCGCCCTGCGCTACCTGGAAAACACGATCTCCAGCGTTGAATCGCTGAGTAAAAAGAGCCTTCAGTCGCCGAAAACTGCGCAGCAGCTCTTCGGGTCTCTGCTTTCCAAAGCATTCCAGTTCCCCGGTGAAAATTTTATTTTCCTGATTGAAGGCAAGCCCGTTATCGCGTTTTGGGGATTTGTAAACCTCAATGAGAACGCGCGCGAGGATGTTCTGGATTGCCTGCGCGAATCACTCGCGCCTGAGCCGATGCCTTCTCCGCTCGAAGAAGAGCCAGAACCGGAACAGCTTCCGGTGGTGACCTTTGAAGAAGCGGACGCTCCGCTGATTGCCCCAACGCCTGCGCCAGCCGTTGTGCCAGTGCCTGTGACCACGGCGGTGCTGCGCGTTACGGAAGATGATTTGTACGATGCACAGCCTGCCAAATTAGCAACGAGTGAGCCGACTGCGCCCGCTCAGCCTGAACCGGCTGCCGTGACGAAAAAGCGTCGCGTTCCACTCTGGACATTGCCGGTTGCGGCGGTGATTGTCGCCGCCGTCGCGGCGCCACTGCTGTGGCCGAAAGCGGCACCGTCTGCCGATCCTGTTCCGATACATGCGCCTGCGCCAGTGGCTATCGCGCCAAAACCGGTACAGCCAGTAGCCGAAATCGCCATGAATTTGCCGCTCCATCAGGCCGAAATTTTGCCTGTTGCCGCGCCCGCCGTGACGCCCGCGCCAGTAGAAGAAGCAGTGATCATTTCAGCCATTCCAAAAGATGCGCTGGTGATGGACGCCATGCAGGTGAAAACCGGTTCAACCAAATTCCTCAACGGGACCTGGCGCGCTCTGCTTGACGTGAAAGATCCGATTACCGGCAAACCACCGTCAATGCGTTATCAGATTCAGAACAATAAAGGCACGGCGCGTGTGGTTCACGGCGATAATGTTGTTTGCCGAACGGACATTTTCTCGGGGCTGCACAGTAACGGCGAGCTGATGATTAAAAGTCGCGGCAACGCGCGCTGCTCGGATGGTTCTCGCTACCCGATGCCAGAGATTGCCTGTAAAGCAGGGACTAACGACGTGGCAGAATGTACTGCCCGTTATGATGCCAAAACCGTCGTTCCGCTGACGTTCAAGAAAGCAGGTGCCTGATTCTATGCTGGTAAATCTTTGCGACTACAAACAAAGCGTCACGCTGATTGCGAACAGCGGCGTACAGTTTCTCGATTTCGGCCTGACGCCGCAGGACTCAGCAAGCCACGGGCGTTTTGTGCGTAAAACCGCCAACGGTCCCCTGCTGCGTCTGAATTACGATTTGGTGAATGGCCGCTATACCCTGCCAGGCGCGGGTGGCGGACATCCTGAAGTGGTGAAGCCGGAAAACACGATCCTGCTGCATCAATCGCTGACGGTGCTCGACGGCGTCTGGTTGCCGGTGCCTTTCTTACGCTTTAACCCGCCGCGTACGTTTGTGGACGGCCCGGACAACTGGGCGCGCGTTCAGGTGCGTAAGCTCGACACCCCTGACGGTGCAGGCAACACCCACCGTGTGACCTTTGCCCTCGACAGTCAAATTGCCGAACACGCCACCCACGGATTGTCGCCTGTGGAGAACGATATTCTCAACGGCACCCGTTTCGCGCTGGCGTGGCGTGATGAGGAAGTACTGAATTTCCTCGATCAGACCTGGATTGACGGCTGGTTGCGCGAAGCGTTCACCGGCTATGCCACGGGCGTAGAAAACCGCTCGGATCGCGATCTGCAGCAGGCCATGCGCGGCTTTGAGTATCAGGCCCACTGGCTCAACCTGATGACCATGCTCGGCGAGCAAATCACCGTCCCGGAAGTCAAATTCGTCACGCACACGCTCAGCACACCGGCGATCCCCGTCGATTTGATTCTGGATGTCGGCAACACCCATACCTGCGGCGTGATCATTGAAGATCACGGTGATGCTAATGACGGTTTACGCCAGACAGCGGAACTGCAGGTGCGCTCGTTAAGCGAACCTCAGTTCCTGAATGAGCCCCTGTTTACCAGCCGTCTTGAATTTTCTGAAGCCCGTTTCGGCAAGCAGCATTTCTCGGTCGAAAGCGGACGTGAAGACGCGTTCGTCTGGCCGTCTATCGTCCGAGTCGGTGATGAAGCGCGCAAGCTGGCGATGCAACGCCTGGGAACCGAAGGCAACAGCGGCATTTCCAGCCCGCGCCGCTATCTGTGGGATGAAACGCCGGTGGTTCAGGACTGGCGCTTTAGCCAGATGAATAGCAAAACCCAGCGCGAGCCGCTGGCGACCGCCTTCCCACTGATGAACCTAATGAACGATGACGGGCAACCGCTGTTTACCCTGCCTCAGGATGAACGCTTACCGGTCTTTTCACCGCAATACAGCCGCAGCACGCTGATGACACATATGCTGTGTGAATTACTCGCGCAGGCGCTGGGTCAGATCAACAGCGTCGCCACGCGCTTGCGTCTGGGCTTCCCGGCCTCGCCGCGACAGCTCCGCACGCTGATCCTCACCCTGCCGTCAGCCATGCCAAAACAAGAGCGCGAAATATTCCGCCGCCGTATGTTTGAAGCTATCGCAATTGTCTGGAAAGCGATGGGCTGGCACCCGCAGGATGAAGACTTTGCCAGCCGCAAACAGCAGGATAAAAGCGTGATTCCCGTTCCTGAAATCCAGATGGAATGGGACGAAGCGAGTTGCGGACAGCTGGTGTGGCTCTATAACGAAGCCATTTCCCATTTCGGCGGTCAGACGGAAGCGTTCTTTGCTTCCCTCGCCCGTCCGGATCGCGAAGCAGAACCGAATTCATCGCCAGGCCGTGCGCTGCGTGTCGCCTCGATTGACATCGGCGGCGGCACGACCGATATGGCGATCACCCATTATCAGCTTGATGATGGCTCCGGCAATAACGTCAAAATCACCCCGCAGCTGCTGTTCCGTGAAGGCTTTAAAGTGGCGGGCGATGACACGTTGCTGGATGTGATTCAGCGCTACGTCCTGCCTGCGCTGCAAACGCAGTTGCAGAAATCCGGCATTGCCGACGCGTCCCTGCTGATGGCGTCGCTGTTTGGCGATTCCGGACGCATTGATACCCAGGCGGTATTGCGCCAGCAAACGGCGTTGCAGCTGTTTATGCCGATTGGCCACGCCATTCTGGCGGCCTGGGAAAGCAGTGATATCGACGATCCGCTGGCGGGTTTGCATGCCACCTTTGGCGATTTGCTGTCGCAAAAACCGACGCGCAACGTGATGAACTATCTGCAACAAGCAATTGATCATGCGCTGCCCGCAGGCTCTGCCGCCTTTGATCTGTTTGCCGTTCCGCTGCACGTGAATTTCCATGAAATGCAGGATGCGATGCTGGCGGGACAGTTTACGCTGGCCGCCCCGTTGCACGCGGTTTGCGAAGCGATTTCACATTATACCTGCGATATTTTACTGATCACCGGACGCCCTGGCTGCCTGCCAGGCGTTCAGGCATTGATTCGCCACCTGCAACCGGTGCCGGTGAACCGCATCGTCTGGCTGGATAAATACCGCGTCCATGAGTGGTATCCGTTCAGTCAGCAAGGCCGAATTGGCAATCCAAAATCAACGGCGGCGGTCGGGGCAATGCTGTGCAGTCTCGCCCTCGACCTGCGTTTGCCGCGCTTTAATTTTAAGGCGGCTGATATTGGCGCTTACTCTACCGTGCGTTATCTGGGTGTACTGGACAACACGGTTAATACGCTGCGCGAGGAAAACGTCTGGTATCAGAATATCGATCTGGACAAACCTGGCGCGAAGCTCGACACCAAACTGCATTTTCCACTGCGCGGCAACGTGACGCTGGGATTCCGTCAGCTGGAAAACGCACGCTGGCCAGCTACGCCGCTGTATACCCTGAGTATTAACTCTGCGGAACTGGCAAAAGCCATCGCCGGAGACGGCGTGCTGAACGTGCACCTTAAGTTGACCGGTGGAACTAAACAAGAAGGCCCGGAAGCCTTTGAACTGAGCGATGCCTGGCTACAGGATGGTACTCCGGTTCCGCCTGATGCATTAACCTTTAAACTGAATACCCTGGCTGACCGCCGTCATAGCGGAAGTCATTACTGGATCGACAGCGGGAGCGTATATCTGAAATGACAGCGAAGACTGCCACCACTCAGGCCTTAATCGGGTGGATCAATGAGACGCGCTTGCATGCCCCGATGCTGGATAATGACGCCGACGCGCTGCTGGCCCGACTGACCTCGGTGCAGGCGCGTGAACAGGCGCTGGACCGCGCTATCGCCGGGCACAGCAGTATCGGATTGTATGGCCACTCTCAGGCCGCCAAAGCGCATCTGCTGGTTGCGCTGTGCGGAAGCGGCAGCGGCAGCGGACGACTGGATGTCGCGCCCGGTTTGCGTACCTTTGACTATTTTTCACACCTAAATCCGGGGCATGCGCTGACCAATATGGCCGTGCGCTTTACCCCGTTCACACCGGCGGTGATGGACGATGCTTTCCCTATCCGTTTGAGTCTTGTTACCGAAGCCGAGCTGGTTCAGCTTTTCATTGCGCGCACTACCGTGCAGGGAGTGATTCGTCCGGTTGAGAAATCGGTCATAGAAGCGCGTGTGGAAAAATGGCGCGCACTGCGTCAGCCGCAGGGTGTGCCGGGAATGACGGCACAAGAAGTCGGTGCCATTGCCCGATTCTGGCGAAGCACCGTGCCGGGATCAGAACAGCAAATGGATGATGCCCTGTGGCACCAGTTTGCGCAGCTCATTCCGTCCCTTGATTTAAGCACCCGCGCCAGCGTCTGGTCGCTGTTATGGGGCGAGCAACAGGAACTGACGCAGCAGTGGCTGAAGCTGGCGCACGTTCTGCATCAAACCGGCCATGCCAGTGAACTGGCCGCGCCGTTGAGTCTTTTGGTTGATAATTTTGGCCTGCCGAGCGAAGGATTCCTGACGCGCGGTGAGTTCACCTCTCCTGAAGCGCAGGAGGCAGTGCTGCATCCGCTGAACGACGGCGAGATGTTGAATGCCATCAGTATTCCCGTCGACGTCCTGGCGTTTTTGACCCGCGAACTGGTCCTCCCGGTTGAAAACAGCGTGCTGGAAAATGTCGATATTATTGATATCCCTGCCCCTTCCGATACCGAATTGTCGCCGCTGGCGCAGGCAAAATATGTCTGGTTGCTGGAGCATTATCGCCAGCAGATGCAGCCGGATGTGCTGGTGATTTGCAACGCGACCGCACAGCACGAGCAGACTGCCAAAACGGCAAAAGCCCTGCTGAACTGGGTTAAAGAGACGCAAGCGGGTGAAGAGTCTGCGCTGCCGGGGCTGGTCTGGGCGATCACCCCGCATGATGCGCGCTTCACCACCAAACAAAATCTGGATGAAGCCGTACAACAGCTGCTCGGTAAACCGGGCCAGCGTTGGGGGACGTTGCAGGCTCTGGATGCGCACAGCATGCAGCGCGTCGTGGAATGGCTGATCCAGGCGACGCTGCCCGCGCAGCGTCAGTCGCGGCTTCAGGCTTTGAAAACAGCACAGCAACGTGAACGACGTGCCTTGATGCAGAGCTATCTTGCGCCTGCGACAGTGAAACCGGAAGCACAGCGCACTCAGGCTGAAGCCATGGTCCGCGCATTACAGAATAGTGCTGCGCGCCACGGCGAACTGCTGGAGGGCTTGCTGCCCCCACTTAAAGCATTCGAAACGCTGCTTGCCGTTCAGCAGCCGCGTGAAGAACAGGTCAACGGGCTTTTCACCGACGTTATCGACCTATTTGCTGATAATGCCAGCGAGGCTGGTGATGTTTACCAGACCAAAGATAAAGCGCGTCTGGCGCATCGCGTTTGGGTTAATCATCTGCGTCAGTGGAGTCGCAACGACGCGGTGGCCAGCAGACTGGGCCTGGACATCAACGTGCTGCCGCAGATAGCGGATACGCTGGTGTTGAGCAGCTACCGACTGGATCTTCCGAAGATGCTGCAGACCATTGTCGAAGCGGATAAAAGCAGCGCCGCCCAGCTGCACGCAGCGATTGGGAATTTCATCGGCTGGCTCGGTTACGCGCAGACCCCTGAGTCGTCTCGCCCGGCGAGCCGCGTGCGTAAAGGTCAGGCTATTTTCGTGACGCCAGTGGTCAGCAACACAACGCCACGACTCACCCGCTTGGGCGAGCAACCGGTTCATGCTGCGACGATTTATGTCTATGATTGGCTGGTCGCACTCTATACGCGCGCAATTGAAAATATTGGGTATCAACATCCGCACGACATCACGCCTGCAGCGCGTAAAGCGTTACTGGCGATTGTAAAATAGCGCCTGGCGCAGGAGGAATGATGACAGATACGCTAAACACGCCAGGGGGGAATTACGTCCCTGTCATTATTCATGATGGTCTTGCGTACGTGAGCGGTCAGCTGCCGCGCCGGGGAGAAACGCTGCTGTACACCGGTAAGGTCGGCGCTGAGGTGGATCTCGCCAGTGCTCAGGAGGCGGCCGCGTTTTGCGCAGATTTGTGCCTGGATGCAGTCGCACAGGCGGTGGGTGGTGATGATAAAATCGTGCAGGTGTTGAAAGTGGTGGGGTATATCGCTTCAGCGCCAGGATTTATTCAGCAGTCGCAGGTGATGAATGGCGCGTCCGATCGGCTCGTTGAACGACTTGGCACTCGCGGACAACACGCCCGCACTTCCGTTGGCGTCGCCGAACTGCCTCGCGGAGCGCCCATTGAGCTTGAGATGGTTGTGGCCGTCAGGCAGTAATCGCACATGAAAATTGCGTTGATTGAGGCTCTGTCAGGGGCCTCATTCCTTCCGTTTGTTTTATCTCCCCCGCAGGCCTGTCCGCCCCACTGATTCCCGCTGTACGTCGCGCGGGTTTAAACCGCTTTAACATGACAAAATTTGCGCGTGACCGCGATCATGAAGAAACCTCATGTTGTCGTGAAATTTAGTCGCTTCCCCTCGCCCATCGGCTCTGGCATAAAAGATGCAATGTTAACGAATTGGCAACATGAAAACGGATCATCCACATTCTGGAACATCCTCAAATAAAATCAGTTTTTATGTCAGCACTTTTTATATCAGCACTCTGGAAGCGAGATTACTATGAATAAAAATTTCACATTCACAATTAAGCACAGTCGCTTCGATGAGAATTATAACCCGTCAGAAAATACGCGTATTACCACTAACTTTGCAAATCTGGCGCGCGGCCAAAACCGTCAGGAGAATTTACGCAATACATTGGCGATGATTGACAATCGCTTCAACACATTAGCGCACTGGGATAATCCTAAAGGCGATCGTTATTCTGTCGAACTCGACATCATCACCGTTGAGATGAATATTGATGTTGATGGTAATCGCACTCACTTCCCTGCGATTGAAATACTGAAAACCAATATTCTGGATAAGAAAACGCATCAGCGTATCGAAGGGATTGTCGGTAATAATTTCTCTTCCTACGTGCGTGATTATGACTTTAGCGTGGTGCTGTTGGATCACAATAAAGATCAGGCTGAGTTTACCATTCCCGCTAATTTTGGCGATTTGCATGGCAACATCTTCAAATATTTCGCAAATTCAAGCGAATACAAAACCAACTTCAGCAAGCCTCCGGTGATCTGTCTGAGCGTTTCGAATAAAAACACCTATGAACGCACCGGAAATGAGCACCCTGTTTTGGGCTTTGAATACGCGCAAAATGGCTCTTCGCTGACTGAAGAGTATTTCAAAAAGATGGGTTTGCAGGTTCGCTACTTTATGCCGCCAAACAGCGCTGCGCCGTTGGCCTTCTTTTTCTCCGGTGATCTGCTGAATGACTATACGTTTATTGAACTTATCGGCACCATCAGCACCATGGAGACATTCCAGAAAATCTATCGCCCTGAAATTTACAATGCTAACTCGGTCGCTGGGCAATATTATCAGCCTAACCTGAATAATCAGGATCATTCATTAACCAAAATTGTTTACGATCGAGAAGAACGCAGCCAGTTAGCGATTGAGCAGGGGAAATTTACTGAAACGCATTTCATCAAACCCTATAAAAATATACTTGAGAAATTTTCTGCTCCTTGTGCGCTTTAATTAATTAAAAATAAAAAGGTCACCTGTTATGAAAACATTGCTCCCAACATCGACGGCTGGCAGTTTACCTAAACCGTCCTGGCTTGCTCAACCGGAGACCCTGTGGTCTCCGTGGAAACTGGAAAATGAAGAATTAATCGCGGGAAAACAAGACGCTCTACGTTTATCTCTGGACGATCAGCTGCGGGCCGGCATCGACATCGTCAGTGATGGCGAGCAAACCCGCCAACACTTTGTCACGACCTTTATCGAGCATCTCAGCGGCGTGGATTTTGAGAAACGCGAGGTCGTTAAAATCCGCAATCGTTATGATGCCAGCGTTCCAACAGTCGTCGGTGCCGTTGCTCGCCAGAAGCCCGTGTTTGTTGAAGATGCCAAATATTTGCGTCAGCTCACCACGCAGCCGATTAAATGGGCGCTGCCTGGGCCGATGACGATGATCGATACGCTTTATGATAATCACTATAAAAGCCGCGAAAAACTGGCCTGGGAGTTTGCCAAAATTCTCAACCAGGAAGCCAGAGAGTTAGAGGCTGCGGGTGTCGATATTATCCAGTTTGATGAACCCGCCTTTAATGTGTTTTTTGACGAGGTGAATGACTGGGGAATTGCGGCGTTAGAACGCGCCATCGAAGGCCTTAAGTGCGAAACGGCTGTCCATATCTGCTACGGATACGGCATCAAGGCCAATACCGACTGGAAAAAGACGCTGGGATCGGAGTGGCGACAGTACGAAGAAGCTTTCCCAAAACTGCAAACCTCGAATATCGATATCATTTCACTGGAATGCCACAATTCACACGTTCCTATGGATCTGCTTGAGCTGATTCGCGGTAAAAAAGTGATGGTCGGTGCCATCGACGTGGCGACCAATACCATTGAGACGCCAGAAGAAGTGGCCAGTACGTTACGAAAAGCTCTTCAGTTTGTTGATGCCGATAAACTCTATCCTTCGACTAACTGCGGCATGGCGCCTCTCTCTCGTCAGGTTGCCAACGGCAAACTCAATGCACTGAGTGCTGGTGCTGAAATTATCCGCAGAGAACTCGCGACGAAATAACGTCTCTAGAGATTGCTAACACGAGTTTCTTTCACAAACTCATTGAATTATGTCCGCTTTTGCCTTCGCGCCACGTATCGAATAACATCGGCCAAAAGCAAAAGCGGACAATTCCCCTTTCCCGAACCAACCATTCGATCTCCTCCATCAGTCCCAATAAAATATAGATTTTCAGGATTACCTTATGGCGACACCGGCATGAGTCGACCAGGCTTATCCTTTTTGTTTATAAGGATGCCAGGCGATGAAACGCTTATTCATGTCGGTTTTCTCCAGCCCAGAGTCGTTACTGCAGGTGATGAGTCAGCAGGAAATTATTGAAGCCGTTGAGGACGGTGACCGTATTATTATTGACCAGGATGGAAATGCCTCGGTTAACTTCAAGAGCAAAGAGGTGCGGCAAGACTTCCTGCGCCACATTAATGCTCTGAAGAGGGCTTAATATGGGAACGGCAATATTTATGGTGCTGATGGTCTGCGGATATTGGTATACCAGTCGCGATCTCTCCACCCGTTTTAAAATCAAGCGCTCCTTCGGTTGGGATGTCTATTTTCTTGTCGCGCTGTATGGCTGTATTTTCGTGTTGCAGGGCGTGATCGCCACCGGGCTGCTCTGGTTGCTGCTGCTTGGGCTCTCTTTCGCCGATAATCGGTTCCATTTTACCTCGCAGCACTACGCCAACTGGCAAATTGATTTTATGAACTGGAGCTTTTTGGGTATTCAGGCTCCGGTGATCCTCATGTTGGCCTTTGCGATCATCTTTTGTCTCTATCGTTCCAACTGGGCTGGCAGCGCCCGGCTGGACGGCGAAGGCAGGAAACAGTTGTATAAACGCCTGGCGCGTTCGAGCGGCATCGAACAGCTGCTTTATCAATGTATGGAAGAAGGCGAACTGGCGATGGTGACGCTTAAATCGCGGCGGATTTATATCGGGATGATACATACCGCGACGCTGGAATATGAAAAGACGGCGAATATCGTACTGATCCCGATGCTCAGCGGCTATCGTGATGGCAAGAAAATGGATATGCGTATTGAGCACAACTACAGCAAGTGGTACGCCGAACATGACATTACGCTCGATTCAGAACCCAGAAGCGCAATGGCGTTCCGCAGGGTAATTATGCTGGATCAGATTGAAAGCCTTTCGCTGTTTGATCCCGCCAGCGCAAGCGCGTTGGACATGGAACAGCGGCCTGACACGGTGTAATGGTGAGCAGGACAGACTGCACGCAGCGCACGGTTAGCGTGCAGTCGTCCTTTTACGGCACGTTATTCTTGAACGATAGCGCCAGCATCTTTCTTAATCTTCTGCCCTTCTTTCACGCTCAGATTAAGCCCTTTGGTTTCCAGTTCGGCATGACGAATCCGCAGTCCCTGGGCGGCCTCAATATTGACATTCGTAAAGTGGAAACCGCTGAGCGGGGCTTCCGGCGTACCAATGATATAGGCGGCCGCTTTGCTATCGCCAGTAGAGGTTAAATTCTCCACGGTGATATTACTGAAGTGCGGCGTTTTATATTTGTCGAAGGGCTGTTTTGGATCGCTGTCTGGCGGATAAATTTGTTCGCCGAGCGTAAAACCGCCCTCCTTAAGCAATTTTTCAACTTCAGCTTCAACAATAGGCGCGGCTTTATAATAGGCGGAAAAGACAAGGGGTACTTCGACGTTGTGCATTTTGGTGTTGCGATACACAATATTTTTTACCTCACCGCCCTTCCCGCGCGGACTTTTAATTCGGATGCCGTACATCGATCCTTCAAAGGTATTATTTTCCACTAACACGTTATTCACGCCGCCTGCACTTTCACTGCCAATGGAAATTCCGCGGCCTTGTTTCAAGGTATTATTGGCAATATAGATGTTATCCACCACGCCATCCGGGAAACGGGGATCGGCTTTTTCAGCTTTGATGGCGATATGATCGTCATTGCAATCGATATAGTTATTGGTGATACGAATATTCTGACTGTCGATAGGATCAATGGCGTCCGTATTTGGCGCATGCCATGGAGAAAGAATTCGCGTACCGTTGATATCAACATCGTGCGCATAGCGAGTCACGACGTGGAAGCTTGGCGAATGGGTTAATGTGACGCCATCGATCAGAACGTTATGTGAACGCGTGATGTAAATCAGCCGTGGACGGTCGGTACCGCCTTTTTTACCGGTCGCGCGGATGTTTTCTCTCCAGCGCTCCCACCACACTGCACCCTGGCCGTCGATGGTTCCTTCACCGACGATAGCGACGTTTTGCGCGTCTGCAATACTGATAAACGGCAGCCAGCCGTTTTCCGCTTCGGCATATTTCGATTTATCATCTGCACGATATGCAGCGACTTCGGTTGAAGCCACCAGCGTGGCGTCTTTTTCCAACTTCAGCTGAATGTTGCTTTTCAGAAACAGCGGATTGGTTAAGAAATTGCCCTTCGGCACCAGAACGGTCCCGCCGCCCGCGGCAGCGCAATCATCAATGGCTTTTTGAATGGCCTCAGTATTCAGCGCAATTTGCAGGCGATGGCCTTCAGCTCCGTATTGCGTGATATTACAAACTTTATCCGGAAACTTTACTGAACTCGCTGCCTGCGCGAGGTGAAAAGGTAATATGCCGACAGCCGCCGCCGCGACCCACAGAGGGAGAGTACGAGTGGACATAACGATATCCTTTCATCATTTTGGTTTATAGTTTTGTAAAACTAGCACCGCCGTTTCTTTTTATGGAGTGTGCCGATCACGGTTTGCGGCATGTTGTTAATTTGCCTGAAAATAGTGATGAAAATTTGGGCGGATGTATGAAGGATAACGATTTTTGAAGGTTGTTCGCCACCGAGCTGAGAACAAAGAACCATAAATAAGGCATTTCTCTGCTGATCGGAAAAGGGAGAGAGGCGGCCACATTTGTCTCTTTTCTAAGCGATATGACGCGAAGGGGAAACAGCCTGCCGGAGAAAAATGACAGGCTGTCTTATAACTATTTTTTCAACAAGCGTGGCAGCTGATTTTCCAGTTCAAGCAGGCACGCATCCATCATCTTTTGCGTTTCCTGTGCGACTTTCGCGTAGTTGTTGGCTTTCCAGTCGCTGAGCGGCGCTGTTGCCCGCGTTGGGGAACATTCTGAAACGACATATGCACTCAACATATTCCCGCCTTCCGGACGTTTATAGAACTTCACGCGGTAGGTTAAATCGTAGTTGGAATTGCTGGCCGACATATCGGTATAGACGAGTGACCACTGAGCGGCTGCAATAAACAGCGGCTGTTTGTAAGCATATCCGTTACCATTTTTCTCGAGCCAGGTCTTGATTTGGCTTTCCGCTTTCGGCCCTAAATAACGCGATGTTGGTTCTGGCATGGAATCAACGGACGAGCCTTTATAGTTATCCTTATCAAATGAGCTCGTGTTGATTCCCCCACCCAGCGCGACACTTAATATCGCTAATCCCATACCTGTTCCTGAATGTGCCGGCGATACTTCACGCAGCTTAAGATCCGCGTAATGATTGTTGTTCATGTCCACTGGTGTAAAGATCGTGGCGACATCCAGCGTACTGCCGTTAGCGGCCTGAACTTTGTGTGAATTGGCTTTTCCCGCGCAGCCGGTAAGAAAAGCCAAAGACATCGCACCCGCTATGAGTAATTTGTTCATCGTTCGTTTAAATCCCTTTTATTAATAAATAACAATACCCAAAGTAGGGTCTCCTCTGTTATTACGGACAATTTAGAAAAACCTTTAACTTTATTGATTATTTTTTAAGGAAAATTAATGGCCTTAATGTAAATTGGCATTTTGCTATGGCGGAAGTATGTTGGTATTAATAATGCACGCACACGTTTGCTGTCATTTACCACTACTGCTGACTCCTTCTAAAGCGCAACCCACAAAAAAGCCACCTGCGTAATGCAGATGGCCTTTTATTCAGACGTTACGCGATTATTATTTTAAACGGGTTTCGAAGAATTCTTTAAACTGGGAAAACGGTATTTTTCCGGCGACATTGTCATATAAATCCACATGGTTTGCGCCTGGCACCACGATTAACGCTTTATCTTTGCTGCCGACCGCTTTGTACGCATCTTCTGCAAAATAGCGTGAGTGGGCATTTTCACCCGTCACGATAAGCGTTGGGATCGTAATTTCTTTGGCATAACTCAGAAGCGGCATATTCATAAACGATAACGGCGTTGTCGCAGTCCATGCCCCCGTGGAGTTCACCGAGCGCTCATGGAATCCGCGCGGCATCCGGTAATAATCGAAGAACTCTTTCAATACCGGGTGCGGATCTGCGGGTAACGTTTCTGGCAGAATACGCTCAGACGCGGTCACGTTGCCTTTCTCATCGACATAAATATCATGCCCGCCATGAGCGAACGTGCCGTTTTCTGCATCTTTCCAGCGCTGCTCGTTCAGATACTGGAGCACAGCGTGGCGATCGGCTGTTGTATAACGGTCTTTGCCATCACCCACGCCATGACCCATCGCGCGGCTCATGTCGTACATCACGCTGGTTGCGACGGCTTTAATGCGGGTATCCATTGCCGCCGCATTCAGGGCCATACCGCCCCATCCGCAGATGCCAAGAATACCGATCCGGTTGCGATCCACCTCTGTTTGTAACCCGAGGAAATCAACTGCCGCGCTAAAATCCTCGGTATTGATATCAGGAGACGCGACATTGCGGGGATTACCACCACTTTCTCCCGTGTAGGAAGGATCGAATGCCAGCGTCACAAACCCCTGTTCAGCCATGGTCTGCGCATACAGACCGCTGGATTGTTCTTTGACCGCGCCAAACGGCCCATTAACGGCAATGGCGGCCAGCTTGCGATCGCCACGATCTTTCGGAATGTAGAGATCGCCTACCAACGTGATGCCATAACGGTTCTGGAATGAAACCTTACGGTGATTCACCTTGTTACTTTCGGCGAAAGTCTTGTCCCATTTATCAATCATCGAAACGGGCGCGTTCGGGTTTGATGTATCAGCATAACTCATTGTTGTCACTCCACTTAATGATGCACATAGCAGCATGGCAGGCATAGCGGCTGTCAATTTTCTGGTCAGAGCATTCATGACAAACTCCCCTAAAAAACAAGATATCGGTACAGGTTTCATGCGGACAACGCTGCTGTGCTTTGTTTCAATGGGGCCATTATAGTTAGCAGAAATAGTGCTGATTAGAGGGGTAATAATGCTAGGATTAATATCATATTATGATAAATCAAAACCCATGAGCGAGCAGGGCTTGCGGTGAGATTCCGGAGGGCACAGCGATGGCGAAACGGGAAAATTATAATGAGCTGTACCTGTTTATGCAGGTTGTGCGGGAAGGCAGTTTCACGGCGGCGGCACGGCGGCTGGGACTTGCGCAATCGGGAGTAAGCCGCTCTGTCCGCGATCTTGAAGAAAGGCTGGGCGTCCAGCTTTTGGTCCGCACTACGCGCAAGCTTTCGCTGACCCAGGCAGGTGAACAACTCTACCAGACCGCCGAGTCCGGCTTTGACGCTCTGGACAGGGGGTTTTCGACCCTGGCACATTATCGCCAGACCCCGTCCGGCACCGTGCGTATTAACGCCAGCCAGCACGCTATCGATAAGTGTCTCCTGCCAAAACTCGCGGTAATTAAACAACGCTATCCGGACATCAGACTTGAGCTGATGAATGAAAGTCGGTTCGTCGATATTATCGCCGAGAGGTTTGACGCCGGTGTCCGCCTTGGGCCAGAAGTCGGCAATGGCATGATCGCCGTGCGGATTACCCCTGATATGGAAATGGCCGTCGTCGCCACGCCTGATCATTTTCGTCGCTATGGTTTTCCGCAAACTCCAGCAGATTTAGTGATACATCCTTGTATTGCCTATCAATTTGGCGATGGGAGTTTGTACCAATGGGAGCTCGCTCATGACGGTAAAAAAATCATGCACCGACCTCAAGGACAATGGGTCTTTTCCGACAGCTATATGGAAGCGCAAGCAGCACGGCTAGGACTTGGGCTGGCGTATGTTCCCGTAGAACTCATTGCCGATGATTTGGAGCGCGGGACACTGATCAGAGTGATGCAGCGTTACAGCCTGCGTATGGACGGGTTATTTCTGTATTACCCTCATCGCAACGTGTCACCCGCCCTGCGAATCGTTATAGATACCTTGAAAATTTAAGCGCGGGTTTATACGTCAAGGGCCGCAATCGCGGCCCTTCTGCTTTTTAGATCAAAACACGGTTAGAACGCCTGCCAGTCCTTTTCGGAACCGCGCGGCGCTGCAGGTTTGCCTGGTATCACCGCTGGTGAAACGTGAGTGCGCACAGGTGCGCTATTCACTTCTGAATCCCGCAGCACAAAGACCCGAATACTTTCGATCAGGATGCGCGCCTGCTCTTTTAGCGAGCCACTTGCAGCCGAGGATTCCTCAACCAAAGAGGCGTTCTGCTGCGTCGTAGTATCAATCTGGCCCATTGTGATGTTGATCTGGGTGATACCCTCGCTCTGTTCGTGGCTGGCACGCGCAATTTCATCCACTAAGGTATGGACGCTTGAGACCGTATCAACGATCTCCTGCATACCGTTATCGGCCTGTGAAACCAGTCCACGTCCATCGGCAATTTTGCTGACGGAGGCGCTGATGATGTCGCGGATCTCTTTGGCTGAAGCCGAGCTTCTTTGCGCCAGCGTTCTGACCTCTCCGGCCACAACGGCAAATCCACGCCCCTGTTCCCCTGCCCTGGCGGCCTCAACGGCAGCGTTCAACGCCAGAATATTGGTCTGGAAAGCGATGCCTTCAATAACGGCAATGATATCGCCCATCTTTTCAGCGCCTTTATGAATCTCTTCCATGGCCGCTGAAACTTCATGCATGCGATCGCTGTTGATTTTGACAACCTGTCCAGTTTCCGTGAACAACTCATTAACACGACGGACGTTGTCAGCCGTACTCTTGATCGTGGACGTTAACTGCTCAAGCGTCGCAGCCGTTTCGACCACGCCAGCCGCCTGTTCTTCTGTACGAGAAGCCAGATCCTGGTTACCCGCATCAATTTGATCCGCCGCAACAGAGATACTTTCTGCCCCGTGTCTTACCTGAAGTACCGTTGATCCCAGCTCAGACACCATCTCTTTCAGTGCGCTCATCAGCTGACCAAGCTCATCCGTTGAGTGAACCTTAACGTCTGTCGTCAGATCACCCTGCGCTGCCCGGCTGGCTACCGTCACGGCTTCCTTCAGCGGGCGCGTAATACTGCGAGTGATATACCAGGCGATTAACGATCCCAATACAATTCCGAAGAGGACTGACAACACAATCACCAGCTCGGTAAGATTCGACGCTTTCTTAATGCTGGCGTGGGTGTCGTTGATGATCTGATTTTGCAGTTCAAGAAGCGAGCGCAGAGTCTTGTTATATTCCTGCGTAACAGGCATAAATCGGGTAGATATGAATTCACTCATGTTTTCATATTTTCCCTGCTCAGCCATCTCTAGCCCCTCTTTACGCAGGACAAGATATTTCCCTCGCGTCTCCTGAATGGCTCTGAAAAAAGCTTTCCCTTTTTCAAATCGCAAAAGCGGCTTGAGGGTGGATTGCACTTCCGAGGTTCTTGCAGTGTCGTTTTTAATATTATTGAGAATTTGCTCTCTCAATTTCGGGTCCTGCGTTGCCATCGCGGCGATGGTATTTCCGCTATTTCGGTCAACCAGGTTAATCCATTCTTGTACCAGTCGTTCCTTCTGTAAATCCTGATAGATCATAGTATTAACGCTAGTACTGTTCGACTGCGTTAATTGCCATGAAATCATCCCCATGATGAACATCATAAATAATACAAGAAAAAAACCTACACTTAGGCGGGTTCCAACACGCATGTTGCTAATTTTCATAACTCTCCCTTTTATAATAACTCTAATGATCATTCTGGAAATTAAGAGGTACGCTTAACATCGACAAATCATTAGAAAGCCTTACGTTAATATCGGAGGAAATAGGTTTTTCTTCAGCACTAAATCAAAATCGGCCGAAATTAACAAAATAAGCGACGAGGCTATAGAGACTAAATCTCTGGCCTGCGCAGGGATAATAGGATTTTCGCGTAGCCTTGAAGGGATCACACGAAGAGATCACTAAAGATAAGGGAGTTTGGACATATTATCGTCACGAATAGATTATTTCAGGCGTGACACCACGAAGCACTGCGCCGGACAGCATTTAACGAGCCTGAGATGTCGGCGCAAAAACGTGAAAGCGTGTCTAGAAAAGGGAGATCAGTAACGCGACGGGGAAACTCATAGGCCAGGTAGAACCGACCAGGACAGCGCTCAGAAAACGAATCCGCTTACGATCTTTAGATAAAAACCAGGTGATGAGCGCGCACAGTGCCGCCATGACTCCGTAAAAGACCAACATTTTTTGATACAACGTCATTTTGTGCACCTTATCTAAAATAACCGCGCGCAATATGCGTTATATGTTGATACAGATCAAGTTTTAATGTTACAGATTATCCACTATAACTTTATGGATAATAACAATAGAGTAATTTGCATTACATCTTCCGGGTGCTTATTCCCCCTTACGACATGAACCCAAACGCTTCTCAGCGAACCCGACAATCAGGAAGGTAGTTTGTACCGTCAATAAAAGAAGGAATGACTACCCCTTTTTCTACCCCTTTAAAGTTGCATAATAAGTGCACCTTTTGCAAAATGGCTTCGCCAGGGTCGTGCTGTAATAGTCCCAGAATTTAGAGGGAGTTAATATGCTACGCATTCCGCAGAGTTGTATTCATACCCGTTCCACACCGTTCTGGAACAAAGACACCGCCCCTGCTGGCATTTTCCAGCGCCATCTTGATCAAGGTACGCGTCCGGGCGTTTATCCCCGTTTATCAGTGAGCAAGGGCGCGGTGCGTTATCTGGGCTACGCTGACGGCGTTACCCCAAACCCTGACAGCGAACTCATCATTGAAGCCGGTCACTTCGGTGTGTTTCCCCCCGAGAAATGGCATCACATTGAATTGATGAGTGACGATACTGTTTTCAGCGTCGATTTTTTTGTCGAACCCGAGGTTTTGAAATCTCTTTGAACTTCTGAACGCTTATAAGGAAACACCTATGCTTCGTATTCCTGAAAATTTTGTTCATACCCGCGCGACGCCCTTATGGGATAAAGATTCTGCGCCAAAGGCCCTTTTCAGCCATCACAACACGAAAGCAGGCGTTTATGGCCGCCTGTCGGTGATGCAGGGTGTGGTGAAATATTTCGGTTTTCCGGATGCCGATGCAACCGAACCCGATCTGGAACTCGTCATTGAAGCGGGTTCATTTGGTATTTCGCCGCCAGAAAAATGGCACCGCATTGAGCTTCTGACCGACGATACCTACTTCAGTATTGATTTCTTCGCCGATCCGCAGGCGAACCTTGAAGGCGCGGGGCTGGGTAAAGTCGTAAACACACATAAGGGGTAACACTATGGGCAAAGCAACGTATACCGTCACCGTCACCAATAACAGCAACGGCGTATCGGTAGATTATGAGACGCAAGCCCCGATGGAGCTTTTGATTCCAGATGTCGCAGCAGACGTGGTGAAGGATTTAGTGAATACGGTTCGCGGTTACGACACTGAAAACGAGCACGATGTGTGCGGCTGGTAGAGCCGCAATTTTGATGCCCGGTAGACGCTATGCCACCGGGCATTTCGATCAATGTTTGATCATCACGTGACGGATAACGGTATAATCTTCAAGGCCGTACACCGACATATCCTTGCCGTACCCCGAGAGTTTCATCCCGCCGTGCGGCATTTCGCTGACCAGCATAAAGTGCGTATTCACCCAGGTGCAGCCGTATTGCAGACGAGCGCTCATGCGATGCGCGCGCCCGACATCCTGAGTCCAGACTGACGACGCCAGCCCATATTGCGAGTCATTCGCCCAAGCTAAGACCTGCTCTTCATCGTCGAACTCGGTCATGCTTACTACCGGACCGAACACTTCACGCTGAACAATCGCATCTTCCTGTTTCGCTCCGGCCAACAGCGTTGGCTCGAAGAAATACCCCCCGCCCTCGACTTTCTTGCCACCCGTTACCACGTTGACGTGACCCAGCGCTTTTGCCTCGTCAACGGCTTTACAGACGCGCTCCAGATGCGCTGCTGAGCTTAACGGCCCCAGTTCAGTCGACTCATCCTCTGGCGCACCGGTTTTCAGTGTAGCTACCGCAGCGCCCAGTTTTTCGACTAGCTGCGGATAAATGCCTTTCTGCGCGTAAATACGACATGCGGCGGTGCAATCCTGGCCCGCGTTGTAAAAGCCAAAGGTGCGAACGCCTTCGACCACGGCATCAATGTCCGCATCATCAAATACGATGACTGGCGCTTTGCCGCCAAGCTCCATATGCGTGCGTTTGATGGAAGACGCTGTGTGGCTGATGATGTGTTCTCCGGTGGCAATCGAGCCGGTCAGCGAAACCATGCGCACTTTTTCATGCCCGGTGAGCGGATCGCCGACGGTTTTACCGCGTCCGAAAAGCACGTTTAACACGCCTGCCGGGAAAATGTCTTTAGCCAGTTCCGCCAGTTTCAACGCGGTCAGCGGCGTGATTTCAGAGGGTTTAATAACGACACAGTTGCCTGCCGCAAGCGCCGGAGCCAGTTTCCACGCGGCCATCATCAGCGGATAGTTCCAGGGGGCGATTGAAGCCACCACCCCCACCGGATCGCGACGAATCATGGAGGTATGCCCTTCCAGATATTCCCCCGCCGCCAGCCCGTTCAGGCAACGCGCTGCACCCGCGAAGAAACGGAATACATCCACGACGGCTGGGATTTCATCACTGATGACACAGTGCAGCGGCTTGCCGCAGTTTTGCGACTCCAGACGCGCAAAAGTTTCGGCATGTTCTTCAATCACGTCAGCGAGCTTCAAAAGGCATTCCGCACGCGCCTTAGGCGTTGTGTGCCCCCATTCGGAAAAGGCACGATCGGCAGCCCTGACGGCGGCATCAACCTGAGCCGCAGACGCCTCAGCGATCTCCAGCAGCACTTCGCCCGTGGCAGGATTATAGACAGGCTGTTTTTCGCCTTCTCCATTGACCAGTTCACCATTAATCAGCAGTTGATTTTGCATAGTCTTGTCCTGTTGAAATCGAAGTTATTTCCCGCTCTCGGCGACATTTTCGCCGTCGCGGGTTAGCCACCAGGCTCCCAAAATTGGAATGGTTGTCACCAGCATGACCAAAAGTGCAACCACATTGGTGACGGGCACATCGCGCGGGCGGCTGAGTTGATTCAGCAGCCACAGCGGCAGCGTGCGTTCGTGTCCCGCCGTAAAGGTCGTGACGATGATTTCATCGAACGACAGCGCAAATGCCAGCATGCCCCCCGCCAGCAGTGCCGAGCCCAAATTGGGCATCACCACGTAGCGAAAGGTTTGCCAGCCGTCTGCGCCCAAGTCCATTGACGCTTCCACCAGGCTCCAGGAGGTACGCCGGAAACGCGCAATCACGTTATTGAATACCACCACCACACAGAAGGTGGCATGACCGGTGACGATGGTGAAAAAACCCGGCTCCAGATTTATGGTTTTAAATGCCGTCAACAGCGCCAGCCCGGTGATAATTCCCGGCAGCGCAATGGGCAACAACAGCAGCAGCGAGATGGCGTTTTTACCGAAAAACTCACTGCGCCAAAGTGCTGCTGCCGCCAACGTACCCAGCACCAGCGCAATGGCCGTAGATAAGGCTGCAATTTGAAGTGACAACGTCACTGATTCAATGATGTCGCCACGCGATGCCGCCACGCTAAACCACTTCAGCGTCAACCCTTTTGGCGGAAAGCTGAACGCGGCGTCTTCGGTGTTGAACGCATAGATGGCTATAATCAGCAGCGGAAAGTGCAAAAAGATCACTCCACCCCAGGTGGCTATTTTCAGGAACAGCGGCGCGCGTTCAGAGTGCATCGAATGCTCCCAGACGTTTCACAAACGCCAGATACAGTGAGATAAGGACAATCGGCACTAAGGTGAACGCGGCTGCCATTGGCATATTGCCAATCGCGCCCTGCTGGGAATAAACCATGTTGCCGATGAAGTACCCCGGCGGGCCAACCAGTTGTGGAACGATAAAATCACCAAGCGTCAGCGAGAAGGTAAAAATCGACCCAGCCGCAATACCCGGGATTGCGAGAGGCAGAACCACATAACGGAAAGTCTGACGGGGCCGCGCGCCCAGATCGGCGGAGGCTTGCAAGAGCGAGGGCGGCAAACGCTCAAGCGCCGCTTGCACCGGCAGGATCATAAATGGCAACCAGATATAGACGAACACCAGAAATCGCCCAAGTCCGGATGTAGAAAGCGTGTTTCCGCCAATGGCTGGCAGCGTCAGCACTGACATCAGTACCGGCTCGAGTCCCATATAGCCAAGGAACCACTGCGCGACGCCATCTTTTGCCAGCAGCAATGTCCACGCATAGGCTTTCACGATATAACTCGCCCACATCGGTAGCATGACGGCGATATAAAAAAACGCTTTCCATTTTCCGCGAGTGTAACGCGCCATGTACCACGCCATCGGGAACGCCAGAATCGCGCTGGCAATCGTGACGGCAATCGCCATCAGCAAGGTACGCAGAATGATGTCGTAGTTGGCGGGGTTAAAAAGCGCCAGAATATTTGCAAAGGTGAGATCCGGCGTCACCGACATGGTGAAATCGTCGAAGGTATAAAATCCCTGCCACAACAGTGTCAGCAACGATCCCATATACACGATGCCGAACCACATCAGCGGACCAAGCAGCAGTAAAAACAGGCCGAGCGACGGTTTGCGCCACAGCAGCGCGGTCATGCGGCTAACGGGACCGCGAGAGGAGCGGAGGTGTGATGCACTCATATCCATCTCACCGTTCCTCTTGCAGCGGCACCATCGCCTCACGCGACCAGGATGCCTGTACCGGTTGGCCAGGTTCAAAACCTGAAGGCAAATCAGCCCCGCTCAAGTTTGCCTGACTCACCAGCAGTTTTGCACCATCCGTCAGGCGCAGTTCAAAACGGGTTGCCGCCCCCTGATACTGCACCGCCTGCACGACACCCTGAACCTGAACTTCGCCGCTCTCATTCAGGCGAATATGTTCCGGGCGCAGCGAGTACATGCCGTCCATGCCGCAAATCTGGCGCGCAACCGCGCTATCAAAAACATTAGAAGTGCCAACGAAACTGGCGACAAACGGCGTGCGCGGACGCATATACAGTTCACGCGGGGTATCGACCTGTTCAATGCGCCCGTTATTGAACACGGCAACGCGATCGGACATCGACAGCGCTTCTCCCTGATCGTGGGTCACGAAAATAAAGGTGATCCCCAGTTCCTGCTGCAGTTTCTTCAGCTCAAATTGCATTTGCTCGCGCAGTTTCAAATCCAGCGCGCCGAGGGGTTCATCAAGCAAAAGCACACGGGGTTCATTCACCAGCGCACGCGCAATCGCCACGCGCTGACGCTGACCGCCAGAGAGTTGAGAGGGTTTGCGTTTTTCGGCAAAGGCTAAACCGACCTTTTCAAGCGCCTCACGGGCCTGAACCTGACGCTGCTTTTTATCAACGCCTTTCACCATTAAGCCATAAGCGACGTTTTCGATTATCGACATATGTGGGAACAGCGCGTAATCCTGAAACACCGTGTTTACATCGCGTTCCCACGGCGGAAGTTCGCTTGCCTCTTTGCCAAAGATTTTGATCGCCCCGCCGCTGAGTTGTTCAAAACCGGCAATCAGCCGCAAGCAGGTGGTTTTGCCGGAGCCCGAAGGCCCCAGCATGGAGAAGAACTCGCCGTCACGAATGCCGATGGTGACACCGTCCACCGCCCGCACATCACCGTAAAAACGGGACACATCGCTAAACTCTACTGCGTACGTCATGTTCTGCTCCTGGGCGATTAACGGCCACCCATAATGGCGATGTAATCTTGCGTCCAGCGGCTGTACGGAACGAATTTTCCGCCTTCCGCGATCGGCGTTTTCCAGAACATGATTTTGTCGAAATAGTTATAACCGTTGGTTTCGCAGCCTTTATCACCCAGCAAAGTGCTGGCTTTACAGCCTTCAGCCACAACAGGCAGAGACCCAAACCATGCGGCCAGATCGCCCTGCAATTTTGGCGTGAGCGACCAGTTCATCCACTTGTAGGCGCACATCGGATGTTTAGCCTGCGCGTGTAGCATAGTGGTGTCCGCCCAGCCGGTGACGCCCTCTTTCGGAAAAACGGTCGCCACGGGCTGATTGTCCGCTTTTAGGGCGTTGGCCTGATACGGCCACGCACTCGACGCCACAACGCCCTCGTTTTTGAAGTCGCTCATCTGCACGGTGGTGTCGTGCCAGTAGCGGTGAATCAGCGCGTGCTGATCGCGCAGCACTTTCAGTACCGCCGTGTATTGTGCTTCGGTGAGCTGGTAGGGGTCGGTAATGCCTAATTCTGGCTGCGTCGCTTTCACAAACAGCGCCGCATCGGCGATGTAAATCGGCCCGTCATATGCCTGAACGCGCCCTTTGTTGGACTTTCCGTCCGGGAGATTTTGTTCTTTGAAGACAACAGCCCAGCTATCAGGCGGTGTCGGGAAGGTTTTGGTGTTGTACATCAGCAGATTCGGGCCCCACTGATACGGCGTGCCGTAGACTTTCCCGTCGACGTTAAACCATTCACCTTTGACGATGCGTGGATCGAGCGTTTTCCAGTTGGGGATCAAATCGGGATTAATCGGCTGAACGCGTTTACCCATTATCAGGCGCAAGGAGGCGTCGCCGGAGGCAGTGACCAGGTCATAACCGCCCTTTGCCATCAGACTGACCATTTCATCGGAGGTCGCGGCCGTTTTCACATTCACCGCACAACCGGTCTCCTTTTCGAACTGCGTGACCCAGTCGTAGTTTTTATCCGTCTGGCCGCGTTCGATGTACCCCGGCCAGGCGATAATATCCAGTCTTCCTTCGCCTTTGCCGATCTCTTTCGGCGGCTCTGCGGCTTGCGCGGTCATGATGGTCATGCCGAGCGCGCACAGGCTGCTGCGGGCAAATTTTTTGCTCATTCGTATTACTCCTGTCGCAATGAAAATTTGGCGGCAGCCGTGCCGTAAAATTATCTCCCTTCATAAACGTAGACCGCGCCAATGCGCTGCACCTGCAGGCCTTGGGAAATTTCATCAGGTTGTGACCGAGGGCGCATTCCCTGTTAACTGGATTATAGACAAGGAGTTAGCGGCGGGTGGCGGTATGCAGATTTCCTATGACAGTCGGTTGGGAATAAACCCAACGCCTGCCACAGGATAAGAATTGTTTATTTCAGCGGGGAGGTTTAGAAATACGATCTGGGGGTTATTTCAGCATGCCGTTAATTAAGTGTGCCATCTGGATGACGGCGTGTTCCTCGCGCTCGCCCCATTCCCAGGACGTATTAAAACGGAAAAAGGGTGTCCAGGTATCTGAGGTTGAGAACATTTTGCCCGGGGCAATGCTGATATGGTGCGCCAGCGCCTGCTCGCTTAATTTTCCCGCGTCTAATGGCGCAGGCAATTCCAGCCACAAAAAATAGCCGCTGTCGTTGTGATGAATTTTGACCTCGGCAGGCATATGGCGCAAAAGCGATTGCCACGCCTGTTGTTTGCGCTCGGCAAGCGTGCGCCGCAGGCGACGGAGATGAGCGTCGTAACGTTTGGTGGCAAGATAATCCACCAGTGCAAGCTGCATCGGCGAACTGGTCGAAAGCGTACTCATCAGTTGCAGCTGTTGAATGCGACGCGCATGTTTCCCGGCAGCCACCCAACCGATACGAAATCCCGCCACCAGACATTTGGAGAACGACGAACAGTGCAGCGTCATGTCATGGCGATCCCACGCCTTCGCAGGCAGCGGTTTTTCACGACCAAAGTAGAGTTCGCTGTAAACGTCATCCTCAATCAGCGTGACGTTGTGCTTCGTCAGCAACTCAACAAGCTGAGATTTTTTTTGCGCACTGAGCGTGAAACCGAGCGGATTTTGACAGTTTGTCATCAGCCAGCAGGCCTTGACGGGATAATCATTCAGGGCCTGTTCCAGCGCATTGAGATCAATCCCCTCACGCACGTCAGTGGCAATCGACAGCGCTTTCAGCTTGAGGCGTTCAAGCGCCTGAAGCGCGCCATAGAAACAGGGGTTTTCAACGATCACCCAGTCGCCCGGCTCAGTGACGGCTTGCAAACTCAGATTGAGCGCTTCCAGCGCCCCGGCGGTGATGACGATCTCTTCGGGGGAAATATTCATGCCTTGCTGGGCATAGCGGCGCGCAATGGCATGGCGCAGATCGACATTGCCTGGCGGCAGATTTTCAATCACGCTCATTGCCGTCGCGGTTTTGCTGACGTTGGCAAGCGATCGATTGAGCTGCTGAAGCGGGAAAAGCCTCGGATCGGGAAAGGCAGAAGCAAAGGGTAAAACGGAAGGGTCGCGACTGGCCTGAAGGACATCAAAAATATAGGTGTTGATGTCAACGACTTCATCGCGCATCACCTGCGCCGGAGGCGCAGGCTGCTGCTTAACGGGCCGCGGGGCAACGTAGTACCCCGACTGCGGGCGAGCAACGATTCGCCCCTGGCTTTCCAGCGTTTGATACGCATGACCCACGGTCATGAAACTCATGCCGCTGCTGGCAACTTGCTCACGCAACGACGGTAGCTTATCTCCCGGCAACCACACGCCAAGTTCGATTTGCGAAATGATTTGCTGCGCCAGGCGCTGGTATTTTTTCATCGGTCTCTCCTCGCTGCACACCATAGTATATCAGCAGGAGAAAAAAGGCAGATTTTATGAACTGTTATAGTTATCTACAGACGGTTCTGAAACGACTTCATGATCGAATACGTTAAGCGTTTATTACTTGCGATAATCCAGTGACGGCTGTTGGATATGCATCGCCGCAGCTAAATGATCCAACGTCACCATAGACGATTTGCAGAAAATGCATTTCGCGCCATGTGGATTTTTTTCTGACACATCAAAAATAGACGTGCGGAATTGCGAGCCGTGACAGCACGGACAACGGAAATGGATATAAGAAATCATATGATTCTCCTGTACGTAAAAACGTAAATAGCTAATGGGCCTTTATGGCAATAGAGGTCTGAGACAAAACTAATCAGAGTGTAGGAGAAAGACCCAAGAGGCTGCGGAGAGGCACAACGTGATGAGAAATGCTTAGATGCTACGTCAGATATTTTTTGGAATTCAAACCGAAGAAACATTAACGCACGTTGCAGAAAAGAACGCAACCCTTTTTATGCATAAACGTCATAAAAATGATTTTTTTATATTCCATGAGTCAGTCCATATTGCCCTATTGACCACACGAGGACTATATCAGATTAGTAAAGATTCTCACTTTCGCAAACTGTTATACCTAAATATCGCTTTTCTGACTCTGATAGTTCCCTTTTGCGCCCTATACCATAACAGCACACCGATTGACATTGAGGCTGTGCATGTTTGGTTTAGATGCTTTTCATTTAGCGCGGATACAATTTGCTTTTACCGTGTCGTTTCACATTATTTTTCCGGCGATCACCATTGGTCTCGCCAGCTATCTTGCCGTACTGGAAGGTCTTTGGCTAAAAACCAAAAATCCGGTATGGCGATCGCTTTATCACTTCTGGTCAAAAGTTTTCGCCGTCAACTTTGGCATGGGCGTGGTTTCTGGGCTGGTGATGGCCTATCAGTTCGGTACAAACTGGAGCGGATTTTCACAGTTTGCGGGCAGTATTACCGGCCCGCTGCTCACTTATGAAGTGTTGACCGCATTCTTCCTCGAAGCCGGATTCCTGGGCGTGATGCTCTTCGGCTGGAACAAAGTCGGTCCGGGACTGCATTTCTTCTCAACCTGCATGGTTGCGCTAGGGACGATCATTTCTACCTTCTGGATCCTGGCGTCGAACAGCTGGATGCAAACGCCGCAGGGCTATGAAATCGTCAACGGCGTCGTCGTACCGGTGGACTGGTTTGCCGTGGTGTTCAACCCTTCGTTCCCCTATCGGCTGTTGCACATGTCCATCGCGGCATTTTTGAGCAGTGCGCTGTTTGTCGGCGCATCGGGAGCCTGGCATTTGTTACGCGGTAACAACACGCCCGCCATTCGCCATATGTTTTCGATGGCGCTATGGATGACGCTGATTGTCGCGCCTATCCAGGCGATGGTCGGCGATATGCATGGCCTGAATACCTTAAAACACCAGCCCGCCAAAATTGCCGCTATCGAAGGCCACTGGGAAAACCCACCCGGTGAACCCACGCCGCTGCTGCTGTTTGGCTGGCCTGATATGGAACAGGAGCGGACTCGCTATGGTCTGGAAATCCCCGCGCTCGGCAGCCTGATACTGACGCACAGCCTGGACAAGCAAGTTCCGGCGCTTAAGGATTTCCCAAAAGAAGATCGTCCAAATTCCACTATCGTTTTCTGGTCGTTCCGTATCATGGCGGGGCTCGGGATGTTGATGCTGTTGCTGGGCGCTGTCGCGTTGTGGCTGCGGTATAAACAGCGCGTTTTTACCTCTCGTCCGTTCCTGTGGTTTGCCCTGCTGATGGGGCCGTCTGGTCTTATCGCGATTCTGGCCGGCTGGGTGACGACCGAAGTGGGACGCCAACCATGGGTCGTTTACGGACTGCAACGCACCAAAGACGCGGTCTCTGCACATGGCGATTTGCATATGAGCGTGAGCCTGCTGGCCTTTTTCGTGGTGTACACGTCGGTGTTCGGCGTCGGGTACAGCTATATGGTGCGTCTTATCAAAAAAGGGCCGCAGGAAGACGAAACGTTCGCCACTGAACATGATGGCCGTCCCGCACGTCCGCTGTCTGCCGCCAGTACAGAATTTGTCACTAAGGAGAAACCATAATGGGGATCGACCTTTCCGTTATTTGGTTCGTTATCATCGTATTCGCCACGCTGATGTATATCGTGATGGACGGTTTCGATTTGGGGATCGGTATTCTGTTCCCGACGACGCAGGACGCGGAGGACCGCGACGTGATGGTTAATAGCGTCGCCCCTGTGTGGGACGGGAACGAAACCTGGCTGGTGCTCGGCGGCGCAGCGCTGTTCGGCGCGTTTCCGCTGGCGTATGCGGTGATTATCGACGCCCTCACCATTCCGCTTAGCCTGATGCTGATCGGCCTGATATTTCGCGGCGTGGCCTTCGAGTTTCGCTTTAAAGCCACGCCCGCACACCGGCCTTTCTGGGATAAAGCGTTTATTGGCGGCTCAATACTTGCCACGTTTAGCCAGGGTGTCGTGGTCGGCGCGGTGATTAATGGTTTCTCCGTCACCGGACGCGCCTATAGCGGTGGGCCGTTCGACTGGCTGACGCCGTTCAACCTGTTCTGCGGCGTCGGGTTGACGGTCGCTTACGCTCTTTTGGGTGCCACCTGGCTGGTGATGAAAAGTGAAAACCCGCTGCAGGCCAGAATGCGTCGAGTGTCAAAACAGCTGCTGCTGGTGCTTTTAGCGATCATCGCGGTCATCAGCCTTTGGACACCGATGGCTCATCAAAGTATTGCCGATCGCTGGTTTAGCGTGCCGAACCTGTACTTCTTGATGCCGGTTCCGCTGCTGGTGCTCATTCTGAGCGGCGGATTATGGAAAACCCTGAACAACGCGAACAGCCACAATACGCCGTTTGTACTAACATTAGGGCTGATTTTCCTCGGGTTCAGCGGGCTGGGTATCAGCATATGGCCGTATATCATTCCGCCGTCGATAACGCTGTGGCAAGCCGCTGCGCCACCGCAGAGTCAGGGCTTTATGCTGGTCGGCGCGCTACTGATTATACCTATCATCCTGGTCTATACATTCTGGAGCTATTACGTGTTCCGCGGCAAAGTCCAACATGGGGAGGGTTATCACTGATGCAACAACCTGTCTGGAAACGCCTGATGTGGCTGGTCATTATCTGGGGCGGCAGCGTGCTGGCTCTGGCGGCAGTGGGTATGGTCTTCCGCGTGCTAATGACTGCCGCCGGTTTTAAATCACATTAATCTCCACTGTGCCGGGTAGCATGACACCTGCCCGGCCCCCCTCGCACTTTCGGATAAACACCCAAGACAACCTGCGCGCTATCGTTAAAAATATTCACAGTAATGATAGTTTGAGAAGAAACATGAAAAAGCTCGTTGCGGTAGGTCTGTTTTCACTGGCACTGACTGGCTGTGTGAATCCCGGTAAAGCCTCTGTGCAGCCGGAACAACTTCAGGGTCACAGATTTGTACTGGAGAGTGTTAATGGCGTTGCAGTGAAGCCCAGCGCCGTACCGCCAGAAATGACTTTTGGCGATAAAATGGCGATTTCAGGTGTGATGTGCAACCGCTTTAATGGTGACGGGAAACTGTCGGAAGGCGAACTAAAAGTTAAAACGTTAGCGATGACGCGTAAACTATGTGCCGACCCTGCGCTCAATGAATTGGACAGTACGATCGGCAATATGCTGCGCAAAGGCGCGCAGGTTGATCTCACGGAAGATCAGTTAACGCTGGCAACCGCAGAACAAACGTTGATGTTCAAACGCGCTGATTAATCAGTACGTTCCGCACGTGCCGACGGCAAGCGATTGTTCACTGCAGCGTTTGCCGTTGGGTAATGCACACATGCCAATGGCAGAACCGTCAAGCTGACGAGCTGCGGATAACGAACCACCCACCATGGCACAGCTCGCCTGTCCGGAGCTGGACATCGCGGCTTTCATACCCGGCGTAACATGTGCTGCTGTCGCCTGCTGAACCGGCTCATTGCTGCATGCTGACAGCAACAACGCCGCACACCCTACCCAAAACGCTGCGCGCATTCTCTCTTCCCCATTTAAATTGCGAAACCTATGCATCATAGGCATCACACGCCGCGCCGTCGAGAGCGACAGTGTGCATTTATGCACTCCTGAAACATTTTCTGTCACTTTTTATCACATAAGTTTGATCTGCTCATTGCTGCGGTGAATAACAAGGACACAAAAGCGAAAATCGCAAATGCTGAGCTTTGCTAAAATAAGGAAATAATTATCAGGACTCGTCGCCGTTCCACGGGTCCCTCTTTTTTTGCGCAATGTAAGGGTGTCACATGATCACTATTGACGGTAATGGCGCGGCCGCGTCCGTCGCGTTTCGCACCAGTGAAGTTATCGCCATTTACCCTATTACACCGAGTTCGACGATGGCCGAACAGGCAGATGCCTGGGCGGGCAACGGGCTCAAAAACGTCTGGGGCGATGTCCCTCGCGTCGTCGAGATGCAATCAGAAGCAGGCGCTATCGGCGCTGTACACGGCGCGTTGCAAACCGGTGCGCTGTCTACGTCGTTTACCTCCTCCCAGGGTTTACTGTTGATGATCCCCACGCTGTATAAGCTGGCAGGACAGTTAACCCCGTTTGTTTTACACGTCGCCGCACGTACCGTGGCGACCCATGCCCTATCGATTTTTGGCGATCACTCTGATGTGATGGCCATCCGTCAGACGGGTTGCGCGATGCTTTGCGCCAGTAACGTGCAGGAAGCGCAGGACTTTGCGTTGATTTCGCACATAGCGACGCTCAAAAGCCGCGTGCCCTTTATTCATTTCTTTGACGGTTTCCGTACTTCCCACGAAATTAATAAAATCGTGCCGCTGGCCGACAGCACAATTCTTGAGTTGATGCCGCAGGCGGAGATCGATGCGCATCGCGCCCGGGCGCTCAACCCAGAGCACCCGGTGATTCGCGGCACGTCAGCGAACCCGGATACCTATTTCCAGTCTCGCGAGGCGACAAATCCCTGGTATAACGCGGTGTACGACCATGTCGAGCAGGCGATGAATGATTTCTCTGCCGCGACGGGACGAGAATATAAACCGTTTGAATATTACGGCCATCCGCAGGCAGAGCGCGTCATTGTCCTGATGGGCTCCGCGATCGGGACGTGTGAAGAGGTGGTCGATGAACTGCTTTCTCGCGGCGAAAAAGTCGGTGTCTTGAAAGTGCGTCTGTATCGCCCGTTCTCGGCGAAGCATTTGCTGTCCGTTCTGCCAGAAAGCGTGCGTTCTGTTGCCGTGCTTGACCGCACCAAAGAGCCCGGCGCTCACGCGGAGCCACTGTATCTGGACGTCATGACGGCGCTGGCCGAGGCATTCAATACCGGCGAGCGCGAAACGCTGCCGCGCGTGATTGGCGGTCGCTACGGTTTGTCATCGAAAGAATTTGGTCCCGACTGCGTGATGGCGGTGTTCAACGAGCTAAACGCCACGAAGCCAAAACCGCGCTTTACCGTCGGCATTTATGATGACGTCACCAATCTATCGCTCCCTCTGCCTGAAGATCCGCTGCCATCGAAAGCAAAACTCGAAGCGCTATTTTATGGTCTGGGCAGTGACGGTAGCGTCTCGGCGACGAAGAACAACATCAAGATTATTGGTAACTCAACGCCGTGGTATGCGCAGGGCTACTTCGTTTATGACTCCAAAAAAGCAGGCGGTCTGACCGTTTCGCATCTGCGCGTCAGCGAGCAGCCGATCCGTTCAGCCTATCTGGTTTCGCAAGCCGATTTTGTTGGCTGCCATCAGCTGCAATTTATCGATAAATACCAAATGGCTGAACGCCTGAAACCGGGCGGTATCTTCCTGATTAACACCCCGTACAGCGCCGATGAAGTCTGGTCACGTCTACCTCGCGAAGTGCAGGCGGTACTGAATCAGAAAAAAGCCCGCCTCTACACCGTCAACGCGGCAAAAATTGCCCGCGAATGTGGCCTGGCGGCACGTATTAATACCGTGATGCAGATGGCGTTTTTCCATCTGACTCATATTCTGCCGGGTGATAGCGCACTCGCGGCATTGCAAGGTGCTATTGCCAAAAGCTACAGCAGCAAGGGTCAGGATCTGGTCGAGCGCAACTGGCAAGCCTTAGCGCTGGCGCGCGAATCGATTTCTGAGATCCCGCTGCAGTCAGTCAATGATGAAAGTCCGAATCGACCGCCGGTCGTTTCCGATGCCGCACCTGATTTTGTGAAGACGGTGACCGCCGCTATGCTGGCGGGTCTGGGCGATGCCCTGCCCGTCTCCGCGTTGCCGCCAGACGGCACCTGGCCGGTGGGAACGACGCGCTGGGAAAAACGCAATATCGCCGAAGCGATCCCTATCTGGAAAGAAGAGCTTTGCACCCAGTGTAACCACTGCGTTGCCGCCTGCCCGCACTCGGCTATTCGCGCCAAAGTTGTTTCGCCAGAAGAGATGGAGAACGCCCCTTCCAGCCTGCACTCGCTGGATGTGAAATCCCGCGATATGCGTGGACAAAAATACGTCTTACAGGTCGCTCCGGAAGACTGCACCGGCTGTAATTTGTGTGTCGAAGTTTGCCCGGCCAAAGATCGTCAAAATCCAGAGATTAAAGCCATCAATATGATGTCGCGCCTGGAACATGTGGAAGAAGAGAAAGTGAATTACGATTTCTTCCTCGACCTGCCCGAAATTGATCGCAGCAAGCTGGAACGTATTGATATCCGTACGTCGCAGTTAATTACACCGTTATTTGAATATTCCGGGGCGTGCTCGGGCTGTGGTGAAACGCCTTATATTAAGCTCCTCACCCAACTGTATGGCGACCGCATGTTGATCGCTAACGCCACGGGATGTTCCTCTATTTACGGCGGCAATTTACCTTCAACGCCATATACCACCGACGCCAACGGCCGTGGTCCGGCATGGGCGAACTCGCTGTTTGAAGACAATGCCGAATTTGGTTTGGGTTTCCGTCTGACGGTCGATCAGCATCGCGCCCGCGTCATGCGTTTGCTTGAGCAGTTTGCCGATAAGATCCCAGAGGCGCTGAACACCGCGCTACACAGCGACGCGACACCAGAAGTTCGCCGTGAACAGGTCGCCGAACTGCGACAGTATCTGGCTGGCGTTGAGGGCGCTGAACAGCTCTTAACGGATGCCGACGCGCTGGTAGAAAAATCGATCTGGCTGATTGGCGGTGACGGCTGGGCCTACGATATCGGCTTTGGGGGGCTGGATCACGTCCTGAGCCTGACCGAAAACGTCAATATTCTGGTTCTCGATACGCAGTGTTATTCCAATACCGGCGGGCAAGCGTCGAAAGCAACCCCGCTGGGCGCAGTAACCAAATTTGGTGAACACGGTAAACGTAAAGCGCGTAAAGATTTGGGCGTGAGCATGATGATGTACGGTCATGTGTATGTCGCGCAGATTTCACTGGGCGCACAGCTTAATCAGACGGTCAAAGCGATTCAGGAAGCGGAAGCATATCCGGGACCTTCTCTGATAATCGCCTACAGTCCTTGCGAAGAGCACGGCTACGATCTGGCGCTCAGCCACGATCAGATGCGCCAGCTCACCGCCACGGGATTCTGGCCGCTATATCGCTTCGACCCGCGTCGTGCGGATGAAGGCAAGCTGCCGCTGTCGCTGGACTCCCGTCCACCATCAGATGCACTTGCCGAAACCTTGCTCCAGGAACAGCGCTTCCGTCGTCTGAATGCTCAGCAGCCTGAGGTGGCTGAGCAACTCTGGAAAGATGCGGCAGCGGATCTGCAAAAACGCTACGACTTCCTGGCGCAGATGGCCGGAAAAGCAGAGAAATCCGCAAGCGAGTAATAAAAAAAGCCCGGAGTATCAACTCCGGGCTTATCCAAAAATAAAATGACTGTTATTAATTCAACAAACCACACTCATCCTTTACACGGATAAAGAATCTTAAAGGCATAAAACGGCGCTAAGTCTACCGCCCACAAAGGCGATTGAATAATTTTTATTTATTATTCTTTCGTGCAAATCATTCACGTCACTAATCGCACATTTCATGATAGTAAAAGACTAACAGCATAAGAAAATTATAATAGATATATAATTCAGCATAAGCTTACGTTATGGAGAGAAACAGAATTCTTTACGCCGAGTAAAAATGAAATACGTTAGGCGTTTGAAAAAACCGTTATAAATTAATCTGTCATCAAGACGTGATAAGTCAGCCAGTGGACTATATCTTATTGCTGCACTCAAAGATGTAGAGTCTGAATTTCACCTTGCACTGATACGCCAACCTGATAGATGATAAATCTCCTGTTTTGAGCTGTAAGGGAGAACTTATCATGGTCCACCACCCTGTTAGATCGTCACGCATTGCCTCTATTGCCTACGATGAGCGTAGCGCTACGCTTGAGATTCGCTTTGTCGATCGCCGGACACTTCAATACCAGCGCGTGCCAGCCCGAATCTATAACGATTTTTTGCAGGTGGTGTCTAAAGGGCGATTCTATGACGGCGTGGTTAAAGGAAAATTTACTGAAGTCAAAGTGTAGTGCCAGCATTTATTACTGAGGATGGTTTTTCACAGCTCGAAAAGAAAGAATACCTACTACTCCGTCGCTGGTCCCATCTTTTGGATGATTCACGCCATCCATCACGCCTATTTCTGTAAAATCAAAAGGACTCACCCCTTCGATGCAGGCGACATTCACACCGTATTGATCGGGATTCGAACGGCGTTGGTGAAATGTGTAAATTCCGCAGACAGCGCAAAAAAAGTGTCGGGCTTCTTGTGTGTTAAAACGATATTCCGTCAGCAGGTCTTTACCTTCAACAATTTTGATTCCTGATAAAGTTGCTGTCACTACCACCGCGCCACGCATACGGCAAAAAGAGCAATTACATCGGCGAACGGTATTAAAACCGTCAGCCAGTTCAACCGTAAACTTCACTCCACCGCAATGGCATTGTGCATTCAGATTTTGTGACATTATCTGCCCTCTTTACGATCGGTAAAATCAGAGGCCAATAAGGCCTCACGTTAAACCACTGGTTTTGACCATCGTCTGCGCTTGAGTTTCGGAATACACGACGAAGAGGTCATTCTGGTTCCGCATAACGAACATACGGCTCCGTGGGGATGGTTCTGTTCCAGGCTGAAACACGTAAAGAAGAACTTTTTGCTGGAACACACCGGGCACTGAAAACGGATGTTGGGGATATCCCCTCCAATCAAATGAATGGCGTAACTACCATAACGCAAATTTATAGGTAGAAGGGATATATCGTCTGCAAACGAAGTGAAACGTCGTTGTCACGGCAGAGGCGCTAACTGCTATCCCCGCCGCATTTTTCATGTTCACTCTTTTCATCCATCGCGCCGATAACCTGCCCATATCCATGGCAGCGAATGGTCGTGATCCGTTTGAAAGAGGTGACTATATCCACTTAACCGTCGCTATAGGTACGGTTAAGTGGAGTCTTTTGGGGTGGTTTACGCAACCGAAAACGTATATCAGGCCAGCTTGAATATAGAGACCGTGGTTTTAAGCACCTCAGACTGATCCCGAAGAGATTTAGCCGCTGCTGAAGCTTCTTCAACGAGCGAGGCGTTCTGCTGGGTCACCGTATCCATTTGAGCAACCGCCTGGTTTATCTGTTCGATTCCACGGCTTTGCTCATTGGTTGAAAGTGCAATCTCAGACATCAGCTCTGAAACTTGTTTCACTGAACCAATAATTCTCTCCATGCTTTTACCCGTCTGTTCAACGCGTTCGCTCCCCAGCAGCACCTGTTTTCCAGAAAGCTCAATAAGCTCTTTGATCTCTTTTGCTGCCATCGATGACCGCTGCGCCAGATTTCGTACTTCAGTTGCTACAACAGCGAAGCCGCGCCCCTGCTCACCTGCGCGTGCAGCCTCAACGGCAGCGTTGAGCGCCAGAATATTAGTCTGGAAGGCTATAGCCTCGATGAGACCAATAATTGATCCTATTTTCTCAGAACTCGCTTCAATTTCTTTCATTGACGTTACAGCAGTACCCACAATGGTATTGGCTTCCTGTGCAACGGTACGCATATTTCCTGCAAGGATATCGGCCTGGCGGGTATTTTCAGAGGTGTGTTTAACCGTTGACGTCAGTTCTTCCATGCTGGCCGCTGTTTCACCAAGCGAGGCCGCCTGAGCCTCCGTTCGTGCAGAAAGATCGGTATTGCCCGCTGCAATCTCCTCGGAAGCAGAAGCCACACTTTGGCTCGAATGGCGCACCTGCGAAATTATGTCGGTAAGGGAAAGACGCATTTCTTCCAGAGAAGCGAGCATTCCGCCAATTTCATCTTTTGAACCCGTATCGAGAGGAAGATGCAATTCTCCGGCGGCCATTTTCTCGCAATGTTGTTTTGCCGAATCAAGTCGGGAAAGAAGACGACGTCGGATTAAAATAAAGATGGCGATCATTACCATGGTAAAAATCAAGGCAAAAACAGTAATACTCAAGATGCTGTTTAAGAACCTTTTTTGAGCTTCCTGATTAAGCTGTTTCGCATAACTCTCACGGAAGGAAAGCAATTTATCCAGGGTAATTTCGAACTCACGATCAAGCGCAGGAACCGTGGTAGCCATCAACTGGTTAAAGCGCGCGGTATCTTTATCCTTTACTGCGGCAATGAGCGGAGTTAAACCTTCATCAAGGTAACGTGTCCAGGCTTTTTTATAAGGCTCCGATAATGCGTCTTCTCCCGCAATATGAGTAGCCGACTCATAGTGCTGGAAGGCAGCAACGGCTTTCTCCTTCACGCTTATGGCACTGTTAATTGACGATTCCGCTTTTACGTTATCGCCAAGGGACATATAAATCATTGCTTCAGATAATTTCACGCGCAGTGTTCTGCTGTGATTGATAGGGTCAATCACCGAAAGAACCACGCGGATTTCTTTGTTTACCCGATCAAGGGAATCATTACTCCGCGTGAGTGACCAGAGATTGGACGCTGAACTAACGAGGAAAATACCCAGTAAAAATATTAATACGATTAAAGAAAAACGTCTTACAGACACAATGCTCCCCTTGTTTGACATGGCAGTGAGATAATACGTTTTCAGCTCATTAAGCTTAGTTCTGAGAGTAGTTATCGGCCCCTGCGTGACAATGTTGAGCCCTAAATTAAATAATCATTTATAAACAATGACCTAAGATAAATCACACAATGTATTCTCTGCTGAATAGAAGATAATACATACACTTTAGAGTCAGTAAGTTGAACAAAAAAACAACAGCACTCTTGATTATGAATATTTGCCATTTCAATAGCAGACAAAATATTAGCCATCAATTAATTTCGCTTTTTCAGCTCGATTCCTGAAAACCTCACATTATTCACCCATTAAAAATAGCAAGTAAAAATGAGATTGATGTTTTCGCTCATAAAGCCTGGAAATTCACAGTGCTATTATAATTTTATTGTCAATTATTTTGATTTTATTTTTTCATTGCCAGAAATATCCCTTTGAGGATTGCAGATCGCATATTCTGCTTAGATTCCTCATGGTTCTTTTTTAAATCAGCCCATTGTTTTGACTGGGTATTTACGTTGTTGGTACGCCCAATCTTTGCGCCATGATGTCTGGCCTGAGAGTAATAAGCAGTTGATTTGTCTCAGCCAACGCAACAAGCTTTGATAAGGACAGTTTTTGCAGAACCTTTGCTAACTCCGCATTAATTCCAGAGAAGATGGCGGGTTCATCGCAATTGGAAATCCGTTGAATAAGAAGAAGATACGATAGATTCAGATAATGAATTTCTTTAAGACACTGAGAAGCGGAGTACATTACTATAACCTTTAAGAGATACGTTATGGGTCCTTCCATAGTTACGTTAAAAATGGTAGTCGACAGCAAAAAACACTTCGCCGGATTATAATTTAACACATGACATTAAACTCATTATCTGGCTTGCTTTTACACGAAATACATAACATTCCAATGACTCAATATGATTCAACAATGACGAGATGAGAGGACGTCGCCTATGCGCTTCGCGTCACCGATATATTCTCTATAACTTGCAAAAACACGTTATTTAGATATGTTACAACAAAAACCTTAAGAAAAACTTAATATTAATAATTTTAAATTTCAAAGAATATATTCTCGCTCTGCGCGATGCAATTATGAACAGTATAATCAGCAACGCTTCAAAAACACAGTCATTAATTGTTACCCCCCGCCGCTCTGAATGATGAAAAAACCCGATCGGTCAATGAGTCCTGAATACGGGACTCAATAACCTCACCGATGGCCGTCATCTATCTTCATATCGGGATAATATTTAGGTTAAGGACTAATAAATGTCTTGTTGAATGCTGTCGTGACGTTCAATCCTGCGGTCTGTCGCAAATGAGTATAAAGAGAATAAAATAGCCCAGACCCGGTCAACTAGCTCACCTGACTACGGAATGTACCCAGGCAAGCGGTGACCCGTTTATGCTTATATCTTCTTTCGTCGCTTTGCCGAGTACATCACCTCGTCGCTTTCTTTAAGCATCTCCCCTAGCGACGCGTATCGGCCCGTACCACTGTGCAGCATTCCATAGGAATAATTAATGTTGTAGGGTTTGCCAGACTCTCTGTTGTAATCATTCACACTGCTTCGCAGACCTTGCAAAAAAGAGTCAGCCTGAGTCTGGTGAGTAATGAGAACGGCAAATTCATCCCCTCCAAGACGCCCTGCGATATCTCCGGGACCAAGATGCTGGTACAACAGCGCAGAGAATACTTTCAATACCTCATCACCTTCAGCGTGTCCCCAGAGATCGTTGATGGGTTTGAATTTATCAAGATCAAAAAAGATAAGGCTGAATGCTGCATTCTCTTTATCAAGGTTGCGAAATCTTTTTTCGCCCGTGGTGTAAAAGCCACGGCGATTAGATATGCCTGTCAGGCTATCGGTCATGGCCATGCCAATCACCTTGAATTCGTCCTCCACAATAAAGGCCAAATCCCGAAGTGAGGCAATATCATCGTCGTTAAAGCCACGTGGTTTGGTATTAATCAGACACAGTGCACCAGCAACCCCTCCATCAGGGAGATGGACAGGATAACCGGCGTAGAATCGTATGTAAGGCTCACCGATAACCAGAGGGTTATCATGGAAACGTTCATCATTAACTGCATCGTTAACAATAAAGGGGCCTTCCTGCAAAATGACATGACCACAAAAGGAGATGTTGCGGGGCGTTTCACGAGTACCTAGCCCTTCACACGCCAGCAACCACTGGCGATCGCGATCAAGTAGGCTTATCAGTACGACAGGTACCTGAAAAATTTTCTTTGCGATGCGGGTTAAGCGATCAAAACGTTCATCAGCACCTGTATCAAGAAGGTCTGCCAGATAAAGGGATTTTAATCGTTCTTCCTCATTTTCCGGGATGCCAGGAAATTTCATAGGACCTCAAAAAGCTAAACACGTTAATGCCCGATGTTTTTATGCCGTCAAGACTGACTCCGTCTTATCCGTCGTTTGAATATAGTACAAACGAAACTGCCCGCCCTCCTGAACGCTGACGGATATCACTGCTTTGGGTTCGTCACTTGTTTTCACCCCGTAAGATCAGTTCCAAAAGGGTTTGAGAAAGAGAATCGCACCCCAAAACCTTATTCCTCACTGAGCCGTATTGGCATACGATGGAACTCTGCTGTAAAACGTGCTGGCATTCGCCGCCGCAATCCGTACCATACACCGCACACTTTCGCATGCTGGTTGTTATCCGCAGGCGCTAACCCGTCTTTTATTACCAATCCGATGGGGCACGAAAATGCGCAGAGGGTGTATGAAATCTATGCTACATGGATAGAAGCGCTGAATAGCGAACAGGTGGCAATGCTGAACCCAACGCTTGGCTTAAAATGGATTTGTCCCACTGGTGCCCCATTTGATATTTGAGTAAAGAATACATGCAACAGAATCAAGAAATTACCAAGAAAGAACAATACAACCTGAACAAATTACAGAAGCGTTTGCGCCGTAACGTGGGCCAGGCGATTGCTGACTTCAATATGATTGAAGAAGGTGACCGCATCATGGTTTGCCTTTCAGGGGGTAAAGACAGTTACACGATGCTGGAGATTTTGCGCAATCTGCAGCAAAGCGCACCGGTGAAATTTTCTCTCGTGGCCGTCAACCTGGACCAGAAACAGCCTGGCTTCCCTGAGCACATTCTGCCGGAATACCTTGAGCAACAGGGCGTTGAATATAAAATCGTCGAAGAGAATACCTACGGGATCGTTAAAGATAAGATCCCAGAAGGCAAAACGACCTGCTCACTGTGTTCACGTCTGCGTCGCGGCATTCTTTACCGTACTGCGACGGAACTTGGCGCGACCAAAATCGCACTGGGCCATCACCGCGACGATATTCTGCAGACATTGTTCCTGAACATGTTCTACGGCGGCAAAATGAAAGGCATGCCACCGAAGCTGATGAGCGATGATGGGAAGCACATTGTCATCCGTCCGCTGGCGTACTGTCGCGAGAAAGATATTGAGCGTTTTGCACAAGCGCGTGAGTATCCGATAATCCCTTGTAACCTGTGCGGTTCGCAGCCGAATCTACAACGCCAGGTCATCGGCGACATGCTTCGCGACTGGGATAAACGTTATCCTGGCCGCATCGAAACCATGTTTAGCGCGATGCAAAACGTCGTCCCTTCACATCTGAGTGACGTTGAGCTGTTCGATTTCAAAGGGATTCAACACGGTTCTGAAGTCGTGGCGGGTGGCGATTTGGCGTTTGACCGTGAGGATATCCCGATGCAGCCAGCTGGCTGGCAGCCGGAAGAAGATGATTCGCAGCTTGATGAGATGAGACTGAATATCGTCGAAGTGAAGTAGAAGTGAAGTGAAGTGAAGTGAAGTGAAGTGAAGTAAGAGTATGGCGTCTCAGATAGCGCATCTGAGACGCTTTTTTTATGGCTTATTTCAGCAAGCGAACCCGGCAAGTTTTGCCTTTGATCTTACCGTTCTGCAATTGCTTCCAAACTTTATTCGCCACAGACTGACGAACCGCGACGTAGACATGCGCGGGATGCACAGCGATTTTGCCGATATCCGCCCCATCAAAGCCCATATCTCCGGTCAACGCGCCCAATACGTCACCTGGACGCATTTTGGCTTTTTTACCGCCATCAATACACAGGGTCACCATTTCCGCCTTGAGTGGGACAATACCGACGTTGCTCGGCGCACTCATCCAGTTCAGTTTTAGCTGTAGCATTTCAGACAGAATGTTGGCACGTTGGGCTTCTTCTGGTGCGCAGAGGCTGATCGCCAGACCGCTGTTGCCCGCACGCGCGGTACGCCCGATACGGTGAACATGCACTTCCGGATCCCACGCCAGCTCAAAGTTAACCACTAGCTCCAGTGATTTGATGTCCAGACCGCGCGCGGCAACATCCGTTGCGACCAATACGCGTGCGCTACCGTTGGCAAAACGAATCAACGTCTGATCGCGATCGCGTTGTTCCAGGTCACCGTGCAATGCCAGTGCACTCTGCCCTGCCTCTTCAAGCGCTTCGCAGACCGCCTGACAATCTTTTTTGGTGTTGCAGAAAACGACGCACGACGCTGGCTGATGTTGACTCAACAGCTTTTGCAGCAGCGGAATTTTGCCTTTTTGCGAAGTCTCATAGAATTGCTGCTCAATGGATGGCAATGCATCGACGGAATCAATTTCGATAGTCGCGGGATTTTGCTGAACGCGTCCGCTGATGGCGGCAATCGCCTCTGGCCACGTGGCAGAGAAAAGCAGCGTCTGGCGCGTAGCGGGCGCAAAACGGATCACTTCGTCAATCGCGTCGCTAAAGCCCATATCCAGCATGCGATCGGCTTCGTCCATCACCAGCGTTTGCAGCGCATCTAATGAAACCGTGCCTTTTTGCAGGTGATCGAGTAAACGCCCCGGCGTGGCGACAATAATGTGCGGCGGATGCTGGAGTGAATCGCGCTGAGCGCCAAACGGTTGGCCGCCGCATAGCGTCAGAATCTTAGTGTTCGGCAGAAAACGCGCCAGACGACGTAATTCACCAGCCACCTGATCGGCGAGTTCACGAGTTGGACACAGCACCAGCGATTGAGTCTGGAATAGACCAGCGTCAATTTGCTGTAAAAGCCCAAGACCAAATGCGGCCGTTTTCCCACTGCCGGTTTTGGCCTGCACGCGAACGTCACGTCCTTCCAGGATCGCCGGAAGAGCGGCCGCTTGTACAGGGGTCATCGCGAGGTAACCCAACTCGTTAAGATTATCGAGTTGGGCGGCAGGCAGAACGTTCAGAGTAGAAAAAGCGGTCACAATGTAGTCTCAAGGTAAAAAATCACAGTCATTTGGCGCGTATCCTCGCAGATCTCCGTGACCGATGCGACAATTTAATCGGTTCTTCATCTGGCGGCGGGTCCGGCATGGGTTGCGGACGAGGAATAGGATCGGGGATTGGTACCGGTTCAGTGGGGATGGAATTGGATAGCGGCGTTTGCCCGTGGAGCAATGCTAATAATGCACTCATGTTACCCTCCAGTTTATCGGCTTGACTCTCTTAGGGTAGACGCTGAGATCCTACAGGCAAAAAAAAAGCCGACTAATTTAGTCGGCATTGTACGAATCAATTGTGCTATGCAGTAATTCAAAAAAGGAAGTAAGACAATATGGAGCGCAACGCCCATCGCTTGACGTTGCATTCACCTGCGGGAGTGATAGTGCACCGAAAGGGGTAAACGTTTATTGACTTCGCTCAAATAAAATAGCGTTTTGAAGCGGAGTCAACGCGAGAAAAACGTAAATTTACAGCCATTTACTACGATGCAACCACCACGCAACACCCCCTATCAAAACAACTAACATGATGCAAAAAGCCGAAAAGCCGAACTGATAACCGCCGCCTGGAATACCGCCTAAGTTGACGCCAAAGAGTCCAGTCAAAAATGTGCTGGGTAAAAAGACCATCGCCATTAACGACATGGTGTAGGTTCGGCGCGACAATGACTCCTGCATCACCTGCGCAATTTCATCACTCATCACCGCCGTACGGGCGATACAGGAATCAATTTCATCCAGACCTCTGCCCAGGCGATCGGCAATATCCTGCATTCTGCGGCGCTGATCGTCGGTCATCCAGCTCAGGCGCTCGCTGGCCAGGCGAGCATAGACATCGCGCTGGGGCGTCATATAGCGACGCATCACAATCAGCTGTTTTCTCAGCAACGCCAGAGAACCCCGCGGGGGGATATGCTGATCGAGCAAATTATCTTCGAGATCGATAATCTTATCGTGCAGCTCTTCAATAAATTCACTCGCATGATCGGTCAGCGCATCGCAGACATCGACCAGCCAGCCACCGCAGTCGGCGGGCCCTGTGCCTTCTTTGAGATCGTTAACCACGTCATCAAGCGCGAGCACTTTGCGTTGCCGCGTGGACACAATCAGGCGTTCGTCCATATAAAGACGCATGGCAACCAGCTGATCGGGGCGTTCGTCGGTACTGCCATTAATACAGCGCAGTGTAATAAGGGTGCCATCGCCAAGACGGCTGACGCGAGGCCGCACGCTATCGCCCGCCAGAGCATCACGTACGTTATTGGGGAGCAACGGGGTTGAAGCCAACCATTGCGCACTGTCAGGATGCGTATAGTTCAGATGTAACCAGCAAGGATGTTCACTGTCGATGACATCGTTATCTTCCAGGTGCCGCGCCCCACCCTTACCGTCAAGCAGCCACGCGAACACCGCGTCCGGAACGTTAACCTCGGATCCTTTAATGCCTTCCACAGCGCCTCCACCATTTCGAAATCATGGTTGTCAGTCTAGCCGTCACAAAATGTTATTCAACATTTAAGCGTGCCAGTGCGCTGAATCTACTGATAAATTGTTTCTCAAAACGTAAAAAAGCCTGGCGAACCAGGCTTCTCTCTATTAATACACTTGTTCGGCTCGTCGAGGGAAGATTGCCGAGGGAGAACGTTGTCGCGCCTGGCCCGTAAATTCATCCTTTTCTTCGAGTCTAAAGTTGCGGGTGCGCGCCTGTAACTCGATGACCTGGTTTTTCAGCACATCCGAGGAGCCCGATAACTCATCGACCATCGCCACGTTGCTCTGCGTCACGCGTTCGAGCTCGGAAAGCGCCTGCGTAATTTGTGTGATTCCTTTTTCTTGCTCAGCGGTTGTCGCCGATATCTCATCCATCAGTTTGCTGACATGCCCGGAGCCGTTAACAATTTCGTGCATATTCTTTTCAGCTTCCGACACGACAGTTACGCCCTGAGTGACATTATTGCTGGTGACATCAATTAGCGATTTAATGCTTTTTGCCGCTTCGGCGCTACGATGCGCAAGATTACGCACCTCTCCGGCTACCACTGAAAAACCTTTGCCATGATCGCCCGCTCTGGCCGCTTCTACCGCCGCATTCAGCGCCAGAATATTGGTCTGGAAAGCGATGCCGTCAATCAGGGTGATGATTTCCGTCATTTGCTGGGCACATTCGGTAATGGATTGCATGTTGTGCGCAACTTGCCCCATTAACTCCCCACCCTTGCGTGCCTGGACGGTCGCGAGATTCGCGCGCTCGCTGGCCAGCCGTGTATTGTCTGCATTATTCCGGGTGCTTGCTGCCATTTGCTCCATGCTGGCCGCAGTCTGGATCAGTGAGGCGGACTGCTGCTCTGTTTTGACCGAGAGTTGGGCGCTACGGGATGACAATTGCTCAGATAAGGTCATCGCGGTATGCGACGATGCCCTAATTTCGCGAACCAGTGTGGCGATATTGCTGGATAAACTATTGATACCCGGAATTAATCGTCCAGCGCAGTTATTACCAAACTCAGGAATGGAAACAGAAAGGTTGCCTGACGTCACTTCTTCGATACTTTTTTTCACCGTATTGATGGGGGTCACAAGATATTTTGTCATATACGACCAAAGCAACAAAACCGCAAGAACATTAACAATATTAACTGCAATAAAAAGTGTTGTGCTTTTTGATAAAACAAAAACTAATCCGTCAATCATAAAAAGCACAATCATCAAAAAGTAAATAATAAAAGTCCTTACGCTAATATTTCTCAGCATAATTGATCCCACGCAGCGTTTTGGAGAAGGTATTATGTTTATAGCATTCGCCCTTTCTTTTTCCACCTATTTTTAGTGGTATTTGCTATTTGCACACTGAAATCACGGATTTACCTTAAGTCAGAGCAATAACCTTTACGATAACCACAGCAAGGCCATAAATGCTATTACACTGTTATTTCAGGTGATAATGAAAGATTGATTAGCCAAACTAACTAATAATCAAAAGCGCTTTATTAAGAAGAGGTGAAACTAATCATTAACATCATGTAGCATCACTAAAATGAAAATAGAAGAATATATTCTGCACGTATTCATGGTGCAAAATATTAACCTGTTTGTTGTTGATTTTAGATAAGCAACTAATCTTGGAATTAGTTAAAGTAAGCGTAGCGGTGTTGAATCGTGCACCGAATGAACTCATACCGATTTTTATAGCATGGGATGACATAATGCTGGATGTGTCCTGGGACCCTGTCCTTATCGCCATCTCTTTCCTGGTGGCCTTTATCGCGTCATTTGTCGCATTAGACAGTGCAGGGAAAATCTCTGGCGCTAGCCGTAAAGCCGCGTTCTGGTGGCAAATGGCGGGCGGAATTACCCTGGGAATTGGCGTCTGGTCTATGCATTTCATCGGAATGCTGTCGATGAAAATGCCAATGGCCATGAGCTATGATTTTTGGCTCACCGCCACCTCGCTAGGCGTCGCTATCCTGGCCTCGACCAGCGCGATTCATATTGCGGTACCCGGTAACGCCCTTTCTCTTTTCCGTTGGCTGTTTTCCACGTTGATACTGAGCGCGGGCGTCGTTGCTATGCACTATATCGGGATGGCCGCGTTAATGTTCCACGATCAAATTATCTGGAATATGACTATCGTTCTGATTTCAGTGTTGATTGCAATCGTCGCCTCCGGCGCGGCGCTCTGGCTCGCCTTCCACTTACGCCACCGACATAAAGGTGTGTTTATCAACCGTATTGCGGCAGCTATCGTGATGGGACTCGCCATCAGCGCAATGCATTACACCGGAATGAGCGCGGCTGATTTTCAGCATGACGTACACACCCTGTCTGGCGGTGTAGGCGAACTGGATCTCTCTATCTGGGTTTCGTCCACAACGCTCGTTCTGCTGGGGATTATGCTCATTATCTCATTGGTGGACTCTCATTTCCGCACTCAGCGCCTGACGGATAATTTGCGCCAGTTAAACAAGCAACTTGAGCTACAGGCTCGGTTCGATGCCCTGACGGGGCTTGCTAATCGCCATCAAATGGACATCAGCCTCCAGGACTGCTTGCATACCTCGTTGCTGAATAAAAAACAGTTTGCGGTCATGTTTCTTGATATAGACCATTTCAAGCTGATTAATGATGCCTGGGGGCATCAGGTGGGCGATGAACTGTTAATCAACGTGGCTCAGCGCATTACTGCCCGGCTGGTGCCGGGTATGACCCTCGCCAGACTCGGCGGTGATGAGTTTATTCTGCTTGTGCCCGACTGTGATGACGAAAAAATAACGACGCTTTCAATGACTCTTCTGGATGAGATTCGACGCCCCTTTGCGATCGGTGGTCATGCGATCAATGTCACGCTGAGTGTCGGTGTCAGCCTCTACCCCCAGCACGGTGAAACGCTCCATGAACTCAAATTTAAAGCTGATGCGGCGATGTACCACATTAAGCAAGAGGGACGTAACGGCTGGGCAATTTACCGCCCTGAGATGTCGAAAAGTATAACGGCGGAACCCTCATTTCTACAGGATCTCACCCAGGCGCTTGAGCGCGAACAGTTTGAGCTGTGGTATCAGCCTACCTATCTTGCCGACGCTAATGAGATTCACGGTTTTGAAGCCCTGATCCGCTGGCATCATCCTGAGCAAGGTGTGCTTCTGCCGGCTGTTTTTTTACCTTCGCTGGAAAAAACAGGTTTAATCATTCCCGTTGGCGTCTGGGCGATTGAACAAGCCTGCAGGCAACTGCGATTCTGGACGGAGCAAGGCTTCGGTCAGTGGACACTTTCATTTAATTTGTCTCCTGTTCAATTTGAGCAACAGGATATATTTGAGATAATCACGAGCACCATTCAAAAATATAACCTTGAGCCTTCACGACTGATTCTTGAGGTCACCGAAAGCACCGCGCTTAAAAATCTCGAACGTAGCATCGAATTGTTAAATGCCTTTAGCCAAGCGGGATTTATTGTCTCTATCGACGATTTCGGCACGGGGTATTCTAATCTGCTCATGTTAAATGTCCTTCCTGCCAAAGAGTTGAAAATTGATAAAAGTTTTATCGACAGCATGCTGGATAACAATAAAAGCCAGAAAATTGTCGAAACCATAATTAACGTTGCCCGTACCATGGATATGGTCGTGGTTGCAGAAGGAATTGAAACGGCAGAACAACAACAGATACTGACAAATCTGGGGTGTGATTATTTGCAGGGATATTATTTTTCACGCCCCCTACCCGCCGAACAAGTTCCCTGGCTGGTATTACAAAACAAGTCCGATAAACAAATCATACCCATTGGCAAAAATCACGTGGACCTTCCCCACAATTCACAAAAAAATCATGCCTGATGTGAATAAGTAGAGTATGTTTCAATAAAGCCCACGCGTGTTCATTCCGTCGTGGACATCAGGCAGCGGTACTGATGATCGGGAACACTCTATGTCGCTACCCAGCTATGAAGCGCTCAATTTTATTAAAACACCCGTTTGGTTAGTCTCATCCGTTTCTGAGCAAGTTATATTCGCTAACTTAGCAGCGACAGCCTTGATGCTGAATAAATCACTCAACGATATGCGTAACGGGGTTTTTTCAGCAAATGCCCAGCATCTGCTTTCCATGTACGTCCCGGATCTTAAATCTGAGCTGGATATCATCGAAGTCTGGACCGTCTGGCGCGACCAGCAAGAAACGACGTTAAGCTGTCGGCTGTCACTCGCTCATGACGAAAATATTGGCGACGTGATTATATTTGAGGGCATTGCGTCTCAAATGCCGACGGGACTTAAAGCCAGCCGGTCGGCAAATTATCAGCGCAAAAAACAGGGCTTTTACGCCCGTTTTTTTCTGACAAACAGCGCCCCGATGTTGCTGATTGATACCGCGCGTGATGGTCAAATTGTGGATGCCAATCTGGCAGCCCTGAATTTCTACGGCTACACCCATGATGCGATATGCAGCAAGCATACCTGGGAAATAAACACGTTAGGCCGTGATATTTTACCGATCATGAATGAGGTTGCGCGCCTTCCCGGCGGGCATAAACCGCTTAATTTTGTTCACCGCCTCGCGGACGGGTCAACCCGGCATGTGCAAACTTACGCTGGGCCGATTGAAATCTATGGCGATAAATTGATGCTGTGTATCGTTCATGACATTACCGAGCAGAAGCGCCTGGAGCAGGAGCTGGAACATGCCGCGATGCGAGATTCGATGACTGGCTTGCTTAATCGTCGGCAATTTTACCGCATCACCGAGCAAACCAACCCGTCTCATTTACCGCTTCAGGACCAGTTCAGCTTATTGCTGGTCGATACCGACCACTTTAAAAATATCAACGATGTGTTTGGGCATCTTAAAGGCGATGAAGTCTTGATTTCGCTTTCGCGTACGCTTGAAGCCTGCAGCCGTAAGGATGATTTTGTGTTTCGCTGGGGCGGCGAAGAGTTTGTTATTCTGTTGCCGCGCACGCAGCTGGATATCGCAATGCAGGTTGCCGAAACCATTCGCGCTGCGGTTGCACGCATCGCAATTCCTGGTCTGCCGCGCTTTACCGTGAGTATCGGTGTTGCACGGCACAATCCCGATGAAAGCATTGATGAGCTTTTTAAACGGGTTGATGACGCGCTGTACCGCGCTAAAAATGATGGACGGAATAAAGTGTTGGCAGCCTAAGAACTGGTGTAATGATAAAAGCCTCGTTACAATGCCCCGCTTAAATAAACGGATTTCAGGTGGGTAGCTTTTGCTATGGAAAAAACAGAAGTAATACTCATCCTAATTATTTTAGTGATAATTATATTTGGTTTGTGGTTTATTTTTAGCGGGCAAATGTGGCATTTAGCGGCGTTCCTCGAGAACTGGCTTTATCCTTCGATTGACGCGCCATGATGCACGTATAACCCTTTGTTTCACCTACCGGAATTGTCAGCTATTGCTGTGTGAAAAAACGCGTAAGATGAAAAATGTAACCCTCCGTGATGGGTTAACACAGCATTAATCATTGGCTTATGTTGCCCGTTCTCTGACGGGCTTTTTTATTTATGCCGGCTGATAAATTAATGCTTTTCGATATACATCGTCCGGCTATAAGCCACGTCTTCCGCATTATTTATCGGATAGCCTTTCACCCACGGCTTAATCAAACGTCCATTGGTATATTGATAAATGGGTGCAATCGGCGCTTTTTCAGCAAGAATTTTCTCTGCCGAATTGTAATCCGCATTCCGCGCTTTTACCGTTGTCTCCAGCGTCGCCTGATTGATGATTTTATCGTAAGCCGGATCGTTGAAACGTGAAATATTCCCGGTGTGCGTTGATGTGAGTAGCGACAGGAACGTTGAAGGTTCGTTGTAATCCCCGACCCATGACGCACGAATCACGTCGAAATTACCGGTGTTGCGACTGTCGATGTACGTTTTCCACTCCTGGTTCTGCAGCTTCACGTCTACGCCAAGATTTTTCTTCCACATCGACGCCACCGCAATCGCGATTTTTTGATGGTTTTCAGACGTGTTGTAAAGCAGCGTGAGTTTAAGCGGGCGTTGCGGACCGTATCCTGCGGCTTGCAGCAGCATTTTTGCCTGCGCGTTTAGCTCCGCTTGCGACATCTGCTCAAACGGTGATGGCTCGGCCGTAAACCCTGCCGTCACGTCAGGGGTAAAGTGCCAGGCCGGTTTTTCACCGGTACCCAGGACCTTCTCAGCCATGATCCGACGGTCAATCGTCATACTCAACGCCAGACGTACACGCGAATCCGCAGTCGGCCCCTTTTGGGTGTTAAACGCATAATAGTATGTGCCGAGCTGTGGCGGCGTATAAACCTGCTCCGGGATGTCTTTCAGCAGCTTCTGGTAAAGATTTTTCGGGAACGATTCGGTGATATCAATATCCCCCGCCAGATAGCGTTTCGTGGCTGATGACTCCTGGTTGAGCGGCACAAACGTCACTTTTTGCAGTACCGTTTTGCCGTTATCCCAGTAATGGGTATTGGGTTCAACAACCAGTTTTTCATTCACCACGCGGTCTTTTAAAACATACGCCCCGTTACCCACCAGCGCGCCGGGTCGTGTCCAGTCTTTATTGCCTTCAACATTGGCTTTCTGCACAGGATAAAAAGCAAAGCTCGCCGTCAGATTGGCAAACCACGGCAATGGTTTATCCAGTTGTACACGCAGCGTTTTGGCATCAACAGCCGTCACGCCCAGTGAATTAGGCAGCGCTTTACCATCGATAATACTCTGAGCATTAGTGATCCCCGCCAGCGCCGCAAACCATGCAAACGGTGAGGTCGTTTTAGGGTCGACCAGACGCTGCCAGCTGTAAACGAAATCTTCTGCCGTCACCGGCGTACCGTCAGACCACTTTGCGTTATCGCGCAAGGTAAACGTCCAGGTGCGGTTGTCATTACTCTGCCATTTTGATGCGACACCTGGAATCAACGCGCCCTTTTCGTTCTGATTCACCAGGCCTTCAAACAGATCCCGGATAACCTGAATTTCTGGTAACCCTACGGCTTTAGCGGGGTCGAGCGATGCTGGCTCATCTTTAATATGACGCACCAGCTCCTGTTTTTGGGCCAGTACGGTTCCCGAAGGAACATCAGCCGCATGAGAAAACGATGAGAGTCCGCACAGCCAAAGCGCGGTACAGAGCAGCGAGACAGGATGCTTCATAAGATCCCCTTTAAAAGGTCGGTGACGAGCAGATGCGTAATTATTTGTTTCAAAACAGAGAAATGCAAACTTCTTACCGCGGAAAGGTGATATCTGGCTATTTTCTCCTCACGCTGAAACTATTTGATTAACAGCGAGTTTTACACAACACTGGCAGTCATTAGCCCTTTATCAGGATTTCGTATGTCACCCAACCGCCCAAGAACGGAACGTGGCGTATTTCCACGTGGAACCGAACACTATGGCCGCTCTTTTTTGGGCGCCCCGCTGATCTGGTTCCCCGCGCCACAGGCCGATCGCCACAGTGGACTGATTATCGCGGGTACGCACGGGGATGAAAATTCATCGATTGTGACACTCTCCTGCGCGCTGCGAACGCTGGCCCCTGAGCGACGTCGTCATCATGTGGTGCTGACGGTCAACCCGGATGGCTGTCAATTGGGATTGCGCGCCAACGCGCGCGGCGTCGATCTCAACCGTAATTTCCCGGCGGCCAACTGGCGCGCAGGCGAAACGGTATACCGCTGGAACAGTGCCGCTGAAGAACGAGACGTGGTGCTACTGACCGGCGAAAAGCCCGGCTCAGAACCGGAAACTCAAGCGTTGTGCCAGCTAATCCATCACCTTCATCCCGCATGGGTTGTTACGTTTCACGATCCGTTGGCTTGCATCGAAGATCCCCGTCATACGGAGTTAGGCGAATGGTTGGGCGAGGCGTTTTCGCTACCGGTGGTGACGAGCGTGGGCTACGAAACGCCTGGCTCATTTGGTAGCTGGTGCGCCGATCTCGGCCTCCACTGCATCACTGCGGAATTCCCGCCCGTCTCATCTGACGAAGCGAGCGAGAAATACCTCGAAGCCATGACGGGTCTTCTGCGCTGGCAATCTCAGAGATGAAGCGTGCCGGTGGTGAAATTCAGCGCCGGTGAGACATCTACGGCCAGCCAGGTAGGCCCATCAAGATCCGCAAAACTGACCTGCACCGCCAGGGGAAGCGCAGCCGTTATGGCGCGCGAGGTGCAAAGCATACAGCCCAGCATGAGTGCAAACCCCTCTGCACGCGCCTGCTCCGCCAGCGCGAGCGCTTCGGTTAAGCCCCCCGTCTTATCAAGCTTGATGTTAACCATTTCATAGCGCCCTTTCAGGCTCGCCAGATTTTCGCGTGTATGACAACTCTCATCCGCGCAAATGGGCAACGGATGGATAAAGTTCGCTAGCATAGCATCATCCTGCGCCGGTAATGGCTGCTCGAGCATAGCCACCCCCAGATCCGCGAGCAGCTGGCAGCGAGCGGCCAGGCCTTCACTTTTCCAGGATTCATTGGCATCAACAATCAGCGTTGCATCAGGGACCGCGCCACGAATCGCCACCATGCGTTCGCTGATTAAATGATCGTCTATTTTCACCTTCAGCAAACGCGCTCCAGCCTCATACAATGCTTTCGCACTGGCGGCCATCTGTTGGGGCTCGCCGATCACGACGGTTTGGGCCGTGACGATGGTTTGCGGTAAAACCACACCCGCTGCGCCGGAAATCGTCTGATGATTTTTCTGCGCTTCCAGCGACCAGAGTGCGCAATCCACGGCGTTACGCGCTGCACCTGCGGGCAAAAGTCGTTGCAAAGCATCACGCGTCACGCCTTTTTCAAGGTCAGGCAGGATAGTCATAATTTGTGCCATAACGGATGCGAGACTCTCGCCGTAGCGCGGATACGGGGTGCATTCCCCCACGCCCTTTATGCCATCTTCTTCAATTTCGACAACCACGACGCTCGCTTCACTGCGACTGCCACGAGAGATCACAAACGGGGTATGCAATGGCCATGCTTCTTCATAGACCTTGACGTTTCTCATCACTCGCTCCTGTAAGGCAAATTTGGTTTGCCGTGTTATCTGCTGATGTCATACACTACCTACGACGTTAACTATTTGTAAACAGGAAGATATCTATGTCACAACTCGTTCATTTTCAGGGCAACCCAGTTACTGTTGCAGGCTCTATTCCACAGGCTGGCAGCAAAGCGCAGGCTTTTACCCTCGTAGCGAAAGACCTGTCTGATGTAACGTTGGGCCAGTTTGCTGGCAAACGCAAAGTTCTGAATATTTTCCCAAGCATTGATACCGGCGTTTGTGCAGCTTCCGTGCGCAAATTTAACCAGTTGGCGACTGAAATGGACAACACCGTGGTGCTGTGCATTTCCGCTGACCTGCCGTTTGCCCAGTCCCGTTTCTGCGGTGCAGAAGGTTTGAGCAACGTCATCACCCTTTCTACCCTGCGTAGCCAGGATTTTGTCGAAAACTACGGCGTAGGGATCGCAGAAGGCGCTCTAAAAGGCCTGACCGCGCGTGCGGTACTGGTCATCGACGAAAACGACACCGTTGTTTTCAGTGAACTGGTTAACGAGATCACCAACGAACCGGATTACACTGCAGCGCTGGAAGTCTTAAAAGCGTAAGCGAAAAAAAAGCCTCCATCTGGAGGCTTTTTACTTTTATGACTCGTCTGTTTTCTTCTGATTCAAACCGTATTCACGCAGCTTATTGGCGATAGCCGTATGCGAAACACCTAATCGCTTCGCCAGTTTACGCGTGCTGGGATAGTTACGATAAAGCTGGGTCAGCACCGAGCGTTCAAAACGGCTGGTAATATCATCCAGCGATCCTTCCATCGCTTCTTCGCCAACCGCCAGGGTTCCGGCATCATAATCTGGCAGCAGGACATCCTGCGGGCGTAATTCATACCCTTCAAGCTGGGTCAGTGCCCGATAGACCGCATTCTTCAGTTGCCTGATATTACCCGGCCAGTTATAGCGCGTCAGCATTGTACCCAAATCGGCGGAGAGCTTCGGACGCGGCACCCCCTGCTCGTCGGCAAAACGCGCCACGAACAGTTCGGTGAGCGGCATAATGTCTTGTGGACAATCGCGTAGCGGCGGAATATTCAGCGTCAGCACGTTCAGGCGATAATAGAGATCTTCGCGGAACACCCCTTTCTGAACCAATTCAACAAGATTCTTCTGCGTGGCGCAAATCACACGGACATCAACATGCACCTCGTGATCTTCCCCCACGCGGCGGAACGTCCCGTCATTCAGGAAGCGCAGCAGTTTGGCCTGCATACGTGGTGACATTTCGCCAATTTCATCCAGCAGAACGGAACCGCCGGTGGCCTGCTCGAAGAAGCCTTTTTTCCCCTCAGGGGCATGACCGAAAAGCTCGCTTTCGACCGCATCTTCGGGAATGGATGCGCAGTTTAACGCCAGATAGGGTTTCGCCGCTCGCGGGCTTGCCGTGTGAACGGCATGGGCCAGCAGATCCTTGCCGGTTCCTGTCTCCCCAGTAATGAGCAGCGGCGCGGTGAGATTCGCCAGCTTGCGCGCCTGATCGACCACGTGTCGCATCTTCGGACTCACCGCAATCATCTGGCTAAATGCACCCACATCCTGATTGGAAAGATTCTGCAACTGTCGTCCCATACGAATGGTGGATCGCAGCATGATCACCGCACCGGTGAGTACCGCAGTGTCATTCTCGCCCTGCAAATGAACCGGCGTGATTTCCATCAGGAAATTTTGGCCGTTGATAACGACGTGTTCGCTTAGCGTGCTCTGCGGATTGCTGTCGAGCCAACGCTGAAAATTGAATCCCGTAATCAGCTGCGAAGCAAGATGGTTGCTAAGCTTTTCCTGGCTCTGGCCAAAAAGCTGACAGCTCGCCAGGTTGGTACGCTCAACTTTGCCTTTCAAATCCAATGATAAAAAGGGCTCGGGCATCGCTTCGAGCAGCGCGCTCAGCGCCAAATGCTCACGCTCAGATGGCATCCACGGCACGGTACGCACATCCGTAACGCCAGCGATACGGCGGATTTCCGCCATCAGGCTGCTAAAGGTATTGAATTCGATTTCGGCAAAATTGAGATAAATTCGTCCAATGGGATCGATGTCGATGCCGCGTAAATCAATGTCACGCAAAACAAGGAGATCGAGTAACTCGCGGGTCAGACCGATACGGTCCTGACAGAACACTTCCAGACGCATGGGAAATTCACTCTCTAAGCCAGTAGCTTTAAATAATAAGTCAGATATCGTCTGGCTGGAAGATCGCTGTCAACAGATATTGACAGCGAGGTGTTTTTTAGGCGTTTTACTGCGGCTTTTTGCTTAATGTCTCTTTCAACTGCCCGATCAGTTCACGGCGGAAATCCCCAAGCCTCGGTTTGTCATCATTTAGCCAGGGTAACGGACGACACAACTCCATCGCCTTAATCCCTAATCGCGCGGTCAGCAGCCCCGCACCAATCCCTTGAGCCGCTCGAGTGGATAACCGCGCAGCCAGATCCTGGGACATCCAGTCCATCCCAACTTCTCGTACCAGTTCACTAGCACCGGCAAAGGCCATGTTCAGCAGCACCAGACGGAACAGGCGCAAGCGGCTGTAATATCCGAGTTCAATACCGTAAAGCCTCGCAATGCGGTTAATGAGTCGCAGATTTCGCCACGCGATAAAAGCCATATCCACCAGCGCCAGAGGGCTGACGGCGATCATCAACGTGGATTCCGCCGCAGACCGGCTGATCTCCCGGCGAGCCTGGGAATCAAGAACCGGCTGGACGATAGAGGCGTAGAGCGAAACGATTTCGCGATCGCTCTGCGTTTCATGAATTGCGGCATACCAACGCTGAAGAGCGGGATGCGACTGATCAATGCCCGCCTGGCTCGCCAGTTTTTCACAAAAGGCGCGCCCTTTTCCGGTCGCATGGCTGTGAAATAAATCACGTGCCTCATCACGCTCATGCGCGCGCTGACGTAAACGCCACAGGCGACGCCATTCTGTCGCGACCGAACCAACACCCGCACCGATGATAAGCGCCCCGGCGGCACAACCGCCCAAAGCCACCCAGTCCTGCGTTTGCCACGCATTCATGGTCCACTGAACGCCCTGACCGACAACGCTGATGCCGAATAAGGTCAGCCCTGCCGTGACCATTTTTCGCCATAAACTGCGTTTTGGGCGAAGCGCTGCTTCCACGACAGCCTCTGCGGGTCCTTCATCAGAGAGCAACTCTTCCGCCACGGCTGGCGCAAAGTTTTCGGCTTGCGGCCCGCTAAACGCCTGAGCCGCTTTAAAGGCTTCGGCCCGCTCCTGCTCCAGCGTGCCGGGAAAATCAATACGGGGCTTTAAGGGTTCCGTCATCGCAATTTATCTCCAATCAAAAACTCCAGCGCCGCATCCAGGCGAATGTGCGGCAACGGCTGGTCAACATTCATTATTTGTGGGCGGAACGCTTCAAACTGAAAACCCTGGTTTTGCCAGAAGGCTTGTCCCGGAAGACGCGCAGGGACTTCACCGGGATAAACCGTTAACGGTTCACCGTCGCTCAGACGGTTGCCGCGCAGCGCCGGGATTTTTTCGCCATTGACGTCAATCAGCCCACTCTGCGTGGCCTGTACGGACGCCAGACCGAGACAATCCATGCTGATTCCTTCAAACGCCGCATTTTGCCAGGCGTCCTGAACCAGCTGTTGCAGCAGCGCGACCATATTGGCATGTTGATCGACGGTCACATGATCGGCCTTGGTGGCAGCGAACAGCAGTTTATCGATGACCGGCGAAAACAGTCGGCGAAATAACGTGCGCTGCCCATAGTGGAAGCTTTGCATCAACTGCGTGAGTGCCAGGCGCATATCGTTAAAGGCATGCGGCCCGCTGTTAAGCGGTTGCAGGCAATCCACTAGCACAATCTGGCGATCAAATTTGAGGAAGTGATTTTTGTAGAACCCCTTCACCACTTTCTCGCAGTAATAGTTGAAACGCTCGCGAAGCATGCCGACGTTGGTGTTTTTATCGGCCATCGCCAGCTTTGATTCCCCCCAGGCATCAACATCAGGCCATGGGAAAAATTGCAGTGCAGGCGCCCCGGCCATTTCACCCGGCAGAACAAAACGCCCCGGCTGAATGAAATGCAGCCCCTCTTTTTTGCACTGGTGAAGATAGTCGGTCCAGGCTTGCGCGATCGCGGCCAGCCGATTCTCATCTGCAGGCGCCAATGGATCCAGCCCGGCGCACAGTTCCTGCCATTTTAGAGACCACTCCGCACGTTGGCCTTGCAACAACCCCGTCATCTGGCGAGACCAGCTCAGGTAATCCTGCGCCAACATCGGTAAATCAAGCAGCCATTCGCCGGGATAATCGACGATTTCAAGATAGAGCGTCGAGGTGTCCTTGAAATGGCGGAGCAAAGAATCATTCGAGCGGAACCGCAGTGCCAGACGAATTTCGCTCACACCACGCGTGGGGGTCGGCCATGAAGGCGGCGTGCCATAAAGCTGCGCCAGCCCTTCATCATAGGTGAAACGCGGGATGCCAAAATCGCGCTGCGGTACGCGTTTTACGCCGAGTAAACGTTCCTCGCGCGCAGCACTCAGCAAGGGCAGACGAGCTCCGGTATGCAGATTGAGTAACTGATTAACCATCGCCGTAATAAATGCGGTTTTGCCGCTGCGACTCAAGCCCGTGACCGCCAGGCGCAAATGGCGATCAACGCCTCTGTTAACCAGTGAATTCAATTCATTTTTAAATCTCTTCATCGCCATCCTGTTTTGCCCCGAAGACTGTCGATATTGACTTCAGAATACAATAAATTGGGGCAGATCGTTGATTTTCAATTCAATCTGGCTGTCATTCCCCTTTTTTCTGCCGTAATATAATAAAATTCCCGCTACGATGGAGTTGTCAGGTGTATGTCACCCACAATTTATGATATTGCACGTGTTGCCGGCGTTTCAAAATCAACCGTGTCCCGTGTTCTTAACAAACAAACGAATATCTCTCCTGAAGCACAAGAGAAAGTGCTAAAAGCGATCGATGAATTAAATTATCAACCCAACAAACTCGCCCGCGCCCTCACGACATCGGGCTTCGATGCGATCATGGTTATTTCCACCCGTTCGACCAAAACAACAGCCGGTAATCCATTCTTCTCAGATGTTCTTCACGCGATAACCGCAAAAGCAGAACAAGAAGGCTTTGACGTTATTTTACAGACTTCCAAAAACAGTGAAGATGATTTACAGAAGTGTGAAAGTAAAATTAAACAGAAAATGGTGAAAGGCATTATTATGCTGAGTTCACCCGCCAATGAAGCCTTTTTCCCAAGACTTGATGCGCATGGAATTCCGGTTGTGGTTATTGGCAAAGTTGAAGGTGACTTTACGAATATTTTTTCAGTAGATACGGATAACTTCCATGACAGCATGATGTTAACCGAAAAATTTATTAAACAAGGCTATCGTGATATCGCTTGCCTGCATGCTCCGCTTGAATATCTCGTGTCAATTGATCGACTGGCGGGTTATAAAACCGGCCTTGAGAATAATCATATTGCGTTCAATTCTGATTGGGTTGTAGACGGTGGTTATACGCATGAAAGTGCGCTGGATGGCGCCTGTAAATTACTTTCCGCTGCACATCCTCCTCGCGCTGTATTTGCTACAGACAGTATGAAATTACTGGCGCTGTATCGCGCTGCGGATGAGTTAAATCTGATGATACCTGAACAGCTTGTTGTTGCTGGCTACACCGATCCCATGCTGTCACTGATTTTGACACCCGCCCCAAGTGGTTTTGATATCCCTACGCGAAAGCTTGGTGAAGAAAGCTGCGATGTATTATTTAAACGGATCGCGGGTAAACCCGCACCGCAGCGCGTGATCGTAGAAACCCATTTCACCCAGACTGCCTCTGTAGCCTAAATCCAGGGGCATATTGCCCCTGGCAATGCTCACCTAAAATGCGTAATTCACACCGACGCCAGCATAGTGGAATCGGTCGTTTTTACCTTCATCATGGTTTTGCCATTCGTAGGCATATTCCAGCGTCATTGAGAGGCCGTTGGCGAAATCATACGCATACAGCATGCCCAAACGATTAAAGTCATGTCCTTCACGTTCAGGATCGTCCTGCCAGTCCCAATTTGACCAGCGATCCAACCCAATGCGGGTATAGGGCGTCAATGTGGTTTGCCCCATCGCAATAGGCAGATAAGCACGAATTTCCTGTGTGGAGAATTCCCCATTATTACGACCACCGTCAATATTGAAGCCGCGTTCTAAATAGTAATTTGTTTTAAAAGAAAACGTTTTATTAATCGTCCAGGTAACTCCTGTCTCAGTCTCAACACGACTATCGGAATAGCCTGTCTTTTCGAGATCGTTTGCAAACTGATACATTGCGAACCAACCGTTAAAGCGCCAGTTATCACTCAGTTTGAGATCCCAGTCAGGTTGGATTTTGTAGCGTTGCATATTTGCACTACCGTCTTTCGCACCATGCTCATCTTTAAAATGATAACCATAATTGCGGAATCCCCCTGTCAACCCAAGCGTAAAGTCATCACTGCCTATGAAACGATAGCGTAACTCGAATTCCGGACGATCAAAATAAGTCCCTCGGGTCATGCTACTGTAATCAACGGGTCCTTCCTGATACATCGCAACTGAAACAGTCCAGGCATCGTAGGTGGCATTAAACCAAACGGAAGGCTCATATAAACCATCTTTATCATCACCCTGTCCTTCGACATTTTCGATTTCATACATCGCGCCAATATTAAAATCCCATTTTTTAACGGCCTCTGATGCCTGGGCGTTCATCATTCCTGCGCATAATAAAAGCGCAGCGCTTCTCAGTAGAGTACTCATCAATATATTCCTTTATAAAATAAGAACAACAAAATCTGGAAATACTTTCCAGTCACTGACTATTTTTATCTTATGGCAATTTCCGTATCAGCATCGAAGAAATGACTTTTATCCATTTCAAACTGAATTGCCAAATTATCCCCAGAACGATAATCCTGTATTGTGCCTGCGCGAAGCACTAACTCGTGACCTCCGACATTGGCATAAAGCATAAACTCCGCGCCCGTGAGTTCGGCCACGCTCACTTTCGCGTGTATAACGGTTGCGCACTCTTGCGCGGTTATTATATTTTCAGGCCGAATACCTAACACGACAGCTTTACGCTGATAGCCCATCGTATTAAGCGTCGCGAGTTTTTCTTTGGGTATTTCGAGGCGCAACGTTTCGGTGACGAAATAGTCGCCATCTATTGCACCACGAATAAAGTTCATGGCTGGCGAGCCAATAAACCCTGCAACAAACATATTGGCCGGTTCGTTATACACCTCCTTTGGTGCCCCCACCTGCTGAATTATCCCGTCCCTCATAATCACGATACGTGTCGCCATCGTCATGGCTTCGGTCTGATCGTGCGTCACGTAAATCATGGTGGTATTCAGTTTCTGATGAAGCTTGCTAATTTCTGCCCGCATCTGCACGCGTAGCTTCGCGTCAAGGTTTGACAGCGGCTCATCCATCAGAAACACACCCGCTTCCCGCACGATGGCACGACCCAGTGCCACACGCTGGCGCTGACCACCAGAAAGCGCGCCCGGCTTGCGCTTCAGATAGTCACGTAGTCCCAGTATTTGCGCGGCCCAGCTGACGCGCTCCTCAATCACTTTCGGCGCGATCTTTTGCATTTTGAGACCAAACGCCATGTTGTCGTAAACCGTCATGTGCGGGTACAGCGCGTAGTTCTGAAAAACCATGGCGATGTCACGCGCCTTTGCGGGAACATCATTCATCACCACATCCCCGATCGTCAGTTCGCCTGCGCTAATCTCTTCGAGACCGGCAATCATGCGTAGCGTTGTGGATTTACCGCAGCCTGATGGCCCGACAAAAACGATAAATTCTTTGTCAGCAATTTCGAGGCAAAAATCCTTCACCACATGAACCTGGTTATCATAGATTTTGTGGATATGTTTTAGAGATAGCTGAGCCATTTGGTCCACATGTGGGCCACGTTTCGCGCCCCAGAAATCGGACAAACGCTGCCAGGTCAATTCATCCGTTGAAGAGAGTTTTAAACCGGCATCGGTGAGATCGTCTCCGATGCCGACAGAGAGCATTCCAGCGGCATTGATGGCCTCAATTCCCGCCTGTGCGTCTTCAATACCCATTGCCTGTGCCGGAGTGATATCTAAACCCCGACAAGCCGAGAGAAAGATCTCTGGATGGGGTTTTGAGTGCTGAATGAGTGAAGCATCCGCGCAAAAATCAAAAGCATGAGTAATGCCAAGCGAAGCAAGAATCATCGGGGCATTGAGCGATACGGAGGCCAGCCCAATGCGCACATTGACGGCCCGTATATCGGCAAGGATTCGTGCAATTCCCGGCAAAAGAGAACCGCTGTTTAGCCCACGTAGAGACTGCACATAGAGCTCATTTTTGGCCAGTGCCAGTCGATAGCACTCCTCGTGGCTAAAGGTATTTTCCAGCCCGCCGTGACGCAAAATTCGCTTTAGCGAATCCATACGGCTGATTCCCTTTAGCCCAGCGTTAAAGCTTTCATCAATCGTGATACCTATTCTTGCCGCCACTTCCCGCCATGCAAGGAAGTGCAGATGAGCCGTATCGGTTATTACCCCATCCAAATCAAAAATGATGGCCTTGAGCATCATGCCTCCCCGCGCGTGGTAGCGGTCCCATGAACAGCTAAATAAAAGTCATCCACTGTGAACGTATGGCTATCTAAAATCGTCAACGTTTCGCCCCACACCGTCAGTGTGACGGGTTCGGTTGTGTTAACCATCAGAGTTTGATTTTCAACAATGATATTCAGATGGGCAGTCCGCCATTTAAGGGGGAATTGCAGCCGTTGCCATTGGCCTGGCAAGAGAGGTGAAAGATTCAATTCACCATCAACGACCGTTACCCCAGCGAATCCTTGAATAACGCCTGACCAGATAGCGCCTGTTGCCGCAGCATGTATGCCGTCATCAGAACTATGCGCATCACCGCCTAAATCAATGGCCGCGCCCTCTTGCCAGAACTGATAAGCGCTGGCGACTTCCCCGCTGCGGGCAGCCACAATGCCATGGACCGACTGACTCAGTGAAGAATCGTGAATAGTCAGGGGCTCGTAATAAGCCAGATTCGCCAAACATTGTGAGTGCGTGAACCTCTCAGGCAGCAAATAGGTGAGCATGACAACATCTGCCTGTTTAAGGATTTGCATCTCATTGACTTCCGTGCGCGAGTAGTCGAGCAAAATGGTTTGCTTGCCTGCCGTGTTTTTATAGCGACTCAAATCAATTGCAGGTTTGCTCATGAACGTATCGTCCTGCGGAATGACACCGGCTTGAATTGGCTGAGGCAGCCACAATCTTTCCAGAAAGTTCTGTGCCGCCTGCTCGAATCGTTCATCTTTGCGTTCAAAATGATGCATTAGCTGCAGCGCATGTGCGACGTTATGCCACGCCATATAATTGGTATAGGCATTGTTATTCACGTGTTCGGTATATTCATCGGGCCCGATAACATCATGAATTTCCAGACGACCGTTAATGTCAATCGCGCGGGCAATCCAGAAGGTCGCGGTTTCGGTAAGAAGTGTGAGTCCTTCGTTGCGCATGAAAGCACTGTCGTGAGTGGCTTGCCAGTAAGCCACTACCGCCCAGGCGATATCCGCCACGATATGATGTTCCGCCAGAGCAGAGGCCACTTTCTGCCTGATACCGGTTCTAATGTTGATCGCCGCAAATTCAGGCGTCTCTTCCTGCCCGTTGCTGGCGCTTTCCCAAGGGAACAGTGCACCGGACCATCCATTACGACGTGCTTTTTCACGCGCTCCGGGTAAATTTAGCCAGCGGTATCGCAGTAAATGACGAGCGTTCTGTGGAGAAGTAAACAGATAGAACGGCAGCAGGAATATCTCGGTATCCCAGAAAACATGCCCTTTGTACCCTTCTCCAGTTAGGCCCTTAGCCCCGATGCTGCACCGTTCATCCTGTGCTGGCATCATGGTATTTAGGTGCCACACCGCGTAATCCAGTGCGAGCTGGTCCTCTGGATGTTCAGAGCACACCGTGACGCGGCTGGCTTGCCAGAGATTTTCCCAGGCACAGGCCGTCATTTCCAATAATGCGTCATATCCTTTGGCCGCATGTGCCGTCAGATCGCGCAGATTGTTTCGGGCAAATGACGCCTGCGAGAGTGTTTTATCGCTTCGGTGCGTGACCCAAACTATTTTCTCAAATGTAACCTTTTGCCCCTCTTCGACCTCAAAAGAGTGATGGCAATTTAGCCGCCGGTTTTTCGCTGTAAACCAGCTTTCACTTTCTGTATCCAACTGGCAGCGTGCCGAGATGACCACTTCCGCTGCGCGATCCTGAGTTCCATACACGCCCTGAATATATTGCTGATCGAACACCCGAACTGAGACCTCATCCAGATGCTGTCTGCCACTATTCGTTTGCGTCGCGTCAATCCCCGTCGATAGACGCATCTGCGCTGAGCCATCAAGCGGGGTGACGGAAAATTGCAACGCAATAAGTGACAGCTGATCCATCGAGACAAAGCGGCGACTGCTAATCCGATATCTTTTCCCTTTTGATGAGCGCCAGACTACGCTGCGACGGAGTTCACCATTGGCAAATGCCAGCTCCCGCTCCCATCGCAAAACCTCCCCACTCAGCAGCGTAAAATTCTCGCCATCGAGATACAGTTCGAGACCTAAAACATCGGGCAAATTCACCCGTTCATTTGTCTCATTGCGCCCCGCACGATGATATACCCCCGCCAGATACATACCTCGCGTTTGCAGCGTGTAATGCTCTTCATGGGTAGCGCGTACACCGAGGTAGCCGTTGCCGCAGCACATAATTGAGGCGTATTTATTGAGCTTTTCTGGGTCAAATGATGATTCGTTGAGAACGGAAAGATTTAGCATAATGCCACCCTCTCCCGTTTTTCCGATGACTCATATAGCGCCGCGACCAGCTGTTGAATAACCAGCCCCTGCTCCGCATCGGCGATCATGACGGGTTCCCCCTGAACATGACGAACAAACGCATCCATGCTGCGAATATGCCGCTGATCATCAGCTTCATCGCGTTTGAGAAGAGTGTGCAGTTCTCCGCCAACATCGTTATAAATATGTGCCGGGAACAGTGTCGCCCCTGCTTTCTCACCGCAGAAAGAGACATTCATGACCGATTGCTCGCGAATATTGAGCGCAAACGAGGTCTCGAGGCGCAGTATCCCGCCGTTGCAGAACTCAATCGTGCCGAAAAGTGCATCTTCTACGGTATAGGTTTTGGGATCCCATTCCCCAAACTGACCGCTGCTCTTCGACGTTCCCAGCCGTTGAAAGCTATGGGCCGTGACGGATTTCACTTTCGGAAATCCAAGGACATACATCGCGGCATCCAGCATGTGAATACCGATATCAATCAGCGGCCCACCACCCTGTAAGGCTTTGTTCGTGAAAACACCCCAGCCGGGTACACCGCAACGTCTCAATGCCAGGGCATTGGTGACATAAATCTCACCGAATGTGCCGCTCTGCACCGCATCACGCAGTAATTGCGTATCCTGTGCGAAACGATGATGAAAATCATACGCCAGCACTTTTCCCGCTTTTCGAGCAGCCAGACGCATTTCATCAGCCTGTTTGGGATTCATGGCGGGTGGTTTTTCGCACATCACATGACAGCCTGCCTCCAGGGCTGCCATGACGTGCTCATAATGAAAGCGGTTCGGCGAGCAAACGCTAACGATGTCTGGCTTCGCCTCGCGTAACAGGGTTTGTAGATCTTGATACGCCTTTTTTGTTCCATGCCGATTAGCAAACGCCTTCGCGTGATCCAGATGGCTGTCCAGGACAGCCACCATTTGCAGATCGTTTCGCGTGGCGTAATACGAGGCATGCACTTTATCGGCAACTTGCCCGGCGCCGATAATGGCGACGCGCAGCGGCGAAGGTGTTAAAGCACTCATCACGCTCGCCATCCTTAGCAGTCGCGTAAATAGTTCAATGAATCTTGAAACGCCTGCGCCGGGTTTTCGGCGCGAACGCGACACTCATAAACCACAAAGCCCTGATAATTATCCGCACGTAACTGGGCGAATAACGTTGCGAAATCGAGGGCTCCACTGCCTGGCTGATAACGATGATTATCAGCAATGTGCACATGACCAAGAAGATCCCTGTGGGTGTGCAGCGCTGCAGTCAATGAATCTTCTTCGATATTCATATGATAGAAATCACCGATGATTTCAACGTGCTTGAGGTCATTCTCTTCGATATAACTGCGCGCATCAGCCAGGGTGTTGATCATATGATCCTGATAGCGGTTCAGCGGCTCAAGGTAAACGGTCGTTCCAGTACGAGCCGCCACCGAATCTAGCCAACGCAGTGAAGCGCTCACTGCTTTACGATCGCCTTCAAGACTGCGTGGCGAAGTCATTGGAGGTAATCGAAACGTAAACATCCCCCAGGCCGCTGGGACAACAATCCCCTTACCTCCCACTTCACTCAGCGCTTGCAGAATCCGTTCGATTTGCTGTAAGCCATTCAGGCGACGTTCTTCTATGAAATCACCGATCCACCCTTCGTAACCGCCACATGCCGTTGTTACCGGCAGGCCAGTTGCTTTTATTGCGGCTTTGACTTCAGCCAGATTCTCCACCAGCAATTTGCCGTCAATTTCATAGCCATCAAAACCCATTGCTTTGATGTATTTGAATTTTTCAAGAATCGTTGTCGGAAAAAATGCCTGGTTTTGTGTTGCAATTTTCATGTTCAGCTCTCCATAGCTTAAAAAGTGACGCCCATTTTGATGCTCAGCTCGGGGTGTTGATCGACATACTTCATGTAGCTTTCTGCACTGGTTTCAAAACTGACCACCGGGTCGATAAGATCTTCGCAGTTGAGATAGCCGTTCATCAGCAATTCCCAACATGTTTCTTCAATGCGCTTGCGGCTCCAGCGCGGATAGTCAGGATTTGGCTCACTACAGGCGCGAGAAAAAACGATCTTCGCGTTGTTGAAATGGGCTTCACGCCCCAGGTTGAAACCTTCAGAGAAGGGTTTGGCGAAGGCGACGTAAGAGATTGTTCCGCCATAGGCGAGTCCGCGTAACGCCGATTGCAGCGCATCGGCGAAACCGCTGGTTTCGATAATGACATCAGCGCCCTGCTTGCCAGTCAGCTGTTTAATCTCCTGCCCGACGTCTCTGCCTATTGGGTTGATGCAGAAGTCAGCACCATGACGACGGGCAATGAAGCAGCGGTGTTCGATAGGATCGACACCAATCACAATCGACGCCCCGGCTTTTTTTGCCAGTTGGATCGCTATTTGGCCTATCGCTCCTAATCCCACCACCACGACAAAATCACCGACGCGCACATTGGCATCGCGCACGCCGCTCATCGCGAATTGTGCCGGGTCGTAGCAGACCGCATTTTTCCACGAGGCGCCCTCCGGCATTTTGCGCAATTTGTAATTGTTGACGGCATTGACAATCACCGTCTCCTGTAACGGACCATAGCAGCAGACTAAATCACCACGTTGATACTCAGTAACCTCGCCACCGCACTCAATGATTTCACCGACGATCATGTTGCCCAACTGGAATTTGCCAAACTCTATTCCGCGAGCCGAACCCTCAGCGCGAGGCGCAAACATTTGCCATTCGGTATTGAACTCTTCATCAATAAACGGGCTTGCTGCGCGAAAATCGACCACTTCCGTGCCATGTTTTGGCGCACCGAAACGAGCGCTAATTTTGACTTCATTCGCTGCGACTGCGCGATCCTCATAAGGCATGAGCATTGCCACGCGGGGTGCTGTTGCGACTAACTTTTTCATCACTGACTCCTTGTTAAAAATGACCGTCCTTAGCCCTTTACGCCACCGGCGGTCAAACCACTTTTAATGAAACGTTCGGAAAGCGCATACATGATGACAACCGGCAATGCCGTCACCAGCGATGCTGCCATCATCCGTCCCCAGATATAGTCTGGGGTACTGAAGAGCGTGTTAAGCCCTACCGGCAACGTAAAGTTGCTGGCACTTGAGAGGAAAATTGATGCAAAGAGATAGTCGTTCCATGCCACCATGAAACAGTAAACAAACACCGAAACCAGCCCGGAGATGGCGAGTGGAACCGTAATACGGAAGATGATTTGTAAACGGTTTAAACCGTCCATCATGGCAGCTTCCTCGATCTCGTCTGGAATGGTGTCGAAGTAGCTTTTGAGCATGAAAACCGCAGTGGGTAAGGTTTGCGTGACCATTGTAATAATCAGCGCCATTTCCGTGTCGTAAATACCGAGGGCGGTAATGATTTTGAACAGCGGTACCACCAGCAAGATACCCGAGAACATGTACACCGTATAAAAACTGGCATTAATGGTCATACGCCCTTTGAAGCGAAGCTTTGAGAGTGCATAGGCACCCAACGTTCCCAAAAAAACGGCGATCGCGGATGAACTCAACGAAACCACTAAACTGTTTCTGAAATAATCCACAAACGGGAAAACTATAGGATTAAAAATGTCGACGTAATGTTGCAGCGTCCATGCCTGCGGCAGAATCGTCGGGTGTAACGAGATAGCCTCTTTCGCACTCTTGAACGACGTCATCAACATGACGAAAAACGGGAATAACGTCGCGACCAGAAAGAGCACCAGCCCGGCATAAAATCCGATACGGTTTAATACGCGTTTATTTGTTGCCATGGAGATTTACCCTTTTTCTGGTCAACAGAATGACGGCGAAAATAATCACAAATAGCACCACTGAAATAGCAGCGGCTTTTCCAAGGTCGTTGAAAGCAAACGCCGTTTTGTAGAGATAAACACCCAAAATATCGACGCGGGTTGTCAGGAGATAAACATCTGCAAACATGTAGAACATCCAGATGGTTCGTAGCGTTATCACCGTTGCCAGTACGGGCATAATGGCGGGCAGCGTCACTATCCGAAATCGCTGCCATGCGCTCGCACCATCCATTTCTGCCGCTTCATAAAGGGACTTATCGATGGTCTGTAAAATCGCCAGGAAAGAGATAAATGCGTACGGGAAATAGCGCCATATCGCGAACAGCACCACCAACACAAAACTGCTGCCTGCATTGTCAAACCACAACGGGGCATGGTCGTACAGATGCAACATGTCAACGCCGAGATAATTCACGATGCCGTAGCCATTGTTGAACATGTATTTCCACGCAAAAACGAGCGATATCGACGGCGTTACGTATGAAAGGATCACCAACGAACGCGCAGTTTTACGCAGCCGAAACTCACGGTTAAAGAAAATCGCAACGGCAAGTCCCAGTCCGGTACTCCCTGTAACCACCCACGACGTGTACCAGAAAGTCATCCACAATGAATGCCAGAACGCGGGATCGCTCAAGATGCGAATATAGTTACTGAACCCCACAAACGTTGCGTTGACACGCGGGTTAAGCGGTAATCGTAAAAAGCTGATTTCGATATTAGAGATCATCGGCCAGGCTACCAGGCCCCCCAGCAAAATCAGGCTGGGGGCCAAAAGCAGCATGGCGAAAGGCATATCTGAACGGCCAGATAACGTCATTTTCATCATTCCCTTCGCGATGTGCCTTAACGTTGCGAGATAAGATCGGCCAGACGCTTCTGGCTGCCACTCAATGTTGAAGTGAGATCTTTATTGCCGACCGTCACGTCATGCACCATCGAACTAATGATCCCTGACCCCGTGACATCCCCCATGCGGGTGAAGTTTTTATCCCCTACTGCGCCAAATACCTGAACATTCGGGAACTGGGCGATCAATTCATAAGGCAACTGACCGAAGGCCTGTATCACCTCGTTATTCTTCCAGGTCGCAGTATCCACAACGCGCTTATTCACAGGTAAGGCCGCGCCGGGTGACATCATGACCCAATCTGCCGCGTTTTGAGCCTGTTCCATCCAGGCAACAAAAGTCTGCGCCGCTTTGGTTTCATCTTCAGTTTGACCATTGGTGATGGTGAGCGAGGTCACCATGCCGTACACCGCTGATGATTTCTCGGTCGGCACGACAAATCCCAGATTGGCAGGTGTGCCCTCTTTATATACCGCTGGAAGAATGTAGGTAGAGTAGATGGCCATCGGTGCAGAACCGTTCATAAAGGCGTCTTTGATTTCCATGACATCGTTTGAACCCGGCATGGTTGTTGCTGCCAGCGCACGATAAAACGTCAGCGCCTTTGTCATTTCTGGTGTATCAAGGTCGACTGCCCCGTTGGCGTCAAAGACGTTTGCCCCACCCGAGAGTGCGAACTGAGAAAATGCCTGCTCGGTCATCACACTTTCTGCCGTCGGGAGCGCGATTCCGTAATGTTTTTTGGTCGGGTCAGTCAGCGTCTGGCTCGCCTTAAGCAACTCTGCCCAGGTATGGGGTTCCTGAATGCCCGCCGCAGCCAACACATCTTTGTGGTACCACACGCCAGATAACCAGGCGCTGACGGGTACTCCCGTCCACGCTTTACCATCCTCAGTGCGAACCACTCGTAGAATGCCGTCGTAGAAGGTATTTTCGTTGACCGTTTTCACCGTTTTAGCAATAGCATCGCGGTCGAGAAGCTGCTCTTTATCCATGACTTTGGCGTAGTCATGGCTCACCTCAATGACTTCGGGCAGCGCGCCCGTACGAGCAAGCGTAATGACTTTGGTGTTATACGCATCCTCTTCAACAGGAACCTGTTTGATTCGGATTAAAGGGTTCTCTTTCTCGAATCGTTCTATTAATTGAGAAATAACGGCTTGTCTCTCCTGCTCTACAGAAGAGTGCATAAATTCGATGGTCACAACGGTGTTATTATCATCCCGACAGCCGGATAATAGACCGCACGAAACCAGCGCCGACATCAGCACAATATTGGGAATCTTCATGTTTTTATTATTCCTTTAACAATGTTTAATCCACATCACCTGCCATGGATTGAGTGTCAGTAGACTATTGGTTATATTGGAACCTGTTAAGAGTTCCACTCCATAAGGTATATCGTCATAAAGAGTTTGCACTCTATTCTGAAAATTAAAAAAGGCTGTTAATTCCTCACCACCCGCAGAGATTCGCGTTATTTTAAGCACATGTTCATTTGGCATTGAGAAATTAGCTTTACTGTCTGGATGGAATACGCACTGTTGACGTCGAATAGCAATCATCCTGGTCAACGCATTATAAATTTTAGTGCGTAATTGAGATGCATCTTCCAACTCTGCATCAATTTCTCCAGCCTGAAATTTACGACGATTTATCGCGCGATTGTAACCCAACCGTTCAACGCCATCATAATCATTGCGCGAGCCCAAAATACTTTGAATATAAATAGCCGGTACGCCGGGAAAACTTAATAACAGCGCATGGGCCAACACAAATCTGGCGATACGTTCATTATCGTGACAGTTATGAGACGTTAACGCATCCAAATACGTAACGTTAATTTCATACGGGCTACGTGTGCCATCAGGATTATTTTTCCAGTTGACTCTCGCACCTTCATTTTGCAGTTTTTCGACCAGCGTTAGAATGTCTTCTTCCGGTAGAATACCGCGTAATGGGTTTAACCCTATACCGTCGTGGGAAGCGAGAAAGTTAAACCAGGTCGTCTCGGTTGAAGGCAACTCAAGCGTTTGCGCCCACTGACAAAGCGCGTGCACATTTTCACTGTGAATGCTGTGGAGCACGAGTGGCGGCAATGAAAACTGATACACCATTTGCGCTTCATTTGACCCATCACCAAAATAGGAAATGTTGTCTTTGTGCGGGACATTCGTTTCCGTGATGATCACCGTACCCGGCGCGACCGCTTCAGTGATAGCGCGGAATAACTGGATCAGCCGGTGTGTATTTTCCAGATGCAGACAGGTTGTGCCCGGTACTTTCCACATAAAGCCCACCGCATCAAGCCGGATGTAATCCGCCCCTTCAATGAGATAGTGCAGCAGAACATCAACCATGGCGATCAGGACCTGCGGACTGGCAAAGTTCAAATCAATCTGATCTTCACTGAACGTCGTCCATAAATGGCGGATTGAACCATCCGCCAGCGTAAACGGCGTTAAAAGCGGCAAGGCTCTGGGACGCGTGACGGCGGATAAATCAGTATCGGGATCAACAGCAATAAAAAAGTCTTCAAATCCCGGATTTTGATTCAAATAGTTTTCAAACCACTGACTTTTTGCCGACATATGATTACAGACAAAATCAAACATGAGATGAGTTGATTTTTTTAGTTCTGCTACATCTCCCCACTCACCTGTTTTCGCCGCAACTCGGTGATAATCCATAACAGAAAAACCGTCGTCAGAAGACCATGGGTAAAACGGTAATAGATGGACATGCGAAAAGTAAGGTGACAGCCAACGATTATAGAACCGCGTCAATATTGGTAATGCATTTTGGTCATTTTTTTGAAACTGATCGGCATACGTTATTAATACCACATCCTGCTCATCCCACTTCGATTTACGGGTACCAGTAATAAGGTTTTTTGCGTTCTTAATATTTTCAGAAAGGATTTCATAGTGTCCTAAAGAAAATGACTCTCCGTAGATGAGTCTAATAAGTTGCTCTATTTTATCGTCCATTGAATTTTCCATGGTAGCGGTCCCACGAGAGGCAATTTACGCTTATGGATTTTTTATGTCAATGCAATCGGAGGGGTTAAAAGAGAGGAAAAATAGAGCGTCAGTCAATAATGTGAGCTGTTGCAAAGAAAGGATGAAACGCGTGTTGTGTCGTACATAACGGAATTGCTGCTCTCTCGCAAAAGAAAGCAGCAATTAAATGTGAGATCAGGATAAATAGCGGCGTGAGAAACGATTTACAATTTTCTTCAACAATGGCTCCAGCGCAACGGCCAACAGCATTCTGACGGGTTTACGGGCGATCGTTTTCACCGCCCAGCCCGCTACGCCTGCCGGGCCATAACGTAATGCTGTCAGTAAAACGAATTTGCCTGCGAATTTCAGGCCGGGTTTCATTTTCTGACCGGCCTGTTGCCAGTTTGATTTCATGTTATTTATCTCAGTTAGAGCTGACGAAAACGACTTCTGAGCGTAAAGGTGTCCGAGGTGACATAACGTTCCATTTCGCGCAGACGTTTCTCCCCGGCAGCCAGTTCAGCATCCACGGTGTCCAGCAGATCGCTGCTTGTAGGCGCTTCATCTGAATAAAGCGCACCGTCCGGGATAGGATCCAGAACAAAGGACAAAATGATGTAAGCCACCAAAGTAAAGAAGGCCAACCCAAAGAAAATCGACAGCACCGTTACGACGCGCACCAGCTTTACCGGAACATCCAGATAATGAGCCAGACCTGCGCAGACGCCGCGAACCATCCCCTGCTGGGGAATACGCCATAATTTTTTGTTCAGATTAAGTCCGGCCATTAACCATTCCTCCAGTTCGGATGCTCTGCGTCGAGAATGTCTTCCAGTGTCTGGATACGCTCGCGCATTTTTTTCGCCTCGTCGGTGAGCTGCATCAGGCGTTGCTGTTCACTTTGTGACAGATCGCCCCGAGCTGAACGGTTGCTGTAATGCAGCCATAACCAGATCGGCAGGACGAAAAGCACGAAAATGGTCAGGGGAATAGCCAGAAATAGCGCACTCATATGTACTCCTTGTCTTACGATGCGTTGCGGCACGCCAGGGTGCCGCTTCAATTATTATTGGTTGTCTTGCTTCATTTTTGCTTTGAGCGCGGCCAGTTGCTCACCAATAGCGTCATCCGCTTTCAGTTCTGCAAATTCCTGATCCAGCGTTTTCTGTTTGCCAAAGCTATGGCTTTCGGCTTCCGCTTCCATGTGATCGATACGGCGTTCGAAGGATTCAAAACGCGCCATCGCTTCATCAATTTTACCGCTATCAAGCTGACGACGAACATCACGAGACGAGTTAGCCGCCTGATGACGCAGCGTGAGCGCCTGCTGGCGAGCGCGCGTTTCGCTGAGTTTGTTTTCCAGCTCCGCGATCTCTTTCTTCATGCGGGTCAATGTTTCATCCACCAGCGTGATTTCTTGCTCGAGCGTAGCAACGATATCGGTGAGCTTTTGCTTTTCAATCAAGGCCGAACGCGCCAGATCGTCTTTCTCTTTACGCAGTGCCAGCTCGGCCTTCTCTTGCCATTCGCTTTGCTGCGTGGTGGCCTGTTCAATACGGCGTGACAGCTGTTTCTTTTCGGCCAGCGCACGGGCTGAGGTAGAGCGCACTTCAACCAGCGTGTCTTCCATTTCCTGAATCATCAAACGCACCAGCTTTTGCGGGTCTTCTGCTTTTTCAAGCAGCGAGTTGATGTTGGCGTTCACGATGTCGGCAAAACGAGAAAAAATACCCATAATTCGAATCCTCACATTTCATGTGTCTGTTATCGGGCGATGCCCTGCTGAACTGATAATACAAATACCATGCCAACTTTATATCTTATTGATTTGTATGATTGTGGTTGATTTTGCCGCAACGAGAACCTACTCTCACCTGGTGAATATCGCTAATGAGTGGTTAATTTCATCATGACTGAATACAAAGACAATTTGCTGGGTGAGGCCAACAGTTTTCTGGAGATGCTGGAACAGGTGTCGCGGCTCGCACCGCTCAATAAGCCGGTATTGATTATTGGTGAGCGCGGGACCGGTAAAGAGCTGATCGCCAACCGCCTGCACTTCCTGTCTGGGCGTTGGGACGGCCCGTTTATTTCGCTCAACTGCGCAGCGCTTAACGAGAACTTGCTGGATTCCGAACTGTTCGGCCATGAAGCGGGCGCGTTTACAGGGGCGCAAAAGCGCCATCCTGGGCGTTTCGAGCGTGCGGATGGCGGGACGCTGTTTCTCGATGAGCTGGCCACCGCGCCGATGCTGGTTCAGGAAAAACTACTGCGAGTGATTGAGTACGGTGAACTGGAGCGCGTCGGCGGTAGCCAGCCACTGCAGGTGAATGTCCGCCTGGTCTGTGCGACAAACGCCAATCTGCCGGAAATGGTGGCGGAGGAAAAATTTCGCGCTGATCTGCTGGACAGGCTGGCCTTTGATGTTGTCCAGTTGCCACCGCTGCGCGAGCGAAGTGGCGATATCATGCTTCTGGCAGAGCAGTTTGCGATTCAGATGTGTCGTGAATTGGGCCTGCCGCTTTTCGCCGGATTTAGCGACTACGCGCGCGAAACGCTGCTCAGTTACGCCTGGCCCGGGAATATTCGTGAGCTGAAGAACGTGGTTGAGCGCTCCGTTTACCGCCATGCCAGCAGCGAAACTGAGCTGGACACTATCATCATCGATCCCTTCCACCGCAACGTTCCCGCCAAACCTAAACCCTCGCTTAATACGGATGCGCCTGCTTTGCCGCTCGACTTGCGGAAATTCCAGCATGTTCAGGAACAGCAGCTGCTGGAACACAGCCTGAAAACAGCAAAATATAACCAGAAACACGCAGCTGAACTGTTGGGCCTGACCTACCATCAATTAAGGGCATTGCTCAAAAAGCATCAAATGCGCTGACATTATCAGCACTTACCCGCAGACATTTTTACGTAGCTGGGTTAAGTGCGATACACTTTGCAGATCGAATCTAAAAACCTTAAAAATTATGCGTCTGGTTTCATCGTCCCTGATTGCACTCGGTCTGTTTAGCCGCCTGGTCTTTGCTGCGCCTGAACCGACTACGCCTCCTGATATTCGCGACAGTGGTTTTGTCTATTGTGTGAGCGGGCAAGTCGACACGTTCAACCCACAAAAGGCCGGTAGTGGCCTGATCGTCGACACCCTGGCCGCACAGCTTTACGATCGTCTGCTTGATGTCGATCCCTATACGTATCGTCTGGTTTCAGAACTGGCCGAGAGTTGGGAGGTGCTGGATAACGGCGCGACTTACCGTTTCCATCTGCGCAATGACGTCGCTTTTCAATCGACGCCCTGGTTTAAACCCACGCGTAAATTGAACGCTGATGATGTGGTGTTTACCTTCCAGCGCATTTTTAATCGCAATCATCCGTGGCATAACGTTAACGGTGGAAGCTTCCCTTACTTTGATAGCCTGCAGTTTGCCGACACGGTTAAAAGCGTGCGCAAACTGGATAATCACACGGTTGAATTTAACCTCACGCGCCCCGACGCCTCTTTTTTGTGGCATCTGGCGACGCACTACGCGTCTGTGATGTCGGCTGAATATGCAGCGCAATTGACGAAGCAGGATCATCAGGAATTACTCGACCGCCAGCCGGTCGGAACAGGTCCCTTCCAGTTGGCAGAATATCGCGCGGGTCAGTACATTCGCCTGCAACGCCATGAACATTTCTGGCGCGGCACGCCGTTGATGCCGCAAGTAGTGGTTGATCTGGGGTCTGGTGGTACGGGCCGATTGTCTAAACTGCTTACCGGGGAGTGCGATGTCCTCGCCTGGCCGGCCGCCAGCCAGTTGACCAGTCTGCGCGACGATCCGCGCCTGCGTTTGACCTTGCGTCCGGGCATGAACATTGCCTATCTGGCGTTTAATACCGATAAACCGCCGATGAATAATCCCGCAGTTCGTCACGCCCTGGCACTCGCTATTAATAATCAACGTCTGATGCAGTCGATCTATTACGGCACAGCCGAGACCGCGGCCTCTATTTTGCCACGCGCGTCCTGGGCCTATGATAGCGACGCGAAAGTGACTGAGTACGATCCCGCAAAAGCGCGCGAACAGCTTAAAGCACTGGGTGCAGATAATCTCACGCTGCAGCTTTGGGTCCCGACCAGTTCTCAGGCGTGGAACCCAAGTCCTTTAAAAACCGCAGAGCTGATTCAGGCGGATATGGCGCAGGTGGGCGTTAAAGTGGTGATCGTTCCCGTCGAAGGACGTTTCCAGGAAGCGCGATTAATGGACATGAATCATGATCTGACGCTGTCCGGCTGGTCTACGGACAGTAACGATCCCGACAGTTTCTTCCGCCCGCTTTTAAGCTGCGCAGCCATTCGGTCACAAACTAACTTTGCGCACTGGTGTAACCGGGAGTTTGACGCGGTTCTGCAAAAAGCGTTGTCCTCTCAGCAACTGGCATCGCGCATTGAAGCTTACGATGAAGCGCAGAATATCCTGGCCAAAGAGTTACCGGTTCTGCCCTTAGCTTCTTCGCTGCGCCTGCAAGCCTATCGCTATGACATTAAAGGCCTGGTGCTCAGCCCCTTCGGCAACGCCTCGTTTGCGGGCGTATCGCGTGAGAAAAAGGATGAGGTGAAAAAACCATGATTATTTTTACCTTACGTCGTTTGTTGCTCCTGGCAATTACGTTGTTCCTTCTGACGTTTGTCGGCTTTAGCCTGAGCTATTTTACGCCGCATGCGCCGCTGCAGGGTTCGTCGCTGTGGGATGGCTGGCTGTTCTGGTTTAACGGCGTGTTGCACTGGGACTTTGGCGTTTCCAGCATTAACGGTCAGTTGATTTCTCAACAGCTCAAAGAAGTTTTCCCGGCAACGATGGAGTTGTGCATTCTGGCGTTTGGTTTTGCTCTGATGGTGGGGATCCCGGTCGGCATGCTTGCGGGGATCACGCGCAATAAATGGCAGGACAAATTGATCAGCGCGATCGCCCTACTCGGCTTTTCGATTCCCGTATTTTGGCTGGCGCTACTGCTCACGTTGTTCTTCTCGCTCACGCTCGGCTGGCTGCCGGTGTCGGGGCGTTTTGATCTGCTTTATAACGTGAAAACCGTCACGGGCTTCGCGATTATTGATGCCTGGCTTTCGGATTCCATCTGGCGTCATGAAATGATCATTAGCACGCTGCGACACATGGTATTGCCGGTGTTGACGCTGGCCGTTGCGCCCACGACGGAAGTCATCCGCCTGATGCGTACCAGCACGATTGAGGTCTTTGATCAGAACTATGTTAAAGCGGCCGCCACGCGCGGTTTATCACGACTCACCATTTTGCGTCGTCACGTTTTACACAACGCACTCCCGCCGGTTATCCCAAAACTGGGGCTGCAATTTTCTACCATGCTGACGCTGGCAATGATTACTGAGATGGTCTTTAGCTGGCCGGGACTTGGGCGCTGGATGATTAACGCGATCCGCCAGCAGGACTACGCGGCCATTTCTGCAGGGGTGATGGTGATCGGTTCGCTGGTGATCATCGTCAACGTGATTTCCGATATTCTGGGCGCTATGGCTAACCCGCTGAAACATAAGGAATGGTATGCCTTACGATAGCGTATACAGGGAAAAACGCGCTCCCGGTGTGGTGCGCACCGTGTGGCGCAAATTCTATAGCGACACCACGGCGATGATCGGCCTTTACGGCTGCGGTGGTCTGGCGTTGCTGTGCATATTTGGCGCGTGGTTTGCCCCTTATGGGCTCGATCAGCAGTTCCTTGGCTATCAGCTGCTACCCCCTTCATGGTCGCGCTATGGCGAAGTTTCCTTCTTCCTCGGGACCGACGATTTAGGCCGCGATGTGTTGAGCCGCCTGTTGAGCGGTGCAGCCCCGACGGTTGGCGGCGCGTTTGTTGTCACGTTTGCCGCCACCGTTTTCGGTCTGGCGCTCGGGATTTTTGCCGGGGCGACGCACGGCCTGCGCTCGGCGGTACTGAATCATATTCTGGATACGCTGCTGTCGATCCCGTCGCTGCTGCTGGCCATTATTGTGGTCGCCTTTGCCGGGCCGCATCTTACTCACGCCATGTTTGCCGTCTGGCTGGCGCTGCTCCCGCGCATGGTGCGCTCGGTTTATAGCCTGGTACATGACGAGCTGGAGAAAGAGTATGTGGTCGCGGCTCGCCTCGACGGCGCAACGACCATGAACATTTTGTGGTTTGCAGTGATGCCGAACATTGCCTCTGGGCTGGTGACGGAAATTACGCGAGCGCTTTCGATGGCAATTCTGGATATCGCCGCGCTCGGTTTTCTCGATCTTGGCGCGCAACTCCCCTCCCCGGAATGGGGCGCGATGCTCGGCGACGCGCTGGAATTAATTTATGTTGCGCCGTGGACGGTGATGCTGCCAGGTGCTGCAATTATGGTGAGCGTGCTGTTGATTAACCTGCTGGGCGATGGTATTCGCCGCGCAATCAATGCGGGGGTGCAATAATGCCGTTACTGGATATCCGCAATCTCACTATCGAATTCAAAACTTCCGAAGGCTGGGTGAAAGCCGTAGACCGCGTGAGCATTACGCTGGCTGAAGGTGAAATCCGCGGGCTGGTGGGTGAATCTGGCTCGGGTAAAAGTCTTATCGCTAAAGCCATTTGTGGCGTCGCGAAAGATAACTGGCGCGTGACGGCAGACCGCATGCGGTTTGACGATATCGATTTGTTACGGCTGTCACCGCGCGAGCGCCGCAAGCTGGTGGGTCACAACGTGTCGATGATCTTCCAGGAGCCACAATCCTGTCTCGATCCTTCGGAACGTGTCGGCAAACAGTTGATGCAGAATATCCCAGGATGGACCTATAAAGGCCGCTGGTGGCAGCGCGTCGGCTGGCGTAAACGCCGCGCCATTGAGCTATTACACCGCGTCGGGATTAAAGATCACAAAGACGCGATGCGCAGTTTCCCGTATGAATTGACCGACGGTGAGTGCCAGAAGGTGATGATCGCCATTGCGCTGGCCAATCAGCCACGCATGCTGATTGCCGATGAACCGACAAACGCCATGGAGCCAACTACCCAGGCGCAGATTTTCCGCCTGCTGACGCGCCTTAATCAGAACAACAACACCACCATTTTGCTGATCAGCCACGATCTGCAAATGCTGAGCAAATGGGCGGATAAAATTGACGTGATGTACTGCGGACAAACGGTAGAAACCGCCGTCAGTGAAGATCTGGTGTATGCCCCGCATCATCCGTATACCCAGGCGCTGATCCGCGCGATTCCTGATTTTGGCAGCGCGATGCCGCATAAAAGCCGTCTGAATACGTTACCGGGTGCGATTCCGTTGCTGGAATCGCTGCCGATTGGCTGTCGACTGGGCCCCCGCTGCCCTTACGCACAGCGCAAATGCATTGAAACGCCTCGATTAACGGGTGCTAAAACGCATCTTTTTGCCTGTCATTTCCCGCTGAACATGGAGAAAGAGTGAAATGGTCGAAACATTGCTTGAAGTGCGCAATCTCAGTAAGACCTTTCGCTATCGCACTGGCCTGTTTCATAAACAAACCGTCGAGGCGGTAAAACCGCTCAGCTTTACCCTGCGCGAAAAGCAAACGCTGGCCATTATCGGCGAGAACGGTTCCGGTAAATCGACGCTGGCGAAAATGCTCGCTGGCATGGTTGAACCGAGCGCAGGCGATGTGCTGATCGACGATCACTTTTTGTCGTTTGGTGACTATTCGTTTCGCAGTCAGCGCATTCGTATGATTTTCCAGGATCCGTCGACATCACTGAATCCGCGTCAGCGCATTTCGCAAATCCTCGATTTCCCCCTGCGGCTGAATACCGATCTGGAACCCGAGGCGCGGCGCAAGCGCATCATTGAAACGCTGCGGATGGTGGGTTTGCTGCCCGATCACGTCAGCTATTATCCGCACATGCTGGCTCCAGGGCAGAAACAGCGTCTGGGGCTTGCTCGTGCGCTTATCCTGCGCCCGAAGGTGATTATCGCCGATGAAGCGCTGGCCTCGCTGGATATGTCGATGCGTTCGCAGCTGATCAACCTGATGCTGGAGTTGCAGGAGAAACAGGGTATTTCTTATATCTATGTGACACAGCACCTGGGAATGATGAAACATATCAGCGACCAAGTTCTGGTGATGCACCACGGTGAAGTGGTCGAGCGCGGAAGTACCGCTGATGTGTTGGCTTCCCCGCTTCACGATCTGACGAAACGACTGATTGCCGGTCATTTTGGCGAAGCCTTAACGGCTGATGCATGGCGGAAAGATAAATAAACATTGGCGGGATATTCCCGCCTTTACTATTTTGAATCGTGAGATAAAGTGGCTGCAGCAAAAATGATATTCGCCGTTTAAACGTCGCATCAGGCTATATCCATTCTGAATCCGCGTGGCCATTCGATGATTCAATAGTTTTAAAGTGTATTTTCGGATTCACTATGATGGTGTGACATGAATATTTTTAGAGATAATTAATAAGTTGCCTAACTTTATTAATTGTGAACATAAAAATGAATTCATCTCAACTTAACCCCGTTCTCTTTTTATCTTCAATTGAAAAACCTCAGGATCATATTTTACGTTTAATCTCGACGTTGGCCCCCCATTCGCAGCTGGTACCCGCTGATAAACTCCCGACGCTCGACTTTGTCAGAACAAATACGAAACTGTGTTATTTGCTGGAGGAAGGCCATGTGATCATCAATCGCAGAGATGATGGCATGACGCTCAACACAGAATCAGCCCCTTTTGTCTTTGGATTTACATTAAACAGCAATCTGCATCCACGGCTGTGTATCCGGCCTTCACCAGACGCCGTGCTTCGTAGACTGTCACTCGAAAATGCGATTCAAATTATCGAACAAGAGTCGCTGTGGGAACCACTCGCCCAACTGCTTATCTTCATCTCAGCACGCCTGTTCAGACACTGTACACGGCTGTCGCAATCAGGAATGTATGAAACGGTTCGCTCGCTTTTAATTGAACTGATAAATGAGTCGCCGAAAATCCGTCAAGCTGAATCAACATATAATTACATTCAAAACAGATGCTTACTCTCACGAAGCGGGATTATGTCCATTCTGGCAACGCTTCGTGCGCATGGACACATTGAGTTAGAGAACGGTAGGCTTGTTAAAATCAATAATTTACCGCAAAAATTATGATGTAAATCAGTCTTTTCATACTGCTTTGCATACATTGTAAATTTCAATCTATTTACCTACTCTTATCATTATATGTTTTTTTAGGTTTAATATTTATGGACGGAAAATCTTTGGATACTCCTGCATTAAACCAACCATTCCCTTGGGCCAAACAGTTGGTAGAATCGTTGGCGCCATTTGCGCCAATACGATCTTATCGTAAAGGTATCCGGTTGGGGCTCATTGAGAACGGTGTTCAGGTGTGCCGTATTATTCATTCCGGTACAATTGAAGTTCATCGTTCTTCAGATGGTCTTCTGATTGTCACACTACCCGCCCCAGGAATTCTTGGCCTGGGCGTTCATGACGCGTTTATTGTGACGGCTGAAACGAGCAAAGTCTCCACGTTGACAGTCGAAGAACTGCAACGGCACATCTCGGAGAATGGTCTTTGGGAAGTGGCTGCCCAACACATGATGGTCGTGACAAATAAGCTTTACTCGTACAGTAAGCAGTTGAGCGCCCCCACTGCGTATGAAGTGATTCGTAACCAGCTAAGGGAACTAAGTCACGAACCCGCTCACTTTCGTGAACACGTCACGATTGAACGTTATATCCGCGATAAAACGCATCTCTCCCGAAGCAGCATAATGAAAATTCTGGCTGAGTTAAAAACGGGTGGGTATATCGTCATTAAGGACGGGCGGTTATGCGAGATTAAGCATCTGCCCGCTAAATACTGACCACGTGGCGGGAGGTTGGATCAGTCCAGATTCTTTCTAGTGATATCATCCTGGCGTGTTATGTCGTTCTCTTAAAAGCTGCAACCTGAGGGCTCTTTTGAAATTCAGGTGACATTTCATCTGCATAGTGGGCTATAATTCTGCCCTGCTATCTATTTATTCTGGCTATGTGATTTCTAACTATATGAATACAAAGCCAAAGTAAGCAATGACTATAAGGATCAAAGCTATGGGTTTTCTTTCCGGTAAGCGCATTCTGGTAACTGGCGTCGCCAGCAAACTGTCCATCGCCTACGGCATCGCACAGGCTATGCACCGCGAAGGCGCTGAACTGGCGTTCACCTACCAGAACGACAAGCTGAAAGGCCGCGTTGAAGAGTTTGCCGCGCAGCTGGGTTCAAGCATCATTCTGGAATGCGACGTTGCTCAAGACGAAAGCATTGACGGTATGTTCGCTGAACTGGCAAAAGTATGGCCAAAATTCGACGGTTTCGTTCACTCAATCGGTTTCGCACCGGGCGATCAGTTGGACGGCGACTATGTGAATGCGGTAACCCGTGAAGGCTTCAAAATCGCTCACGACATCAGCTCTTACAGCTTCGTGGCCATGGCAAAAGCGTGCCGCACCATGCTGAATCCAGGCTCTGCTCTGCTGACTCTGTCCTACCTGGGCGCTGAGCGTGCTATCCCTAACTATAACGTTATGGGTCTGGCTAAAGCATCTCTGGAAGCTAACGTGCGCTACATGGCGAACGCAATGGGTCCAGAAGGCGTGCGTGTTAACGGTATTTCTGCAGGCCCAATCCGTACTCTGGCGGCTTCCGGTATCAAAGATTTCCGTAAAATGCTGGCACATTGCGAAGCGGTTACCCCGATTCGTCGTACCGTCACCATCGAAGACGTGGGTAACTCTGCGGCTTTCCTGTGCTCTGACCTCTCTGCTGGCATCTCCGGTGAAGTGGTTCACGTTGACGGCGGTTTCAACATCGCGGCGATGAACGAGCTGGAAATTAAATAAGTTTTTTACTCTCTTCCTTCCCGGGAAGAGAGTTTCCCCCTGTTTTGTGCCTGTCAATTCTTCGTTTTGCCTCTCGTTATTCCGTTCTGCTATTTGTTATCACCTAACAATATTTTTCCGCTCGTAAGCCATGCGCCAGGATATTGATCGCCATTTGAGATCAAGGAACGCACATGGAACAACGCCGTTTTTCCGGCAAAGGCCACTGGTATCACGAAACCCAGACAAATCATTGTCCGGATGACGTTCTCCCGCTGGTTCCCGAGGCCGCTAATGTCGCCGACCGTTTTTTGCTCGATTTAGCGTTACCGAACGAAATTGTGACGCACTGTGAAAGCTGGTTAACCCCCTCGCTGGTTTTACGCGATCGGCTTTTCCCTCGTCAGGTTAATCTGAGCCGTCTCCATACGCTCAGCGCTTACGATCGTTTAAGCACCGCGCTAACGGTTGCCCAGGCGTGCGGGGTGCAGCGTTTATGTGATCATTATGCCGCTCTTCTGGCTCCTCTTCCGGGTCCAGACTCCTCGCGTGAAAGCAATCAACGTCTCGCCCAAATTACCCAATATGCTCGCCAGCTTGCCTGCTCACCTGACGTGATCAATTCTAGGGCGCAGCTGCAGCTTGATGAAGTGGGCCTGACGACTTACGACGTTATTCTGATCAATCAAATCATCGGTTTTATCGGTTTTCAGGCGCGCGTGGTTGCCGCGTTTCAGGCGTTGCTCGGACATCCCGTGCGTTGGTTGCCGGGCCATCACATTCCCCCTCATGCTCAAATCGATGATATCAACATGAGCGAGTGGGCATCGACTATCCCGGGCGTAGAGTTACGCTACGCGAGCGCGCAGCAGCTGGAATCGCTTGCTCGCTGGCAATCAGAAGTCTGTCTCGGCGATCTCGCGCCAGTGCTGTGCCACGACCCCGCATTACTGGATTGCTTAGGTGAGATTTTGACAAGCGGCATTAAGGATTTACCGGCGCACTATGCAAAACACCCGTCACTCCCGGGTGCTGTGGACTTACTCACACGCTCCCCCGACCGCTTCAGCGCCGCGCAACTGACACCGCTGATTGATGATGGGATTCCGGCTGCGGATGCCATTAACTTGCTCGCCTGGACCGCTTTTTGCGGGTGGCTTAACCGCCTGAAAATCGCGTTGCGCGCGGGCGAATAACCTTACTGATTACCTAAAGAGCGCTTGCTGTACCAGGCAGAATCGCGTAAAACTGTCAGCCGCTCAATGGCCACGAAAATAGAACACTATGCTTCAGGACAACCCGCTGCTAGCGCAGCTTAAACAGCAACTGCATTCCCAGACGCCGCGTGCAGAAGGGGTCGTAAAAGCCACGGAAAAAGGCTTTGGCTTCCTGGAAGTCGACGCGCAGAAAAGCTACTTCATCCCGCCTCCGCAGATGAAGAAAGTGATGCACGGCGATCGTGTGACGGCGGTTATTCACACCCAAAAGGATCGTGAAACTGCCGAGCCAGAAGAACTTATCGAGCCTTTCCTGACCCGCTTTGTTGGGAAGGTCCACAAAAAAGACGACCGTCTTTCTATTGTTCCAGATCATCCCCTGCTGAAAGATGCGATTCCTTGCCGTGCAGATCGCAACTGCGAGCACGATTTCAAAGAAGGTGACTGGGCCGTTGCCCAGATGCGTCGCCATCCCCTGAAAGGCGATCGCGGTTTCTATGCCGATCTGACCCATTTTATTACCTACAGCGACGACCATTTCGTCCCGTGGTGGGTGACGCTTGCGCGTCATAACCTGGAAAAAGAAGCGCCAAACGGCGTGGCGACCGAAATGCTGGACGAAGGCCTCGAGCGTCGCGATCTGACGGCGCTGAACTTTGTCACCATCGACAGCGCCAGTACGCAGGATATGGATGATGCGCTGTATGTCGAAGAAGGTGCTGACGGCAAACTGCATTTGACCGTCGCGATTGCTGATCCGACCGCCTGGATTGCGGAAGGCAGCAAACTGGACGATTCGGCGAAAGTCCGGGCGTTTACGAACTATCTACCGGGCTTTAACATCCCAATGCTGCCCCGTGAACTGTCTGACGATCTCTGCTCGCTTCGTCCGAATCAGATTCGCCCGGTTCTCGCCTGCCGTATGACCATCGCCGCAGATGGCACGATTGAAGATGACATCGAATTCTTCGCTGCCACTATCGAATCTAAAGCCAAACTGGCCTACGACGATGTTTCAAATTGGCTGGAAGGCGCAGGCAATTGGAAACCAGAGAGCGAGGCTATTGCACAGCAAATCACGCTGCTGCAACGCGTGTGTCTGAGTCGTGGCGAATGGCGTAAAACTCATGCGCTGGTCTTCAAGGACCGCCCTGATTATCGCTTCGTTCTGGGCGAAAAAGGGGAAGTGCTGGACATCGTTGCTGAACCACGCCGCATCGCCAACCGCATTGTGGAAGAATCGATGATTGCTGCCAACATTTGTGCGGCGCGTGTTCTGCGCGACAAATTAGGCTTTGGCATCTACAACGTGCATACCGGCTTTGACCCAGCCAACACCGAAGCGCTGGCTGCCCTGCTCAAAACACATGATGTCCACGTTGATCCGCAGGAAGTGCTGACTCTGGAAGGATTCTGCAAACTTCGTCGTGAACTTGACGCGCAACCGTCAGGTTTCCTCGACAGCCGCATTCGTCGCTTCCAGTCGTATGCTGAAATTAGCACCGAACCGGGCCCACACTTTGGTTTAGGCCTTGAAGCGTACGCGACATGGACTTCCCCAATCCGTAAATACGGCGACATGGTTAACCATCGTCTGCTGAAAGCGATTGTAAAAGGCGAAACCATTGCGCGTCCGCAGGATGAAGCCACTGTACAGATGGCTGAGCGCCGCCGCCTGAATCGCATGGCTGAACGTGATGTCGGTGACTGGCTGTATGCGCGCTTCCTGAGTGACAAAGCCGGTACTGATACCCGTTTTGCCGCTGAGATTATTGATATCAGCCGTGGCGGCATGCGTGTCCGCCTGGTGGAGAATGGTGCTGTTGCCTTTATTCCTGCGCCTTTCCTGCATGCGGTCCGCGATGAACTGGTGTGTAGCCAGGAAAACGGTTCTGTGCAGATCAAAGGTGAAACGGTTTACAAGGTCACAGATGTGATTGATGTGAACATTGCGGAAGTCCGTATGGAAACCCGCAGCATTATCGCGCGCCCTGTCGTCTGATAACGTTGAAATGTCGGCTGTTTCCTTTCTGGAATAGCCGACATTTTTATTTCCCCCTAAATTACGCACGCATCACTCTTTGTTAATATTTTCCTCCCGAACCCCGCAAAAACTATCACAATTATCTACAGTAAAAGAAAACCGTCGTCTTACGTGAAGGGAATTTTTATCCACTTATATCCTTTTTAGCGTTTCTCGTTTTATTATAAGAATTCAGGGAAAAACAATAAGTTCACTTCGGTTATGCCGCTGCATTACTACGGAAAAGTCGCATGCAGATGCATAATTTTGCGCTATTAAGCAGGTACTGGAGAAAGCATGATTGACGATATGGAGCAAAATTTGCTGTTTCGTTACATGGGCACCCACAGTCCCTGGTGGCGGTTGGCAGCGGACAGCAATGCTCTGCATCTGGCCGCAAGCGAAAATGCTGATATCACACAAGTGGTCGCCCTGAGTGACGAGCAAGCCGACATTGTTCGTCAGTTGACGGTGATCACCTCCAGCGTCACTATGACCCTTTCTCTTTATGGTGTTGATGTCCCGCTTCATCTCGTGGGCCGCAAAATCAATAAAAAAGAGTGGGCAGGCACCGCTTCAGCGTGGAATGACACCCCTTCTGTCGCACGCGATCTGGTACAAAGCTTGTCCTTCGCCGAACAGGTGGTATCCGAAGCCAACTCCGTCATTGTTATCCTGGACCAGCACGGTAATATTCAGCGCTTCAATCGTTTGAGTGAAGAATATACGGGCCTGAAAGAACAGGAAGTCATCGGACAAAACGTTTTTAAACTGTTCATGAGCCGCAGTGAAGCAGCCGCCTCTAAGCGCAACATCTCGGGTTTTTTCCGTAATGGCAGCTCGTATGAAGTGGAGCGCTGGATTAAAACGCGCAAAGGCCAGCGGTTATTTCTGTTCAGAAATAAATTCGTGCACAGCGGCAGCGGTAAAAATGAAATCTTCCTTATCTGCTCGGGCACCGATATCACAGAAGAGCGTCGGGCACAGGAGCGACTTCGGGTTCTGGCGAATACTGACACCATTACGGGCCTGCCAAACCGTAATGCGATCCACGAATTAATCAGCGACAGCATTTCTCAGCGCGGTGAAACTCAAGTTGGGGTGGTGTATCTCGATCTCGATAATTTTAAGAAGGTAAACGATGCCTACGGGCATATGTTTGGCGACCAACTGCTGCAGTCCGTCGCATTAGCCATTTTAAGCTGTCTGGATGAAGGCCAGGTGCTGGCTCGTCTTGGGGGCGATGAATTTATCGTTCTGGCTACCGACACGTCACAGAGCACGCTTGAGGCGATGGCATCGCGCATCCTGACGCGTTTGCGTCAGCCTTTCCGCATCGGTCTTATCGAGATTTATACCGGTTGTTCGCTTGGGATCTCCCTTGCGCCACAGCATGGTACGGATCGCGAAAGTATTATTCGTAACGCGGATACCGCGATGTATACGGCCAAAGAAAGTGGCCGCGGTAAGTTCTGCGTATTCTCGCCGGAAATGAACCAGCGTGTTTTCGAATATCTGTGGCTGGACACCAACCTGCGTAGAGCGCTGGATAAGGATCAGCTCTTAATCCACTATCAGCCCAAAATAACGTGGCGTGGCGAAGTCAGAAGCCTGGAAGCGCTGGTACGCTGGCAGTCGCCGGAACGCGGTTTGATTCCACCCCTTGAGTTTATCTCTTATGCCGAAGAATCTGGGCTGATTGTGCCCCTTGGCCGCTGGGTCATGCTGGACGTGGTGCGCCAGGTCGCGAAGTGGCGTGACAAAGGGATCAACCTGCGCGTCGCCGTTAACGTTTCAGCGCGTCAGCTCGCCGACCAGACTATTTTCAGTGATTTAAAACAGGCGCTGAAAGATCTCAATTTCGAATATTGCCCGATCGATGTCGAATTGACGGAGAGCTGTTTGATTGAAAATGAAGAGCTGGCGCTGTCGGTTATTCAGCAATTCAGTAAGCTCGGGGCGCAGATCCATCTTGATGATTTCGGCACCGGTTATTCCTCTTTATCCCAGCTGGCCCGTTTCCCTATTGACGCGATTAAGCTCGATCAGGTGTTTGTGCGTGATATTCACAAACAGTCTATCTCCCAGTCGTTGGTACGAGCGATTGTGGCCGTTGCTCAGGCGCTGAATTTGCAGGTCATTGCGGAAGGCGTAGAGAGCGCGAAAGAAGACGCCTTTCTGACCAAGAACGGCGTCAACGAACGGCAAGGTTTTCTGTTTGCAAAGCCGATGCCCGCTGCCGCATTCGAGCGGTGGTTTAAGCGCTATCAGGCTAAAAAATTGCGCTAACTGGCTTTACGAACCCCGACAGCATTGTGGCGATTTTGCAGCATAACCAGGCGCTCCATATAGGCAATATCTTTTGGCTCCAGACAAAAAGCCGCTTCGACCCAGTCTTCGGTAATGTCCATCAGTTCACTGCGCGGCAGTTGCATGACCCGCTGCCGCGCACGCAGCATCGCCCTGACGCCATTGAGTTTGGGCTGTAAAGTATCGATAAACGTGCGGGTCGACACGTAGCCTTGTCCCGGCTCGAAAAGTACATCCACAAGCCCATATTGCTCATGCCATTCCGCGGTGTGCGATTCCCCTTTATAGATAAGCTCCTCGGCCAGCTTCATCCCTGCGCGCCGAGCAACCAGCGAGTATCCTCCCATGCCGGGGAAGAGGTTAAACGCGATTTCCGGAAAACCTAACCGGGCGTCACGCTGCGCCAGCACAAAATGGTGCGCCAGCGCGGCTTCAAATCCGCCACCGAGTGCGCTGCCCTCAACCATTGCCAACGTGATGGCCCCCGAATCAAAGCCTCGTGACGCCGCATGTACGCAGTCGACACAGGCGCGGGCGTAAGCACGTAACGCTTCGCGTCGGCCATTCTGGATGCATTCAACGAAGAAACGGAGATCGCCTCCGGTATTGTACATATCGGGGACAAGCGAGCCTGTCACCCAAAAGTCCACAGCGTAACCAGATTGCCTGACCAGCCATGACATATTCATAATTTCTTCAATTAACGCATGATTAAAACAGGGACGTGGCTGGGCGCGGAGCAACATCCATAGGGTGCGTCTTTCTTCCTCGTAATATCCCGCGAGTTGTGTGAAACGTTCAGGGTCGGTGAACAGTTTACAGGTTGCTTGATCGATGACTGTCATAGTCTAAATCCTCATATAAAAAAGCGCGTTGCGCGCAGTTTTAGACTAATCCAGTGCCCATCGCCTCTGTATGCTGCGGGATAAATTTATCACTTTCATTTAGGTAATTTGGTTAGCGCATTTTTTCCCTTCTCTTTTGTTAGCAATTTCTGCATCATTGAAATTATTCACTTTTCGCTTGATGGGGAACTTCATGTCTGAGATTGACGCACAGAAAGTGGCGCAACGCATTGATACGGTGCTGGATATCCTGGTAGCCGGCGATTATCACTCTGCCATTCGTAATCTTGAGATTTTAAAATCCGAATTACTGGATCACACCAACGCGGGAAATACCGCTGATTCAGCTCAGCCGAAGGCTCCGTGGGAAGTGTAATTCCCCCTCATTTTAATAAGATTTATTTTTAACCAGCGGCGCAGGCCGTCTTAATATGGATGCTATGAATTCCCGACAACAACTTATTCTGCAGATGGTGATCGACAAAGGACGCATGAGTGTCGTCGAGCTCGCTAAAACGACCGGTGTTTCTGAAGTGACCATCCGCCAGGATCTCAACTTGCTGGAAAAGCAGAGCTATCTGCGACGTGCCCACGGTTATGCTGTTCCGCTCGACAGTGAAGATGTCGAAACCCGCATGATGAACAACTTCGCGCTCAAGCGTGAGTTGGCTGAGTTTGCAGCGTCGTTGGTCAATAATGGTGAGACCGTATTCATTGAGAATGGCAGCAGCAATGCCCTTTTGGCGCGCACACTTGCGGAACAAAAAGACGTCACCATTATTACGGTGAGCAGCTATATCGCCCATCTTCTGAAAGAGACACCGTGTGAGGTGATTCTGCTGGGCGGTATTTACCAGAAGAAAAGCGAAAGCATGGTTGGGCCGCTGACTCGTCAGTATGTTCAGCAAGTTCACTTCAGCAAAGCGTTTATTGGCATCGATGGCTGGCAGGCTGAGACGGGGTTTACCGGGCGCGATATGATGCGTTCTGATGTTGTAAACGCTGTGCTCGAAAAAGGCTGTGAAGCCATTGTGTTGACCGACAGCTCCAAGTTTGGTGCCGTACACCCCTACACGATGGGTCCCGTATCACGCTTTAGCCGTGTGATTACGGATGAACGTCTGAGTGAGGCACACCGCGAGCAATTACTCAGCGACGGCCTGATTGTCGATATTGTTAATAAAACTGCCTAACCCCCTGTACAACGCCCGTATAAGCGGGCGTCCCTCCTTCTGAGACAATTCCGAGCAATTCTTTAAGACTATTTACCTGTTGTTTAAAGGCTAAAAACTTAAAATTAATATTAGCGATATAACAGGAAGTGACTATCACCTGCGTGATTTTGTAACCACCTGCGCGACAAGGTTTCATGGAAAAAGATTCATAAGTATTCATATTGTCTATACTTAACAGACTTATTTCCGTGAATCGATTATTCAGGAGAAAGTATCATGAGCTTAACAAGCAAAAAATTAACAGCAGCAGTTTTGGCAGTCACACTCGCAATGTCCCTGAGCGCATGCTCTAACTGGTCTAAACGCGACCGTAACACGGCGATCGGTGCAGGTGCTGGTGCCCTCGGCGGTGCAGTGTTAACTGACGGCAGCACGCTCGGTACATTAGGTGGTGCAGCAGTGGGTGGTATTATCGGCCACCAGGTGGGTAAATAATCTCTTATATTGCCGTTGCAATATTATTGGATTATTTCGGCGTGAAGTTGTTTGACTGACGCACATACAAAAAGCCACGGCATCTGCCGTGGCTTATTATTTATCCGCCCGCGAGTTTGACTTTCATCCCTTTCGCTTCAAGCAGCGACTTAATTAAATCGCGATTATCTCCCTGGATTTCAATCACGCCGTCTTTGACTGCGCCCCCGCAGCCACATTTTTTCTTAAGTTCGGCTGCGAGCTTAGCAAGCGTAGCGTCATCCGCATCGATACCTGTAATTAAACAGACGCCTTTGCCTTTTCGGCCACTGGTTTGACGCTGGATACGAACGATTCCGTCGCCTTTAGGACGTTGAACAACCGTTTTGGGTTCGTCAATTCGACCGCTGTCGGTCGAGTAAACCAGACGACTATTAGAATCACTCATCCTGTCACCTTGCCCAGTGAAGCGTTAATCGCTTTTAAGGTTAGCGCAGGGTCGGCAGATTGCGTGACCGGCCGGCCAATAACCATGTAATCAACGCCTGCCGCCAGCGCCTCTTCAGGGGTCATAATACGCCGTTGATCGCCCGCGTCACTGCCCTGCGGTCGAATCCCTGGCGTGACCAGCTTGAAGTTGTGACCCAGGGCAGATTTAAAGCGCACGGCTTCCTGCGCTGAACAAACCACTCCATCAAGCCCACAATTTTGCGTGAGGCGCGCAAGTCGCTCGGCGTGCTCAGCAGGTGACAACGTCACACCTAAATCAAGCAGATCGCTTGCTTCCATGCTGGTCAACACAGTCACAGCAATAAGCAACGGCGCATCTTTTCCAAAAGGAATAAGTGCTTCGCGAGCAGCCGTCATCATTCGCGCCCCACCCGATGCATGCACGTTGACCATCCACACACCCAGGTCTGCCGCGGCAGCAACCGCATGCGCAGTGGTATTCGGGATATCGTGGAATTTGAGGTCGAGAAAGACGTCGAAACCGCGTTGCTGCAGATCGCGAACAATTTGCGGGCCGAACAGCGTGAACATTTCTTTGCCCACTTTCAGACGGCAGTCACGTGGGTCAATAAGATCGACAAAGGCAAGTGCGCTATCGCGATTGTTATAGTCGAGTGCGACAACAACGGGAGATTCGGTAACTATGCGGGAAGAAGAGGATGCAACAGACGTCATGACCAGCCCTTTTCGTCTATGGGCGCCGCAGTTGGCGCGGGATAGATAAACGGCGAGCATTCTACCTGCCCGCACCGCAAATGAACAGAATCGTTTTCTTTTCCTGACAGACAACCATTTGCACGATGCTGCCAGTATAAAATCAGTCTCAATAGTATGTTGTAACTAAACTGAGGTGTTTTAAAAAATCACTGCCCATCCAGACCGCGGATTGGCTTAATGGTTGACCACGCGCGACATGAAGGACAATGCCAGTAAAGCGTATACGCGGTAAATCCACACTTCTGGCAGCGGTAGCGCGGCTTACTGCGCACCTGCTCACCCACCATGTCGCGCAGCACCATCAGGCTCTCTTTCGCGCGCCCTTCTTCCGCATCGTTAAGGTGGTAATCCATCAATTTGTGGAAGACACGCATGGTCGGGTGGCGCTGTAACTGGCGGGTAATGTAGACCTGTGCGGTGTCGTTGCCTTCGTGTTGCTCAACCACGTCCGCCAGCATTAATTCTGCCATTGCGCCAGTGTTTTCTTCCACGCAGCGACGTAAGAAGGCAACCCACTCATTCGGTTTGTCGAGTTGTTGATAGCACGTTTGCAACATTTCAAGCGTTTCACTGACCAGTTCTTTGTCCTGATCGATGACGCGTAACAGGCATTCAACCGCTTTGGCAAACTCGCCCTTCGCCATAAACACGCGCCCCATCATGATGGAGATTCGCGCACTGTTACGATCGGCAGAGGCCCCCTTTTTCAGCAATGTCATGGCTTTTTCCATGTCATCGCTGGCCATCTGCTGCAAGGCAAGTTCACAGTAGAAATGCGCAATCTCGACACGCTGCTTATCTTTGCCCAGTTTTACCAGGCGCTCGGCGGTGTCGATGGCTTTTTGCCAGTCGCTGGTTGACTGATAGATTTGCAGGAGTTGTTGCAGAGCGCTAACGCGAAATTCTGTTTCATCGACCAGTTGGCTAAACATATCTTCAGCACGGTCATAAAGACCCGCAGCCATATAGTCACGGCCTAACTGCTGAACAGCTAACAAACGCTGATCGTAGGTCAGAGAAGCGCTTTCCATCAGCGTCTGGTGAATGCGGATGGCACGGTCAACTTCGCCACGCGAGCGGAACAGGTTTCCGAGAGTGAGATGGGCCTCAACGGTTCCGGTGTCCTCTTTAAGCATGTCGAGGAACAGGTCTACCGCTTTATCCTGTTGGTTACTCAGAAGGAAGTTTACCCCCGCGACGTAATCACGGGACAGCCGGTTAGCCTCATCCTGCTTTGTTTGTTGCGCACTTCTGCGGCCCATATACCAGCCATAGGCTGCGGCGACAGGCAAAAGCAGAAACAACAACTCCAGCATATTCGATTATTCCTTCGCGACTGGCATACCAGAATTCACTGGTACGTCGGTTGCAGGCGCAATTTGATTTTCAAGACGTTTAATTTTGCGTTCAGCGCGCGCAAGAGAAACACGAATTTTAAGCCAGAAGAGACCACAAACTAACCAGCCAATAGCAAACCCGGCGGCGAATAAAACAGCAAGTAAGCTCGATACGCGATACTCGCCCTGTGCCAGCAGATAATTAAAAGAAACCAGCTGATCGTTTTGCGCGCCCAATGTGACCGAAATGACAAAAATCGCCAATACCAGTAAGAAAATGAGTAAATATTTCACATTACTTCCCGTTATGTGGTTTAAGCGAATAAAGAATGTTCAATTCACCGCAATCAGCCCTATAAACTATCATTTTAGCCGCGAGCGTGGAATGGAAAAAGTTGTACGTCCTGTCTGGATTTGTGGGCAAAACGTCGATTTTCAACCCTGAGGGTCATCCTGCTGACGTTCTGCGATCTCTTTGTTCTCTTCCGGGGGCGGCATCAGAGGCCCACAAAGCCGCTGGGCAATCCAGGTTGCCAACGTCACCAACAGCCAGGAGATGAGCGTTGCCACCACCAGATCGCGCGGCCAGTGCATCCCAAGAAGCAGACGGCTGCCCATGACGGCCGTAGCCCATACGAGCAAAATAGCGATCGTTACGGTACGCCGACGTGGCCACAATAATCCGACCGCCAGTAAAGCCCAACTGGCTGCAAACATCGTATGACCCGACGGAAACGCAAATCCGGTCTCTTTTTGCCAATGATGACGTAAGAATTTCGGAATATCCCGTTCCTCGGCCAGCTGTTCTTTAACCAGATGCCCCCGATCTTTACGCTTTAAATTGTAGAAGGTCTCTACCGGAACATGATGCGATTCTTCAAGCCACACGACGAAAGGACGCGGCTCCTGCACCCGGTCTTTTACCCACGACTTTATGCCCTGCCCGGCGACAATCGCCACGCCGAGAATCACAAAGAGCATAATGGCCGGACGCAAACGAAAACGCAGACACCACAGGAACCAGGCGCAAAGCACAGCGTGGGTAATGATGCCCCAGGGCTGAGTGACCGTCTCGGTTATCCAGTACAGGGCTTTCAGCCAACGCTCATGATTTCCGGGGGTCCAGCTCCAGCCTGATACCCAGACGGCAACGGGCATAATAAGTAAGATAGCGGCGCCAGCAGCCGTGCGGCGAGCAATTGAAAGCATGATGTCTCCTTTTTCGCTAAGCTCAACAATCATAACTGAAATTAATGTATTGCGGGAAAATGTCGGATTGTGCGTTTAACGCGCGGACAGTATGCCCTCAACTAGGTGAACACTGACAGCTTGTGGCAAAATAGCAGGATACAAAAGCCGAAGGGCAAAAGACACGAAACGTGTCAGCATTCTCTGGAGAATCACATGCAGCTTAAACGCGTGGCAGAAGCCAATCTGCCGACACCATGGGGCGATTTCCTGATGGTGGGTTTTGAAGAAGTGGCAACCGGGCAGGATCACGTCGCGTTAGTCTTTGGCGATATTTCAGGACAAACACCGGTACTGGCTCGCGTCCATTCAGAATGCCTGACGGGCGATGCCTTGTTCAGCCTGCGCTGTGATTGCGGCTTCCAGCTAGAAGCAGCACTTTCTCAAATTGCAGAAGAAGGTCGCGGCATCCTGCTTTATCATCGCCAGGAAGGTCGTAACATTGGTCTGCTGAATAAGATTCGCGCCTACGCGCTACAGGATCAAGGTTACGATACCGTTGAGGCTAACCATCAGCTCGGTTTTGCCGCTGATGAACGTGATTTTACGCTGTGTGCTGATATGTTCAAACTCCTGGGCGTCGATGAAGTTCGTCTGCTGACGAACAACCCGCGCAAAGTGGAAATTCTGACTGAAGCGGGGATCAATATTGTTGAGCGTGTGTCGCTGATTGTCGGACGTAATCCAAAAAACGAACACTATCTTGATACTAAAGCCGCAAAGATGGGCCATTTGCTAAGCGAATGATTCATGTTGCCCGGCAGCGCAACACTGCCGGGCAACGACGCTATTAATTCAGCATATTACGAATTACATAGTGCAATATGCCGTCATTCTGGTAATACGTTAGCTCCGTTGCAGTATCGATACGGCAACGGCATTCCAGCATTTCCGTTTGCCCATCAGCGCGCGTGAGTTGTACCTGAACGGTTGCTCCCGGCTTCACATTTTGCAGATCGCTGATATCAATTCGCTCTTCCCCGGTCAGCCCCAGCGTTTTACGCGTGACGCCTTGCGGGAACTCGAGCGGCAAAATCCCCATCCCAATGAGATTTGAGCGGTGAATTCGCTCGAACGATTCGGCAATGACGACACGCACGCCCAGCAAACGAGGTCCTTTCGCTGCCCAGTCACGGCTTGAGCCAGACCCGTACTCTTTACCCGCAATCACGGCTAAAGGCGTGCCTTCCTGCTGGTATTTCATCGCGGCATCGTAAATAGCGACGACATCGTTACCCGGTAAATGGCGCGTCATGCCCCCTTCAATGCCGGGAACCATTTCGTTGCGAATACGGATGTTGGCAAAGGTCCCGCGCATCATGATTTCATGATTGCCGCGACGGGAGCCATAGGAGTTAAAATCGCGACGCTCAACGCCGCGGCCCTGGAGATAGCGCCCTGCCGGACTGTCCGCCTTGATGCTACCCGCTGGAGAAATATGGTCAGTCGTCACGGAATCTCCCAGCATGGCGAGGATCCGTGCGCCGTGAATATCGACCAGCGGTTTTGGTTCAGCTTCCATATCGTCAAAGAACGGTGATAAGCGGATGTAGGTCGAATCGTTCTGCCAGCCGTAAGTATCAGACCGCTCCACTTCGATGGTTTTCCATTCAGGCGTGCCCTCAAACACCTCCGCGTATTCTTTGCGGAACATATCCGTAGAGACCTGCTCGACCGCGCGCGCAATTTCCTGAGCTGACGGCCAGATATCCTTCAGATAGACCGGATCGCCTTTGCGATCGTGTCCAAGAGGATCGGTCGCCAGATTGATGTTCATATTCCCCGCGAGGGCGTAAGCCACAACCAGCGGCGGCGACGCAAGCCAGTTGGTTTTCACCAGCGGGTGGATGCGGCCTTCAAAGTTTCGGTTTCCTGAAAGCACAGCACCCACCGTCAGATCGCCCTGCTTAATGGCCTGCTCAATAGGATCGGGAAGCGGGCCTGAGTTGCCGATGCAGGTTGTACAGCCGTATCCAACGAGGTTAAAGCCCAGTTCATCAAGATAAGGCGTGAGTCTGGCCTGAGCGAGATAATCTGAAACCACTTTTGAGCCAGGCGCTAACGATGCTTTTACCCACGGCTGACGCTTCAGTCCCAGCGTAACCGCTTTTTTCGCCAGCAGCCCTGCCGCCATCAATACACTTGGGTTCGACGTGTTGGTACAGGACGTGATGGCCGCAATGACCACGGCACCGTCAGGAAGCTGATACTGATGCCCGTTCATAACATAGTTGACGGGGTTGCGGTCTTTTTGCGCCGTATTGAGTTCCAGTTCGGTACTGGCCGCAAAGGCTTTTGGCACATCATTCAGCGAGACGCGATCCTGCGGACGTTTTGGGCCTGCAAGACTGGCTTCGACTTCATCCATGTCCAGTTCCAGAGTGCTGGTAAATACCGGCTCATCGCCCGGGTTACGCCACATTCCTTGCGCTTTGGCATACGCTTCGACCAGCGCGACCTGTTCATCGCTGCGCCCACTCAGACGCATGTATTCCAGAGTCACATCATCGATCGGGAAAAAGCCGCATGTTGCACCATATTCCGGTGCCATGTTGGCGATTGTCGCGCGATCGGCGAGGGGCAATGAATCAAGCCCATCGCCGTAGAATTCTACAAACTTGCCCACAACACCGTGCTTACGCAGCATTTGGGTGACGGTGAGTACCAGATCGGTGGCGGTGATCCCTTCACGCAGTTTGCCTAACAGTTTAAATCCCACCACATCCGGGATAAGCATCGAAACTGGCTGGCCCAGCATCGCCGCTTCCGCTTCGATACCGCCTACGCCCCAGCCCAACACACCCAGCCCGTTGATCATCGTGGTGTGGGAGTCGGTTCCTACCAGCGTATCCGGATAGGCGATCCACTCTTTATCCTGGAGTTCGCTCCAGACCGCTTTGCCAAGATATTCCAGGTTGACCTGATGACAGATTCCGGTGCCCGGTGGCACTACGCTGAAGCGGCTAAAGGCCTGCTGGCCCCATTTCAAAAAGACATAGCGCTCGTGGTTACGCTCCATCTCCAGACGGACGTTTTCTTCAAAGGCGTCATCATCACCAAAATGATCAACCGTCACCGAGTGGTCGATAACGAGATCGACGGGAGAAAGCGGATTAACTTTGGCGGTGTCTCCGCCCAGACGTTTGACGGCTTCGCGCATGGCGGCTAAATCTACAACAGCCGGCACGCCGGTGAAGTCTTGCATCAGTACCCTGGCCGGGCGGTAGGCAATTTCACGATCGGCATGGGCAGCGTTGAGCCACCCCGCCAGCGCCTGAATGTCATCGGCGGTGACAGAGTCTTCATCCTGCCAACGTAAGAGGTTTTCCAGTAAGACTTTCAGTGACTTGGGTAATCGCGAAATGTCACCAAGTGTTTTGGCGGCCAGCGGCAAGCTGTAGTAATGATAGGTCTTGTTCTCGGCTTGCAACGTGTCCTTACAGGCTTCGCGTAGGGTGAACGACATAAGCTCCTCCTTAATTACAGGGATACCCCGACAATCATCGGGGCCGTAATTAAAGATAACACAAAGATGTCGTAACGTTTTGATAACAACCCAAATTGACAAATCGGGTTGTGGGTCAGCATTGAGATAAAACAAAAAACCTCGCCGCAGCGAGGTTTTAGATTTAGTTTAGGGCCAGCCAGATAAGCTGACACCAGAACAGAGTGGAGACGGTAAACGCGCCCATCCACGACCAGTATTTAACGTTTTGTAGAGTATTCATCATCGGACACCAGATATTCTATTTATTTGCTCGGTCGGGGTATAACCCGATTCTTTATTACTGATGTGTATTTATTAAATAGTACAAAAGTGCACGTGGCATTGCCTGAAGGTACCCGGTTAACCCGGTATCAATTATTGTTTCTTTGGTTCGTCTTCTGCAAACGTATCAATAAAAGCTTGCTGCTGAGCAGAAAGCTTCCAGGATTCTGGAACGCTGGTTGAAGGCTCTTTACGCGCGGTAGGATTACTGTCACCTGGTTGACACAGTTTTTTCACCGGTTCGATACGCATTTGAGTTGCCATATTCATCCCCAATATTTCCAGACCAGTAACGCCACCACCACCCAGAACAGGGTGGAGCCAAGAAACACCGCCAGCCAGGCTTTACGCTTAAACGCGGAATCCCTATGCGGATCTTCACTTCCTGACGGCATTGCTAACCTCGTACAATCGATTTCGCTTATCATTTTGATACCAAACAATCGGTACAACTAATCATGAGTTGAGATAAATCCTAAAGAAACTTTAGTCGAAAAGCTAGTGAATTTACGAACGTTTTCCAGGGAATTAGTTAATCTTTTGACCAGAAATAAATAATTGAAACGAGGAATTTGCGAAGTGGGAATTTACTTTCTACTTTTGTCGCAATTTCGCGACAGTTTTTACAATAAACCGGTAATGTTTATCCGGTTATATGTTCAGGGAGATGATGATAATTCTAATTTAGCTTTAGGGCATTATTTCGGTATCTTCCCGGGCGGGAAGATACCGGATGTCATTATTTTTCCGGGAGCTTAATATCCTGGAACATTGCTTCAATATCTTCATTTGAGCGCAACGCGACGGCAGTATCGACAACATCACGCGTTAAATGCGGCGCAAAGCGTTGAATGAAATCGTACATATAACTTCTCAGGAATGTACTGCGACGGAAGCCAATTTTAGTCGTGCTGTGGCTAAAGACATCGTGCGCATCCAGACGAACCAGGTCGGGATCTGAGACCGGGTCTACCGCCATGCTGGCAATCACCCCAACACCGAGGCCAAGACGCACATACGTTTTAATCACGTCAGCATCTGTGGCGGTGAAAACAATACGCGGCGTTAAGCCCGCACGATTAAAAGCTGTATCAAGCTCTGAGCGTCCGGTGAAACCAAAGGTGTAGGTGACCAACGGATACTGCGCCAGCTCTTCAATCGTTACCGATCCCTTCCCTGCCAGCGGATGATCCGGCGTCACCACTATCGAACGATTCCAGTGATAGCACGGCAGCATCACCAGATCGTCATAGAGGTGAAGCGCCTCAGTCGCGATAGCAAAATCAGCGTTACCTTTAGAAACCGCTTCGGCAATTTGCGTCGGTGAACCCTGATGCATATGAAGTGACACGCGGGGATAGCGCTCGATAAAGCCTTTAATCACCCCCGGCAATGCATAGCGCGCTTGCGTGTGCGTCGTGGCGATATAGAGAGACCCTTTATCAGGCCAGGTATGTTCGCCGGCGACAGATTTAATCGCATCAACTTTTGACAGTACTTCCCGGGCGATACGAATGATTTCCTGACCCGCAGGCGTCACCTGCGTCAAATGCTTACCGCTGCGGGCAAAAATCTGAATGCCCAACTCATCTTCCAGCATGCGGACCTGCTTACTGATGCCGGGTTGAGAGGTATAGAGACCTTCTGCAGTCGAAGAAACGTTAAGGTTGTGATTAACCACCTCAACGATATAACGAAGCTGTTGTAGTTTCATGCCAGACCATCCGATTTAGCGTACACGGGCAATCGCTTAATACGATTTAATAATAAGAAAGGAGTTAACTATAACCACTATATCATTTATAGCCTGACTGTATAGTACGGAACAAAAAATAATAAGCGCGCAATAAAAAAGGGCCGGAATTCCGGCCCTTCAAAGGTAACTTGATGTTATGAAAGATTATTTCTTTCCTTCAACCCACTTTCCGTCAATAAAGAATGCTGACCATCCGGTCGCTTTACCTTCTTTCTCAGCAGACACATATTGCTGCTTCGTTTTACGGCTAAAGCGGACAACGGTTTTATTCCCTTCCGGATCCTGCAGTGGCGCGTCGGCCAAATAACGCAGTTTTTCCGGTAAACGATCGCGGAAACGATACAACTCTTCCACCAGCGGCGCACGGGTTTCGCGCGATTTAGGGAAGGTGTTCGCAGCAAGGAAGACCCCGGCGGCACCGTCACGCAGAACAAAATACGCATCAGACTTTTCACACGGCAATTCTGGCAGCGGGACCGGATCTTCCTTCGGAGGAGCCACTTCACCGTTACGCAGGATTTTACGCGTGTTTTTACATTCTTCGTTAGTACAGGCCATGTACTTCCCGAAACGCCCCATTCTCAGGTGCATTTCAGAACCACACTTCTCGCACTCCACGACAGGGCCGTCATAGCCTTTGATGCGGAACTCGCCCTCTTCGATCTCATACCCGTCACACGTTGGGTTATTACCGCAGACATGCAATTTACGCTTCGGATCGATCAGGTAGCTGTCCATCGCGGTGCCACATTTCTGGCAACGACGTTTCGCGCGCAACGCGTTGGTTTCGGCGTCATCACCTTCCAGAACGTTGAGAACTTCGTTCTCTGGCACCAGGTTAATGGTGGTTTTGCAACGCTCTTTTGGCGGTAAAGCATAGCCGGAACAACCAAGGAACACGCCCGTCGTCGCGGTACGAATCCCCATCTGACGGCTGCAGGTTGGGCAGTCGATGCTGGTCAGCACCATCTGGTTAGGCTGCATGCCCCCTTCTTCCGGATCTTTCTCGGCTTTTGCCAGCTGCTCGGTAAAATCACTGAAGAAACTATCCAGAACATTTTTCCATTCAGCTTGATGGTTCGCCACCTGATCCAGACGGTCTTCCATCTGCGCGGTGAAATCGTAATTCATCAGCTCGCGGAAATTAGCTTCCAGGCGATCTGTGACAATCTCACCCATTTTTTCAGCATAAAAACGACGGTTTTCAGCGCGGACGTAACCACGATCCTGAATGGTCGAGATGATCGACGCATAGGTCGACGGGCGACCAATCCCACGTTTTTCAAGCTCTTTAACCAACGAGGCTTCACTAAAACGTGCAGGCGGCTTGGTAAAGTGCTGAGCAGGAAGGAGTTCAGTCAACGAAAGCTCATCGCCTTTGTTTACCGGTGGCAAAATACGATCTTCATCGCCTTTGCGCAGCGCAGGCATTACTTTCGTCCAGCCGTCGAAGCGCAAGATGCGACCACGAGCTTTAAGACGGAAATCGCCAGCGCCAACGGTCAGCGTGGTGGAATCATATTTCGCAGGATTCATCTGACAGGCAACAAACTGGCGCCAGATCAGCTGATAAAGCTTTTGTGCGTCGGTTTCCATATCTTTCAGAGATTCGGAAACAACGGACACATCAGAAGGACGAATTGCTTCGTGCGCTTCCTGAGAATTTTCTTTGCTTGCGTACTGGTTCGCACTTTCCGGCAAATATTTCTTACCGAAGTTTTCACCGATGTAGTCACGCACCATGGTGACGGCATCCTGGCTCAAATTCGTCGAGTCAGTACGCATATAGGTGATGTAGCCCGCTTCATACAAACGCTGCGCCATCATCATGGTTTTCTTCACACCAAAGCCCAGACGAGTACTGGCCGCCTGCTGCAAAGTGGAGGTGATGAATGGTGCGCCAGGTTTGCTGCTGGTCGGTTTATCTTCACGCTCAACGACCTGATAACGCGCTTTTTCCAGTTGCGCAACCGCAGCCATGGTATGGTCGCGATTAACAGGACGGAACGGTTTGTCATTTTCGTGAGTGACTTGCAACGGCAGCGCATCACCGGCAGGCGTGGTGACGTTCGCATCAATTTCCCAGAACTCTTCGGGTACAAACGCTTTAATTTCGCGTTCACGTTCGACAACTAAACGCACCGCAACAGATTGTACGCGGCCAGCGGAAAGTCCACGGGCGATCTTTTTCCACAGCAGTGGTGAGACCATATAACCCACAACGCGGTCCATAAAACGACGCGCCTGCTGGGCATTTACACGGTCAATATTCAGTTCGCCCGGCTTTTCAAACGCCTGACGAATCGCATTCTTGGTTATCTCGTTAAAGACAACACGGCTGTAACGTGTTTCATCACCACCAATGATTTCCCGCAGGTGCCACGCAATGGCTTCCCCTTCACGGTCAAGGTCGGTTGCGAGATAAATGTGGTCAGCTTTTTCTGCGAGCTGCTTCAGCTCATTGACGACTTTTTCTTTACCTGGAAGCACTTCGTACTGTGCTTCCCACTCGTGCCATGGATCGACACCCATACGGTTGACGAGCGCACTACGTTCATCCTTTTTAGGCTTTTTAGCCCCTTTGGTGGAGGTAGAGTCTGCGCTCTTTTTACTGGCTGAGCCACTGGTCGGCAAATCGCGGACATGACCAACGCTGGACTTAACCACGTAGTCATTGCCCAGATACTTATTGATCGTTTTGGCTTTTGCCGGGGACTCAACGATGACGAGAGCTTTACCCATATTCACCTTTACCTAATTTAATTCTTCCAGGAATACGCCGCACGTTGATTCCCCTTCCACTGGCGACGTGCTTTTTATATTGCATCGTTACCAGGGGATATCAACCCTATTTCTTACCAGACGCCGAAATTTGAACATCCAGGTGATTGAGATATCGGGCATTTTTACTTACATCAAAATGACTATGCGACGGACTTTCGGTCGAATGTCAAGCAATTCTGTTGCCAGATTGACGAAAGCGCACACTGTACCTGATAAAATCTGTTACGCAACTTTATTAGCATGCAAAAACAAATCACGCCAGCTTTGCCCCTGCGCTGTAGCCCCTCGATTTACAGGGAAAATTTGCCCATGGAGAGTGTCCGGCGTAGACTAAAGCCACTTTTTAAGGAGTGGAATATGCAGCAAAATAGCCAACCCATCGATCGTGAGACTTTGCTTATTGAAGCGAACAAACTGATTCGTGATCACGAAGATACTCTGGCAGGAATTGAAGCCACCGGCGTTGAGCAACGTAATGGTGTGCTGGTGTTCAGCGGTGAATACTTTCTTGATGAGCAAGGTTTGCCCACCCCCAAGAGCACGGCAGTATTTAACATGTTCAAATACCTGGCCCATGCGCTCTCAGAGAAATATCACCTGATCGATTAAACGTAAAACGCGAAGCAAATGCCTCGCGTTTCTTTTTAACGTCGTTTACAGCAGCGGCTTTTGCCCGCGCTGCAACCAGCGCAACAGAAGACGATCCGCGCTATCGGCGGCACTGTTCGTAAAGCGATCCAGCAGTCGTTTACGCTGAGTGAAACGCACGCCAACCAGTTCGCGCCCGTCCATTAAACTCAGTAGCAAATCGTCGCTCGTGCCGACCTCGTCCACCAGTCCTTTCTCCTGCGCCTGGATGCCGTACCAGTGCTCACCTGTCGCCACCTGATCAATATCCAGCGAAGGACGCATGCGATGCACAAAATCTTTGAACAGATGATGGGTTTCATTGAGGTCTTCACGAAACTTCTGACGGCCCTCTTCGGTATTTTCACCGAGCAGCGTCAGCGTCCTTTTATACTGCCCGGCAGTGTGCAGCTCAATATCGATCTCTTTATTTTTCAAGAAGCGATTGAAGTTAGGGATCTGCGCGACCACGCCTATTGACCCCAGGATGGCAAAGGGAGCCGCCACGATTTTGTCGGCCACGCAGGCCATCATATATCCGCCGCTCGCCGCCACTTTGTCTACCGCTACCGTTAGGGGAATCTGCTTATCACGCAAACGTTGTAACTGCGACGCCGCCAGACCGTAACCGTGAACAACGCCACCCGGGCTTTCTAACCGCAGAACGACCTGATCCTGCGATTTGGCCACGGCCAAAACTGCCGTCACTTCTTCGCGCAACGATGACACTTCATGCGCATCCATACTGCCTTTAAAATCCAGAACATAAACGCGTGGTTTGGTAACTTCCTGTTGCGCCTGTTTAGCGTTCGCTTTTGCCGCTTTAGCTTCCAGCTTGTGCTTTTTCTTTTGCGCTTTATGCCACATCTTTTGCTGATGAGCATCCAGCAAAGAGACCGACATGTCTTCCTGCATCTCCTTATACTGCTCACTTAAGCGGGTAATACGTAACTCGCCGCGCTGACGCTTGCGCTGCGTCAGATTCACGAGCAGGACCGCAATGGCGATAATCGCGATGACGACCGTCGCGATTTTGGCCAGAAACAAACCATATTCAGAAAGTAATTCCACGTGTTCCACCTTGATTTAACCACGAATCTTTCCCGACCAGTGTACAACAGCCATCGTCAGGCGTCTCGCCCGCAACAATGCCCGTGCGAGCGACTTTCAGGAATAGGCGATTATGGAGGAAATAGTTGCAAATTGTTAATTTCGAAGCGTTCTCTCCTGTAGACTGATTGAAATCATGCGCCGTTTCGGGCATAAAACCGAAAAGCGAACAAAAAGCAGGCGCAGCCGATGTGTTCAGCGCCGCAGGAGTCACCGTGCACTATCAACCGAAAAAAGATTTACTGCAAAACCGCATCATCCTTGTCACGGGCGCCAGCGACGGTATTGGTCGCGAGGCCGCGCTGACCTACGCCCGTTACGGCGCCAGCGTAGTGCTGCTGGGCCGAAACGAGGACAAATTACGTAGCGTGGCTGACGAAATTACTGAAATCAGCGGCACGCCGCCTCACTGGTACATCCTGGATTTATTGTCTTGTACGCAAGAGTTATGCCGCGAGTTAGCCCAGCACATTGCGCGTGATTATCCGCGCCTTGACGGGGTGTTGCACAATGCCGGTTTACTCGGCGAAGTTCGTCCCATGGATGAGCAAAACGCCGAAATCTGGCAACAGGTTATGCAGGTGAATATTAACGGTACGTTTTTCCTGACTCAGGCCCTTCTTCCTTTATTACTAAAGTCTGATTCCGGGTCTCTGGTCTTTACATCATCGAGCGTGGGCCGTCAGGGCCGTGCAAATTGGGGCGCGTATGCGGTATCGAAGTTTGCCACCGAAGGTATGATGCAGGTCCTGGCGGAGGAATATCAAAGCCGCCATTTGCGCGTCAACTGCATCAATCCGGGTGGTACGCGCACTAAAATGCGCGCCAGCGCTTTCCCTTCGGAAGACCCGCAAAAACTCAAAACGCCGGCAGATATTATGCCGCTTTATCTGTGGTTGATGGGCGATGACAGTCGTCGTAAAACCGGAATGACCTTTGATGCCCAGCCGGGCCGTAAGCCAGGAATTTCTCAATGAGTGAAGATCGCCACCAGCAACGCCAGCAACGACTGAAAGAACAGGTTGACGCCCGCGTCGCTGCAGCCCAGGACGAGCGCGGTATCGTCATTGTGTTTACCGGAAATGGAAAAGGGAAAACGACAGCGGCTTTTGGGACCGCCACGCGCGCCGTCGGTCACGGGCAGAAAGTGGGTGTGGTGCAGTTCATTAAAGGTGAATGGCCCAACGGCGAGCGCAATCTGCTTGAGCCTCACGGCGTGGAATTTCAGGTCATGGCGACCGGGTTTACCTGGGATACACAAAACCGCGAAAGCGATACTACAGCCTGTCTTGCCGTGTGGGAGCACGCCAAACGGATGCTTGCCGATCCGCAGCTCGATATGGTGTTGCTCGATGAGATCACCTACATGGTGGCCTACGATTATCTGTCACTCGAAGAGGTATTGGCTGCACTGAAAAATCGCCCCTCACACCAGACGGTCATCGTCACGGGACGCGGATGCCACCGGGAGATTCTGGACTATGCGGATACGGTCAGTGAGCTTCGCCCTGTTAAGCACGCGTTTGACGCGGGTATAAAAGCGCAGATTGGGATCGACTACTAGATAAGAAAAAACCCGGCGATGCCGGGTTTATTTTTTTAGCCGTTGTTATTACGACTGCCAGAACGGCGAGTCGGGCTCACCTGGCTATGTCGCTTCACTGCGCGGCGAATCTGATTCGCTTTCACGCGGCGACGATCTTTCTCAACCGCCACTTTCGACGTGGTTTCTGGTTTGAGTTCGACCAGTTCACGTAAATAGTTGGTCTGGGTTAAATCCAGCTCCGTATACCCACCGCGCGGCAGGCCTTTCGGCAGCAGGATGTCACCATAACGCACACGAATCAGTCGGCTAACCTGCACACCCACTGCTTCCCAAAGACGGCGCACCTCACGGTTACGACCTTCAGTCAGCGTGACGTTGTACCACTGGTTGATGCCTTCACCGCCGGTGAATTTGATCGTTTTAAACGCCGCTGGGCCGTCTTCAAGCTGAACGCCACGCGACAAATCACGCAGTTTATGTTCATCCACTTCACCGAAGACACGTACCGCATATTCGCGTTCAACTTCGCGGCTCGGGTGCATCAGGCGGTTAGCCAGTTCACCATCGGTAGTGAATAACATCAAACCGCAGGTGTTAACATCCAGACGACCGACAGCAATCCAGCGCGCACCGCGCAATTTTGGCAGACGGTCAAAAACGGTTGGACGTCCTTCCGGATCGTTGCGGGTACACAATTCGCCTTCCGGCTTATAGTAAGCCAGCACGCGACAAATCTGTTCTGCGGACTCTTTCACCGAGATCACGTGGCCGTCGAGACGAATTTTCATTCCCGCGACGACTTCCACACGATCGCCCAGCTTGGCAATTTTGCCATCTACACTGACGCGACCGGCTTCAATAATGGTTTCGATTTCACGGCGTGAACCGTGGCCAGCACGCGCCAGCACTTTCTGTAATTTCTCGCTCATTGAGCATCCTTCAGGTGTCGCCTTCACAGGCGTCGAATTAGGGTCAAAAAAGCGATTTCCCGCTATTTTGATGGCCGCGTAGTATATCTGCTTATACCTTTACAAGAAAGGCTTAACGTCGCCCACGCCTTCACGAATCACTTCAGGCGCATCTTCCGTGAGATCAACAACCGTGGTCGGCTGCTGGCCGAGGTATCCGCCGTGGATAATCAGGTCGACCTGTTTTTCCAGACGGTCTTTGATTTCTTCCGGGTCGGACTCCGTAAACTCACTGCCTGGCAGCATGAGCGACGTCGACAGCATCGGCTCGCCAAGCGTTTCGAGCAGCATCTGGGCAATCGGATTAGATGGCACGCGCATGCCGATCGTTTTCCGTTTTTCCTGTAACAAACGACGCGGCACTTCCTTGGTTCCTTTCAGAATGAAGGTATAGTTGCCCGGCGTGTTGTTCTTGATTAAACGAAACGCGACGTTATCCACGTATGCGTAGGTCGAGATTTCGGAGAGATCGCGACACATCAGGGTAAAGTTATGCCCATCCGGCAAATGACGAATGCGGCAGATACGTTCCATCGCCCCTTTGTCTTCGATTTTACAGCCCAGCGCATAGCCGGAATCCGTTGGATAGACAATCACACCGCCCTTACGAACGATCTCGACGGCCTGATTGATCAAGCGCGCCTGCGGGTTATCCGGATGGATATAGAAAAACTGACTCATACTTCCCTCTCTTCAATTTGTTGCTGTGGCTGTTCCCATAGCTGCCAGACCGGTTCTACGCCTGCGGGCAACCAGAGCTTGCGCCCCAGTTCAATCCACGCGCAAGGCTGATGAAAATCTGAGCCTTGCGAAGCCAGTAAACCGAACTGGCGGGCGTAAGCCGCATGCTGCGTGCGCTCATTGGGCGCCTGCTGGCACTGGGCGACTTCCATCGCTTCACCGCCGAGCTCGGCAAAGTGAGCCAGCAGCCTTTTCAACCACTTAGCTGACAGGTTGTACCGCCCCGGATGGGCCAATACCGCCTTTCCGCCAGAATGATGAATCACATCAATAGCTTGTTTTATTGTACACCACTGTGGAGGAACGTAACCGGTTTTACCGCGCGCGAGATATTTTTTGAATACATCAGCAAAGTTACTGGCTTTACCGGCCTCAACCAGGAAACGGGCGAAGTGGCCACGCGTCACGGCTCCGCCGTTCGCGAGGCGTTGCGCGCCCTCCAGCGCACCGGGGATCAGCGCTTTTTCAAGCCGTTCACCAATCAATTCAGCGCGCTGATTGCGGCGCTCTTTCTGTTCTTCCAGAAAGGCACACAGTGCCGGTTGTTCAATATCAATGTTTAAACCCACGATGTGAATTTCGTGATTTTCCCAGACGGTGGAAATTTCTACGCCAGAGATGAGGTTCAACGCCAGTCCGCTGCGCGCAATTTCCGCACGCGCTGCCGGAATGGCATCTGTGGTGTCGTGATCGGTAATAGCCAGCGTCCCCACGCGCATTTCGACAGCACGGTGGACCAGCGCTTCAGGCGTGAGCAGCCCATCAGAGGCTTGCGTGTGGCTGTGTAAATCATAAATCACGGCGTATTTTGTCTCGCTCAAAGCGGTTTCCATCACAGGTTTATCGTATTTAAGAACGCTATGATAACGGCTTGCGCGGAAATTCTGAAATCAGGGGTTGACAATGCCCCATCGAACTAGTTAACTAGTACGAAAGTTCACTCAAGAAGGTATCTGAAAATGAAAGCACATTTCTCCCAGCACGGTTGGTGGCGCACTTCCTGAATATCGGGCAGTGTCATTCGTGTGCGTTACGAAAACAGATACCTGGCCCGCGACTATGCGGGCTTTTTTATGAACAGAATATGAGAACAACAACATGCAAACCGCCAAAACAAAACTTGAGTTGCTGACCTGCGAAGCAATCTATCGCCACAACCCAACCGCCTTGTTTCAGCAAGTCTGCGGTGCACGCCCCGCCACGCTGCTGCTGGAATCCGCCGATATCGATAGCAAAGACGATCTCAAAAGCCTGCTGCTGGTAGACAGCGCATTGCGGATCACGGCCTTAGGTGACACTGTCACCATCCAGGCGTTATCAGAAAACGGTGCGTCGCTGCTGCCGCTGCTGGATGCCGCTCTGCCCTCTGGCATCGAAAATGAAAAACGTCCGCAAGGCCGCACACTGCATTTCCCAGCGGTAAGCCAACTGCTGGATGAAGACGCGCGTCTGTGTTCGCTGTCCGTTTTTGATGCCTTCCGCTTACTGCAAAATCTGGTGGATGTACCTGAGGACGAGCGCGAAGCGATGTTCTTTGGCGGGCTGTTTGCCTATGATCTGGTTGCCGGATTCGAAAACTTACCCGAAACCGAGCAAGGCAACCGCTGCCCGGATTACTGCTTCTATCTGGCAGAAACCCTGATGGTGATTGACCATCAGAAGAAATACACCCGCATTCAGGCCAGCCTCTTTACGCCTTCCGCTGCTGAAAAACAGCGCCTTGCACAGCGTATCGAACAGCTGCAACAGCAGATGACGGAAGAACCGACTGCGCTACCGGTGCAAAGCATCGAGCATATGCAGTGTGAAGTGAGCCAGACGGACGATCAGTACGGCGCGGTTGTCCGCCAGATGCAAAAAGAAATTCGCGCAGGCGAGATTTTCCAGGTGGTGCCGTCGCGTCGCTTCTCACTCCCGTGCCCTTCTCCGCTGGCAGCGTATGACGTGCTGAAGAAAAGCAATCCGAGCCCGTACATGTTCTTTATGCAGGACAACGAGTTCACGCTGTTTGGCGCATCGCCTGAAAGCTCACTGAAATTCGATGCGACCAGTCGTCAGATTGAGATCTACCCGATCGCCGGGACGCGTCCACGCGGTCGTCGCGCGGATGGTTCACTGGACCGCGATCTTGACAGCCGCATCGAGTTAGAAATGCGTACCGACCACAAAGAGCTCTCCGAGCACCTGATGCTGGTTGACCTGGCGCGTAACGATCTGGCGCGCATCTGTACGCCGGGCACCCGTTACGTCGCAGATTTAACCAAAGTTGACCGCTACTCCTTCGTGATGCACCTCGTTTCACGCGTTGTGGGCGAGCTACGCCACGATCTCGATGCGCTGCACGCCTACCGCGCCTGCATGAATATGGGCACCCTGAGCGGCGCGCCAAAAGTGCGTGCGATGCAACTCATCGCTGGCGCCGAAGGCCGTCGTCGTGGCAGTTACGGTGGCGCAGTCGGGTACTTTACCGCTCATGGCGATCTGGATACCTGCATCGTGATCCGCTCGGCCTACGTTGAAGACGGCATTGCCACCGTCCAGGCAGGTGCTGGCATCGTTCTCGATTCTGTTCCGCAATCTGAAGCTGACGAAACTCGCAGTAAAGCTCGCGCGGTCTTGCGCGCTATCGCCACCGCACACCACGCACAGGAGATTTTCTGATGGCTGACATTCTGCTGCTCGATAATATCGACTCCTTTACTTACAACCTGGCAGACCAGCTGCGTGCAAACGGCCACAACGTGGTTATCTACCGCAACCATGTCCCGGCGCAGACGCTGATTGAACGTCTGGAAACCATGCAAAACCCGGTGCTGATGCTTTCTCCAGGCCCTGGCGCGCCAAGCGAAGCGGGCTGTATGCCTGAGCTGTTGACCCGTATGCGCGGCAAATTGCCGATTATCGGGATTTGTCTGGGCCATCAGGCGATTGTTGAAGCCTACGGCGGCTATGTCGGTCAGGCGGGTGAGATCCTGCACGGTAAAGCGTCCAGCATTGAACACGACGGTCAGGCGATGTTTGCCGGACTGCCAAACCCGCTCCCGGTGGCGCGTTATCACTCTCTGGTGGGCAGCAACATTCCTGCAGGGCTGACGATCAACGCCTCGTTCGAGGGTATGGTGATGGCCGTACGTCACGACGCGGATCGCGTATGTGGCCTGCAATTCCACCCGGAATCTATTTTGACCTCCAACGGCGCGCGCCTGTTGGAACAAACCCTGAACTGGGCGCTACAGAAGCTGGAGCAAACCAACACGCTGCAGCCGATTCTTGAAAAACTGTATCAGGCGCAAACGCTCACCCAGCAGGAGAGCCACCAGCTGTTCTCCGCCGTCGTACGCGGCGAGTTGAAGCCAGAACAGCTTGCCGCCGCGCTGGTGAGCATGAAAGTACGCGGTGAGCAGCCGCAGGAAATTGCCGGTGCCGCCACTGCTCTGCTGGAAAACGCCGCCCCCTTCCCGCGCCCGGATTATCAGTTTGCCGATATCGTCGGGACCGGTGGTGACGGCAGCAACAGCATCAACATCTCCACGGCCAGCGCATTTGTGGCAGCGGCCTGTGGGATGAAAGTGGCGAAACACGGTAACCGCAGCGTTTCCAGCCGCTCGGGTTCATCTGACCTGTTGGCCGCTTTTGGTATCAACCTGGAGATGAACGCTGAACGTTCACGTGAAGCGCTGGACGATTTGGGCGTCTGCTTCCTGTTTGCGCCCAAGTATCACACCGGTTTCCGCCATGCGATGCCAGTTCGCCAGCAGTTAAAAACCCGTACGCTGTTTAACGTGCTTGGGCCGTTGATCAACCCGGCGCATCCGCCCCTGGCTCTGATTGGCGTCTACAGCCCTGAACTGGTGTTACCGATTGCTGAAACCCTGCGTGTTCTGGGTTATCAACGTGCCGCAGTGGTACACAGCGGCGGGATGGATGAAGTGTCGCTTCATGCCTCAACGCTGGTTGCCGAACTGCGCGACGGTGAAATCCAAAGCTATCAGTTGGAAGCGTCAGACTTTGGTTTGACGCCGTATCACCAGGAGCAGCTTGCTGGCGGCACGCCAGAAGAAAACCGTGACATTCTGACACGCTTGCTACAAGGTAAAGGTGAGGCTGCCCATGAGGCCGCTGTCGCCGCGAATGTCGCGATGTTGATGCGCTTACACGGCGAAGAAGATCTCAAGGTTAACGCGCAGAAAGTGATGGCCGTATTGCGTTCCGGCGCAGCTTACGACCGCGTTACCGCACTTGCGGCAAGAGGGTAAATAATGCAGACCGTTTTAGCGAAAATCGTTGCCGATAAGGCTATCTGGGTTGAAGCCCGCAAAGAACAGCAACCGCTGGCCAGTTTTCAGAATGACGTTGTGCCGAGCAGTCGCCGTTTTTATGACGCCCTTCAGGGCGCTCGCACCGCCTTTATTCTGGAGTGCAAAAAAGCCTCCCCGTCTAAAGGTGTGATCCGCGACGATTTTGACCCTGCGCGTATCGCTGGGGTTTACAAACACCACGCATCGGCCATTTCGGTGCTGACGGATGAGAAATATTTCCAGGGCAGTTTTGATTTCCTGCCGATTGTGAGCCAAATCGCGCCGCAGCCGATTTTGTGCAAAGACTTCATTATCGACGCGTACCAAATTTGGTTGGCACGTTTTTATCAGGCCGACGCCTGCCTGCTGATGCTGTCCGTTCTGGATGACGAACAGTATCGCCAGCTCGCTGCCGTGGCGCACAGTCTGAATATGGGCGTGCTGACCGAAGTGAGCAACGAAGAAGAGCTTGAGCGCGCGATTGCGCTTGACGCCAAAGTCGTTGGCATCAACAACCGCGACCTGCGCGATCTCTCCATCGACCTGAACCGTACGCGTGAGCTTGCTCCGCGTCTGGGTGCCGGTGTGACGGTGATCAGCGAATCAGGCATTAATACTTACGCTCAGGTTCGCGAGTTGAGTCATTTCGCAAACGGCTTCCTGATCGGCTCAGCCATGATGGCCTACGATGATTTAAACGTCGCGGTGCGCCGCGTTCTGCTGGGTGAAAACAAAGTCTGCGGCCTGACTCGCGGCCAGGATGCTGCGGCGGCGCTTGAAGCGGGCGCAATCTATGGCGGATTGATATTTGTCGACGGTTCGCCGCGCACTATTTCAGAAAATCAGGCGCGTGAAGTGATAGCAGCCGCACCACTCAGCTACGTCGGCGTGTTCCGCGATGCGCCTGTAAATGACGTCGTGGCAAAAGCCGAAAGCCTGTCCCTCGCCGCCGTTCAACTGCACGGCAGCGAAGACCAGCATTATATCGACGCGCTGCGCCAGGCATTGCCTTCGCAGATCCAGATCTGGAAAGCGCAGAGCGTGAGCGACACCTTGCCAGCCCGCGATTTGAATCACGTTGATAAGTATGTGCTTGATAACGGCCAGGGCGGCACGGGCCAGCGTTTCGACTGGTCGCTGCTGAACGGTGAAAAGCTGGATAACGTCCTGCTCGCGGGTGGGTTAAGCCCCGACAATTGCGTAGAGGCCGCGAAAGCGGGCTGCGCAGGTCTCGATTTCAATTCAGGCGTAGAGTCCCAACCGGGAATCAAAGATGCCAGCAAACTGGCCTCGGTATTCAAGACGCTGCGTGCATATTAAGGAAGAGAAAATGACAACATTATTAAATCCGTATTTCGGCGAGTTCGGTGGGATGTACGTTCCGCAAATTCTGATGCCTGCCCTGCGCCAGCTCGAAGAAGCGTTTGTGAGCGCCCAGAAAGATCCGGCGTTCCAGGCCGAATTCACCGACCTGTTGAAAAACTACGCGGGCCGCCCGACGGCGCTGACCAAATGCCGCAACCTGACCGAAGGCACCAAGACCACGCTGTACCTCAAGCGTGAAGATTTGCTGCACGGTGGCGCGCACAAAACCAACCAGGTGCTTGGCCAGGCGTTGCTCGCCAAACGCATGGGCAAAACGGAAATTATCGCCGAGACAGGTGCCGGACAGCACGGTGTAGCGTCGGCTCTGGCCTGCGCCCTGCTCGGCCTGAAATGCCGCATCTATATGGGTGCCAAAGACATTGAGCGTCAGTCACCTAACGTGTTCCGTATGCGTTTGATGGGTGCAGATGTGATTCCTGTGCACAGCGGCTCCGCGACGCTGAAAGATGCCTGTAACGAAGCGCTGCGCGACTGGTCTGGCAGCTATGATACCGCGCACTACATGCTTGGTACGGCAGCAGGCCCGCACCCCTTCCCGACCATTGTGCGTGAATTCCAGCGCATGATCGGCGAAGAAACCAAAGCGCAGATCCTCGAAAAAGAGGGTCGTCTGCCGGATGCGGTGATCGCCTGTGTGGGCGGCGGTTCAAACGCCATCGGCATGTTCGCTGACTTTATTGATGACACCAGCGTTGGGTTGATTGGCGTTGAACCTGCAGGTCACGGCATTGAAAGCGGCGAGCACGGCGCACCGCTGAAGCACGGTCGCGTAGGGATTTATTTCGGTATGAAATCGCCGATGATGCAGACCGATGAAGGGCAGATCGAAGAATCTTATTCCATCTCGGCAGGTCTCGACTTCCCGTCCGTCGGGCCACAGCATGCGCATCTGAACAGCATCGGCCGTGCAGAATATGTGTCGATTACCGATGACGAAGCGCTGGAAGCCTTCAAAACCCTGTGTCGTAACGAAGGGATTATCCCGGCGCTCGAATCTTCTCATGCCCTTGCCTATGCACTGAAAATGATTAAAGAGGACCCGGAAAAAGAGCAGTTACTGGTGGTTAACCTTTCCGGTCGCGGTGACAAAGACATCTTCACCGTTCACGATATTTTGAAAGCACGAGGGGAAATCTGATGGAACGCTACGATAACGCATTTACTGAACTCAAAGCCCGCAAGGAAGGCGCTTTTGTTCCCTTCGTCACGCTTGGCGATCCAGGGCCAGAGCAGTCGCTGAAAATTATCGACACCCTGATTGCCGCCGGTGCCGATGCGCTTGAACTGGGGATCCCCTTCTCCGATCCGCTGGCGGATGGCCCCACCATTCAAAGCGCAACACTGCGTGCATTTGCATCCGGCGTGACGCCAACGCAGTGTTTTGAAATGCTGGCGACTGTGCGTCAGAAATATCCCACGATTCCGATTGGCCTGCTGATGTACGCCAACCTGGTGTTCAACCGTGGGATCGATGAGTTTTACGCCGAGTGCGCGCGCGTCGGTGTGGATTCCGTGCTGATCGCTGACGTACCGATTGAAGAGTCTGCGCCGTTTCGACAGGCGGCGATGCGTCACAACATCGCGCCGATTTTCATCTGCCCACCGAATGCCGATGACGAATTATTACGCCAGATTGCCTCTCACGGGCGCGGCTATACCTATTTGCTGTCCCGCGCGGGCGTGACCGGCGCTGAAAACAAAGCTGCCGTTCCGCTGCATCACCTGGTCGAAAAACTAGCTGAATACCACGCCGCGCCACCGTTACAGGGTTTCGGTATTTCTTCGCCGGAGCAAGTGACCGCTGCCATCGAGGCTAATGCGGCGGGTGCCATTTCGGGTTCGGCCATTGTGAAAATTATCGAGAAAAACGTCGATAAGCCCGATCAGATGCTGACGGAACTTCGCGACTTCGTTACCGTAATGAAGGCCGCGACTCGCCACGCATAACGGTTTCGCCGTCCGGACTCATTCGGGCGGCGAATACCACTACCGCTTTCGTACCTCCGCATGGGGGAAAGTGGTAGACCAGAATTGATCTGTTCGAGCTTTTCGAACGCCCTCGCTTTTCAAATATTCCCCGCAGCGTATTATCCCGTTTTCTTCCGGCACTCAGCCGCGCATACACCTTCTGAGTTCAAAGACTGATACAAAGTAACTTTTCTGTATCTAATTCATTAGGTTAGGGTTCTTTTCGAGCCTTTTTTCAATTGCGTTTAACGGTTTATAAATGCGTGTATATTCATAGAGTTAATTGCTAGTTTTGGAGAACGCTTTTGGGTTATCTGCAACTTTGCGTAGCTGATTCCAGTTTCGCACCGTACCGCTTTACGCCTGGCTACCTCATCAGCATAATCCCTTCCGATCCGTTTGTAAGATTTAACCAGCGCGAGCTACTTTTTCTCTCTGCCCTATACTTTCAGTCATATCTTTGACTGGGTGTCTCTATGTGTGGACGTTTTGCACAAGCTCAAACTCGTGAAGAATATCTGGCTTATCTCGCCGACGAAGGTGATCGAAATATCGTATATGACCCAGAACCTTTTTGCCGGTACAACGTGGCACCCGGGACAATAGTCCTGCTGCTGAGTGAACGTCACAAACGTTTGCATCTTGACCCTGTTATCTGGTCACCCCCCCCCCCCGGCTGGTGGGGTAAAGGCCCACTTATTAACGCTCTTGCCGAGACGGCGGCCACCAGTTGAATGTTCAAACCTTAATGTGAGCATGGCCGGGCTATCTGCTTTGGTGATGTTTGGGTTGAATGGAAAATGAAAGTCACAAGAAGCAGCCCTACTTCATCCATTTGGCAGATGGGAAAACTAAATTTGTGGCGGCGATCGTTAGTAATCCGTTTGAACGTGGGGATGATGCAGAGGGATTTCTGGTTGTGTCTACTACTGCTAGTAAAGCGCTGGTTGATATTCATATTAAGTAACCTCTGTTTTTTTTCACCAGAAGCTATACGTGAATGGATGTGTTCTTATATAGAGGTAAATAATTTTGAAGAAATTATTGTCTACGGTTCTATTCCGGTAGAAAAGTACATCTGGTATGCAATCTCTGGTGCTGTTGCCGATGTTAAAATCATGCGGGTATTTATTCGATAAATTCTGAAAATCTAGAATATTCTAACAAAGTCTTTAACACTTATTGCATTATAATTATAACTTTCATTTTTAATTAACGAAAGATCATATATGTGCATCCTAACACCCTGCATCATCAAATCTTTTACACGTTCTTGCTTCTCTCCCAAGGAATCCCACCATAATTCGGATGCAAATACATTCTCCAAGAATGTAAATATATAGTTAGTTAATCTATCACCTAACTCATCCAATTTAGAATAAGTTATAGAATTGACAAATTTTAATATAACTTCATCATCCTCTGGCAACCATGAAAATATCATATAGCCATTACCATCCAAAGCTAAAAGATTAGTAATAATGTACGCAGGTCTTAAATCTTTCTGGTCCGTTATTTCTTGGATTTCATTACCAAATATATCTACAATAGGGGCATGCATTCCACAAGCCATAACAGCAGGAACTTCATTCAAGTTAATAATCATATGGTTAAGGCAATCATATGAATGTTTTTTAATTGAATCCTCGATCCGTACTTTTAGGTATTCTAAATCACTTAAAGAAAGTTTGGCTCCGTCTATGTTTTCTTGTGCCATTTTTGCCCATGCTAACTGTTCTACAAAAGAACGCCCTCTGTCGAAGTCCCTTGTTTTCCCCATCACTTTATAATTTGCTTTTTTGACATAGAACTCTCTCATCATTGGCCTATACGCCAACATTGTGCATTGTTCTTTAGTGCCTATAAATGCCATGTCCTCAACACAAGAGAATAACTCTTTATCGTGGTATGAGCAAAAACCAGTAAAAGTAGATGCTTGATTAATGCCAATTCTTTCTAAGGTTAGCCGTCCATCATTGCGTTCTAAACCACCAAAGCCGTGCTTTAAACCTAATACATGGCCTTCATGAGATATAGCCTTTAAACTATTACCTTTAGATAATGTATGTGCTTTAACTATTCTGGTTTGACACTCATGTTTTAGATCATCAGGAACACTGCATTTGCTAACTGTAGTAAATAACTTCAAAACTTGCTGTGCTTCACCACGTGTGAATCGTTCCTGTTTATCGCGACCTAAGTGACATTTTTTATATTTCTTTTCTGACCCACACCAGCAAGCATCATTCCGCCCAATCCTTTCCATTTGGCACACCATTTATTTAAAGTTTACGAGTTAAGGATTATATGAAACTTAATGTATTGACTACTATTTTACAATAATCAGGTCACAAAAACGTGTAGTGTATCGCGGCGAGAGCATCTCTCGCTTCATCTGCCACTGCTGCTGTATGCCCTGCCCGGCGAAGTAGAGCGTTCCCTTTCCATCTTTTGCATTCAAATGGTCCAGCACCTCCATAAGCCTATCGCTACCGGCGCGAGGTGCGTTCTCGTCGAACAGGTTCAATTGAGCCACGCCCTGACTGAAGAAGTCACCAAGCATGATCCCCGCCTTCTGGTACCGGTGACCATCCTTCCAGATGGCTTCCAGACACTTTACCGCAGCGTTGATAATGTCCCGGCTGTCATGCGTGGGCGTCAGCAGTTTTACTGAGGAGCTGTTACCGTAATACGGCTCATTGAGCGCAAAGGGAGAAGTCTTAACGAACGCGGAAATAAAGCGACAATACTGATGCTCTCCGCGAAGTTTCTCTGCGCCACGCGCAGCATAAGAGCATATCGCCTGGCGCATCTGTTCGTATTCTGTAACCCGTTCGCCAAAGGAACGGCTGCAGACAATTTCCTGCTTTGCTGGTGCAAACTCTTCCAGATCAAGACAAGGTTCACCGCGCAGCTCGCGTACCGTTCGCTCGAGCACAACATTAAAGTGTTTACGGATAATCCAGGTGCTCTGTTCTGAGAGGTCCAGCGCAGTTTTGATGCCCATGGCATTGAGTTTCTTGCTGATGCGCCGACCCACGCCCCAGACATCCTCGACAGGTACTAGCGCAAGCAGACGGCGCTGGCGATCGATGTTAGACAGGTCAACTACCCCGCCCGTCTGCCGCTGCCATTTCTTCGCGGCGTGGTTTGCAAGTTTTGCCAGGGTTTTAGTCTGTGCAATGCCAACGCCGACGGTAAGATGCGTCCGCTTGAGCACCGTCGCGCGGATCTCTTTACCAAAATCAGTCAGGTCCCGACAGTTCCGTACACCGGTCAGGTCACAAAATGCTTCGTCAATACTGTAAATTTCGACGCGGGGGCTCATTTCTTCCAGCGTTGTCATCACCCTGTTGGACATGTCAGCGTAGAGCTCGTAGTTACTGCTGAAGCAAACAACGCCAGCGCGCCGGAACAATTCCTTTTGCTTGAAGAAGGGATCACCCATGGTAATTCCTGCAGTCTTGGCCTCGGCCGATCTTGCAATTACACAGCCATCATTGTTCGAGAGAACGACCACTGGCCGCCCCCTCAGGTCAGGTCTGAATACCGTCTCGCATGATGCGTAAAATGAATTCACATCGCAGAGCGCAAACATATTCAGCCTGCAGACTTAACAATGAAGGTCACGACGCCAAACACATCGAGGGTATCTTCGCTACCAATAATGATTGGGCTGTAGGCGCTGTTCATTGGATTTAATTGAACGTTAGGCCGAAGCTGCAGACGCTTGACAGTAAAATCCCCTTCTACTGCGGCGATCACGATATCACCGTGTTCAGCAGTACGTGAACTATCTACGACCAGCAGATCCCCGTCGCTTATACCCGCTTCAATCATTGAGTCACCAGCAGCTTTTACAAAGTATGTGGCACTTGGGTGCTGCACCAGTAACTCATTTAGATCGATGCGCTGCTCGACGTAATCAGCTGCAGGGCTGGGGAATCCACATTGCACTAAGTCGCTGAAAAGTGGGATGGTAATTATCTCGCGCAACTCTGCTGGTCTGTAGAGCTCCATATTTATACCCTCGATACTGTTTTTACATACAGTAGTTTTATATGAGGCAATGATCAATAGAGCAGATTGATACAACCTGTTTAAAGCATCACCCTCCCGTTCTTAAGTGACTATTGGCTCAGAGAATATCTCTTGTGTAAATTTTTCAATTTTCAGTAATGGCGGAGGTATTTTAATCTGTTATGCCTTCAGGCAAGGAGGGTTGACGGATGTTCTGAATTTGCTGGTGAACCAGCACTGAAACCTCTCTAGTCTTGAACTTTCATGCCTGAGCTCTTTCAAATATGCCGACGACACCATCTTCCTAATACTGCCATTAAAAGTATTGTTTTACTTAGGCACGATGTTCGAAAAGCATGTTATCTCCGCTGCTACTAATTATTAGGAATTGAATTTTTTTATTTTCCTGGATTTTCATTCTTAATTATTTTTTTAGAACCACTACACTATTTTCTCAAAAATAACTCAACGCTCTATTGACAGTGAAAGATTGGAAGTTTAACCTTAAACAACTGTATGTATATACAGCATGTATTTATGAAGCATTGTATTCAATTATTAAGAGGGATTTTATGAGCGAAGATACTATAAACGTAGATGGCAAGCCCAACAGCAATACTGGCAGCAATAATAATGGTCATGGAAATGGAACCGGTGGTGCCGGAAATTCAGGTTCAAAAGATCATGGTAGTAATTCAGGAACCCCTGCGCAAAATGCACAGGTTACTGCGGTTTTCAACGATCCGGTTGTCAGGAAAAAATTAGTTGCCTTACGAAAAGGCGCTCTCCTGATGAACCCAAATGCTAAAGTGACAGTGACTGGACTCACAGTCGACGGTAACATTACAGTGTCAATTGACGGGATTAATACCTACCAGGCTAGTACTCTCGGCCTGACCGGTTTGATTTCAATTACCGCAAAGGACGGCGTCCCTTATACTTCCGGGAAAATTCCTACCGGGCATAAACTTAGCGGTTCAAACTCCAATAGCAAAGACTTACCAGGTTCAGTTCTGGGAGGTTTGATTGATACCGCAGTTAATGAAGATAATAAAAATAATGCGCCTCCGACTCTTTCTGAACGAGTGAATAAATTCTATCATGATAAGCCCTCGCGCCAGGGGCTTACCAACTTATATAAGGAGACCCTTAAAACCGGAAAAATCCCTAAAGCAGCCAGAGGTAACCTTCTTACCAATCTTCAAAAACTTCTTGATGAAGATAAAAAACTGGCAGCAGCAGCCGCACAAGCCAAAAAAGATGAAGCGGAAGTTTTGCAAAAAACCAGCGAAATCATTGCAGGTACAGGTGAAAAAATTAGTGACCATGCGAGCGCACAATTTAAAACCTTTGCAAATAAAATCGCCGCAGATTTGAAAAGCTTTCAGGGTAAGAAAATTCGTAATTTCAATGATGCAACAGCATCGCTGAATAAAATTGCCTCCAATCCTGGCTTGAAAATGAGTTCGGCTGATAAATCGGCGATCATTAATGCCCTGAAACATGCTAACGCTCAGACTATGGCTGCAAATCTTGGCAACCTGAGCAAAGTGTTCAAAGGTGCCGACAAAGCAATGATGGCTGGCAAAGTTCTTGACAAAACGCGGGTTGGGTTTGAAACAGGTAACTGGGGTCCATTGATTCTGGAAATTGAGTCATGGGCCCTAAGTACTCTGGCTACAGCCGTAGGGCTCGGCGTAGTGGCCTATACTGCACCTTTTATTGCCGCTACAGTTGGACTGCCTGTTTCAGCTATTGCGGTTGTAGGAATTATTACCGTTGGCATTATCGCATCGTTAATTGATGAGAATGTGGCAACGGCAATTAACAATGAACTTATTAAATCGGCTCATTAATAAAACAGGCGCAATAGCGCCTGTTTTTTACTTTTTAAATATCAGGATCGCTGCATAAATAAAACTCAGAAAGTAGCATGTTAAAATATAGCTCACAGAAAACACTATGCAATATAAAATAGCCATTAACATCTCTGATTGAGACATCATATGCAGAAATCTCTTTGACTCAGTCAGCTCCACATTATAAAAAAGCAAAAAATAGGAGGCAGCAAGATAAAACACCAAAAAGACAACAAGCACTTTAAGTGTTTTTCCTTTATCGAACGACGTATTTAGATTCAGCTTGCCATGTGAAAGCATAAAGAAAAGCAAACCGAAAACTGGCGCTAACTTACAGTAAGAACTCATAACCTTACTCAGGAGCGGACTTCCGTCAGATATCATTCCTGGCAGAGCATCGGTATTATTTGCGATAAAGTTCAAAATAAAAGAATCTGGTGATGCCATGTAAGTATAAAATACAACCGGAAAAGGTATCAACGATAACACCAATATCCAAAACATGTATTTAGTTGCTATATGCTTGTCTGAATTACCATATAAAGCACTCATCCCTTCGCCTCCCATAACTAATGAACTCCAGAGTTTAATGAACTTTTACCATTATACATCATAACTCAGACTGTGAAGACCTCCGAAGTTTCAGAGTGATTTATGTTTTACCGTGGTTAACATGACATGCTGCATTGAGAATGTCCGGGGCCACGTGGTTTATGCTATCGATGTACCTGTGTTAAGGGTAAAAGACGATATTATCCTGCCCGCTAATATTAAAAATGAAAAATGGTTATTTTTGCTCCATTAACTCCATAACCTGAATATTAAGAAGGTCTACTTTATCCATCAGTGCAAGAATCGCTTCGTGATGAAGTGCTGCAGATACCCCTGTCGTATCAACCGAAAGTACATTTTCAACCTTACTACCGTCCTCCATTGTCATGACCTGCCCAAAGTTATTCACTGCATCAGGAAAAACTTCCTGAACCTCTTGAGCGATAAATCCGAATCCTGTTACGCCTGAATCAAGTCGCCGCCAGGAATATCCCCTGAGTTTCTTCATCGCGGCTAATGGGGACGGTATAATAACGATATCTGTCTTGATTCGCTGGTCAGAATTGTTTACCCATGTACCCGTCGCCTGGCCGTTTGCGTTAAATGACCAGCTAACCGTCGGAGACGAACTATCACCTTTTATTCCCAGGACTACCGACTGAAGGTTAGCACCTCCGCCTCGCGCGCCGCCTAACTGCCAGCTTCCCGAATACCAGTATCCGCGAATGGAGTTAACATAAAAACCAGCGTTAGGGTTGTAACCATTCGCCACGCTCATCTGCAGCGCGTTACCCATCGTATCCCCGGTGTTATTTTTGCCCTGCTGAACAGTTAAGGACGCGGCATTGCCGCTGGGGTCGACAGGGGGAGTAATTTCCACGGCGCCTGAAATCACCCCGCCCGATTTATTATTGACGGTCCCAAGACGGACATCGTTTCCCTGCGCTACGGTTCCGGAGGAATTGCCGTACTGCACGCCTAACGCGTCACGCGCTGCGCTTGCAGTGGTGCCCCCGGTGCCACCTTGCGCGACCGTTAACGCAGTGGTTAGCCCGGAGAGTGACGTGATATCGGCGTTTGCGCCTTTTGCTGCCTTACCCTCCAGAACCGTGGTAAAGCTGTTCCATGACGGTCCCGTATAAGTGCTGTTGTCAGGCAACCGCACTGTAATGATTCCGGTCCCGCTGAAGAGCTGTTGCCAGTTCTGCTTGTCATAGTTCAGACCACGAAGCGCTTCAGTGTTCTGGGTTACCATTGCCGCCGTGACCATATTCAGCGCGACGCGCGGAACAGCATACCAGGCAGCGCCGGATTGCGTCGGCCCGGTGAAGTTACTCACCAATTCAACCTGGGAATTACTGCCCACCGTTTTCACAGGCAATGTATAGGAAACACCGCCCACCACAGTGACAATAAAATCTCCTGCGGTCAGTTCGGTTGAAAATGAGGTTCCGGCCCCGGCGACGATGGCTGAACCATTTGTCAGGGTAATTGTTCCTGCCGACATAAAGCACTCCTGATTTCAGGTAATAAAAAACCCGCCGAAGCGGGTTTCTTGATTTTATTTATTTTGAGCAGTTCGAACGGGTGAAATTATTTTTATTTACCCATCGCCAGCTAAATGGATAACCGGCTTTATATTCAACCTGATTTGCCACTTCCCGGACACCGTAAATCTGGACTGATTGCGGCTGTCCCCCCAGCATGGCCGATGCCTGGCATACGGGCTGCTGTTTTTCCAGAAGGGGTCCGGTGCAGACGCTGATGATAAAAAGACAAGCCATTACAATTAATATTCTTTTCATTTCCCGTCCTGGTTACATTTATTTATTCAAAAATAACGCAGGGAGATAAATATATAAAATAGATATAACAGATCAATATCATCATATTGATCGCTGAAAACGATCAATTAGTCATAGGCGGCTGTATTTATCGCGGTTAATGAAATGCCAGTATTCGTTCCCCCTCCTGGAGACCCCGTCCCTGTCGACGTCCCTCCGGCGTTTATCCTCGTATTTACCCCATCAAACCTGCAGGACGAATACGCATTGATTGTATAAACGGTAGGAGGTTGGGTTGCGTTATTCACTATTACGGTCTGCCCCAGTTGAGCAGGCGCGACAGCCCACGACCCGCTCAGAGTCTGGTCAATATTTATCCCGCCGCTTGCACCAGGCACACCAACGGTCTGTATATCTGACAACACGCGAGATTCATTGGTCAGCACAAGTTTTCCTGATGCGTCCCATATAGCCAGTCCCCATTTCGGTAATGTTTGCGGAAATATGGCAAACACGTAAACCGTCAGGGTAAAGCTCTGGTTATAGGGGTTAACCCCTCCAACGTATATATTACCGCCGATCCTGTAAGAGATAACTGGCGTGGGCTGAGCTGTGTTGGTGGTTTTAATAAATACCATCACAGGATAATCAGCATTCAATGCAATATTTTGTGCAACCTGCTGAGAACTGCCATTGGCGGACGAATTAAATATGTATTTACCATACAGGCAGAAAGGTGTTGACTGAGGCGTAACAAAGGGATTGCCGTTATCCATTAATATCATAGCCCCAAAATCGGACATCAGGCTTTCTCCATGAATACGACTACCTCGCACTTGGACGCGGGATAATTACCCAGTCCTACATCGGAGGCAGCGATGACGCTTATTGTGTTGCCTGAAGCTACAATTCTCCGGCCCACACTGTTTCCCCCTTCATCCAGTGAAAGAACAAATCCGACCTTCATTCCAGAGGGTACTGAAAAAGACCAGCTACCGGAGTTTTGCCCGGCAGCAAGCTGGATACGACCTACAACCGAAACTGGTTTGATACCATAGTTATTAGGCCGCCCGTTAGCGTCCCATGTCTGAATGCCCCATGTCATTAAAACACCCCTGTCAGCTTTCCGATTTGCACGCGAAGAACACCGTTACTGTCCCTGATGCTGTCTGTGACGTTCGTTGTCTTTCTCGCCCCCGCAGCGTCGCTCCCGAAGTTAACCCACGTTCCCGCCTTATCGAGCCGCCACCCCGCCTGGTCAGGAACGTAATTGTTCGACTGAATAAAAGAGCCAATTTTGGCGTTGGTGATCGTGCCGTCCTGGATAAAGGCATCACTGATAAAGACCTGGCCATTGTAAACAGCGAACGGAGAATACTGCGTGTCGCCGCTGCCGCTCATCAGTACAAACTGGTTGGCATTAAAACCGACACGGGTGACAACCGGTTTACCCGCCTCCGCCAGCACAGCAATCGACATCCCGGCGTTGTACATCACTCCGTTAATGCGGACACCTGCTTTCAGCGTATGGATTGCTGTAGCACCGTTGGCATCCACCGTGGCCGTCAGCTTATCCTCCAGCGAGGCAGTGACTTCCCCTATCTGGGCCTGAACCGTCGTTGACAGTTCGGCCATCGCCTTGTCAACTTCAGCAACGGTCGTTTTAACAATCAGGATATCGGCGCGAACCTCACCGTATTGCGCCCACTGATGCTCGACAGTTCCATGGTTAGCCAGCGCATTCTGCAACGCTGCTTCAAGGTTGGTGTCGATGTCGCTCGTCAGTCGCTCACCATCAGCAGCGCTCAGGAATTCATCCGCAATATCGCCCAGGTAGTCATCGGCGTTATCGTTGGACATCCCTCTGATCCAGTCGGTGTATCCTGATTCATTCCCGGTCTTGTCCACCAGCTGCGCGCGGTACCAGAATTCCTGCCCCGCTCTCAACCCGAGCTGTGTATATTCGGCAGACGGGTACGGCACATCAGACAGCAGCAACGGATCGGAAAAGTCGCTGTTGGCCGTGTACTGGATTTCCGTTTTTAACGTATCCGCCGTATTGGCCGGGAATCCCCAGTTCAGACGAATCCCCCAGTTAATGCCCGTTGCCATAAAGCCCACCGGCTTCGGTGGATTCCCCACTTTGCCCGTCAGTGTTTTCTCCTGCGAGTAACCCCAGCCTGAAGAAATTTCAGCGGCGTTGATGGCGCGCACGCGCACCAGGTAGCGTCCGGCGTAAATTCCCGGTACGTCAAACGAGGTGGTGGAGCTGCGCGGTACGTTGACCCAGTTGCCGTCGTTGCGACGCCACTGCGCCTCATAAGAAATGGCATTGGGTGCCTGATCCCAGCTGGCGCGCATGGTTTCGACACTGATGCCCTGCTGCACGACGGAGAAAGAACTGATGATGATGTTGTCTGGTGGTGCCTGGTTGCCAGGCGGGATAACGCTGACGGGGCGTTGATCGATGATTGCGCCGGTATCAATGCGGGCATACTTATCGGGGTCATGATACGCGCCCGTAATCGTGAAGGTGCCATCATTGTTATCTGAAACACTCACGACGCGATACTGCTGCGCATATAACTCATTTGATTCCACGACCCACACGCTTTCTGGCTGCGGGGTTTCACTGTATGCGGTGGTGACCGTTACGGTTTCACCATTTACAGCCTGAACCGTACGGCTCTGTGAAGCGCCCGATGGCAGATTGACTATTAACCGGTTACCGGCTTCCACATCAGCAACACGATCTAACCTGATAACCCTGCCATTCACCGCGCTGATACGCCCTCCGGTTACCTTCCCGGATAGCATTTCATCCGCCACAGCAATGATGTAACCCGGCTGCGGAATATTGCCATCAAGCCCAACAGAGAAAGAAACGATGCGATCTTTATTGTTGGTCAGTATCCCCCAGCGCCCTTTACGGTTTGCCTCTGACTGTCGCGTGCAGCCAATAGCCGTTAATTCGAGCTGATTGAAGCCATATCGTGATACCAGCGCCTGTTCAAACACAGGCTCCATTGCATCAGCATAGGCATTATCTGGATCAGAGTAAGACACGAGCGCAGTGGTATAGCGTGTCTTTGTAGTACTGCTGGAATATGCAAACTGGCCATCAATGACGTTGGCGCGTGTGTAGCTGTAATCAATATCGCGCGGCATGTCTGCCAGGCTAACAATCTGATCCCCGCCCCAGTAAGTCATGCCCCGAAAAATAGCAGCAAAATCACGAAGAACCGTATAGGCTTCATTCCTGTTCTGCACATACACATTACAGATATAGCGCGGCTCTGTGCCACTTCCGCCTTTTCCGTCAGGGACGCGTTGATCACAATACTGAGCAATCTGATACAGTCCCCATTTATCGATGTTCGCGGCAGTTAGCCGGTTTCCCAAACCAAAACGCTCGGTAACGACGAGATCATAAAATACCCACGCTGGGTTATCAGTCCACGCCCATTTAAATGCCCCTGTCCACGTGCCGCTATAGGTGCGATTTACAGGGTCGTATGTGTCAGGTACGCGAATGACCCGACCGCGAGGCTCGCAGGATATTTGAGGGATAGAGCCGTTGAACTGGCTGGAGTCAAATTCGATATACAACAATGCCGTGTTCGGGTAGCGCAATTTGGCGTCGATGACCTCAGTGAAGCTCTGGATCGTCATCGTGTCGCCAATTTTGGCGCTATTGGCATCCGCTGTTACTTTACGAAGACGTAGAGACCAGGTGCTGCCAGCACTGGGCAAATCAATACGGTGGCTACGTTCATAGCCTGAGGTCGTTTTCCCGGTAACACGGGTATTAATTACAGCCTGCCACGCGCCGCCATCTGTCTGAAGATCGATGGCATAGTTAATGGAATACCCGACCAGGTCCCCATCATTTTCCTGCTTAAATAGCGAAGGCCATTTTAAACGAACCCGCACAGCAGAGAGTTGGGTATTTGTGAAAGTTCTTGTCCACGCTGTGGTGCTGGAAACCTCCGTGCCGACACTAATTTCATTTTCCGTTCCGGGAATGCCCTGAATGTAATTCTGCGCCTGATTACCCGGTCGAAACTCCCAGGCAACACCACTGAAATTTTGTGCGCCATTAGCACTCTCAAGAGGTGTCCCGTCCAGGTAAATGTCCCTGCCTGTAAGTTGCCCGGCAAACTCACCCTCTCCAAGCGCTATAAGAATTTTTGCTTTCGCTACAGACTGAAGATCATCAGGCTGTTCTGTCGGGGTTCGTGAACTTGAACTGCCGCCTTTGCGGCCTTTAATCGCGGTAGCATTAGCCATATTGCGCCTATAAAAAAAGCCACTTTAGAGTGGCCTGAATAATAGAGAGGGTTTATTGCTGGTCTTCCACATAGATACCCGCAGAGATAATGGCGCCACCGATACGGCGGCGACCGTATAGCAACGGCACCGGGTAACCCTGAGCGGCGGTGTTTGTCACCCCACCAAAAGCATAACTCGCCTGGTTATCAGCTGATTGCTTACTGGCTAAACCCTTTGCCTGTGGAGAAAGCATCTGGATCACCCCTCCAGCCATAAGCCCAATACCAGCGCTCACTAACGCACCACCTACCGGTGCAGCCCCACCGAAAGAAAGGCCGGTTACAACAATTCCAACAACAACTAATACAGCACCTAAAATTGTCTGCAATACACCAGCTTTTTTACTTCCAATTATCACTGGTACGATCCTGATTATTTCCCCGCTTAAAGGATAATCAAGATCCTCCTTCCCAAGGTTCTGCTTACCCCTGAAAACCGCAAATGTTAATCCCCTTTGCTTACTAGTATTGAGATATTGCTCAAAGCCATTAATCGTGCAGCATAGTGCGCGAACCGCTTCAGAAGTAGAAGAGACAATACGATTGTGTGTCTTACCAAATGTTTTCCCTAAAACTCCACCCAGTTCAATTCTTACGCTCATTTCCAGCATATTCACTCCAATAAAAAACCCGCCTATTGGCGGGCCTTTTGGCCTGAACTCCATCACATCATCGGCAATGGTTTTACGTCAATATTTCCGCTAGAGTCAGCAAATAAACGCACAGCCTTAGTTTCACCGCTGCGAATATTTACATAACTCCCTACGGGAACCGCATCTGACAAGCAAAGTTTACCTTCTCCCTTTATGGCAACATTCCATTCCCCTGGCTTGAGATGAAACGTAGCTTTCTCGGCAGGGTTAAGAATTGCTGCTTTCACATCATTTAAATAAACACCAGTAAAGCAACCACTGCCAAGATAACCACTATCACGGACTACAATTAAGGTAGCAGTTCGGTCTGGTGCCGTATTTTGATATTTCAGGATTCTTTCCTGCGGCGCCTGTTTTGCTTGGCTTGGGAGAACTGCCTCTGTGGCACAACCTATCAAGCTGATAAGAGCTGCCGCCAAAAAAATCTTTTTCATATCCCTATCCCCTTTGTTTTACAAAAGGTTAGCACAGAGATTTGTAGCGCAGAACCTTCATTGTTCTTTCCTGCCAGTATCCACCATATGGAACCCGTTGGCTGAGATGACCATAAAGATGGTGAAGCAGCATGTTTCCTTCAAGCAATATTCCAGCATGATTCCACTTATCGGACTGGACCTGCATGATCACCATATCGCCTGCCTGAGGCGGTCCGTCAAATTCACGGAATCCACACTCATACCAGCAGTCCTGATAAAAGTTGTCAGGATAGTCGTTTTCCCACCACGGGTACTCCACCCGGTAATCGTGCAGCTCGATCCCGTGCGTCTGCCGGAAATAGCTCATTACCAGCCCCCAACAATCGTACACACCGAGAACGAACGGACGCTCGATCAACGGGATTTCTCCACGCGGCATGATGGTTCGCAGATCACCTTCCGGCCAGCTGACGATATGCCAGGGCAAGCCGTTAAGGTCACACTGGGCTTTATCCGTTTCGCTCGGCTGTGTGGTTGCGTCGGGATGACTGTGAACGATGGCTGTCACTGTTCCCCAGTCCTCAGCAGCTGCATAATCTTCTGGCGAAAGGTGAAAATGTTGAGTCGGTTCTGCAGCGAGGTTCCGGCATGGAAAATACCGATGTACACGACTTTTCTGCGCAATCACACCGCAACACTCGCGCGGGTACTCCGCAGAGGCGTGCGCCATGATGACATCAAGGATTTTCTGACGCATATCAGCTCCTGATTAAAGACGTGCCAGGGAAGCCACCAAACGAAAGTTCGTTATTTTCGCCGAACCGAAATTTGCAGGCGCTGAGAGTGCCGCTGCATTCGTCGAGCGAAGGATCGCTTACCGGGTTGTTGTTTTTGTCAAAATAGCGGGTTCCGGCATAGTCGCAACCGTCACCAGTGCGGTATTTGTTGCGGATGCACCATGTACACAGCGAGTGAAGTTGTCGCGTCGGGATCATTAATCCCTGCAGGTCCATCGGGCTTGAAAGGGTGAATTCTATTACTTCATTAGTTTCGGTGCTTTTCGAGTCAATGTAGTAAACCTTCAGCTTTTCCTGGCGGGGGTCAGCTGTCGCATTACCACCTGTGAAGTTCCTCGGATCAAGATACTTACCAAGCGTGTCGTGTATCGTAACCTTAGCCTGAAGCATATCGTCATAAGCGAGACATAATGCCGTGATAGATCCATCCAGGTTGGCAACCGATAATTTTGGTTGCGCGCTGCTCCCGCTGGTTGAAGCTTCGATCCCGGCAATCTGACAAGGCCACGCCTTAAATTCAATCCCCTGCCACCAGATTGATTTAGCTGGAAGTTTGCTTTCATCTCCACCAGCGGCGGCAATTTCCTCCTCGGTGTGAGCAAGGCTGTAGCTGTGAAACCGCAATACGTCTCCGGTACCAAAAGCGGTGCCATCAACTTCAAATAGCCTGACCTCATCGCCAGGCTCTAATTTTTGATAATCTGCGTTGAGGCTCATGGTCGGAATGCCTGTATGAACGTTGCTTCAAGGTTATATTTTCCGGCGCCAAGTCCGACAGGCTTATAGGTATCACAACGGTAAAGTCCCACCGGCTCCAGTGGGGGTTTCCACTGGAATGACTTTGTACCGGCATGCCTGTCCAGAAATGACTTAATCGCTTCGATATACGTTTCATTCCCGGTGAAATTTAGCGTCCACTGCTGACTCCTCGGGTTCAGACCATCGCCGGAAACTTGCTCATAGCCATCGCCAAACTTGGCTTTCCGCGTTCTGAAAGTCGTATCCGCTTCCGCATTAATTCGCGGACACCATGAAAAGGTTTCGATAGCCATTTATTGTCGGCCTCCTTTTGTCGCATTCCAGATATCGCCACCAGGACTGATATCTCGCATGAGATTCTGCTTGTAGCGCTGATCCACAAATCGGCCGATTTCGGCGCCAAACTGTTCAAGGCCTGATGAGGTTTTTGTTGATGTGTTCCCGTTGCCATCGATGGTGATATAAACCTGTGGGGCAGAGGACGTGCTCTGTCCACTGCCACCACCAACCGAACGGACACCAAGTGAGCCATCAGGCGCGCGAGTAAGGGGCATGATGGCTTCTGGCCCAGCTTCGCCCATAATTCCGGCTCCGCCTTTTGCGAATGCAAACATTGTCGGATTTCTGACGATCCCATTACTAAAAGCGCTCAGGGATGGCGAGTCGTAAACCCCACCCTTTGCGTTAAATTGGAAATTGGAACCATAGTTAGACACCGCTGTACCTGAACTCGCTGCGACTCCAGCGCCACCGCCGCCGAAATAACCGGCAACACCGCCAACCAGAGAGCCAATAATTCCAGAACTTGAAGATCCGCCCCCCATCGCACTTGCAATCGCCATCTGCAGAGCTACTTTTTCTATAATCTGCAGAACAGATATACCCCATGATTTCCAGCTGACTTTATTACCCTCGAGCATTGATGTTATGTTGTTGAATGCACTGTCCATTGTGCTTTTCACTCCATCAGATACTGTTCCAGATACATCGCTGATTTCATCAAACCAGTTTGCATACCCGCGCGAAACGCCAGACATCCAGTCGGCTTCTGCTTCTGAAATCGCTTTGTATTTTTTATCGAGAGCATCAAGCGCTGCCGCACGCTGTGCTACAGCTTCAGTGCCGCCATTTGTTTTCGAGAACACACGATCGATCTGTTGCGTCTCATCAAACCGACTACGCTGGCGATCACTCATCCCTGTGGTTTCGGTAGTCAGCGTCGCATCGTCCCTGAACTTTTTAGCCGCTTCAGTTAAATCCTTCAGTGCGTCAGCCTGTTCGCGCTGTTTACGCACGTTCTCATCCGCTTTCTGGTTCCACTTAGCCAGTTCTGCTGATGATGCCTGGATGGCCTTACGTTGCTCGTCGGTCCATTTAGTTCCGGCCTGATGTGAGGCGGCATAAAGCTCAGAAGCTTTTTCTCCTTCCGTTGCCCGAACGCGCTGCACGTCAATGGCCACAGTGAGATCAGCCATTTTTCGGGAATACTGTTCGGCGGTACTGGCCGCTTCACGTTCGGCTTTACTCTGTGCTTTCGAGGCGGAGGTTGAATTCTTTTTGGCCTCGGCAGCAGCCGCATCTTTTTGGGCTGCCTGGTCCTTGTTGTAGATGTACTGGGTGTAAAGTGCCCCGGAAAGTTTAAGGTCTTCTGCTTCATATACATGCTGCTGATGCAGTTTTTCCATTCCGCTAAGGCTGGCCATCTCGTTATCGCGGCGTGATCTTTCCAGTGCTGTTTGCTGCTGAGGCGTGGCGTTCGCTAACGATACAACGGGACCGGAATACTGAGGTGGTTTTGCCCCAGAAGTAGCCGACATTGATCGGTTAAGAAGGTCATAGGCACCTTTAAGTATTGAGACAGCACCAGCCTGTTCAATAGCTTTTTGCGTTGCCAAATCGCTGGCATCGTTAACCAGTTTCTGTGTTTGACCTACCTTCGACGAAACCTGCTCACGCTGATATTCCAGTTGATTCAGTTTATCCGTGAGTTCGATGTTTTTGGCTGTAATGTCAGCCTGATCCATGAAGGTGTTTATCAGGGTAAGCGTGGGATTTCGGTTGTAGTCCTGCTGGATCTGATTTACAGCCTTGAGGCTATCTTTAACTTTCGCAATCTGAGAATCGAGATCGGCAAGGTCCTGCTTTTGAGCCTGTAATGAAGTACGGGCATCAGCAGCGGTTGAGCGCAAGCCCAGCACCGACATCTGCTGAAGTTTCGTATTAATTTCATCGAGATTGTTAGCAAAACCTACCGCTTCACGATGCACCTGCTGTGTATGCTGATACAAACCATACATTGCCGCACCAGCGCCAATGATAACCCCCGACCAACCTCCAAGAATGCCGAGAACACCGCTACCTAACCGGGACATGACAGAAGCCGTGCTGGTTAGGTTACTTACTGCTGACGCTCTGCCAGCAAGAGCATTGTTAAGCGATGCCTGGGTGGCTGCCAAAGTTCTCTCGGCGGCAATTTGCGCCTCAAGACTGGTTGCCGCTGCGCGTGCCTGTTGAGCCCGATAAACAGCCTGTCGACCAGCTGCAACGCTGACCAGAGCACCGCGAACCTGTGCCTGTGCAAGCGCTACCTCTGCTGCCGTATTGGCGAGTACAGCACGCGTTGACTGCCCAATACTTCCAACCATATTGCCGAAATAACGAGCCAGACCAACGCCTACAAGTAAGCCAGCAGTATTGGCCACATCATCGATATTATTGGCTAGTCCATCCAGTACACCGGAAAGTGTGGATGAGGCACCAACGGCATCATTCGCCCCGCCCACCCATGCAAGAAATGAGTTTTGCACTTTTTGTGCAGAACCGCTGATGGATGCTGGCAGGGTATCGAACTCCTTGCGCAGTATCTCGACGTTGGTCAGAAGTGGGACGATTTTATTCGTTGTCAGCTCGCCATTATTAGCCATGGCGCGTAAGCCGCCAACGGTTGTTCCCAAACCATCTGCCAGCAGTTTTGCAAGGCGTCCGCCATTTTCCATAATGGCGTTAAATTCTTCCCCACGCAGAACGCCGGAACCTAGCGCCTGACTCAACTGAGTGATAACCGAACTTGCTTCTTCCGTACTTGCCCCAGATAGCTTTAGGGATGTCGCAACTGTTTCCGTCACTTTAGCAACGTCTGCAGAAGCGTAACCAGCTTCACGGAGAGACTGGGCAATTCGACTGTAAAGGTTGCTGTTTGCTTCGAGGGATGTTCCGGTGCGCTGGCTAATCTCCATTAGCACACGCTGGGATTGCACGTAATCCTCACTGGAAAAGGACGCCAGGCGAAGACGCCCATTCAACTGGTTCCATGTATCGGCAAACTGGACAAGCTGATGCGTGGCAAACGCACCAGCCCACGCACCGGCAAGTCCAGCGGCGGAAGATCTGACTGTTGCAAGCTGGGAGTTCAGATCTGACAGTGAACGTTGGGTTTCACGCGTGGCCGCTGCAGCTTTCTTCCCGCCCTGTTCCATAGTGCGGTAGTAATCGCTTCCCATACGGGAAGCTCTGGCAATTTCAGCCTGGAAAGAGGAAGAGTTCGCAGAAATTTTGATGATTAATTCGCGCAGCGTTGCCATATTTGCTCCATAAAAAAACCCAGCCGGGGCTGGGTTTGTATGTTTAATCTTTGGCTTAGTACAATGCCACAATATGAGGATTAAATTTTATGCGAAAATGACCTTGCATAGCCCGCAAGAATCCTCATTCGATCATAATTTTGAGCTTTATTATGCGCAGGAGGCGTGAACACAGCAATCAATGAGTAGCTATTCTCGTCTATCAACCCTCGCGCATAAACTAGGGCTGTGTCTGATGTTCGATTCCATTGAATCGTTTTCTGATCTTGCTGAACGCTAGCCTGTGCTTTGAATTTGTCATCGCCCAGAGACAGGTGTATATGCCAAAGGCCAGAATCCTGAATATCATCTGGCCTGTCATAGGCAGTATCTCTACCGAAATAATCAGGCAATTTGCCAGTCTCCTTGTAGGATTTAAAATCCTCAAGAATTGCAGCCTCTAGAGTTGGGAATTGCACGAACACTGGTGCCAAGTAGTAATTGTAACTATCGAGATTGCATTCAACAGTAACGTGCAAATTACACCTCAGTGAAAGTTGCCAGATAAAAACACTTCAGAACCATGCTTTGCAAGAGCTCTCATTCCTTCCATATCAATGTTGCTTTCGACTATATGGACAGGCTTAGTCATCTGATCAATGAGATTGTTTAGCTTCGCTGCAGATGCCCTAGCTTGAGCAGTAGCAAACAAAGCTGGTTTAACCAGGCCCATTTGCTCTTCAGAGCATCTCGCATAAACATTCTTTATTGCGCCCTCGAGCCCTCTCAGCTGAAGCTCCACAAGGTCCGTTTGAACAGGATCTAACGTTGCAATAACTGATGCTTGTTGCGCATCGTTAGAGTTCAATAAAACCCTGTAAGCGCGGTTAAGCAAAGCAGTGAGGTCTTTGATATAGTTGATGGACTCATCCATCATCAGTCCTCGAATCTGATTACTCGTCTCGCTACTAAGATGATAGCTATAAGGCATTTCTGGGATTTGATGCCCTTCAATGCATGGGACTGAAGAGATTTGCTGCATAAGCAAACCTACCGCCGCTGATGTTTTGAAGGTATCGAAAAGTGGCATCTTCTTCTTATCTTTTTCATTCTTACGCATAACGTCCTCCCAGTTTCCTTGGAGCACCTCTGACTAGAAAGGCCGAAGATTGGTATCCCGACCCTATAAAATTCGTGTTCTCGCATTCATCTTAATACCATTCATCATTTTTGAGCAATGGTCGCATTGCTCAAGATCACAACACGTTCGACGAACTTTGATGTAGCCACTTTGCAAGATGACGGCATTTTCACAGAAATTACCCCTCGGGTAATAGTAAACTATTGCTACTTTCACAGCAGATAGGCTGCGCCTATTATCCGGTTCAATCTCTAAAGAGGGTCATAAATAGCACTTTTTGCACAAAATTCATGGTTTGGTTGGAATGCGCGACGCCCTACATTGCTGTATTATTTCGCGCCCCTTGAGTGTAGTGCTAAGAGTTTATCCCGAGCATTAACAAAAATCATGCAGCCGTGGACATCAAAGACCAGATATCCATTCTTCAAGTGCTGATACCTCGGTTACCTCTTCCTGTTCTCCCCATTTCAGCATCACGTCAGGGATGGTAAATTTACCTCCCTGAGCATTCAGCGTTGCAACGGAGATCTGTGCCGCGTGTACATCACCGCGCCAGTCACCAATCGGGCTAATGCGGTCAAACTCGATCCACATTTTCAGCTCACTGGCGGTGATGGTCTGGCGCAACTCGTGGAGGGTGCGCCCCAGCCGGAGCGCCAGTGACAGCAGAAAGAAGGTCAGCGGCTGCTTTACGGCTTTCCCGCTTCTTCCTGACTCATTCCGAGTGCAAGAGCCTTAGCCAGCAAACGAGCATGCACAGGACCATAAATTTTAGATACCTGCCCCTGATCTTCATCACTGAATACGCGCTCGCCGTTTTCATCCAGCAAAACATCAATAAAAAGGACTACATCAGCCTCTTTGTTTCGCAGGAACTTCTCCGCCTCCGTCAACGTAGGAGCCTCTTCGCCCTCAGCGATCTGAGGGTTAACAATTTCGCGGAATTTCACCCAGGCATCGCCTGATGGCTCACGCAGCGTAACCTTTGCGCCTTCCCATTCGGGCACGGTAACACCTGTTTTTGTGCGGTAGGCTTTCGATGCAGTAAGCGCCACGTTGCGTAATGAATTCTGTGATGTCTTTTGCGCCATTTCATTCTTCTCTTTTTCGGGATCGGGAGATTAAAAAAAGCGGCCGAAGCCGCTCAGGAACCAGATGCGTAAATGCGTTTTGGCTTGCCGCGTACACGCAGGGAATAGGTTGCCCCTACGACAGAAGACGTTGCTGCAGACCACGAACTCTGACGAACCTCAACCAGCACATAAAAACCGTTACCTGACGGGAACTGTACTCGGAGTGCGCGCAATTCATCGTTTTCATATGCTAATTGCAAGGCTTCCTGCGCAGCTTCATTACCAACCCAGTTTCGGTTGATGCTCATTTCTGCCGGTGCAGCGAGTCCATTGGTCTGTTCCTGTTCAGTTGAACAAAGTGTTGTGACATCGATATCGCCCTTTTGACCGCCGGTGTACGTGATTTCTTTTGTCGCACATGCAGCTTCAAGCCACGTAACACCAACGCCAGGGAACGTAGAGGAAATAAAATCCTCGGCAGTTACGGGCGCGTCGGAGACGGCAATTGTCATCCCCTTAGTAACTTCATACTTACTGGTCATGATTTCTCCAGATAAAAAAAAGACCGCCGGAGCGGTCTGTGAGGGCGAATGAACTTAAACGATTACCAGAAATTCAAGCGTGGCCCGGTGATAATGCAGATCTGGCTCATAGCCTGGCGTTTTGACAATGTTTTCCGGCTTCAATACCTGCAGGGCATCAAGAGCCATATTCCTGATCGTGCGCGCTTCAGTGATAGTGCTGGAATAGACATCAACCTGCACCGAAACAGCCGACTCCGCCTGACCGCACAGAACATCAGCGGCCACATCAGAAACGAGCGAGAAAATTACCCACGGTGGAGTAACTGAAGATCTCCCGTCACTACCCAGCGGCGCCACGTAGGGATAAACCTGCCCTCCGGCCAGCGGTGCCAGCAGAGGATAGAGATCGTCTTCCGTCATTTGCTTAATGCCTCGTCAATCGCCTGATTCATGCGCCTGATCGCGATCTCTGTCGCCTGCTCCTGGCAAACATCAAACGCTGTTCGAATGAAAGGATGCGGCGGCATGTTAATGGTCCCCATTTCAACGAATCGCCAGTAAAAGGCATTTCGCGGATCGCTGGTTTTCATTGTGTTGTCGCTATTACCGGTACGCATATTGCGACCACGGATATGAATGCCGGATGAAATTTCCCCGCGGCGGCGGCTTTTTTGGGTCACCACCACCACGTTTTTTTTCAGTTTCCCGGTGCGTGCCGGTGCGCGTGCGATCACTTCTTCCATAAGCACTTCGGCGCCAGCGCGCGTAGCATCACGCAGAACCTTGTTGTTTTCGGCGCGGCTAAGCGCCTCCAGGTCCTTTGCGATGTCATTCAACCCGGAAAAATCGAGGCTTGTCTCAATCATTTTTCGGATCCCGTTTTGCAAAGGATTTCGAGCTGAATACCACGGGCATCAGGGATAGGTAGTCCTGTAATATTCAAAATTGCACCCTTGAATGGCCCGGTTTCTACCCGGAGTCTTGACGCTGCAGTTATGTCGCGTCGAAACCTTATCCATACCCTGATAGTGGCAACTGAGTTTTCAGCTCCGGCTGCCACCAGCTCACGCCCGCTGATCCCTTTCACTTCAGCCCAGACTGTTTTGCCCTCTTCCCATTTTTCAACAGGCTGACCGGTTGAATCCCGGGTTGAGGTGAAATTCAGGATGGTAACTCGATTACGTAATCTGCCTGCCTGCATATACCCCTCACTACATAATCGTTGGACGGCGAAGATCGTAAATAAGCATCGTCACGGAAAACGGAAGTTCACCCTGCTGAAGCTTTTCTTCCTCTTCTCCGCCCCGGTTGCGGTCCAGCCAGCCCAGCAACATGAGCAGAGCTGTCTGGGTACGACGCAGCGGTTCGCCTTCTATCAGAGTGCCGGCGGAGTTGACGATTTGTTCGCGGCTTCCCTGAACGTAAGCCAGAATAGCCGCGCTGCCCGCCTGAATTTTCATTGTAAGATCGGCATCGCCGGCGTCTTCATCGGTGTCGATGCGCAGGTGCTCTTTAACCTGCTCAAGAGTGACAAGTTCGATCACGTTTTATCCCTCCCGTCCCGACCGCGCTTGGTCGCCAGCGTCCAGCCTTTAGAGCCCGTTTCGCCAGGTTTGTCCTGCGTCTGGTTGTCGCAATGCCAGAGTGAACCTCCCCACGTTACCGTGTCGCCAGGCAGGTATTCCTGACCGGATTTGAACACGCCCTTATAAATCATCACCGGCACATCAAACGTTTTTGTTTCGCTTCTGCCGCTTGCGCGGTTAACCGTTAAGGTGAACCGACGCTGATCGGAGCGTTCAATTTCCACACCTGCCACGCCATCAACCACGCACTCCCAGCCGCGCATACCGTGCGTTTTCTCGTATGCCCGCCAGAGTCCACCGTTATGCGTTGCATAAGAGCCGCGCGGGTAACTTTTCCCTTCGTCGATGGAAGGAAGGATTTCCAGCGCCAGCGCGTCGCGGCCATCTGCCCCGCCCCTGCCGGGCTCTGCCGGCGGGATCGCAGCGACTGCCTCATTCAATAGCGTTTTTACATCTGGCAAAACCGGCACAGCCGCGGCGACGAGCTCCTCAATCATCGGTTTAACATCTTCGGCAGTAACACTTTTACCGTCCTGTGGAACAGGAACAGAACGGAACGCATCACTGACCGCATCATCCACCGCCTGCTTCAGCAGTACCGGATCGTAATCTTTGCCATCTTTTGGCGTCGGTATCGCGCTGAACGCTTTATCAACCATCTCCTGCAGCATCGGCTGCACATCGTCAGGGGTCAGGCTTTTGCCGTCCTGCGCAGGCGGGACGGCGGCTACCGCTTCGCTGACCATGGCATCGAAGTCCGGTAGTTGAGGTAGTTCAGGCGCGGGCAGAGCGGACACGGCTTCTTCTACCATTACGGAGAAGTCAGGCGCCGGCGCGTTTTTGATTTCCTCAATCATCAGGGAAAGCCGGTTAAGCCCTTCATCGTAAACCTGCCGCTGCTCATCCAGGCTTTTACTGAAACTTTCACGCAACTCGCTCAGTGCCTGACCGAACTCCTCGCCCAGTACCTTTATCAGGGAAAATTCGCGTTCGTTCATTTGATAAGTAATCCTCTGATCATGACTTTGGCCGCCGATTGTTCAGCTTCTGATAACGCCTTTCCTTCTTCACTGGCTGATGGTGATGGCTGGCTGGCTTTGCCAAAGGGATCGTCTGACGCATCACGGCGCGCCAGTGCGCCAAGGCTAAAGTTCTGCTGCTGCAGATACAGTTCATCGCCGCCGGTGACCGGAGGCAGATTTTCACTGCGCCGCGCCTCATTCGGCGTGAGAATAGTGTTTTTTACACCTTCCCCAAGCGTTTTGATCCGGCGTTCGCTGTCCATACGCAGCAGCGCACTCACATCAAACTCGGTGCCGGTACCATCCTCCAGTTCAAATGCCTCATCCAGCAGCAGTTCTATCGACTCAATTAGCGCCTGCAGGCATTGGGAGTAATACTGCTGCTCCAGCGCTTCGATATTGTCATAGGAAGGAAGTTCACCGATCCCGGCCTTATATGCGGGGACATGAAATGCCGAGCAAACGATTTTCGCTGACATCTGGAGTTGCTCGACCATCTTCGCATCATCAGCTGACATGGAAACCGTGTTGTACTTGGCACCGTTGCTCAGCAGGCCCGTTTTACCTGCATTCTCACCTGTGTAGCCCGTATCCCAGTTCGCTTTAAGGATCCGCGCATTTTCCTCGGTGATGTTGCCAGGCACTTCAATAACCCCGCTCGGCTTACTACCGTTGCGGAAGAAGAAGGCTGAGTTTTCCTGGATATGATGACCCTGCATCGCAGCCAGTCCGGCAGCATAGATGGGTGACAGTCCGACAAGCGGATGAAAAAGACAGTTGAAACGGTCGTGGATAACTTCGCGCGCCGGAACGGTGACCGATGATTCAACCCCTGTCATATTGTCTGGGTTTATCTGGTAAAAAACTGAGCCATCGCCTGCCACCAGTGGCGTCACTTTGTTCCAGTCCAGAATGCGAAGCTCTGTGATTTCGCCGCGGGAATTACGTATCTTCAGGGCAACGGTATTGCCGTGGCAAAGCTTCGAGTTAAGCCAGCATTCAAAAAACTGAATGCGGTTCTGGAATGCATTGGGGCGCCTGTAAATCGCCGCGACTTTACCGCTGTTGCTTTCTTTCCAGATACCCTTTGAGTCACGTTGCATCATTCGCAGCGGCATCTTGGCAATATCACTGGCAATAAGGGATATGCAGGAGAACACAGCGTGAAAGGAAAGCACGGTGTTCTGATTAATTTCAAGATTACGCTGCCAGGCCCCGGCAAAGGGTTCACGGACAAAACTTAACAGTGAAGTCCACGCGCCCTGGCTGGCGGGTTGTTGCAGCGCCTTCTCTTTTTTCCGGAAAGGATTCCGCATCAGCCATTCCCCGTATTATTTTTCTTTTTTCCGCTACCAGCGCGCTTTCCGCCGGTGTATTCAGCCTTGCCCAGCAGCACCAGCACCCTCGCACACTGGTCATCCACGGTTTTTTCGTCACCGGGCATGGAGTCATGTGTGCGTTGCAGATACCTGATTTTTGCCATGCGATATGGCGGGGCTTCCCCCGCCCTCCTGAGTCAGTTAGCTGGTCTGGGTGGTGCCGTAATTCACGCCGGAAATTACCGCAACGGCAGCAGTACGGCGGCGTTTCCAGTTGATCCAGCGCTCGGCACGGATAGCCACGCTGTTGGTCTGGAACATGGAAACCAGCTCGGTACCCGTGCCGTTGACGCTGTCCCCGGTCGGATCGCTTTGCATTTCAAGTGATGCTTCACGGGACATGTCCACCGCCACGCCACCATCGTCCGCCAGATAAATATCAGGCGCGTTGAGGAGCGTAAGGTTGGTACCAGCGTACTGGGAAACGATCGCCGGAAGTCCCTGGTAGGTGCCGCCCAGCAGTGTCATTTCCGGGTACATCTTCTGCCCCAGCGCATTTTTCTTCATAGACAGTGCTAGTGCGTTAGTGCTGGACATAATCCACACCCCGCCAGTTGGCTGCAGGTTCGCTGCAACAAACTGAGCGAATGCGGCTTCAGCGTCTGCATCCGGATCGCCGGTAGAGGGAATGGCTGAAATACCGTTAGTTACTGAGGCAGGAGAGACGTTAGCGACCTCTGCCTTGGCTGGATTAATGAAGTCAGTATCCAGACGCGCAATAACAGCTTCAGCAAGCGCATTACGCACCAGCGCGTCCGCCGCCGGGTTAGAGAAACGGATCAGCTCGTCGGTCAGCACCGCGATGGCGGCCACTTTCGCAAAGCTGAAGGTGATCGATTCGAAATCAAATTTCGTCAGAGGCTTCGCCTTACCCTGGCCTACCCAGTTGGCTGAACCGCCGGAAGTCTGCGCCGGAATGCGGATATTAAATGGCACCCGGCGCAGCGCCGGGATATTACCCTGTCCGAAGCGGCCAATGATGGTCTGTGGTCGCAGGAACTCCACAAAGTCCTGCGCATATTCCTGATATTCAACCAGCGAGCCAGCCCAGGTTGGGTCAGTGGTTGTGCCTGCGCCGACGGCTGCTTTGAGGACGTGATGCAGTTTCGAATCATCCGGGTACTGTTTACGCGCGATTTCCAGCGCCTCGGAGCGGCTGCCGTTCGCAGCGGCCAGCGCTTTGGCGAAGCGGGCGAAAGCGATACCTTTTTCCAGTTTCTGCTCAACGCGGATGATGCCCGGCGCGCTTGTCGTCACTACGGCTACATCACCGCCGGCGGCTTTGCTGACCGGTTTGGCGGTAAGGGCAATGCTGGATTCCATGTCGCGCAGGCGTTTGAGGTGCGCATCCACGGATTTGATTTCGGCGGAGGTGTTGTCGTAGCTCTCTTCTTCTTCCGTATCCAGCGTACGCCCGGCTTCGGCAGCCTTCGCCATAATGTCAGAGAGAGACGCCGCCAGCGCCGAACGCTTCGCTTCAAAGCTTTTGATCTGTTCTGCGATATTCATAGGATTATTTCCTTTTTTGATATTGGTTTTAAGTGCTGTAGCGCCAACGGATTGAGTTGCTTTAACCACCGGTTTTTCATTGCCTGCCGCGGCGAGTAACTGGCGGTCGAAAGATTTAACGGTATTGATCGAGCATTCGGCGTTCGCCGGAATGGTCACTGCCGAGACTTCAAGAAGATCCCAGGACAAAAAGCGGATGCCGCCTTCATCCAGAAAGGAGTATTCGATCGGGCGAAAGCCGATAGAGAGACCACGAACCAGCCCGGCTTTAATGGATGCCCAGGCCTCATCGAGGCGGGCCACCAACTGGGACGGCATATCCGGGGTTGGCTTCACAAGTTTTGCAGTGATTTCCAGCCCGCCCTTCACCATTTTTGGGGTACAGGTGCCGATAGGTTGGGAGCGGTCATGCTGCCAGAGGAACGGCGTGTCGCTGCGGAATTTAGCCCCTTCCGGCTCCATAATGTCCCCGTCACGGTCTGGCGACGGCGTGGAGGCGACGCCGGTAATAACCCGCTCATCCTCGTTTACTGCCTTCACCGTCATGAGGGTGCATGCGCGATTAAGCGTCATTTATCTGCCTCCTGAAACGAAAAAACCCGCCGGCGCGGGTCGTTAACTGACGTTACTGTCATATGAAAAGTACCTGGTAGTCCTGTTTTTTCGCCTCAGGGTTAAGGGCCATCAGCGATACCGCGTTGAACAGCGCCATAAGCGGGTCAATCTTGCCCTTGCCGCTGGCCTGTTTGGTGATGAGAATGGCGTTGCCCTTCGGTTCAACCCTGGCATTACCCACGCACCATGCCATCAGTGGCTGTCCGGCATGGATCAGCACCCCCTCGGCAAGCTTGCGCTCTGTGGTTTTGATCGCACCACCAAGGCGCCAGCCCTGACTCACGCCGACCACCGCATCGGCGGGAATGTCCGCCTCAATCAGCGCGTCAAGGATTTGTCCGACCCCTGAGGGGTCAATGCCTATCTTGTCCAGCAGCTCCGCGACGTGGATCCGGCTGACATATTCCGCTACTTCTTCGGTATCCTGACCGACACGCTTCACAATGGTAAGGTCGCCGGCCTTCACGAAATCGTTGAATCTTGACTCTTCACTTTTGCGACGCCTGATCGCTATTTCATGCGCCCAGGCATGACACCAGCACAGCCATTCACGCGTATCCGCGTCACGTCCGATAGCTGAAAAGCCCAGCAGATCATCAAGCCCCCCGCCGTCTATCCCGACAGTGATGACCTCGGCGCGCCGCAGTAAATCTTCAAAACTTACGCGCTGCGCCTGCTGCTCCCAGAAATCGACACCCGCCCAGCGGTCGGTTCGCAGGTTCAGGCCGATCTCAATGTTGAGGTGCTTCGCCAGAAACTGCTGCAGCGTGCCATCAGTTTTTGCCTGATTCTTGCGGAGATTGTCGGCTATCCATTCGGGGCTGACAGACAGGCCGATGTTCGGGTTGGTGATATAGAAATTTTCAGGTGCAAGATAGGCCTTACTATCGATCATGCTCTCCGGGAACTCATAAAGAATGCCCAGCGTTTTCGGATCGATGATTTTGCCGTCGCGCACATTGCGCCAGTAATCTAGACGTTCTTTAAACACGCCCGCCGGTGGTTCATCACTTTGCGTTGTGAGGTAGATCACCCATCCTTCATTACGTGATACCTGCCCGCCAAGCGCTTCCATAAACATGGCTTCCGCGTTCGCCCGCTTACCGAACAACCAGAGTTCATCCACGAGGATGCGACCGGACTTCTTACCGGACACGGTGTCGGTATCCGCAGCCACAACTTTTAATGTATTGCGCGTCACCCGGTGGGTAATGGTGCGAATATGATCCTGTATCTGGAACATATCGGTCAATTCTTCGTCGGCGCGGATCATGCCGGCGGCAGGCTTAAAGCTGTTATCGGCGACCTCCTTGGTTGGTGCCAGGATCAGGTGCTCCTCGTCCTCACGCCAGCACAAGATCAGCGCGGTCAGCATAATGCCCGCCGCGATGGTCGATTTGGTGTTCTTCTTGGAAATCAGCAAACCATATTCCCGGATCAGCTGGTTTCCCGTATCAGCCTCATAACCGCCGAAAATGGCTTTCACGAAGTCAAACACCCAGGCCTCAGAACACTCACCGAACGTGGGTTTGCCCGGGAGGTCGGAAACACGCAGTTCCCGGAAAATACCCAGCGCCTGCTCTGCCTGGTCAGGGAAGATCGGAGGCGTAATAATGGACGCCCCTGCGACCAGGAGGGATTCCCAGTCGGGGCATGCTGTTGTCCACTGTGCCATGAATTACCCTCCCTTATTGTTCACAACCAGTTTTGGCGGTGCCATGGATCCAAACTTACTGGCACCTGCTGCCACCTTCGCAGCAGCATTGCGCGCTTCTTTTTTTCCTGTCTCCCCTTTTTTAGGGTGAATGTAGGGCAGCATGGCCTTCGCCGCATCTTTCCGGACGTCAATTTCTTCTTTGGTATCGTTCATCACGGACATGAGAAATTTGAGTGGATCATCAAAAGAGCCAACTGTTGGCGGTGATTCCGGTACCGGGATTTTTTCCGGGTTGTTTACTACTGGGGTATAAACATTTCTCCGGCACGCGGGTTCATCATCTGTCTCGATGACTTCTCTCTTTTTTCGGTCAATAAAAGCGATGACTTCCGGGTCTTTAGCAAGCTGCGAACCCTTTGAGCGCGCGGATTTCTCCGAATAACCCGCCTGAATTGCCGCACCTGTCTGAGACATACCGGACATCAGCGCCACCGCGAATTTTCGCTTTTGCGCTGTTAACATGTTTATACCCTCCAGAGGGGGATTTTTTCTGTGCGTGAGAGGGGGTGCGGTGTCCAGGGCGATCGATGTTTACTCCCCGACCCTCCCCCCCACTGATGATAATAGCTATCATTTGAATTGAAATGGTTTCATATGCAATCATTTTTGATGGCATTCGATAAACATTCTCGTTTGAATCAGATCGCCATGAAGGACTGTCCTTCATTATCACCCGGCACGTCGTGTTTCAGAGCTTCCTCGTCAGGTTTGCCAGCGGCAACTTCGCGTGCCGACTTCCCGGCGTGGCATTCGGTGCAAAGCGTCCACAGATTCCGCTCCGAGTTATCACCGCCGAACTGCAACGCGATGCGGTGATCAAGTTCGCTCTCGTGCAGATCGGCAGCGCGTGAGCACATGCAACAATGCCCACCATCACGCACCCAAATGCGACGCTTTAGCCCGACGCGGGCGCTGCCGCTGATGCGCCGATGCTCACCGTATACAGGCTTAATGCGGCACGTATCGATGACCTTCAGCCTCGGCTTTAACGTAGTCAGCTTAGCCATGTAACCTCCATGCGCGACGGCGTTCGTGGCGCGGCTGTCTGTCATGGTGCCTCTCTACCGGCACGCCGTCAGCATGATCCACCAGCGAAAAACACGGGTAAATTACCGGGCCGCCGCATGCATCACCTACCGCATAATCAGCGGGCTTGCCGCTATCCCAGCGCTGCAGCACTTTCGGTATGAGAGATGGCGGTACGCTGTAGCACACCGCGTGTAACAGGCGCTGCAAGGTAATGTGCTCCGCTCTGTCCCGGTCAGCGGCGATTAGCTTTGTGGCTATCTCCAGCTGATACTGTGGCGGTCGGCCGGTACCAAGATAAAAGCTCAGCATGTCGTCAGGGAATCGGGATAACCAGTCGATAACCTTTGCAACGAACCCTTGAACCGGCAGCGCGTCATCCTCCAGAACTACCACGCGGCATTCCTGCCGTGCTGCCCACTCTAATGCTCGGTGGTGATTCCAGTTTGCGCCATGACCTGTTTCATCAATGAATAGATGTGCTTGCAGCTGGTCAGCCAGGAGCTGAGCATGTTCTATTCGTAAACGGTGGGCAATCACAACAAAAGCGATGTCTGTATCCATTAAATAAACCTCGCCCCAAATATATTAAGGAGGTAATCTCGCAAAAAAACAGGGGGCATTATGAAAAACTTGATACTTAGTGTGATTGCTAAAATTTCCAAAATGGACGCAGAAGCTAAACAGCTTGCGGCCAAAGTAGAAGCTCAGTCTCTGCTGATAGGTGCGTTATTACTGACAGTTGGAAAGAATGGCGGTATGAGCGAAATGCTTGAGAATGTCAGGAAAGCGATTAACGCAGCTCTCGATGCAGCCGACACACCGTTAAAATCCGACGCTGAAATATTATTGAATGAATTCAACGAACTTATTTTATTAACACAGTTACTTGAGACCAACGATTCAGAAATCGATACCGAATCCTTAAAGTAAACCCCAGGCGAAACGACTACTGACTAAATCCAACCTTCAAAGCTGGAGTTGAGTCTCCAGCTTCTACTTATGCTTCAATCATGCGTACTCTTGACCGATACCTTCAGATGTAAACACGGCATAGTCTTCATGCCACCAGCAACCCTCCATTAAAAAAAACCGCACGATGGCGGCTACTGTTTGAATATCAGGATGTTGTTTTGTATTAACCCTGGTTAAGGTAAGTCCTCAGCCCGTCAGTGGTGGGACACTGCCGAAACCGAATACAGAGAAATGGCTGAAAACCTCTGTGAAGGAAATAAAATGAACGAAGAAATTCATCTCAACCTTGAGTGTACGTTGAAAAGCCTTGCTGATGCTGAACGCGAGATTGGCGAATTGAAAATGGTCGTTGGTTTAATGCTAGCTAAACTGCCTACCAATGAACGTGAAGCTGTGATAAATGAACTACGTTCGTGGGGTTTCCCTGAGAAGGCCAACGAATTTGATCAATTTGTCCATCCACGTCCTGCCCGTTAAACTAATAAATCCAGACCGCTTAATAGACCACTTATAATGAGTGGTCTCCACATTGTTTTCAGATTTCATGTAACCTCCTAATTTATTTATGGCGCCACCAGGCGTTTTCTTTGCCGATGCCATCAGTTTTGAACACGGTATGAACCAGAGGGCCGGTGACAAGCCTGTCAGAGAATGACTGCGCGACAACACCGAACGCCATCATGTCACCCACTGCGGCGCCAGCCTGCTCTTTCTTCCAGAAGCGATAACTCTCGATCCGGTAGTAGATACGAATGATGGCGTGAGCAAACGCCATTACATCAATGCGGGAACCACCTAACAGGCCAGCATTAAGCATCACATCGCTGCGGTGCGCTTCAATGAACTCCTGATAGATACGCTCAGGATGATTTTGTTTTGCCCATACGTCACCGTAGGTCTTCGGTTCTGAACCGACATAAACTTTACCGGGTTGCATTTCAACCCACGGCGAACGAAGCATTTCGACATCGGTACCATCGGTACACCAGACAAACCGGTATTCAGGGTGATCGCGCAGATGTTGCCAGATGTGCAGCCAGCGTCGGAAGTAGACATTCATTTTCACATCAGGAACACGGAAAAGCTCAACGTCTGCCGGAGAAGTCTGCAATTCATCCACCAGCGCGATACGGCCACAGTTCCGAAGCGATGCCGCCCACTTGCTCAGCATGTCAGGTGCGGCCGCCATTTTCGTACCGCGCTGCGGGTCTGGCTGGCTGGTAAGCAATGTTGTTATTACCACGTCACGGTGAGATCGATACTCGGCATAGCCTGTATATCCTGAATCCCGGCGCTGCCCATAAATCACAGCGTTCTTTTTATCGAGCGCCTCACGTTCTGGCCTCGGTATAGTGCGCGCACCTTCCTCATACTCGTCCATTGAGTGAATCAGCTTTTCAGAGCCAACCACATCAGCAAACGCCCAGGACGTTAAACCCGCGTTATGAATCCGAAGCGCCAGATCGGGATGCTCATACATACCGCGACCGTATACAGGGTCGAATCCGCCAACTTTATCGACGGCGCTGCGGTGGTAGTAAAGCATTACGCCACGCTGCCCTGTGTAAGCGATATGCTTATCATCCCGGTACAGTACCGTCATATCGTTAATCTTTCGGGGGCCAGCAAGATCAAGAAATTGATAAGCCAGGTGCGGCTCAGGTGATTCGATATAAGGCTGATGCCAGTTATCAGCAATTGGCCACGCATCATCATCCCAAAGGAAAAGATGTTCACATCCTGCGTCCACCAGCGCAGTTAAGCTGGCGTTCTTCGAAGCAACAATACCGCGCGATGATTCATGGCGTAACAGCGTAACCCCATCAGGAACTACAGCTTGAGGCTTTGATCCGTCGTCTATAACAACCACCAGCGCACCAGAAGGAAGATGTTTAATATGCTGCTCAATTGCCCGTTTTAAAACTTCTGGCCGGTTGTGCGTCGTTATGGCAATGCCTATTGCTGATCGCGAATCGCTGACGGGCGCATAAGAGACACCGTCTATTTTGACCTGCATGTGCGTTTCCTTTTAGGCGTGAGCCTGCCGCACGGCAATACCGACCGAGAGGTAAACGCTACCTAACGGTATTACCCAGGCTCACTACTGAAAGACTCTCTTCGAGGTGCGCGTGCGAAGCGCTGATATATATGGTGTCTCTTATCCCCTCTAGGGGATAATTAATTTTTATCCGCGCTAGGGGATATGGCGCTACGATAAATCTGCACATGGTGATGGCAATAAAAGCCCCAGTTTATTAGGGGCTTTTGAAGTATTTAGAACAAGAAGGCCGGAATTAGAATAATTTTAATTCGCGAGAGATATGATCTAGTAGCGACTCCATGTTGCCCCTTTCACCGCCGGTCTTTATATAGGTTATATATTGGCTTGAAAATGTCTTCCACTTGACATTAACACCTTTATTTTCGAAGAGCCCATCACACATAATCCAACATTTAACAGCCTGATCATATGCTGACATAAGCTCATTTTTTTTAAAGAAAATATTTGTCCTATCGTGGGTTTGGTGCGACATATTCGGATGTAGATTTATCAGATTTCGAGCAACATTTATGTCAAGATAGGACCAACTCTGCGGCATTGCTAATAGCGTATCCTTAAGATCAAGAATTGCATGTTTGAAATTAACTTGAACCTTCAATGCTTCCTGCTTATGCCATGAATTTAAAGCATATATAGCTACACCAATAGTACCCACGGATGCAATAGCACTCACAGCGCTTGCGATCATGGTCCAAAATGCCCAGTTAGAAGCCTCTTTTGCAACAAGCATTGCAGCCAAAGAAATTGAATCTGAATCCATTTTCACCTCACTATTCTTAATGAGGCTATTGTAACTAAAAGCATTATAACAGGCACTCAGTGAATGCCTGCTGTAATTCCTTATCCCCTTGCGGGGATATTTTTAATTTATCCCCGCAAGGGGATAAACATTATCAAGCCCATCACCTGATGAGATTTGTAAGGGCTGCCACTTCCCGGAGTGGCCACGCTCATGCCCTTGGGTTCGTAGTCAGGGGTATCTCATGAATCCCTCACCTCTAACCGGAGAACGATTGGCGATCGTTCTGGAGTACCGGCACACATCTTCTTTATTAACCCTGACCAGCGTGTGTTGCAGTTCGTACCTGCATCTGGCTCTCTAAAGAAGACTCGGGGCAGCATCATGACTGCTGCATTGCCTTTCGGCTGCGCTCTTTCCGCTTTAATGTTTCACCCTGTATCTCCTATTTCAGGCACTGCGTGTTGATGTATTCCTGCAGCGTTCTCAATGCTGTTTGGTCACTGATGATTCCGGATCGGATACCGAGAACGTTTCGTCCAGCAACGTCAGAGAGTTCGATGGTTTCATCATTGCCCATGCCGGAGGTGATGGCGGTTTTGGCTGTGGCTGGCACTGGACACTTGCCTTTGACGTGCACCCGACCACCATTATCAAGCTTGCGCTGCAGAGCATCATTTTCAGCTTTTGCATCGGCGAGTTCCTTCGTGTATTTGGCATCCAGTGCAGCAACATCGCGCTGCCGGGTTGTCATATCAGTGATGGTGGCGTTAGCCATATTAAGCGCTTGAGTCTTCTCATCGCGCTGCTTCTTGTATTCGGTGGCGTTGTCGCGGTAGTAGCTAATTTTCCACGCCATTGAAACCAGCAGGCAAATGACAACCGTGCAGATGATTGCAGTGAGACGGCTCATTTATCCAGCCCCCAGCACGCCAGCGCGCTCTCCTGGTCCCGTCTTTCCACCTGACCATAACACCCATTCTTCTGGCCTTTGGTCAGTCGGCAGTCTCGGCCACCATCTTTAATCCACCAGCGAATTGCTTCGCATGCGCCTTTACCGTCGCCAGCGTTAATGCGCTGATAGAACGTCGACGGGTAGCATTTACCAGGGCCGATGTTGTAAGGACAAAACGATGCGATGCCAACTTTCTGCGGTTCAGTGAGCGGCACTTTGATATTTCGGTCCACCCATGCAAGCGCCTTGTCGCGCTCGATGGCATTCACTTTCTTGCACTGCGCCTCAGTAGCTCGCTGGCCTTTGATGACCGACTTGCCATCAATGACAGTTACACCGTGGCACAATGACCAGACACCGCCCGGATCGACGACAGCAACGAGCGCGTTACCTTCTTTCTCACTAATGAACTGATCAAATAAAATCGGTGCTGATGCGCCAGCAGCAATCAGGGAGATCATTGCAGCACTAAGCTTCGCTCTGTTTCCCATTATTCACCTCGTGCGGCTTTGCGCCGATCCTCTTTGATTTTGAAATAAAGGTTTGTCAGATAGGTCAGCAGACCAAACACCAGGCTTCCGATCACACCGATGGCCGCCCATTGGGATGGGGAGACCTTGTCAGTGAATTGCAACAACCAGTAGCCAGTGTTGGTGGCTGATGCGCCATAGGCGATGCCTGTTGTTAGTTTGTCCATTCGATACATGCTCTCACCTCGCTAAGTTGCGGGTGCTGTGTTGAGGTATAAAAAAGGGCCGCTATATGCAGCCCAACGTTTTACTCCCCTGCCAGCTCTCGTACCTCACTGACTGTCTGATTAAACCTCTCATCTTCTAGTTCCACACCAATAGCACGACGCCCAAGATCAAGCGCGGCTTTGACCGTTGACCCAGACCCCATGAAAAAATCAGCGACCATATCACCAGGCCTACTGCTGGCGTTGATGATCTGCCGCAACATATCAGCGGGTTTTTCGCAGGGGTGTTTGCCTGGGTAAAATTGAACAGGTTTATGAGTCCAGACGTCCGTATATGAGACAGTTACTGATACAGAGAAATGCCGCCGGAGGTTTTTATATTCCTCAAGCAATTCCGAATATTTACGGTTCAACGACTTCCACGTCGCTACCAGTTGATGATGAGGTTTATCAAGTTCACTGTTCTGATGTTTGGCGATCGCTATTTGAGTGAAAAGAGTTTGCAGCTTGAGGTAATCGACCTCATTTGGCAGTTGCCACTGGCTTACACCAAACCAGTGAGACGCCATGTTTTTTTTACCCGTCGCTTCGGCTATTTGTTTTGTAGTGACACCGAGCGCTATTCGGGCATTGCGGAAGTAGTCAATCAGCGGGGACATGACATTTTGTTTTGTAGTATTGCTCTGTTCTGCATACTCATCCGGCTTGTACGGACCAGGATAATGCTCAGCAAAGATAACGCGCTCGGTTGAAGGGAAATAAGCTCTGAGGCTTTCTTTGTTGCATCCATTCCAGCGGCCTGAAGGTTTCGCCCAGATGATATGGTTCAGAATGTTGAAGCGGTTGCGCATCAAAAGTTCTGTATCAGCCGACAGGCGGTGACCACAAAAAAGGTAGATACTGCCGTTTGGTTTTAATACCCGCCAGAACTCCACCAGACATTTATCAAGCCATTCCAGATAATCAACATCCCCGCGCCACTGGTTATCCCAGCCGTTTGGCTTCACCTTAAAGTAAGGCGGATCGGTAATGATGAGATCGACAGAATCGGCAGGTAATAAGGCAAGAACCTGAAGACAATCAGCGTTGAACAATTCAGCACTGTTTATTTTTACAGTATTTTTCATAGATCAGTAAGCAGGTCTCTGATAGGCTCACTGTGCTTTAGCGCTAAAGCGGTGGGCCTCGGTTCGCTTGTGACCTTCTTACATGAGCGAATGGCTGGTCGGATGCTACAACACCCACCAGCCGCCCATTTTCACAAAAAAAGCCCCCATCACTGGAGGCGCTTGTAACATCCAAATTGATACACCGACAACTTCGCCATCACCAGTTGCGTGAGTATGAACTGGCAACGCGCCAGACTCAGATGTGTATTCTCTGCAATTTCACCTGCAGTGGCTGGAGTGGTGCTTAATTCGTTTAAGACCGCCTTTGCTTCTGCTGTCATATCACTATGATTTTGCATGTCTTTTACCTGTTTCTAGGGGTGTGACATACAGATAACTCTGGTTGCCCACTACAGCAAGCTTTGAACACAGGTTTTAGTGAGATAGGCATGAAAGCTGTTGAGGCTTTACACGAAAAAAGAAACGACGATATGACAGGGGTATTGATGCAATTCATCTCGCGAATACCCCTGTCGTATCGCCGTAAAGCAAAAGCCCCGGTTTACGGGGCTTTCGTTATATTCAAATTGTCGCTTAAGTTCGCTGCCATCGCGGCGCAGCTCTGCCAAGCATGAAGTGATTATCTTTTTTCCTGGCTCGTTTTCAATAACAAAATACAAATAAAGCACTAAATGCTAAATCTGCATTTCAACTGCCGTCAGATAAAAGCTGCCGGGCGGTCAGGAAAACCTTGGCTCTGAAAATATCCAGGCACCAGCGAACACGCCTTCTTGCTTCCCAGTCAGAAAGCCATGGCGCGATCACCTGCAACTCCTTTGTAATATCGGAAATTTTTTTTCGCGTGGTGTAATACTGCAACCCCACAACATAAACAGGATCGTTAACATCGAGCGCCGCCAGGACTGACTGCTCTATAAAATCGACATCATCATCATGCACAGCTACATCAATGATGCTGTTAACTGGCTTAGGCCACAGGATGGTGTGAGCACGATTTAGAGCCTGAGGCCCCCGAAAACCTTCACCTCTAGCTTGCTCAAGAGCTGCCGTAAAGCGTGAAAGCGCCTTGTCAGACCATCGTCCGCCCTTAAGAACATCCCAGCATGCATGTCCTCGAGGTAATCGCGGAGCTGTTCCACCGCTTATATCGTCTCCCCAAGTGGTGAGCAACGATTTAACCCAGGCTGATTGTATGTTGGTAAGAAGAATGCTTTTTCCTAACCAGCTCTTACGTGGCGCGTTAGCTGCTTTACCTAGCGCTTCGATATTTTTGCGGCGTTGACGTGGTGTCATTATTAATTGCTCCTTACGCCAGAACACCGAGCGCGAAAGCCCGGTCCAGCAGTTTGATAATCAGCACCGGCTGGGTGCCGTACTTGCGCTCGAATTTAACCGGGTCGTTGTGAAGCTCGGTGTGGTGTTTACGGCAAAGCGGGATGACCAGACTGTCATGGGCTTTAGTGCCCATTCCGCCCTGACCCCAACCAATGAGATGATGAGCATCGTCAGCTGGTTGTCCGCAGCAGGCGCAGGGCTGTATTTTTACCCAACGTAAAAACTTCAAATCTTCCCAGCGAAGATTCTTTGGCCGCTTCATGTGGGTTTGCGGCGATTCAGGATCAACCGTAAGTTTTGTAACCGGCTCCGGCATGATTCCGGAAAGGTCCACGTCAGCCACCTTGTCTGCGACGATGCTGGTGGCAGGAATAACGGGCTGAATATCGCTTTCACGCTTAACAACTCGTTCTTCTGGCAGGTTTAGGGCCTTTCTGGCAACGGAATCAGGTAGAGCAGAAGTTAACCCGTTGATAACTGCCCACCAGCACAGTTCGGCAAGTGAGATTTCTCGGGACTTATCGAGCATCAACGCATGGATAATCTTATCCAGCACCCAGTCAATGACGTTCCGGCGTGCCAGCTCTGCCAGCGCTTCGGTGTGCTGTTCGCGCAACTGATTGTCGCAGTGGCCACAAAGCAGGATTGAGCCTGGCTCGTGATGCATGACAGTTAATTCGTGATAGTGGTAGTCGCTGTGAGAATTCTGGCAAGCTCCACCGCTATAGTTGAGCAACCAGTAATCCAGACCACTGATACCACCAGCGGCGCGGATCACATCATGGTGAAGGAAAAATGAACGAAGCGCGGCGTCCCGGGACAGGGATTGTTGTGCGTCAGGAACGAACCCCGTCGCATGATTTGCCATGCTCGCAGGCTGGCTCTGCACCAGCACACGGCCAGCAGTGAACAGCCCAAACAACTCACGTCCCGGCTTAAGCATGACGACGCCCAGCTCCCGGACAATCACAGGTCTCAGTAATGCTCGCATCGGACGATCTCCCCGATGATGATTTTGCCTTCTTCACCCCAGAGCTTTGTCACCCGCGCATCCCAGATATGGGCATCGTCCTCGAAGATCGCATCCATCAGCGCTTTCATCAGATTATCGAAATCCGGTTTCCCCTGATGAGGCTTGCCGTTGTACTCAAGGCGTTTCTTTTTGCTCCAGCTCTGTGGCATAGGGAGGATGAAAGTGACGTGAGAGTTTGCCTCAGGGAGTTCGACGCCCAGCAGCCGTACGTGATCGCAGAATGCGCGGTACCGCATTACCTCCGGGCGCTTTTTCCACTTATCAGCGCGGGTCATTCTCGGTTTGCCCATCGGCAATATGTTGTAGACCTTCATGATCTGGACCACGCGCGGGAACGCAGGGAACGCCCTGTGGTTGGGTGGGATTTCTGCTGGGGAAGATAAGCGCTGACAATCCATAAGCGCGGGTCAGCAGCAAGGCATTTCTCAACCTTAACGCCCTTTTCGCGATAGCGTGCCACGAGCTCATCAGCTTCTTCGGTTGTCAGATCGGTATGTGCGAACCAGTCTCTTTTCATGCGGCCTCCTTGAGGAGGAGCGAATAAGAAAAGGCTCTGGCCCGTGGGAGGGTCAGTGAAGTAGTATTTTTGGTAGGTTTTTGCGCCATGGTTTATCTCCATTGGCGCAGCAGGTATAGGTTGTTCAGGCCTATGACGGGAGTGTAACAGAATTCTTCGAAGCGCGGTAACCAGCCTGTTCCAGCATCTGTGTAAAGAGTGTTGGTGTGCCTACAATCTCATCCTCCAGCAGTGGCATGAACGATACATCATCGCCCCGCCGGTACATTAAAGCACGCTCACATTCGGGAAATGAGTGCAGTCGTGCAACGATAACCCCATCGTGACATCTGATGACCGCATAACCCTTTTTTGGTAATTCTTCTTTTTTCACCACCACCGATTCCCCCTTCTTGAATCAGGAAAAGTTAATGCATATCCGATTAGTAAAACCAATCGTCTGCGCTTTCCCACGTTTCTTGAAGGATCTGCTCAACAGTCTTTTTATCGTCTTTATCAGCGCCGAATACCATGAGGCTGTCTGCACCAGCCCGCTTGATATTTAAATTACACTCATCGAAGCGACCATTCAGTCTCTTCAGCAGTTCTCTCTCTAAAGCTGGCAATGCACCATCAGGAAGTTTTTTAGTGCGATCAATAGTTAACTCAACCTTCATGAATCCCTCCTTACCATTAACTGTACATTTATACAGTGCCATTATTAACCCCATTGCTCTACATTGCAATAATTTAAGAGCACGAATTGTTAATCGGTCAGCTTAAGGAACTCGTAACCAAGTGCGGTCGAGAAATATTGAAATTTGGTGGCATTTAGAATGAGCAAGGCAAGGGAATTCTGGCGTAAAAAAACCTCCCATAACGGAGGTTTTTCGGATTTAGCTTCGCTTACAGCTCCCCAACTGTTCAACCAGAGAAATCATAAACTTAGTAAGGGAAACCATAACGCCAGCTAAAGCACTAACAGCAAGATCACTCATGATAATCTTGCCGAATGCTAAAAGAACAAACAACATTAGGCAAATCAACATGACTGAGCTAAAAGCGCTCAAAATAATAATAAATAATTGTCGCATATAATTTCCCAATTACATGCGCAGATGTCACCGCCGGGCGTTCAACTCCGACGGTGATTTAAGTGTGCCTGGATTTATGTTCTAGTCAACGATTTTTTCATGGTTAATATTGTCATGCTGCATGTACCTTAGAAACACACATCTCCGGCAAATTGACCCTTACCAGTGCCTCAGCAAATGGCGGTGGTACCGCATTGCCGCAGCGCGCCATCTGCTTGTCTTTCGCATACTTCTTGCCGCTGTAGTCCCGTTCGATGAGGCTCCACTCCAGGAAGTCCCGCGCCTGATAAAGTTCATGGGTTGGATCATACGCCCCCTCAAGAGGTAACGCAGAATGCAGGAAATCGCAGGTGCATTTCTGCATCTGTGACGATTGAAGGTGTTCATATTGTGGTCGCATATAATTTCCCAATTACATGCGCAGATGTCACCGGAGTTGTTCAGGCTCCGATGACATGATTATGGAGGGATGATTCTTGAAAATCAAAGAGTGAAATTAGGAGTTAATTTCATATGGCTTTGGCTGGAGTTTTTCAATCTCAGCTTTGATTACAGAGTTGCTTGGTTTGTTATCCATACCGTGAGCAATGAGATAGACAGTCTCCTTACCCGGCTCTGTGACAGAAAAACGCCCTACCCTTCTGTTCTGCCAGGTACCATCTACCAAAAACGAAACATCTTGGTTGTCTTCGCGAACCTGAATCTTTTCTGGTTCACCACTTTGTGGAAATACTATGCAATCAAGACTCATTTTACGTCCTCCTGTTTCAGGTAAACCGGCCGCTACCTTTCGGTAAAGTTATCGACTTCTCACGATAAAACTTCAGGCGCACAAGGAATTAATCCCGCAAATGCTCGGACTGCTCGCGCATCACTATCTCGGCTATGACCGGCATGTTCAGGCGCTCTTTGTACGCCATTCCGGAGGCAGCAAGGTCAACGTTAACCTTCTCGCGCTCCTCTTGGCTCTTTGCAGCTATGTTGAAGTCATTCATAATCATCACTTCATTGGTCTACGTAAGAAGTAACATACGCCAATTAACAGTTGCAGAGACAAACTATGCGCGCAAAAACCCATCGTTATTGTTCATGGATATTTTTTATCGTTCTTTTTCTATTTCTTTTTGCTCTATATCAAAAGGCATACTTGGGCGTCGCTCTAAATCAAATAATCATTGCGATACTTTTCATTACTGGTCCTCTAGCATGGATTACAAGAGAAAAGCATCCAAAAAATTGAATAACTGGCCACTAAGAAGTGACCAGTTCATCGCATTATAATTAGCATTCAATTGCCATCGGCACCCTGAAGCATGGCGGCGCGGCACTGGTTGAAACCATGAGACCAGTTAGTCCTCACAGCAGTGATGTTGACCTTCATGGTCTGAGCTAATGTGTCCGCAAATGTCACATTCGATGCTATCCACAGCCGTGACATCATCTTTGCGATTTCGATGATCGGGGTGTCACAGCTCATGGCTTTCGCAAAATCATGACCAACAGCGACAAGCTATTTGTTATTCAGTGAATCATTCATTCTGATGTTCCTCGATGCGTGTAACGCTCCATATCGAAATCAATAACTGCGCGCTGGTCACGGAAGATACCGCAGCGACCGTGGCGGATGAGGTTGCCGCGTTCTACTGCTACCCGGATATATTTTTCGGCGGTAGAGCGATGCAGGCCGAACATCGCAGCGATATCTTTTGTCGTTGCGTGACCATGCTTTTTCACCATCTCAATAATCCAGGCGATGAGCAGCGTGCGCTCTTTGTGTGTTTTAGGCCTGGGCATGATTACGCCCCCTGGACATCTGCAGGCATGCATCGCGACGCTTCGCGATTCTGCCAACTTCAACGGCGTTTACCGCAATTTCAAGCATGCCGGAGTACACAGCAGCTGCGCGGCGCCACAAACCTTTCGCCTCAAGCTCCTTTGCCAGAGTCTCAGCCGCAAGTGTTTTCGCCGGATCGGCTTTATGGAGCATGCATGGCAAAAACTCATCAGGAATTGCGGCGCCCTCAATCGCTTCGTAAGTGAACTGGGTTCCGTTGTGCGACCGGTTCACGATCCCCTCGTCGGTCAGCGCGCGGAGTAACTTACCCGCCGTGCTGCTGCCCAAGTCAAGCGCATCGGACACATCGCCAACAGCGCAGTGAGGTTGATAGCGAACAAATATCGCCACCTGGTCTTTCTGGGTTAATTGTTTGCTCATTGGTCAATACTCGATTAATTAATTAAACCTGCCGCTTTGCGGCGTTTGTACTCTTCCATCAGCAACTGCGCCGGAGTTGGCCCTGCCGGGTGTTGCGGTGCTGCCAGTTGGCGACGGATCGGCGGTACCGATAACCCGTTGCCGACATGCTTTGTCCATTTTGTTAAAAGTTTCTCTGCGAGTTTTTTGAGTTCCCCCTCTGTCATCTGACGTTCAACCCCCGTTCTTCGCATCTCAATGCATACGTGGTAGAGCACTGGCTGCGCCCACGGATATTTATCACTCCCCGAATACCGGTATGACTCGTTACGCCAGCGGCGGTACTCTTCCATCACACGGTCTGATGTAAGACCAAAGGGATTGGCGCCGCTTTCAGAAACGAGGGACACAAACTCTGCAAGGTCAGGTGGCCAGGTGTTCCCCATAGCGCAACGCTCCATGCATTGCTGACAAACAAGTTTTATCTGCGCTTCAGTCATCGAACCTATCTGAGCGATCCAGAGGTCCGTTGGTTCGGTTCCATTCTTCTGCGTCCAGCGGTTCGAGAATATTTCCCCCATGACTTGCCATAACCGCCATGCCGTTTCCATCGCCATCAAGCCCGTTCCGGCGGCGCCATTCTGCGTGTGCTGACTGAATTTGCTGAACAGCTCTGGATGCTGTTGATCCTGATTGAACTCCGGCATTTTCGTTACCTCCGGCTTCTGGTTTCTGTTTCGATCTCACCAGCACAACGTGCCTGGCAAATTTTTGTTCCCACTGAATCTGCGTGAACACCTTCCCCTCTGAGTTCCAGTACGCTGCAAACTCTGCCAGCTCTGAATCAAGATAATCCGGGTCAGGAAGTTGAATTCCCCATTGCGCAGCTCGCTGACGAAAATCAAATGACGGTAGCCAGTTGCTGGTCATGGTGAATTTACCGATCGGTTCATTCACTCCTTCCAGGTAACGTGGGGCACTTGGTTCAACTGGTTTTTCATCCCCTTCATTTTTTTCATCTGCCCCGCCCTTAAGAGAGGGGTTTAGATCTTCTCTTCTCTTCTCTTCTCTGGTCCGCTTTTTGTCCGCATCGCTTGCGGACGCCTTGCGGATGTTTCGCTTCCTGTCTGCTTCCTGTGCTCGTCGCTTCGCTGACTGCCCGTTATGCTCCGCAAACCTTGGCATACAAAGGCTCACGCTTGTTTCCTCTAACCAGCCAACTGCAATTAATGCCTGCGCAAATCCTTCAAATCCGATCATGTGGTTCAGTGTCTTTGATGAGTAACCTTCGAGCTCTCCATCAATTGAGTGAGCATCAAACAGACACCACGTCGCATGTAGTGCACCAACTACGCGCAATCTGTCCGCATCCAAAGCGGACGAAATGCGGACGACTTTTGGGTGTGTGTGCAAATCCGCACGCATCTTGATCCAGTCTCCAGCCATTACCGCTCTCCTGCCGTGGATGATTTAGTGGTCATTGGTCAAAACTCGATTACAAAAACTGTGGCGCTACGGCGCTAATACTCGCCAGTAGGGGTCCCGCCACGTCTGCGGGTAACATGTTGAATAAAGCGATCGCCGCTTCACGAATTTCCTTCTCTAGCTTTTGCACCGGCGCGCCGAGCAGCTTCGCCTGATGTGCCTCACTGCACTCTTTGATCGCGCTAGCCACCAACTCCACTTCCGTTCTAGCATTACCGAGCCCATGTTTTCTGCCTATCTCAACCGGCAAAGCCGCAACAATTGCGTCCGACAGTTGCATAATGTAAGCAGTGTATTTCTCCGATCCTCCCTCATTTTTCAGGTAGCGGAATAAATTCTGCTTGTTCACAGTGATCCCCCGCCCCCCTCCCTTCTTCCACTGTTCGGCCACCAGCTGCGCGATCTTTTCCTGCGCCTGTCCAGGCAAGATAGATTCCCATTCACGTACTGCTGCCAGTACCGATCGATGTTTAAAGCAGTCACGCCGATGGGGCTTAAACTGATTATTAGTTTTCAACGGTGCGGTAAGTTGCTGGTTATGATGTTGATAAGTTATTGACTGCATGATTAGGCATCCTTCTGAGGTAAACCATCTGAGGGATTCGGGTAAAGGTCGGGACGTAATTCATGTGGAATCACTTTCCAATCCAGAGCTCTGCACGCATTGAGAACTTCTGTGCTGGCAACCTGCGTACGAAACCAGACAGACACGGTTTGCGAATTTTTACCTAAGCGACGTGCCAGTTCAGATTGACTGCCACATAGAGAAATTATTTTTTGTTGGATGTGTTCTTTCATGCTGCCTCCCAATTTAAGAATCACATAATTGATAAATAATTTGTCAATGTCAAGAAACTTAATCAGCCACATCTGATAAGAAAGTTTGTATGCTTGCTTATAGGTTTGATTTGGATACGAACATGAACTTTGAAGAAAGACTGTTACGAGCTCTTGATGAAGCCGGGATATCTCAATCAGAGTTGGGCCGGAGAGTTGGAGTTAACTCGCAAACGGTGAGTAACTGGTGTAATACCGGCAACTTTCCACGTAAAGAAAAGCTGGCTTTATTCCCGAAAGCTTTAGGTAAGCCTCTGTATTGGTTCTTTTTAACTGATGAGGAAGAGGCGCATCTTAATGCAACCAGCGCAAGCAAAACGGTATTGAACGAGCAACAAGCCGCTCTGCTAGAGATCTTTGACCAATTGCCAGAAGTCGAGCAAACCCGCTTCATGCAACTTGCCAGCGATCGACTCGAAGAGCTGGATAAGTTTATGGCCGAATTCCTCAGTAAGAGGAAAATCGAGCCAACATCGTCTAAAGACTGAATTCAACCATCAAAAAAGGTCGCCTGGAGCGGCCTTTTTTGTATCTGTAGCACGCCAAACCTCCAATAAAAACAATAACTGAAATATAATTTGTCATTTATCATTTGACCTATGACATATTTATTTGTAGTCTGATTTTAGAATATCAGTCATCAAGGCAGGACGCCCACGAAGTAGCTGCCGGTGGCATACGAAACACCGGATGAGATGACACTAATTAACGCGCAGCAGGCTTTACCGTTCCGTCAGCCAGACGCAAATGGCATCTAAGAGGAAATAATCATGATCGACTTTGCACGCAATCCAGTAGGCCAGCAGGCCGTTCGTCGTAATCGTTTTACCGCGCCCTTCCGTTTTCTTTGGTGCGTACTGTGTATTAAAGGTAACCCCGAGTTAAAAGCATGAGCTCGTTTTTCACATTAATCGTTACTGTCTGCGCCCTCACCGGGGAATGTTCAGACATCATGTTTGGGATTTATCAGAGTGAGGAAGTTTGTGAAGCAGCTGCCGCAGAGCAGCAAGTTAGAGGCGAGTGCATCCTGTATAAAACGGCTGACGACCAACAGCCTGCATTCAAGTTTTGAACGAGTTTTGACCAATGGCCTGGCTGGCCAAGAAAGGAAATGATTATGGAATTTGGAATGAAGCGCGTTATGGCATCCGTGCAAGCTATTGCAGCTCTTAATGCAATTTCAGCTGGCGCACCCGTAACACTAACCGCAATCAGCAAAGAATCAAATTTGTCGGTGTCCTACCTCGAGCAAATTTTCTCTCAGCTTCGCCGCGGTAAGTTGGTTTCATCGCAGAAAGGACCGGGAGGCGGATATAAGTTACGCGCCGGTGATATCTCAGTATCAGAAGTGATCCGGGCTGTTAGTCGAATCCCGAAAAACACCGCTTTCGACCCTGTGCTTAAGGCTCTGGACTCTGTGCTGGTTTCCCAGCTCACTAAAAAAGACAGCCGCCAATAAGCACAAAACCCGCGCAAGGCGGGTTAAGTACCCCAGTTAGCCGACCAAAGCTTTCCGGGATCGAGTTTTGACCAATGACCACTACCCAAGGCGGCAATCACTAGCTGAGGGTATCTTACAACCAAAATTAAGGACCCGATATGGAATTCTTCAATTTAATCAAAGCAACTCAAAAATCAGGTAAGCCAGACGGCATTATCTGGTTCTCCGCAAAAACCGATTCCCGCGCCAGCCTCCTGCTTGATGTGGCTCTGGAGGATGCGGGAATTGAAACTGGTCGCGGTAATGACTACAACAAACCCGTTCGCACTGATTTCCCTGTGTTCAATGATTTACCCGAAGAAGGTGTATTAGATTTCGGATGGTGCACTCGCTACGAACTGGGCGAAGATGCTCGTACCTGGTATCCGAAAGCTAAGATCGCAAACGACAAAGCGGAGAATGAAAACTCTGTTACTTCCGCCGCCACGGATACAAATATAGAACCACCAGCCCCCGCCGTTGATACGACCGTACCAGTTGAAAACCGCAACCAGGGCGTTCGATTTGCCATTCACCTGATGAATGATAAATACCAGACCCATATAAGCAAAGATCAGCAGGTTGCTGCCAGCGAACTGGTGCTTGAAGAAGGCAATACCTATCTGCACAACCTGCTTCTGGCCAGGACTGATGTTGCTGGCATTGCCGATCTTTCCATGCATGCCGAGTGGAAACTTGTTCAGGCGGTAAAAGCTGTGTTTTCGGAAGATGAGACGCACAGCCCTTCAGCAATTGCCGCGTTCATGAATGCATGGGTTGCAGCAGCCAGCGCTGGCGAACAGAGCCTACTGGTCGAAGACTGGCAGGGCACTATCCAAACTGCTGGCAATGAGGAAGTCGCTAATAACGATGGGCGCACTAATTCTGAACTGAACGAACGGGCTTTTTCCCACTCTCAACTTACTTTCGAGAAGCGTGTGTTCGGCACCTGGCTGTTTGGTCTCTTTGACGAATTAACGCCAGAGCAGTCGTCTGAAGCCTCGCGTATTGAGCTGGATATGGACGCGCATTACGCCCAGAACATCATGCTCGCGAGTCGTAACGTCCGCCAGCTCGCGCATGTTTTTCCTGAAACAATCGCAGACCTTTTTTCTGCCACTAAATCAGTCTGGCCTGTAAACGGTAAAACGCCGCTGTTAAATGATGTCATTACCTTTTTCTCGGAGTGGATCGACACCCATTCGAGCGGGAAAGCATCCCGCGACGACGTGACAGCGAAATGGCATAAAAAATTCAAATCTTCGATGGTCAGAACCGACTCCGGCACGAATGCTGATGGCGGAGAAGTCACCGACCGCGGCGAAGGCGCACACCATACGCTGGATACTCTTGATCTGGAAATCGCCTGCGCCCTGCTACCGATGGATTTCAACCATTTTGAGATCCCGACCAGCGTTCTTCGTCGTGCAAAAGAAATCGTAACCAAGAAAGAAGAGCCATGGAAATCTTGGAGCGGAATTCTGCGTAATCAGCCTGGCGTGCTGGCGGTAAACCGCACAGCCATTTTCAATCTGGTGCGCGTGGCGCCGGAGAATATTCACCTTACGCCTGCTGCTCATCTTGAGTTCGTTAACCGGACGATGACGGCTGAATTCAATGCCGCAGTGGATTTGCTGCCATTCCCCGAAGCAACGCCTACACCAGTCATTAACGCCACTACGGAGATCGACAAAGCTCCGCGCAAATCCTTCTGTACCCATGAGGAGAATTTGCAGCGCGTACGTGAAGAAGGTGCTCGCCAGCGCGCCGAGGAAGCGGTAAAGCAACCGCAGGTCGCTAACCTCGGCGCCGGTGTGTTCTCCATCGAAGGCCTGATGAACGAAAAACCAACACAAACCGATGACCGTTCATCGGTTAATGAGGAGACCACCAGCGATGTGCAGATGGAAAAAAATAACCTCGATGAAATCACTCACTCATCTCCGCTACCAGAGAGCCCGAAAGAAACTGGCGCAGGCGAAAGCGATTTTAATGTTGATCGCGCATCAACTGCCCTGAGTCCTGATGTTGGAGTGGATAACGCCAATGCCACCAGCACGCTTTATTCCCACCTGATGCTGGATCTGGAAACCATGGGTAACAAAGCGCTCGCACCAATCGTGAGCATTGGCGCGGTGTTCTTTGACCCAGCGACCGGAGAGACTGGCGGCGAGTTTTATCAGGTCATTAGTCTTGAGTCTTCAATGTATTTCGGGGCCAGACCTGATGCCGACACCATCCTCTGGTGGCTGAAGCAATCACCTGAAGCGCGATCTGCAATTCTTGTCGATGATGCTGTTGGCTTTGTTGAAGCGCTTGAAAACTTCAATGGCTTTGTTGCCGATAATGCCGCCAACGATTCCGCAAGTGTACAGCTCTGGGGTAATGGCAGTTCTTTCGACTGCACAATCCTGGAGTCAGCGTTTGAACTTGCGGACACACCTTTCCCCATCAAGCACTGGAACTTCCGGGATGTACGAACAGTCGTTGCGCTGGGCAAGGCTGTCGGTCTCAATGCTCGTTACGAGATCCCTTTTGAGGGTGACCAGCATAACGCCCTTGATGATGCCCGCCATCAGGTCAAATACGTGTCTGCAATCTGGCAACGCCTGACATCAAACTGATTTTCTATTCTCTAAACCGAAATAGCCTGCCCGCTATCATTTTGGGCAGGTCATCAAGAGTGATGACTATGAGTGAACAAAGTCTGATACCTCTGCGGGACTGGAAAGCTCGCAGGTTGCACTTCCCTATAACAATGCCATGCCTGGTGAAACACGGAAAACTGGGATACATACAACCAAGGCCAATAAAAATTGGGAATCGTTGGTGTATTGATGAGCGTGCGATTTACATCGGGCCAGGTGCAACAGGGATGGAGCCAGAAATTCACAGTGATGACGATGAAATACTGCGGGAGATACTAAGCGATGTCGCCAAGGCCACGAAAAAATAATGTATCCATTTCCGGGCTTTATGCCCGGTTCGACCGCCGCACTGCAAAGACCTATTACCAGTACAAAAATCCTTTAACAGGGAAGTTTCACGGGCTTGGAACGGATAGAGATAAAGCTGAAAAAATTGCTTCAACAGCCAATCAAAGAATCGCGGCTGCAGAAGCTGAGCATTATTTACGGCAAATTGATGAATCTCCAAAAGCAACTGCACAACGTGGAATTAGCCTGAAAGCATGGATAGAACGTTACCTGAAGATTCAGAAACAAAGTCTTGATGCTGGAGATCTATCTGTTAAACGGTATTCAGAAAAAAAACGCATGGCCGAGTTACTGTCTCGACGATTGGGATCGCGCCCAATGAAAAGCCTGGAGGTGAAGGATTTTGCCGTTTTACTCGATGAGTATTTGGATGCAGGCCATGCCAGCAGCGCGCTTTGCAATCGCGTTGTCTGGGCGGATATTTTTACCGAAGCGCAGCATGCCGGAGAGGTTCCTCCTGGCTGGAATCCGCCGGGTTCAACTAAAAAACCAAGCGTAAAAGTTACACGGTCACGTTTATCATTGGACGAGTGGAAGTTAATCCTGGCGCAGATACCTCAGGATCGTTACTCCCATAAAGCGATGTTACTTGCCCTCGTTACTGGTCAGCGCCGAGAAGATATTGCCAACATGAAATTTTCAGACATCAAAGATGGCTACTTGCATATTGAACAGAGCAAAACCGGTTCACGCATAGCACTACCGCTTAATCTTTGCTGTGAGGCTATCGGTCTCACGCTCGAAGATGTTATTCGAAGATGCCGAGATAGATTCATCAGCCCATTTCTCGTTCACGGAAAAAGAAACAACACAGCGAAACCAGTTAATCTCATATTGATGTCTAAAGAGTTTGCAACCGCCCGAGACGCAGCAGGAATTAAACCACCAGCAGGAAAAACGCCAACAACATTTCATGAGCAACGTTCATTGTCGGAACGTCTTTACCGCGTCCAGGGGATCGATACAAAAATTTTGTTGGGGCATAAAACACAGTCAACAACCGACAGGTATAACGATGATCGCGGCAAGGAATGGATCAAGCTGGCTATCTAAATTCAGAGGGCCATGCTGGCACCCTGTGAGCAGCATGGTTTAATGACAGAGGTCATAAAAAAGGGAGGTATTTTGGAGAAAAGTTTTGGAGAGGTTTTGGAGAAAAGAAAAAAGTTATATATTCCAAGCCGTTAAATCCACATACACCTTCTGAGTTCAGAGGCTTACACATGTCATGGCAACACTTCAAACAGGCATACCTGATTAAATTCTGGTCCCCTGTACCTGCAGTTATCGCTGCGGGGATCCTCTCTACCTATTATTTTGGTATCACCGGCACCTTTTGGGCGGTCACGGGCGAGTTCACCCGCTGGGGTGGACAGCTTTTACAACTTGGCGGGATCCACGCCGAAGAGTGGGGTTATTTTAAACTCATCCATCTGGACGGCACACCGCTCACGCGCATCGACGGAATGATGATTATCGGTATGTTCGGCGGTTGTTTTGCTGCCGCCCTGTGGGCCAATAACGTCAAACTGCGGATGCCCAAGAACCGTATCCGCATCGTACAGGCGATTGTGGGCGGGATTATCGCCGGGTTCGGCGCGCGTCTGGCGATGGGCTGCAACCTGGCGGCCTTCTTCACGGGCATTCCACAGTTTTCACTTCACGCCTGGTTTTTTGCTGTCGCGACCGCCATCGGCTCCTATTTTGGCGCACGCTTCACGCTGCTGCCGATATTTCGCATTCCGGTCAAAATGACCAAAGTCAGCGCAGCGTCACCGCTGACGCAAAAGCCCGCTCAGGCGCGACGCCGTTTCCGTCTTGGCATGTTGGTCTTTTTCGCCATGATCGCCTGGGCGCTGTGTACGGCGATGAATCAGCCGAAACTCGGGCTGGCCATGTTGTTCGGCGTAGGCTTTGGCTTGTTGATCGAACGGGCGCAGATCTGTTTTACTTCCGCGTTTCGTGATATGTGGATCACGGGCCGCACGATGATGGCGAAAGCCATTATTGCCGGGATGGCCGTCAGTGCGATCGGTATTTTCAGCTATGTACAACTCGGCGTTGAGCCAAAAATCATGTGGGCTGGCCCAAATGCAGTCATTGGCGGCTTGCTGTTTGGCTTTGGTATCGTGCTGGCGGGTGGTTGTGAAACCGGCTGGATGTACCGCGCCGTCGAAGGTCAGGTACATTACTGGTGGGTGGGACTTGGAAACGTCATCGGGTCAACGATTCTGGCGTATTACTGGGACGATCTGTCACCCGCATTAGCCACCAGCTGGGACAAAGTGAATTTGCTGAGTACCTTTGGCCCATTGGGTGGATTGCTTGTGACATACGCCCTGCTATTGATCGCGTTCTTGCTGGTTATCGCGCAGGAGAAACGCTTTTTCCGTCGCGCAACGCGTCAATCTAAAACACAGGAGAATGCGGCATGAAAGAGATCGTTCCCGATTATCGTCTGGATATGGTGGGTGAACCCTGCCCTTATCCTGCCGTCGCCACGCTTGAAGCGCTGCCGCAGCTCAAGAAAGGGGAAATTCTGGAAGTGGTCAGCGATTGCCCACAATCCATCAACAATATTCCGTTGGATGCGAAAAACCACGGATACACCGTCCTCGACATTCAGCAAGACGGCCCCACCATTCGGTATTTGATTCAGAAATAACGCTCCAGACAACGCCCTCGCTCGGGGCGTTGTCTCCCCTCCTCTTTGCGGCTAAAAAACAATCAACACATTGCGTTAGCTCTCATTTTCTTTTGATACGTGGGAATACTGTATCCTTAATTTCCATGAGGATATTCTAATGAAAAAATTACTGATTTGTTGTCTGTTCGGCAATACCGCGCAGTCTCTGGCAAAAAAAATGCAGCATTCTGCCGATGAACAAGGCATTAAAATTCTGGTAAGTGCCGTCGGTCTGGATAATTTCGCGAGCGTCGCCCCGGCATTTGACGCCTATTTGGTCGCACCCCATATTCAGTACAAACTGGAAGATTTGAGGAAAGAAATTGGTGAAGGACTGCCCATTACGGTGATAGAAAGCTATCCGTTTGCGTCACTGGATGGGGAAAAGGTGTTGGCATTCGCACTTGAAAATATGCCCGAACTGGCGCAGTAACAGGCTAGAAACGCGCAGAGAAAACAGGCCGCCGTGTGACCCGTTTTCTCTGTTAATGCACCTCATACAGGATGAAATGCATCTCTAAATCATCATCCAGTAAAATGTGTTCATCAAAATTACCCTGACTCACTGAGCCAACAGCAGATCGCCAGAATTGCAGCGCAGCGGTGTTTTCGAGCATCACTCGTGTTTGCCAAAGCCCGGGACGACGTTGCACTGCATGGCGAAACGCCTCTTTGCCCACCCCCATCCCTTTGAATTTACGCAGGATGAAAAACTGGTCGATATCATAACGCTCAACGTTATGCGGATAGCGTCGTAGTAAACAGAAACCCGCCAGTTCGTCCCCGTGATAAATCAGAAACGGCCAGTGGTCTTCACGCTCCCAGTGCGGGTCCAGCAACGACGCGTTATAGCCGTATTGTCCGTCACTTCCGCACGGCCACTTGCCATATTCCGCGAGATCGTAAACGTAATAACGAAAAAGGTTTTCGACAATGTGTCGATGTTGCGCCGCCGATCGCAGACTCACGGTGTTGTCCGCAGACATTTTGCACTCCCTTACAGAAAATGATTCGAATCATGGCTATTTCGCCGGTCTGTTCCACGGCATTTTTGACAGTAACATTGCCATGCCACACCAGCCACTGACTCCGGCAAAAAGTAAACCTGCACCGACAAAACCTGACAGTAAAAACAGCCCGCTATTCACGGTGTACCCCAGAACAACGCCTGTAAGAATAAGTGCGCCCGCCACAATCTGAACTTGTCTCATGATCGGCAATGGTTGCTTTTTGTCTTCATTCGTGGGGAATTGAGCGCTCTTCCACGCATTGATCCCACCCGTCATCAGTAAAACCGGCGCGGGGCTGGCTGCGTTGATAAGCGTAATGGCATTTTGGGCGGTACGCATCCCGGACTGACAATGAAAAATGACAGTCTGTTGCTCTACGCCATCCACTGTTTTACCTGCCGCGATGTCGGAAAGAGGCACCGAACGCGCGTTCGGTATGTGCTCGCGCAGGTATTCAGCGCGGTCTCGAATATCAATGAGCACGGCCCCTTGTTCAATGCGTTTTTTCGCTTCGAGCGGTGATACGGATTCTGGGATCATTTGAGGTCCTCCGGGCAGAAAATGTCTTTTAAGGTGGAGATGACCTTTTTAACAGCCAGGTCTTTGATGAAATAGTTCACGCGTTGCGCCACCCTCTCCGACTCAATCAAGCCATCGTCTTTCATTTTTGCCAGGTGCTGTGAGGTTGCAGAGGGCGTTAAGCCGGTTAATTGCGCCAACTCCCCTGACGAAGTGCCGGGTCTGTCAATGAGAATGCAGAGGATCAAAAGCCGCCTGCTGTTACTCATCGACTTGAGCAGTTTTGTTGCCAGCGAGGCGCTTTCCTGTAATTGATGCAGTTGAGTATCTTTCATTTGCAACTTTAGAATTGTCTAAATTTAGAAAACACTAAATCAAATGGCACTCTTGCGCAATCAAAAGATCTCGATAGCTGAACGTCTGCTTCGTGCGAGAACGGACGTTGGTGATTGATCAAATGCACTGCACAGAAAATCCCTTACTCAGAAAATTCAATCTTTACTGGCGTCATGATTGATTAAACGCGCGCGGCAGACATCCAAAATTTCATCGGCCAGCGCGGAATTATCCGGGCAGGCACGAGACAGCACCAGGGCGCCAACAAGATGCGCGATGGTATCTATCAGGTCAGCGCGCGAACCCTTTTCAGTCCCTAAAACGGCGAGTTGGCGTTCAATTCCGGCTGCAAATGTCTCCTTGATTGACTCCGATTGACGCGCTGCATCAGTACCCAGAGCCGACATCACACAGCCAGTCCCCTTATCATCACGATGTTGTCGGGAGAGATAATATTCAATGAAGTTTTCCCGGTTAACACCCTCTGTTTGTTCTGCGGAGCGCGTAAAACCGCAGCTCATTGCTTCAGCCAGCAAATCAGCCTTGGAACCAAAGTGCTTGTAGAAGCCGCCATGAGTTAACCCTGCCTCTGACATCAGTTCTGCTATCCCGATGCCATCGTAACCGCGCTCACGGAAAAGTTCTGAGGCCGTTTCAACGACTCGCATCCTGTTCTCGCGAACCTGCTCTTTTGACACTTTCATGTTTTTACCCTCTCAAAACAGAGCCTGATTATACATTGATGATGATCATAATCAAACCAGTTGACTTTAATGATTATGATCATCATCATTAATTCATCATCCCGACCCACCCTTTAGCAGGCGAATAAATATGACGAACCAGGCACTATTTCAACCCTATGATCTTGGCCCGATAACCCTTGCCAACCACATCGTGATGGCTCCCCTGACGCGTAATCGCGCAGGTGCTGGGCTGGTACCAGGCGAGCTGGCAGCAACGTATTATGCCCAGCGTGCTACCGCTGGACTGTTGATTACCGAAGCCACGCAGATTTCGCCACAAGCGCAGGGCTATCAGGATACGCCGGGGATCTATACGCAGGATCAAATCGATGGCTGGCGCAAAGTGACTAACGCGGTTCATGCCAAAGGTGGGCGGATATTTATTCAGCTTTGGCACGTAGGTCGAATTTCACATGTCGATTTACAGCCTGGTGGTACTGCGCCAGTTGCACCTTCCGCGATCCGCGCCGAGACGAAAACCTTTGTGAACAACGGTTTTGCTGATGTCTCAGCGCCACGTGCGCTCGAACTGCAGGAAATAAACGGGATCATCGAAGATTTCAGAAAGGCGTCTGCCAATGCCATTGCCGCCGGGTTTGATGGCGTAGAAATCCATGGTGCGAATGGGTATCTGCTGGAACAGTTCCTTAAAGACGGCGCTAATCAGCGTACCGATGAATACGGCGGCTCTGTCGAGAATCGTGCGCGCCTGCTGTTGGAAGTCACTGCTGCCGTCATAGATGAGATCGGTGCCGAACGCACTGGTGTGCGCATTTCACCGGTATCTCCTGCTAATGCGATTTCATGCAGTGATCCGCAACCTCAATATGACTACCTCGCTGAGCAACTCGATACATTAGGCATCGTGTATCTCCATGTGGTTGAAGGGGCTACGGGCGGGCCGCGTGATGTAGCCCCCTTCGATTACGATTCACTACGTCGACGCTTTAAAAACACCTACATCGGCAACAATGGTTATGACCTGCCGTTGGCGACCGCTCAGCTTGCGCAAGGCAAAGCCGATCTGTTCGCGTTCGGTCGTCAGTTCATCTCCAACCCGGATCTGGTCGAAAGGCTGAAGACAGGCGCGCCTCTGGCACCACTGAATCCTGAAACGCTTTATGGCGGTGGCGCTGCGGGATATACCGATTACCCGTCACTGACTGAGACCAGCCAGTAAAGCATCAAATATCACGGCGCTGCCTGCATCGCACCTTTCAGATTCTGTTAACACATCAATAAAGAAGATCAACTCATGACTAAAGCTTCAGTTCTTATTACAGGCGCATCAACAGGTATTGGTGCTGTTTACGCAGAACGGTTCGCCCGCAGGGGACACGACCTTGTTCTGGTCGCCCGCGACAAAGCAAAATTAGAGATACTGGCCGATCGCCTGCGACAGGAAAATAGTATTTCTGTGGATGTTCTGCCTGCCGACCTCACGCAAGCCGTGGATTTAGCGACTGTCGAAGCGCGTCTGCGTGAGGATTCGCAGATTGGTATTCTTATCAATAACGCGGGTATCGCGCAGTCCGGTAGTTTTACAGAGCAGACGCCTGAGTCGATAGAACGCCTCATCGCGCTTAACGTCACGGCATTGACGAGACTGGCCAGCGCTGTGGCACCTCGATTGGTAGAAGCCGGTGAAGGGTCGATCGTTAATATCAGTTCCATCGTTGGGCTCGCCCCTGAATTTGCAATGACGGTTTACGGTGCAACCAAAGCCTTTGTTCTTTTCTTGTCTCAGGGAATGGATATCGAGTTGTCATCTAAGGGCATTTATATCCAGGCGGTGCTCCCTGCCGGTACCTACACGGAAATTTGGGACCGTGCGGGTATCGACATCAGCAACTCGGCAAAATTCATGGAAGTGGGCGAGTTAGTCGATGCTGCACTAGTAGGTTTTGATCGCCGTGAACTGGTCACCATTCCGCCTTTACAGAATGCTGCCCGCTGGGACACCCTCAATGCTTCGCGTCAGGCTTTGCTTTCAGACATCAAACAAGATGAAGCCGCAGAGCGATACAAAGCACTTTAGGTAAAGAGGCGTACTCGGCAGAACGATGTTTTGGGTGTTCTGCCGAGCGGCAAATCATACATAAATCGCTTATGGCGCCTCTTCTCATCTCCGATGAGAAACCTCAAATAAATCATGAAGGTCTCGTTCAGCATGACAAAAAAACGTGTAGCGCTGGTAACAGGCGCTTCCTCAGGTATCGGCAGAGCGTCTGCTATTAAACTGTTAGCCGCAGGTTATACGGTATACGGCACAAGTCGGCGTGGTGCGTTGGCGGGTAAGCATCCGTTTCCGTTATTAACACTGGATGTGACGGACGACGCCTCTGTCAACGCGGCCATTGATGAGTTGCTGCGCCTGGAGGGGCGGATCGATATTCTGGTGAATAACGCGGGCTTCGGGGTCGCTCCGGCGGCGGCGGAAGAAAGTTCCATTGAGCAGGCCAGGCACATTTTCGACACCAATTTTCTGGGCATCGTCAGGTTGAGCCGGGCAGTTATCCCTCATATGCGACGTCAGGGCAGCGGGCGCATCATTAACATTGGCTCGATACTCGGGATCGTTCCGTTGCCGTATGTAGCACTTTATGCTGCCAGTAAGCATGCAGTCGAAGGATACACAGGAGCACTGGACCATGAACTGCGCACGCAGGGCATTAGGGTATCCGTTATCGAACCTGCCTACATAAAAACCCAGTTTGAAGCCAATAATTTAGAGCCGGATGCGAAGCTGGAAGAATATAACCTTATGCGGGCGAAGCTAACGAAAGTGGTCAGTAAGGCAATGGCCGAAGCGGAAAGTCCGGACGTTGTGGCAGACGTAGTGGTTAAAGCTGCTGAGACTTTGCGACCAAAGGTGCGTTACACAGCGGGAACGCTGGCCGGTAAATTGAATTTTCTTCTCAGATTCGCGCCAGCAAAAATCCTGGATAAAGTCGTACGAAATAGCCTTCAACTTGATGCGAAAGAATAAAAATGAAATTTTCGCGACTGGCTATTCTGGCATCGGTGTTGTTTTTCCTTCTGGCTACGGCATGGATGTTTTTCCCGGAACAGCTCCTCACGCTGTGGGGAATTGAAACCACAACAGGTACTGACGTGCTCGGCCGACGCTCTGCTGCATTCTTTGCAGGAACAGGAGTCATGTGTGTATTAGCAAGGAATGCTGAACCTTCCCCCACTCGATATGCTCTGGCCGCCGGTGTTAGCACGATAAGTTTTGTGTTAGCCGTGTCTGGCATCGTCGAATGGCAGGAAGGACATGTCAACGGGAAAATTCTTGTGGCCGTGCTTATCGAGCTGTTACTGGGAATCGCTTTTTTACTCAGCAATAAGGGCATCCGGAAAATCGACAGGATAAACAACAAATGAAGACTAAGACGATGAAAGCATTCACGTTTAAACGCTATGGGAAATCCCCGGCGCTGGGATTTCAAAACAGAGATTATCCTTCCATCGGTCCTGACGAAATTCTGGTTAAGGTTTACGCTGTAGGCCTTAATCCCATAGACAACATGATCCCCACCGGAATTTTCAAACCGGTTTTGCATTTTACGCTTCCCGCAACACTGGGTAGCGACCTGTCCGGGATTGTGATTGCAACGGGAAGCCAGGTGACGCGTTTCAAGCCCGGCGACGAAATCTTCGCCAGTATTTTCGACAGGGGCACAGGCTCTCTTGCCGAATTTGCCGTTGTTCCTGAAAACCTTGCGGCCTTTAAACCTGCAAATCTGAATTTTGTGCAAGCCGCCTCACTGCCGATGGTGAGCCTCACCGCCTGGCAGGCGCTCACAGAGAGAGCCAATCTGCAGCCTGATCAAAAGGTTTTCATCCCAGCGGGTTCTGGGGGAATTGGGAGTTTTGCCATCCAGTTGGCGAAGCATATTGGCGCAAAAGTGGGAACGACGACAAGTTCAGTCAACGTCGAGTGGGTCAGTCATCTCGGCGCAGATGAAGTGGTTAATTACAAAACGCAGGAATTTGAAAATGTGCTGAGTGGCTACGATATTGTTCTGGGCACTGTCAGAGGGGATACGATTGAAAAGTCCATTTACATTCTTAAGCCTGGCGGAAAGATTATTTCTCTCACTGGGCCGTTAGATGCTGCTTTTGCACGTGAGCGGCATTTAAATATCTTTCTGCGTTCTATATTCAGTCTGATGAGCCGTAAAATCATCCGTCTTTCTAAGAAGAGGAGCTTAACCTATTCATTTCTCTTCGTTCGGCCTGATGGCAAGCAACTCGCTCAAATAAGTAAGCTCCTGGAAGCGGAACACATTATTCCAGTGATTGACAAAGTATTCCCCTTTGCAGAAACAAAGGGTGCGCTTGACTATTTGGCTGGAGGACACGCGAAGGGAAAAGTTGTCGTTACTATTCAAGAGTGACGACAACTGCGGTTTACATCTGCCTAAGAGACAATAGCGACTCTGCTCATCAGCTATGTGTGGTTCGGCCGGAGTATCATTATTTACTTACTTACTTAATTCATTCGCACCGGTGAAATGTTGCAAAATGTAAATATTTAACTTATGGTGCGCCCCTAGCTTCTGCTAACACCAGACCTAATGCGCAGAAGTTCAATTGAGCGGGGAGGATTGATGTCTTTCCCCGCAGTTTTTATTGGCGAATCGCCTCAAAAACCCTCACCTCATTCCAAAATAAAAACCCGCACGTTTGCGGGTTTTTACTGTTTGTTGCTACCGTTTATCTGAACGATGAATTCAGAGGAACTTCAGCGTCAGGTTCGTGCGTAATTCTGTTTCGGAGATCGCGACGAATTATCTCAATAGACCAGAACCAAATTAAGTGGCCAAGTATTTCAGAAACGTTTTCATACCATGGAAGGTCGAAAAGCGGTGGGGTTAAGCCCATCAGCGGGAATGAAATCATATGGACAAATAGCTGTGCAAGTGCACCGGCTAACAGCCCCTGCCATAACTTAATTTTAGGGAACACTTCCGCAACGACACAATAACCAACGGCAAACACGATGGAGAATATAATGTGTGTTACCCCAACCCAGTTAAACGCATGCCCCGCAAAGGTATAGACCGCTGCATTTGGGTCAACCATTCCCAGCCAATCGCGGAGAAAAATGTAGGGAGGATTAAGGAAGTTTCTGGAGCAGTCGATATGCTCAGCCGCGCGAATTAATGATTCAGGCCCACATGCACTGGTAAACATATCAACAGGACTACGCGGTGGAAGCGGAACTTCAGCGCCCCATTTTACAAATGCCGAAACCACACCGGAAATAAGCCCAACAAACAGTGCAACACCAAAACGACGCCTACGGGGTTCGGTCTGCACAAAAAAATCTTTTAACGCCATAAATCCACCACTTAGAAAGAATATTTACAGTTCCTTAATCTTCCTTAACTTGGGTGTATCACATTTTGATACAGATCACACTTTACCCTGCAATTTTATGAAAATTGTTTTAACCAACAAAACACTCGTATCGTTGGTGGGTTTATTTTTGTTAATGAGCGCACTTCGCTTTAACGTCCAGAGCACCTTTTCCGTGAGCAGAGAATTAATACGCAATGATTGTCACGTCATTTGAGTCATTGAGCGCTCTGTACAACGACGCCGACAGGAAAGAATGGAAAAACTGGCCATACAACGACCAGTTTTGCAGAAGAGCTTTAGAAGCGATAACCCGCCGAGAACATAAACACCCACGGGTCCAGTCGTGTATGGACACTTTGCTGTTCACCGCCTGCTTTAAAGCGCACGTCGGTGTCGATATCCATGTACCAGACCGACATATTCAGCAGCCAGTCGCGGTTGACTAAATAGTCCAGCCCCACCTGCCCCGCAGCGCCCCAGGAATCTTTCAGACTGAGATCCGACAGACCATTTTCTTTGCCGTTATCGTTGAATTTTTCGTCAAAGAACGTGGTGTAGTTAACGCCCGCACCAATATAAGGGCGCGCTTTGCTGCTGGCATCACCGAAATACCATTGCGCCATAAGCGTCGGAGGGAGCTGATGAACGGTTGCAATGTTACCCGTCGGTCCAGTTCCTACTTTGTGGCGGAACGGCGTAGCTGCCAGCAACTCAACGCCGATATTTTCCGTCGCCATATAGGTGAACGTTAAACCTAACTGCGTGTTATTGCTGACGTTAAAGCCACCGAGACTTCCCAATACGTTATCTGATCCTTCCGTCGGGCGAACTGTTGCCGAACCCGCGCGAATAAAGAACTCGCCAGCTTCATGCGCATAAGCGCCACCAGAGAGACTGCTTAAGATCAGGGCTGCCACTGCTAATTTTTTCATATCCGCTCCATCGTTGTGGTTTTATTGGCGCGGAGAATATAACTACAAATGAGTAGGAAGTGATCCAACACAGATCACATTCAGCCCAGCAATTTAACATTTGTTGATCCAGATTAATTTTTACCAAAAATAGATAAACTTGATTGCCCCAATCAGGTCAAATTTGCTCAATACGCTTTGCTTTACAAAGATATGCTTTTCCATACAAGTCATGGTGCTGCCACGACAGAGTTATCCAGGGTACAATTGCCCGCTTATTAACACCTGCAATACTCAAGGAGAGTGCATGTCTATCACGGCGAAGTCCGTCTACCGTGACACCGGGAACTTTTTCCGCAATCAGTTCATTACTTTTTTACTGATCGCTTTGCTTTGCGCGTTGATCACCGTCGTGCTTGGCCATGCGTTTTCACCGAGTGATGAGCAAATTGCCAGCCTCAGCCAGGGCGACAATCTCGCTGGCAGCGTAGGGTTATTTGATCTGGTGCAGAACATGACGCCTGAACAGCAGCAGATTTTGCTGCGCGCCTCTGCGGCCTCAACCTTTTCTGGGTTGATCGGCAACGCGATTATGGCGGGGGGAGTATTGCTCATGGTTCAGTTGGTTTCCGCAGGGCAACGCGTGAGTGCACTGCGCGCCATCGGTGCCAGCGCGCCGGTGTTACCGAAACTGTTCATCCTGATCTTTTTGACCACGCTGCTGGTGCAAATGGGGATCATGCTGGTCGTCGTGCCGGGTGTGCTGCTGGCGATTATCCTCTCTTTTGCCCCTGTGATGCTGGTACAGGACAAGATGGGGATCTTTACCGCCATGCGCAGCAGTATAAAACTGGCGTGGTCGAATATGCGTCTGGTTGCACCTGCAGTCATCGGATGGCTGCTCGCCAAAACGTTATTGCTGCTGTTTGCACCGAATTTTGCAGTGCTCACGCCAAACATTGGCGCGGTGGTTGCGAATACGATCAGTAATCTGATCTCCGCCGTATTGCTGGTTTATTTGTTCCGCCTGTATACGTTGATTCGCCAATAATATCCTGATGGCAGAGTGCGCGCGTGCACTCTGCCCCACGCAGAAAATGGAATCTAAGAATGAAGCAGTTTCTTGATTTTTTACCGCTTGTCGTGTTTTTCGCATTCTATAAGCTGTACGACATTTATGCCGCGACAACGGCCTTAATTGTCGCCACCGCTATCGTATTGATCTACACCTGGATTCGCTATCGCAAAGTCGAAAAAATGGCGTTGATCACTTTTGTCTTAGTTGCCGTGTTTGGTGGCCTGACGGTGTTCTTCCATAACGATGAATTTATCAAATGGAAGGTTACGGTAATTTACGGCCTGTTTGCCGGTGCCCTGCTCTTCAGCCAGTGGGTCATGAACAAACCGTTGATTCAACGCATGCTGGGCAAAGAAATCACGCTGCCGCAAGAAGTATGGTCGAGACTGAACATTGCCTGGGCCGTATTCTTTATTCTCTGCGGACTGGCGAATATCTATATTGCGTTCTGGATGCCGCAAAATATCTGGGTCAACTTTAAGGTGTTTGGTCTGACGGCTCTGACGCTGATTTTTACCCTGCTCAGCGGTGTATACATTTACAAGCACATGCCTCAGGACGATAAGCACTAATCCCTGTATGCCAGACGGTACGCCGTCTGGCCATTTTATTCCCGTCTGCTTTTCGTATTTCCCACCGAGTGCAAATCATAGTAGCATCCCGCCTGTCGTCTTCCGTCACGAGCACAAATAACAATGACAACAACGAATGACGCCCCTCAGGGCGAACTGGTTTTACGCACACTTGCAATGCCCGCCGACACCAATGCAAACGGTGACATCTTTGGCGGTTGGTTAATGTCGCAAATGGATATGGGTGGCGCGATCCTGGCTAAAGAGATCGCGCACGGCCGCGTGGTGACGGTCAGAGTCGATGGGATGACGTTTTTACGTCCGGTCGCGGTGGGCGATGTGGTCTGCTGCTACGCCCGCTGCGTTAAGCGCGGTAATACGTCAGTTTCCATTAATATTGAAGTGTGGGTCAAAAAGGTAGCTTCGGAGCCAATCGGCCAGCGCTACAAGGCGACCGAAGCGCTGTTCATCTATGTTGCAGTGGATAACGACGGGAAACCTCGCCAGCTTCCGCAGGTATAAAAAAAGCCTCCATTCTGGAGGCTTTTTACTATTCCATCTGCGCCCCGCCGTTCAGGCGGAACACGATATTCACGATCAATCCATTTCCCGGTTTCCCGGCTTCATAGCGCCATTTGCGCATCGCCGCTTTCACTTCGCGCTCAAACATATTAGCAGGCTGGGCGGAAAGAATTTCCACGTTATCCACACGGCCATCAGCCGTCACGTCAAATTTCACGCGCAGACGCCCCTCAATACGCAGGGCTTGCGCACGCGCAGGGTACTGCGGCTGATTGCGGCTTAGCGCGCGCGGGCCAGAAGGTGCCGAGACCACCGGTTTTGCCGTTGCCGGCGAATTATTCATCACGGGTTTCGCTGGCGCTGTATTTTGCACCGTCTGCGTCGTACGCGGTTCAACGGGACGCTCTTCTCGTTTTGGACGCTCTTCCACTTTTTTTACCGGTTTTGGCTTCGGTTTAGGCTTGGGCTCCGGCTTATGGATCACCACTGGCGCTTCTTTCGGCGGCTCAGGGATCGGCTCCGGTTCAGGTTCCGGCTCGACAACCGGCTCTGGCGGTGGCGAGACAACCTGCGGCTCTAGCTCAGCAGGCGTCACCATGGTCACCGAAATCGGCTGCGCGGGCGCTGGCATTTCAATAACCTGATGTACCGATGTGTAGAGCAGACCCGCGACGACAGCACCGTGAATCACAACGGAGAGCAGCGTCGGCCAGGGAAAGCGGCGAGGTAAATCCAGGGTCATCGAAGTCATAATCGTTACAGTTAAAAAACCAGACCCCGATTTTAAATGCAAATAGCAATCATATTCAATAAGACACTCCATCTTCTCGCAATTTAAGTGCGCAAGCGGCGCGTGCGGGCCGTTGTTTGTTACAGTTTTAACAAGGTCGTTATCTTTACATTGCAGTCATCGCTGCTTTCACATAACGTAAATGCCACTTTTTATGGTTAAGGAGCTCCGCCGTGCTTTACGTTATCTACGCTGAGGATGTTGCTGATTCTCTTGAAAAACGCCTTTCCGTCCGCCCTGCGCATCTTGCGCGACTGCAACTGTTGCACGACGAAGGAAAACTGCTGATCGCAGGGCCAATGCCTGCCGTTGACAGCAACGATCCCGGCGCGGCTGGTTTTAGTGGCTCTACGGTGATTGCCGAATTCGAATCCCTGGAAGCTGCACAGTTTTGGGCCGAAGCCGACCCGTATGTCGCGGCAGGCGTTTACGCGAAAGTCACCGTCCGCCCGTTCAAGAAAGTGTTCTGAGGTCGTGAATAAAAGCGTCTTTGCGCGCTGTTAAAACGCCTCAATTGAAATAAATGAATTTGTTGCATGACAGCCCCGCACAGACGGGGCTTTGTTTTTTACGGGCCAGTTCAATTAGATGTCACCCGTTCTTTTGCTGAGTGTAAGGCTCGTAATTTCACCCCGGCCCTTCGCTTCCTGCCGCCAGCAGAGGGACCAGAACGTCACTGATGGGCGTAGGAATTCCGTGGGATTTGCCTAAACGCTGGATGACGGCGTTACGGACTTCCCATTCCATCGGGCGGTTAGACTGACGATCGGCCAGAATGGAAGTGCCTAAATCCGCAGGCGCACGACGAAAACCGTCCACAATTTCACGCGCAACATCATCGTTTAGTGTTGCCATTTGCGCACGTGCAACCGACAGACACTCACGCAGGTAAGCCAGTGCCAGTTCAGTGACATCTTCCCGCGAGAACATGCCAGCACGGCGATTGGCAAGTACCATCAAACCCGCTACCGCATTCTGAAGCAGTTTGCGCCAGGCGATGGACGTGAAATCCTCGGAAAGCTCAACGGCGCAACGCGTATCAATAAGCGCATCAGCAATCCGTTTTGCCTGCGGCGTATCCGGCAGCGTCAGGCGTGGTTTGGCACGCAGCCAGACAGAAGCGTCCGGTTCGCGCTGTGCCGGAAACCAGACGACCGAAGGCACGACTGTGGCACCGTTAACATAAGGCACCAACTGGCTTTTCTGCTCAACCCCGTTTTGCAGCGCGCAGACCACCGTGTTTTCATCACACAGTTTATCCAGCCAGCCTGCGCTGGATGCCGTCTGGGTCGCTTTCACCGCAATGAATACCAGGTCGCACGGCTGAGTGATTTCCGCCGCGTTGCTCAGTACAGGTCCTGGCACGGTAATCTCGCCCTCGTCAAAGCGCAGCACTAATTTCGGATGGGCTGTGCGCCCGCACAGTAAAGGCTTGCGGCCAACCTCATGCAGTAGCGCCGCAATGGTGGTACCGATTGCGCCGGGACCGATGAGGGCAATAGTTGGACTGTCAGACATGTCGCATTCTCCCAAACTAGTTAACCGATAATGAGCGTACCGGTTGCGATGACGATGCTCGCAAGCGTTTTTCTTAACGTTAGCGATTCGCCCAGGAATAAGTAGCCTAATACGGCGGCAAAAAGCACGCTGGTTTCACGCAAAGCTGAGACGGTGCCCATCGGGGCGCCCTGCATGGCGTAGATAATGATCCCGTACGCCAGAAGCGAAACAAGGCCCCCAATCGCTGCGCGAGGTAAACCTGGCCGCCAACGCAACAAACTTCTGCTGTCGCGTAAGGCGATATAGAGTGCAGGCATCAGCCCTCCCCATAAGGTGCTCATCCACGCGGTGTATGAGAGCGCATTGCCGGAAAATCGCACGCCTATCCCGTCCACAACGCTATACGCCGCGATGAAAGCACCGGTTGCCAGCGCATATTTCAGGTCCGGCATCGCCAATTTGTAGCCCTTCATGGCGAGCATCAGAATACCGCAGGACACCAGCGTGATACCGCCAAGCGTGTTCAATTCAATTTTTTCACCGGCGAAGAGTGCCGCCGCGCAGGCGACCAGTAGCGGAGAGCAACCGCGCGCAATCGGATAGGATTGCCCGAGATCCCCGCTCTGATAGCTGCGTATCAGACACAGGTTATAGCCCACATGCAGCAGCGCCGAAACAAACATGTACTTCCAACTGGCAGTGGATGGCAGTGGCACTAACAGTGCGATTACGGCGCTGGTCACGGCAATCGCCACGCACATGATGGTCATCGACCATAACCGGTCAGTCGCCCCGCGTAGCAGGGTATTCCAGCTGGCATGCAGCAGAGCGGCGAACAGCGTCAGGAAAACAATATGGCTTGGCATAGGGTGATGCTAAGCAACCTATGCCAATTTTAAAAGTGAAGTGTCTTCATCAGATCATGAGTGAAAACTCATACTTTAGGTATAGCTTAGCTGCGCCAGATGTGATTCTGCCATAAGCCAGGAGCAGAACTTCATAATGTGCGGCTGGGTTTCGATACCTCTTGGGCAGACAAAATAATAGGCAGCGGGCGATGGGAAACGCACATTAAACAGCCTGACCAGACTGCCCTCCTTGATCTCTTTTTCAACGTGTCCGCTGCGCGCTAACGCAATGCCCTGTCCCAGCAACGCGGCTTCAATCGTCATATTGGTGTCGGCGAAGCGGACGCTTTCATGCAACGCATCCGTCTGTATGCCCGCCAGTTCAAACCAGGAGTCCCATTTCGGAACCAGATCCGCACCATCGCGCGTCAGAAGCGGGTAACGCAGCAGCTCAGCCGGGTCATGGGGTGTTCCAAAACGTTGTAATAATGCCGGGCTGGCAACCGGAAAAAGCTGCTCGCGGAACATAAATTCCGAGTGCAGCGCGGGGTAATTGCCGTGACCAAAGCGGATCGCCACATTGGAATCCGAGTTGGTGAAATGAATGGCCCTGTCGGTGCTTTCAAGCGTCACCAGAATCTCAGGATGCAGCCGTGTTAACTCGGGAAGACGTGGTAGCAGCCACTTCAGTGCAAAGGAATAGGTGGTGCTTACACGTAATCGAACACGACTTTTTTGTTCGCGAAGGTCGGCTAATGAAGTTTCCAGCTTGCTGAAGAACTCACGGACGATAGGCGCGAGCGCGGCGCCCGCAGGCGTCAGTGTGAGAGTTTTACCGCGCTGAAAGAGCTGCAGTCCCCATAATTCTTCAAGATTTTTTAACTGATGGCTGACCGCACTCTGCGTGATGAACAGCTCTGTGGCGGAGGAGGTAAACGTGGGATGGCGGGTAGCGACTTCAAACGCACGTAGCATGGCTGTGGGAGGAATGTCTCGCATCTGTCTTTTCCTGTGGATGAACTCAGACTCATGACACGATATGCCGACTCCTCTTCAAAAGAAAGCGTAAGAGTGGTTGCCATCTACGCGGATATTACGCTGAGATGTTTCACCACAAATAAAAAATGGCTGCCGGTGAATATGGCAGCCATAGAAATTTTAAGACTCGGTTCGATTAACGAATGAAGGTCTTCTTAGCACGGACAGAGTAACGGAAATAAGGTATCCAGATGCAGGCGTAAATTGTGTGGGTAACAATGGGCATGATCTGATTAAAGTCCAGGGCAATCTGTGGGAACAGGTATCGCCCGATTCCCCGGTCAATCAACATGATGACGATACCAGCGACAAGCAACACACTGTACGCCAGCGGAAGCTCTTTCTTTTTGCGCAAAAAGAGTGACGCAACATAGATAATGTAAAGCAATACAATAAAATTTAACCCCGCACAAATAAACAGATAGGTTGATTGCGGCAGCGAAAGATAACCTAGCGTGTCGATGCTGGCCTTTAATGTAAAGGCCATTGAAGTGAAATAACTATAAGAAATGAGTAACATATTCAGAAATGGCAGGAACAGCAAACCGCCAATTTTGCGGTACCGTTTTTCCTCACATTCAGGACAGTATTCCTGGTCCTGTGGAATGGTCTTATCACACTTGATGCACGTCCATTTGAAAGCGGTATCAGTCATTATTTTTCCTTGTTCGCACGCTGGCTCTTAACGGCACAGCTTGATTCCAGAGTCGATAAAGTAGGTGCGAATAGATATCGGCTAATACAGGCGCAATCTTGAGCACTATTACGCTCGTCGCATCGCAGGCATAAGTTTCCTCAGTGTAGCGATGCCAGTCGTGCAGCAAACCCCACAAACAACAGCCCGATCAACCCATTTCCCAGCTTCGCCAGTTTCTTTTTCGTCTTGAGATAGCGCGTCACAAATGCCCCAGAGAAAATCAAGAAGCTCATGTACATGAAGCTGATCAGTTCTAAGGTCGTTGCGAGGATCAGGAAAGAGGTGCCTGTATTTGTCGCGCTGACATCAATGAACTGCACGAAAAACGAGACGTAAAACAAAATGGCCTTGGGATTGGTCAAACTCAATACCAGCGAACGCTTCAGGATCGTACTGGACGGTTCAGCCCCACCAGCATGAGCGCTGTTTTTGCGCATGATGACCGACCAAAGCATTTTGCCACCGAGCCACAGCAGATAAAGTGCGCCAAGATAACGGACAATATTGAATAGCACGGGTGTGGTTTGAATGAGTGCCGCCACGCCGGCCCACGCCAGAAACATCAATACGGCATCGCCGATAAATACGCCCGTAGCGGCCAGATAGCCTTTTTTGACGCCGTGACCTATGCCGGTTTTGAGAACAAATAAGGTATTGGGGCCAGGAACGAGAACAATAAAGAAAGCGCCAACAACATAGGTCCAAAAATTCAGTACACCAAACTCCGCAAACACAACCTGCTCCTTTTTAAAATAGCGCGTCACGGAGTGGCGAAGAGAACCGAAGACCGTGAACGCGCTATGCGTGTCATTTTGACGTTCGCCAACCTTTGCTGGCGTCAGTACCGTCTGTCCTTAAAGCATCACCCAATGCATAAAAAGAGCGTAAATAAATTGCCCTAGCTGCGTGAGTGACGAGAGCCCTAAATATTCCCTTAATGCATCTACGGCTAAAATGGCTATTAATACCCAAAGGAAAGGATTCATTTTTCTTATTCATAGCGTACATCGCCGCACATCATACCGCAGCAGGATGAGGATTTAACAAGCGGGAAGCAAAATAGTACGCGCACAGGCGCTGATGGTCTAAAAAAACATCAGGCACCAAAAAAGGTGCCTTCAGGGAACTCAGAGATCGCGGACAGCGAACACCAGTGCATTACGGTGACGGCTTAGCCCACATTTCCTGATAGCGTGAATACGCATATTGCGGCGGGATTGAGCTTCCAGCCAGCGAGCCTTGCGGCGGCTCGTTTGTCGCAACATACGCCAGCGCCCTACTTCTGTTCTACTGCGCTTCATGGTTAAAACTCTTTCCTTAACAGAAACGCCATTATAAACCCTTGGTCGCGGCAAACCAGCGCTTTTAGCCGTCCTTTTTATTTGCCAGATCAATTCTGATGCGTACACTCATAACAATACGCTTTCAAAAGGATTTTTAAATTATGACAACCTTCTACACCGTGGTGAGTTGGCTGGTCATTCTGGGATACTGGCTTCTGATCGCAGGTGTGACGCTTCGCATCCTGATGAAACGCCGAGCTGTTCCCTCTGCCATGGCCTGGCTACTGATTATCTACATCCTGCCGCTGGTGGGGATTATTGCGTACCTTTCATTTGGTGAACTGCATCTGGGTAAACGCCGCGCTGAGCGTGCCCGCGCTATGTGGCCGTCGACCGCAAAATGGTTAAACGACCTGAAATCCTGCAAGCACATTTTTGCCGAAGAAAATAGCAGCGTGGCGTCTTCATTGTTCAAACTGTGCGAGCGGCGTCAGGGAATTGCGGGCGTGAAAGGCAACCAGCTGCAGTTGTTGACGACCTCTGAAGACGTTATGCAGGCGCTGATTCGCGATATCCAACTCGCACGCCATAATATCGAAATGGTTTTCTACATCTGGCAGCCGGGAGGGATGGCGGATCAAGTTGCTGAATCGCTGATGGCGGCGTCACGTCGCGGTATTCATTGCCGGTTGATGCTCGATTCTGCAGGGAGTGTGGCTTTCTTCCGCAGCCCCTGGGCTGGGATGATGCGCAACGCAGGTATTGAAGTCGTCGAAGCGTTAAAGGTGAATTTACTGCGCGTGTTTTTGCGTCGTATGGATTTACGCCAGCACCGCAAAATGATCATGATCGACAACTATATTGCTTATACCGGCAGCATGAATATGGTTGATCCGCGCTTCTTCAAACAAGATTCAGGCGTGGGACAGTGGATCGATTTGATGGCGCGTATGGAAGGCCCCGTCGCTACTGCAATGGGTATTGTGTATTCCTGCGACTGGGAAATTGAAACCGGTAAACGCATTTTGCCGCCACCGCCCGATGCCAATATCATGCCGTTCGAGCAGGAAAGCGGGCATACCATTCACACCATCGCTTCCGGTCCTGGTTTCCCGGAGGATTTGATTCATCAGGCGTTGCTCACTGCGGCCTATTCTGCGCGTGAATATCTGATCATGACCACGCCCTACTTTGTGCCGAGCGATGACCTGCTGCATGCGATTTGTACCGCCGCCCAGCGCGGTGTCGATGTCAGCATTATCATGCCGCGAAAAAACGACTCGGTACTGGTGGGATGGGCCAGCCGCGCATTCTTTACTGAGCTTCTGGCCGCAGGGGTGAAAATCTATCAGTTTGAGGGTGGACTGCTGCACACTAAAAGCGTGCTGGTGGATGGAGAACTCAGTCTGGTCGGGACCGTGAATCTGGATATGCGGAGTCTATGGCTGAACTTTGAGATTACGCTGGTGATTGACGATGCGGGCTTTGGTGGCGATTTGGCGGCCGTTCAGGATGATTACATCTCCCGCTCGCGCTTGCTGGACGCCAGTTTGTGGGTCAAGCGGCCTTTGTGGCAGCGGATCACCGAACGACTGTTTTACTTCTTTAGCCCGTTGCTGTAAAACGTGCCCAACGATGTTTTAACAGGTAGTCATCATGGAAATGGATCTGAATAATCGTCTTACTGAAGACGAAACGCTTGAGCAGGCCTACGATATTTTCCTCGAACTGGCGATGGATAATCTCGATCCCGCGGACGTTATCCTCTTTAATTTGCAGTTTGAAGAGCGCGGCGGCGCCGAGTTATTCGACCCGTCCGAAGACTGGAGTGAACATGTCGATTTCGACCTCAACCCGGACTTTTTTGCCGAGGTCGTGATTGGTCTTGCGGAGACCGACGGCGGAGAAATCAATGATATTTTTGCCCGCGTCCTGCTGTGCCGGGAAAAAGATCACAAACTGTGCCATATCCTCTGGCGTGAATAACAAAAGGCTGCGAATGCAGCCTTTTTTATTTAATCCGCTAATTTTGTCCCGCAGTGATTACAAAATCTCGCACTGTGCTCATGGTTCGCCTGTTGACACTGAGGGCATTTGCGCTGCTGTTGCCGATTCTGAAATGCGGCGCTCATGTGCGTAGTGATAAGACCGGTAGGAATCGCTATTACGGAATAACCGATCAAAATGAGCACCGACGCCACAATTCTCCCAAGCGGCGTATGCGGTGTAATATCACCATATCCTACCGTCGTCACCGTGACGATCGCCCAATAAACGGATGCATTCAGCGTGGTGAATCCATATTTGGGTCCTTCTATCAGATACATCAGCGCGCCAAATACAATCATCACAATGGCAATAAACGAATAGAACAGAATTAACTGATGCCGGGCGCTAAATATCGCCTTCCAGAACACGCGCAATGACGGCATTAGACGCAGCAACTTCAGGACGCGCAGCACGCGTATGGCGCGCATTGCCCGCCAGGCAAAAACATAATCGACGCTAATTTCAGGCCACAGCCACATCACGTAAAGCGGCAAAATGGTCGCCAGATCGATAATGCCCCAAAAGCTAAAGACATATTTCGCCGGATTGGGCCAGCTGAAAACCCGTAGCAAATACTCAAGGGTAAAAACCAGCGTCACGAAGAGTTCCAGCCAGACGAAGAGATGCCACTCATCCATCGTCAGGTGATATTGCGTCCCAAGACCTGACTCAATAAATATGATAAGTACGCTGAGTAGCGCAAACAGTCCGCACAATCCTTCGAAATGACGACCTGAGCGGGTATTTTGATCGAATAGCAGGCGGAACATCCGACGACGAACTGAAGAAACGGATAGCGACACGATAACCTCGCAAAAATTAAGGGCTGACATCATGTCAGCCCTTGCGATTATAACGGGTCTACTTTCAGGCAGGAAACCGCGTGACGGAAACTTCCTTCAAGTACTGGCCGGGTTTGCGCACACTCCGGTCCAGCCAGCGGGCAGCGCGTACGGAATACGCAGCCTGACGGCGGATTTATCGGTGAGGGCAACTCGCCTTCCAGCAGCTGAATTTTTTTATTTTTTTCCCGATCAGGATCGGGAACCGGTACTGCGGACATCAACGCTTTGGTGTAAGGGTGCAGCGGATTGTGGTAAACCTCATCGTAGGTCCCCAGCTCTACCGCATGGCCCAGATACATCACCAGAACGCGATCTGAAATGTGTTTAACCACCGCCAGGTCGTGCGCGATGAAGATCAACGACAGCCCCATTTCGCGCTGTAATTTTTGCAGCAGGTTAACCACCTGCGCCTGAATAGAAACATCCAGCGCGGAAACCGGCTCGTCGCAAATAATCAGCTTAGGTTCCAGAATCAACGCACGCGCAATACCAATACGCTGACACTGACCACCGGAAAACTCGTGCGGGTAGCGGTTGATGAGGTTAGGCAACAGCCCTACTTTCATCATCATCGCTTTCACACGGTCACGTGCTTCCTGGCGGGACATCTTGGGATGATAAGTACGCAGGGGTTCCGCGATAATCTCCCCAATCGTCATACGCGGGTTAAGGGACGCCAGCGGATCCTGGAAAATCATCTGGATGTCGCTACGCACTTCGCGCCACTCGTCCGGCTTCATGCCCAGCAGATCTTTGCCCAGCCACGCCACTTTACCTTCAGTGGCTTTAACAAGGCCTATGATGGCGCGAGCAAACGTCGACTTACCGCATCCCGATTCACCTACGACACCCAAGGTTTCGCCTTCGTAAAGGCGCAGCGTGACACCATCTACCGCTTTGAGGGTTTTGGACGGCTGCCAGAACCACTGTTTGCCGTCTTTGATGTCAAAATGAACTTTCAGGTCGGCAATTTCGAGCAGCACATTTCTTTTTTCATCTATCGCGTTCATACCAGCTCCTCGTACGGCTTAAAGCAGGCGCGCAGACGGCCTGGCGCAAACTCTTCCAGCGGCGGAGCGCTGTTACAGATTTCCATCGCATGCGGACAGCGTGGCTGGAACGGACAGCCTTTCGGCAGACGCAGCAGGTTTGGTGGGTTGCCTGGAATCGTCAGCAGAGATTCACCTTCCGCATCGAGACGCGGAACCGCATTCAAAAGACCAATAGAATACGGGTGCGCGGGATGATAGAACACATCACGCGCCTTGCCGTATTCCATGGTACGGCCGGCATACATCACCAGCACCTTGTCGCAGATACCCGCGACCACACCCAGGTCATGGGTAATCATGATAATCGCCGTGTTGAACTCGTCTTTAAGTTCATTCAGCAACGTCATGATCTGTGCCTGCACGGTGACGTCCAGCGCGGTGGTCGGCTCATCGGCAATCAGCAATTTAGGACGACAGAGCAACGCCATCGCGATCATCACGCGTTGACGCATACCACCTGAAAACTCATGCGGATACATGCGCATACGCTTACGCGCTTCCGGCATTTTCACCGCATCCAACATTTTTACCGACTCTTCAAACGCTTCGGCTTTGTTCATGCCTTTGTGCAGCATGAGGACTTCCATCAGCTGCTCACCCACGCGCATGTACGGGTTCAGCGAGGTCATCGGGTCCTGGAAAATCATCGAAATCTGCTCGGCACGTAGCTTGTTCAGCTCATGCTCCGGCAGGTTCAGAATGTTTTTACCGTTAAAGGTCGCGGTCCCGCCGATACGGCCGTTTTGTGCCAGAAGGCCCATCAGCGCAAAGGCAGTTTGCGATTTACCGGAGCCAGACTCACCCACGATACCCAGCGTCTCGCCAGCACGCAGATCAAAGTTCAGATCGTTTACGGCCGTTACATCGCCATCGGGCGTTTGAAAGGTGACGCGTAAATCTTTGACGTCCAGCAGGACATTTTGCTGACGTTGCGCTTGTGGCGCGGTTGCCGTTTCAATAATAGTCATGGCGGCACTCCTTAACGGTCTTTCGGGTCGAGGGCATCACGTAAGCCATCGCCGATAAAGTTGAAACAAAACAGGGTAACCACCAGGAAACCAGCCGGGAACAGCAGCAGCCAAGGAGAAACTTCCATTGAGTTCGCGCCATCACTCAGCAGTGCACCCCAGCTGCTCAGCGGCTCTTGTGTACCCAACCCGAGGAAGCTCAGGAAAGATTCAAACAGAATCATGCTTGGCACCAGCAAAGAGGCGTAAACCACGACGACGCCCAGCACGTTCGGAACGATGTGGCGTACCACGATCCCACCGACGGAAACACCGCCAACCTGCGCCGCTTCGATAAATTCTTTGCGCTTCAGGCTCAACGTCTGACCACGCACAATACGCGCCATGTCCAGCCAGGACACCATCCCGATTGCCACGAAGATCAGCAGGATGTTTTGTCCGAAGAAAGTGACCAGCAAAATAACAAAGAACATGAACGGGAAGGAGTTCAGGATCTCCAGCAAACGCATCATCACGGAGTCGACTTTGCCGCCCAGATAGCCGGAAAGAGAGCCGTAAAGCGTGCCGACAATAACCGCCACCAGCGCGGCGGCGATACCGACCATCAGGGAGATACGTCCACCGATCGCCACACGCACCAGAAGGTCGCGTCCGGATGAGTCGGTACCGAAATAGTGTCCAGACGTCATATCAGGCGCACTGGACATCATGCCCCAGTCGGTATCGAAGTAGGTAAACTGCGACAATACGGGGGCGAGCGTAACGAATAATGCGATAAAGATCAGGACCACCAGGCTGGCGACCGCTGCACGGTTGTGCATAAAGCGACGGCGGGCGTCCTGCCATAGGCTGCGCCCTTCGACTTCGAGTTTCTCACTGAAGTTTTCCAGCGCCTCGCTGTTTTTATTACTCAACATCATGGCGTACTCCAGTGCTAGTAGCGAATTTTCGGGTCGATAACGGCATACAGCACATCGACAACGGCGTTAAAGAGGATCGTCAGCGCACCGACGAGAATCGTCAGGCTCAGTACTAACGAATAGTCACGGTTCAACGCGCCATTCACGAACAGCTGGCCGATACCCGGCAGGCCATAGATAGTCTCGATAACCATAGAGCCGGTGATAATCCCGACAAACGCTGGCCCCATGTACGAGAGTACAGGCAGCAGCGCAGGTTTCAACGCGTGGCGAAGCACAATGCGATGCATCGGCAAGCCTTTAGCGCGCGCGGTACGAATGAAGTTTGAGTGCAACACTTCAATCATCGAACCACGGGTGATACGCGCGATACTGGCAATGTATGCCAGCGATAATGCCACCATCGGCAAAATCATGTACTTCGGTGCCCCGCCGTTCCAGCCGCCTCCGGGCAGCCATTTCAGCGTTATGGCAAACACCATCACCAGCAACGGCGCAACAACGAAACTGGGTATAACGACCCCGGTCATTGCTATCCCCATCACTGAATAATCCCATTTGGTATTTTGTTTGAGCGCGGCGATAACCCCTGCGCTGACGCCAAGAACAACGGCGAGAATAAAGGCCGCGGCGCCTAATTTAGCCGAAACGGGGAAGCTTGCAGCCACCAGGTCGTTTACGGAATAGTCTTTGTATTTGAATGACGGTCCAAAATCACCCTGCGCCAGCTGCTTCAAATAATTGAAGTACTGGGTAGAGATGGGATCGTTTAAATGGTATTTGGCTTCGATGTTCGCCATCACTTCTGGCGGCAGCGCGCGCTCACTGGTAAACGGACTACCCGGGGCGAGTCGCATCATGAAAAACGAAATAGTAATAAGAATAAAGAGCGTCGGTATCGCTTCAAGACAGCGACGTAAGATAAATTTCAACATTGCCCGTACCTTCTGGCGTGTGCCTTTTACACATGCTCACTCAATTCGAAATGAATGATGCCGTGTAGTTAGTGCGATGAGTTAAGACACAGTGGGGCAAATTGCTTTGCCCCACGGATTGCCATTAATGCTTAATGATGTACAGATCTTTGGTGTAGATGTTGTCCATCGGGTCTTTGCCGGTATAACCGCCAACCCAAGGTTTCACCAGACGCGCGTTCACATAGTAGTAAACCGGTACAATCGCAGAGTCTTTACCCAACTGCTGCTCCGCTTTGTCGTACTGAGCGGAACGCTGTGCTTCGTCGGTGGCTTTCAGAGACTCTTTCATGATCGCGTCAAACGCCGGGCTCTTATAGTGCGCGGTGTTCATCGAGCTGTCAGAAAGCATCGTGTTCAGGAAGGATGTTGGTTCGTTGTAATCCGCACACCAGCCTGCACGCGCCACGTCATAGTTGCCCTGATGACGGGTATCCAGGAAGGTTTTCCACTCCTGGTTAACCAACTTCACGTCAACACCCAGGTTTTTCTTCCAGATGGAGGACGCGGCGATCGCCAGTTTTTTGTGCAGATCTGACGTGTTATACAACAGGTCAAATTTCAGTGGTTTGTCAGCGGTGTAGCCCGCTTCAGCCAGCAGTTTTTTAGCTTCTTCGTTACGTTTTTCCTGAGTCCAGGTGAACCACTCAGGTTTGGTCAGTTTCGCGCCGTCAGCATATGGCGGGGTATAACCGAAAGCTGGAAGATCGCCCTGCGCTTTCACTTTGTTCACGATGATATCGCGATCAAGACCCAGCTTCAGCGCAGTACGAACGCGCGCGTCGTTGAACGGTGCTTTCTGGTTGTTGATTTCATAGTAATAAGTACACAGATACGGATCGACGTGAACTTCTGTCGGGATCTCTTTCTTCAGTTTCTGGAAGAGTTCAATCGGCAGGTTGTTATAGGTCATATCGATTTCACCGCTGCGGTAGCGGTTAACGTCAGTGACTTCTGAAGAAATAGGCAGATAAGTGATCTGATCAACGATGGTTTTGGCGTTATCCCAGTAGTTGGTATTACGCTCCATCACGATGCGTTCGTTAACAACCCAGTCTTTCAGCTTATACGCACCGTTGGTCACGATGTTCGCAGGCTGAGTCCATTTTTCGCCAAATTTTTCGATGGCGGCTTTATTGACCGGGGACATTGCCGGGTTAACCAGCAATTTGTAGAAATAGGGAACCGGTTCGCTCAGTGTGACTTCCAGAGTGTGGTCGTCAACTGCTTTCACGCCAAGTTCAGACGGTTTCTTTTTGCCGTCGATGATTTCATCAACGTTCAGGATGTGACCATATTGCGGATAGCTCGCATACGGGGACGCGGTATTAGGATCAACCAGACGCTGCCAGCTATACACGAAATCTTGTGCGGTGACAGGTTCACCGTTGGACCATTTTGCGTCTTTACGCAGGTGGAATGTCCAGACTTTAAAGTCTTTGTTATCCCAGCTTTCAGCCACACCGGGGATTGGGTGACCGTCTTTCGTTGAGGTAATCAGCAGGCCTTCAAACAGGTCGCGGCTGATGTTTGCTTCCGGAACGCCTTCGATTTTGTTCGGGTCAAGAGACTGTGGCTCTGCACCGTTGTTTCGAATCATGGTTTGCTTTTCTGCCAATGCAATTCCGGCAGGCACTTCGGCAGCCATTGCCATATTACCCGCGATTAGCGCAGTGAAAATTCCCGCGGCAATCAGATTTTTTTTTGTGATGATGGACATTGTGTTGATACTCCACTCATTATAATTACTGGTTTTATAACCAGCCTGTTTAATTCCCCTGAGGGGCCCTGAACAACGCAGGAGTTCAGCTGCTGTCAGGTCGTTTACTTCTTGCTATCACCGACTTTACTTATTGCTGATGACTCGTATGGCCACCTTGCGTCGATTCCTGACACGCCTCCCCTGTTTTGAGACGTGTGATATCAGGCTGAGATGAGCGTTATATTTGAAAATCATTCTCATCTACAGGAATACTGGAGCAAAATATAAGGCCGGAAAGTACCAAATGGCTTAATTTCGCGCCAATACATTTTGCAAATTTGTTAAGCAATTCTCTTTTACTACGATGGGGTTTTCGGTGAGGGCTGCCTTGCCGTACTACAGACACATTGAAAACACAGAACATTCAATGTGATAGCGAGATTCATCTCTCGTCGCGCTTCGCTGCGCTATCATCGACTCGTATTTGTACAAAAAATTAACAACTGGTTATTATTTAGCACATTCATCTAGGTGAATGTTGAAATTACTAATAACATTTCAGTTATCTCACAGCAAGCCCCAGAGTATCATGTGATTAAAATAACAGACTGTTTGCGCGGTTTGTGTGCAGAGAAAAGGGAGGGAAACAACTAAGTTACTGAAATGTAAAGAGAGTGATTTATTAGCGGAAATTATTATTTCTTGTGAAGATTTCAACTTTATTTATATGATTTGCTGATAATAACGAAAAAAAACGGAGCCACTGGCTCCGCCCTTTCATATGAAATGATTAATTCACCAGGCCCGGGAAAATACTTTTCAGCCCCGTCACAATGAATTCGATTCCCAACGCCATCAGCAACAAGCCCATAATTCGGGTAATTACGTTGATACCGGTTTGCCCCAGTAAACGTACAAGCCAGGGAGCAATGCGAAACACGCCCCAACAACACAGCGCAAAAAGCGCAATAGCGATCGAAAAACCGATCAAATGCACCAGATTATGATAGCGCGTGCCCCAGACGATAGTGGAACTGATCGCACCGGGTCCCGCCATTAAAGGCAGTGCAAGTGGAACGACGCCTATGCTTTCGCGAACCGCGGATTCTGATTTTTCCTGCTTGTTCTGTTTGTCTTCACCCAATTTTCCGCTGATCATTGACATCGCAATCGTCACGACGAGAATGCCACCCGCGATACGGAAGGAGTCAATGGAGATGCCGAAGATTTGCAGAATCGAGTCGCCAAGAAAAAGTGACGTCAGCAATATGATGGCGACGGACAGATTGGCTGTCAGGTTAGTTTTATTTCGGGCAACCGCCGTCTGGTAGCTCGTCATACTAATGAATACTGGGATGATCCCCACCGGGTTAACGAGTGCGAACAAACCAATAAAAAATTTGAAATAGGTAGAAAAATCAAAGAGCAATGGGGTCACAATTAGCTCCGCAAATCAGCATAGCCCGAACAATAAATTAAAGGGAGTAAATCCGCGCTGAAGATACGCTTTTTATCAGCATACTTCACCAGAAATCTGCTCCAAAACGCTATGAATTTCATGTGTTAAGTATATGTGTCACTGATGGAATATTCGATTCCATTACTTTTGTAATTATTTAACACTTGATATGATTACTCAAAATACACGTGCTGAAAGGTATCAGCTTCGGTATAAATTGATTCAGATCATGTTTTCCGTACTCAGAAGTGAGTAATCTTGATGACACCAACAGGGAGTGGGCCTCATAAAAAGGGATGATGCTAAAGTCAGGCTCTTTTAGTAAGTTAGTGCCGGAGAGTTGATTGCGAACCTCAGTAAACCTTTGTTTTATTGTGTGTAAAGCAAGTACTGACACCTCGGCTATACTGGTGTCGTATTGAGCGCTGGTTTACTAAAAGAGTTTAAACATTATCAGGAGAGCATTATGGCTGTTACTAATATCGCTGAACTTAACGCACTCGTTGAGCGCGTCAAAAAGGCCCAGCGTGAATATGCCAATTTCACCCAAGAACAGGTTGATAAAATCTTCCGCGCAGCCGCACTGGCTGCTGCAGATGCTCGAATCCCTCTCGCTAAAATGGCCGTTGCCGAATCTGGCATGGGTATCGTTGAAGATAAAGTGATCAAAAACCACTTCGCTTCAGAGTATATCTACAACGCCTATAAAGATGAGAAGACGTGTGGCGTTCTGGATGAAGATCATACGTTCGGTACTATCACTATCGCAGAGCCAATCGGCATCATTTGCGGTATCGTTCCGACAACCAACCCGACTTCTACCGCCATCTTCAAATCACTCATCAGCCTGAAGACCCGTAACGCAATTATCTTCTCTCCACACCCACGCGCTAAAGATGCGACAAACAAAGCGGCAGATATTGTTCTGCAGGCAGCTATCGCAGCGGGTGCACCAAAAGATCTGATCGGTTGGATTGACCAGCCTTCTGTTGAACTGTCCAACGCTTTGATGCACCACCCAGATATCAACATGATTCTGGCAACTGGTGGCCCAGGCATGGTTAAAGCCGCATACAGCTCCGGTAAACCTGCAATCGGTGTTGGCGCCGGTAACACCCCTGTTGTCGTTGACGAAACCGCCGACATCAAACGTGTTGTTGCGTCTATTCTGATGTCTAAAACCTTCGATAACGGCGTAATCTGTGCGTCAGAGCAGTCAGTTATCGTTGTTGACTCTGCATACAACGCAGTGCGTGAGCGTTTTGCTACCCACGGCGGTTACATGCTGCAGGGTAAAGAGCTGAAGGCCGTTCAGGATATCATTCTGAAAAATGGTGCACTGAACGCAGCAATTGTTGGTCAACCGGCTGCTAAAATTGCAGAACTGGCAGGCTTTACGGTTCCTTCTGACACCAAAATTTTAATTGGTGAAGTCAGCGTTGTTGATGAATCTGAGCCATTTGCTCACGAAAAACTGTCCCCTACTCTTGCCATGTACCGTGCTAAGAGCTTCGAAGACGCTGTGATGAAGGCGGAAAAACTGGTTGAGATGGGCGGGATCGGTCATACCTCTTGCCTGTATACCGACCAGGACAACCAGCCTGAGCGCGTGAAGTACTTCGGCGACAAAATGAAAACCGCACGTATTCTGATCAACACCCCAGCGTCCCAGGGTGGTATCGGTGACCTGTATAACTTTAAACTCGCGCCTTCCCTGACTCTGGGTTGTGGTTCATGGGGTGGTAACTCCATCTCTGAAAACGTTGGTCCTAAGCACCTGATCAACAAGAAAACCGTTGCTAAGCGAGCTGAAAACATGTTGTGGCACAAACTTCCGAAATCTATCTACTTCCGCCGTGGCTCACTGCCAATCGCGCTGGATGAAGTGATTACTGATGGCCACAAACGTGCGCTCATCGTGACTGACCGTTTCCTGTTCAATAACGGCTATGCAGACCAGATCACTTCTGTTCTGAAAGCTGCGGGCGTTGAGACTGAAGTCTTCTTTGAAGTTGAAGCGGACCCAACCCTGACCGTTGTTCGCAAAGGCGCAGAGCTGGCTAACTCCTTCAAACCAGACGTGATTATCGCACTCGGTGGTGGTTCCCCGATGGACGCCGCTAAAATCATGTGGGTTATGTACGAACACCCAGAAACGCACTTCGAAGAACTCGCACTGCGCTTTATGGACATCCGTAAACGTATCTACAAGTTCCCGAAAATGGGCGTGAAAGCAAAAATGATTGCTGTCACTACCACGTCTGGTACCGGTTCTGAAGTGACTCCGTTTGCGGTTGTGACTGATGATGCGACGGGTCAGAAATACCCACTGGCTGATTACGCTCTGACTCCAGATATGGCGATTGTTGATGCCAACCTGGTGATGGATATGCCGAAATCACTGTGCGCATTCGGTGGTCTCGATGCAGTCACTCACGCACTGGAAGCTTACGTTTCTGTACTGGCGAGTGAATTCTCTGACGGTCAGGCTCTGCAAGCACTGAAACTGCTGAAAGAAAACCTGCCAGCGTCTTACAACGAAGGTTCTAAAAACCCAGTGGCGCGTGAACGTGTTCATAACGCTGCAACCATCGCGGGTATCGCGTTTGCTAACGCCTTCCTGGGGGTGTGTCACTCAATGGCCCACAAACTGGGTTCTCAGTTCCACATTCCTCACGGTCTGGCGAACGCCCTGCTGATTTCGAACGTTATCCGTTATAACGCTAACGACAACCCGACTAAGCAGACAGCATTTAGCCAGTACGACCGTCCGCAGGCTCGTCGTCGCTACGCAGAAATCGCTGACCATCTGGGCCTGAGTGCCCCTGGTGACCGTACTGCGGCGAAGATTGAGAAACTGCTGGCATGGCTGGATAGCATCAAAGCTGAACTGGGCATTCCTAAATCTATCCGTGAAGCTGGTGTTCAGGAAGCGGACTTCCTTGCACATGTTGATAAGCTTTCTGAAGATGCATTCGATGACCAATGTACTGGCGCTAACCCGCGTTACCCATTGATCTCCGAGCTGAAACAGATTCTGCTTGATACTTTCTACGGACGCGAATTCAGCGAAAACGACACAGCTGCAGTGAAAATTGATGCACCTGTAAAAGCTGACAAAAAAGTGAAGAAAAACGCTTAATTGATAGCTGAAACAAAAAACCCGCCATTGGCGGGTTTTTTTATGTCTGATAAAAATTCATCAGCAAAAACACATAATCACGTCTAATGACGATTCTCTTCAAGGAGGGCTGTAAGAGACCCCACCGCCAGCGCTTCTTTATAGTGCTTACGGCACACGGATACATAGCGCTCGTTGCCCCCTATGACGACCTGTTCACCCTCAGCGAAGGGTTTCCCTTCATGATCAAGACGAAGCACCATGCTGGCTTTGCGGCCGCAGAAACAAATCGTTTTCAATTCGACCAGTTTGTCTGACCAGGCCAATAAATACTGGCTGCCGATAAACAGTTCACCGCGAAAATCCGTACGCAACCCGTAGCACAAGACGGGAATATCGAGTTCATCAACGACTTCTGAAAGTGCATGAACCTGCTGACGCGTCAAAAACTGACTTTCATCTACCAGAACGCAATGAATCGGCTTGAGAGCATGCTCAGCGCGGATGTCGCTAAGCAAGTCGGTTCCGTTATTAAAGAGCTTTGCCGGAGACGACAGGCCGATACGTGAGCTCACCTTTCCTGCACCAAAGCGGTCGTCAATCTCAGCGGTGTATACGAGAGAGCGCATACCCCTTTCTTGATAATTATAAGAGGATTGCAGCAGCGCTGTAGACTTGCCTGCATTCATTGCGGAATAGTAGAAATAAAGTTGTGCCATTGGTCGTTAAACCCTAATCAATGTGTAATATTCCCGATGGATGATTGTACCATAAATTGCCTTATCTTCAGTGTGACGAACCACAAAGCAGGCGCATGGGCAATGTCAGCATTCAAGAGTGATTAACAAAATAACATGTTAAAACATGCAGTAATCTCATGTTCCATTTGTCAGGCGAGAGGTTATAGCCGCGTAAGTCATGACTTTTTATAATGGAATTGTTGAACAGCTAAATTCAATATTTATTAACTATTCTGGCAATAAGACCCCCTGCGGATGGGGTAATACAAAAGGTTGATATTTATGCGCCGTAACTATAATCACCCGCCGGAATGTCACTTAACAAACATGCTGCCGGTCGGTTGATGCCATTAGTGATGATAACAAGCCCGTGATCCTGACAATGAAATTTAAGTTAACGTAATTAATATTAGCGCCAGATATTATGTATTTTTTGAATTCCTTACATTCCCACCTATTGCACATCCTAAATTATCACTCTATTATTAGGACAACAAACCCCCCATTATAAGTTTGAGATTACTAAAATGAGCGAAGCACTTAAAATTCTGAACAACATCCGTACTCTTCGTGCGCAGGCAAGAGAATGCACCCTCGAAACGCTGGAAGAAATGCTGGAAAAATTAGAAGTTGTTGTGACTGAACGTCGTGAAGAAGAGAGCGCTGCGGCTGCAGAAATCGAAGAACGCACTCGTAAACTTCAGCAATACCGCGAAATGCTGATTGCCGACGGTATCGATCCAAACGAATTACTGAACAGCATGTCTGCTGCTAAAACCAGCACTAAAGCAAAACGTGCAACTCGCCCAGCTAAATATAGCTACGTTGACGAGAACGGCGAAACTAAAACCTGGACTGGCCAAGGCCGTACGCCAGCAGTAATCAAGAAAGCCATGGAAGAGCAAGGCAAACAGCTGGACGATTTCCTGATCAAGGATTAATCCCCTGCCTTTCAGAAAAATCCCGTTTAATACGGGATTTTTTATGCCCGTAATTTATACCGATACATCCGCTTACACCCGATTATATAGCCACACACCTTTCCTCATGCTTCCTTAAGAATCAGCTTATACCCGTTATCAGACATAAAAAAAGCCGATATCATGTGACTGATACCGGCTACATACATCTGAGTGCTCAGATTAGTTTTTAATACCCATCGTGTCTTTCAACCAGGCTTTAAATTCTTCGCCCAGTGAATTGTGACGGATACCATATTCAACGAAAGCCTGCATATAACCGAGTTTATTACCGCAATCGTGGCTCTTACCTTTCATGTGGTAAGCCTCAACCGTCTCTTTCTCGATCAGCATATCAATACCATCGGTGAGTTGGATTTCATCACCCGCTCCTGGAGGGGTTTTCGCCAGCAGCGGCCAAATCTCTGCGCTCAGCACATAGCGTCCCACCACTGCGAGGTTAGACGGTGCAACGTCTGCTTTTGGCTTCTCGACCACGCCTACCATCGGCACACTTTCACCCGGCTTCAGCTCAACGCCTTTGCAGTCAACTACACCGTAGGCCGTCACATCTGCAACTGGCTCTACCATGATTTGGCTGCTGCCGGTTTCGTCAAAGCGTTTAATCATCTCTGCGAGGTTGTCCTGAGACAGGTCGGATTCGAACTCGTCCAGAATCACGTCTGGCAGGATAACAGCGACAGGTTCATTACCCACAACTGGATGCGCGCACAGCACTGCATGGCCCAGGCCTTTGGCCAGACCCTGACGCACCTGCATAATGGTGACGTGCGGCGGACAAATAGATTGCACCTCTTCCAGCAGCTGACGTTTGACACGTTTTTCCAGCATGGCTTCAAGTTCAAAACTGGTATCGAAATGGTTTTCGATAGAGTTTTTAGACGAATGCGTTACCAGTACAATTTCCGTAATACCCGCGGCAATACACTCATTAACGACATACTGGATTAATGGTTTATCGACCAACGGCAGCATTTCTTTCGGAATGGCCTTAGTAGCCGGTAGCATCCTGGTTCCCAATCCCGCTACTGGGATAACGGCCTTTGTAACTTTCGAATTTAGGGCAGCCATTGAAATCTCCTGAACTGTTCAAGTTTTGAACTTTATGCAATAAATAACGCGTTCAGTATATCAGTCTCGCAATGTGATCCGGGTCTGAAAAGGGCGCGTTACCGATCAATTAGGATAAATACGTATCAAACTGGCAACGATAGTAGCACTGCCAGTAAAACGAAGATAAAGCTATCTGAAGAATAAAATCCAACTGCTTATTCCGTGGACAACATTAAGCGCAAACGTCCGCCCGCCCCCCAAATTTGACACTGCCATGATGAACAGCGATGGCTTATTTGGTTCAAATATGTCGTCCCCATGGTGCCTAGCGGCACACCATTACTGACCTGGATATTATGCTCGCCGGTATTAAGCGTCGCGTTAAGACCTGCTGAGACCAGGATAAGGTTTTTCAACTCGCTATGGTAATAACCCACTAACAGCGGAAACTGTCCCGGCAAATTTGCCTGCCGGAAAAGATGGTTAACTTGTTTAAGCAACGTCCCTAATTCAGGAAGTCGTTGTCCCTGGTGAGAAAGTTGTTCCTGCAAGAGACCATTAAACAGGGCACGCAATAATAATGCAGCTAATACCCCGTTATCACCGGCTCGTGTCACATCCAGGCAATAAAAGGCGAGATCGGTATCAGAGAGCGGCGCGATATCGAGCACTAATCCAGGCTGATCTGCAGCAACCAGCTGACGGTAATTAACGCGACAATGCGATATATTTTGCTGAACAGGCGGCTGGAGTTCCTGTAATAATTTCGCGGCGGCATGCGGATTACTGACCAGCGCATCCCAGTCCTGGAAAAGACGCTCCTCTTCTTCGACGCGAGAATTAAACATATTCGGATAAAGGCAAGCGAACACGGTTTCGCGCAATCTGTTCAGATCTTTGACGGGTTTGAGCAGGACATCCTGTACGCCCAGGCGCAGCGCTTTCGCGATGTCAGCCATGTTTTCAGTCGCCGAGATAACCAGGATCGGGGTTTGATCACCTTCATTGCGTAAATGCTCAACCAGCTTCAGGCCGTTCATACGCGGCATGGCGATATCACAAATCATCAGATCCGGCGTCATGTCGACTAATTTTTCCAGGGCGTCCTGACCATCGGTAGCCAGTGTCGTGGTCGCGCCCAAAGAGGATAACCACGAATCCAACAGCGAACGGAAAACGGGCTCGTCTTCAACTATTAAAATGTGTTTTCCGGTCAATGGCTGTGTCATGTTCTCTCCCCTGCCTGACAATAGGTAAATAGTGGCACGCTATTGTGGCTATCGCCTGTCAGAATTTGCTGAAGTCATCAAAATACGGGTGCTCATACGGTTGTGCGCACCAAAGGTAGCAACTCATCTATTTTCTTTTCGACGGCTAACGCACCGGCGGCGATGGCGGCGTCGGCGCGATGAAAATCGAGCGTGGAGATTTGCGGACAGAAAGGTTGGATCAGAATGTCCGGCGGATCGCCCGCCATTCGATTGCGCTTCAGTCGATTTTCCAGCACCTGGATTGAGGTCGTCATGATCTCCATCGCCGTCGGTGCCGTGACCGTTTTACGTGTGGCTATTCGCCCTAAGCGCTCTCGCAGGCGCGCATGCCAGACGAGTTTATCAATATCCGGCTCTTCGCTCTGAACATTTATCGGCATTAAATCTTGCTGCATTAGATGGGCGTCATGCTGCAAATCCACGGCAATCACGATATCCGCGCCCATTGCGCGCGTCAGAGAGATCGGAACCGGATTGACGACGCCCCCATCGACCAGCCAGTAACCGTTATGAGGAACCGGCGCCATCAAGCCCGGCATACTACACGACGCGCGCACGGCCAGGTGGAGATCACCCTCGGTGAACCACAATTCTCTGCCCGTACTGAGATTAGTTGCCACTGCGCCGAACGGCATTTGGCAATGACTGAAGTTATCTAATGGCATGATTTCGCGAAAGCGATTAAAGACGCGCTCGCCGCGCAGGAGTCCACCACGTTGCCACGACAGATCCATGAGACGCAAAACATCCCAATAGCTGAACGAACGTACCCACGATTCCAGCTCTGGCATTTTGTCGCACGCGTAGGCGGCTCCGACCAACGAACCAATTGAGCAACCTGCAACAAGATCAACGTCGATGCCGATTCGTTTTAATGCGTTAATCACACCAATGTGTGACCAGCCCCGCGCTGCACCTGAGCCCAACGCCAGACCTATTTTTACTTTTCTCATTAGCCCTGCTTAACTTCCCCTGAATTCCCGGCGTAGCGTCATCGCTACCGCTCAGTTAACATAGTGCCGTCCAGGCGTTAAGACGCCATTACTTTATTATTCCAGGAAGAGCATTGTGACTCAACTCTGTCCCTGTGGTAGCGCCCTCGAGTATAGCCTATGTTGCCAACGATATCTTTCTGGCGACCAGCTAGCTCCGGACCCGTCACACTTAATGCGCTCCAGATACACAGCTTTTGTGATCAAAGACGCAGACTATCTGATCAAAACCTGGCATCCGTCGTGCCAGGCTGCTGATTTTCGCCAGGAGATCGTTTCGGGATTCACCAACACGCAATGGCAGGGTCTCACGATTTACGAAACCTCAATCGGTCAAACAGCGAAAGAAGGTTTTGTCAGTTTTGTCGCGCGTTTCATTGAGCATGATAAACCGGGTGCCATCATTGAACGCTCGCGGTTCATTCTTGAGGGCGGACAATGGTACTATATTGATGGTACTCGTCCGCAATTTAGTCGTAATGACGCCTGCCCTTGCGGCTCAGGTAAAAAATTTAAAAAGTGTTGCGGGCAATAATGCCTGACCACCAATAACAAGCAAACACTCAACAGGATTTCCTCGCGATGCAATCACTACAACGCAAAGTACTGCGTACCATTTGCCCTGATCAGAAGGGTTTAATCGCTCGCATCACCAACATTTGCTATAAGCACGAATTAAACATCGTGCAGAACAATGAGTTTGTTGATCACCGCACCGGGCGCTTCTTTATGCGTACCGAACTGGAAGGGATTTTCAACGACACGACCCTGCTCGCCGATCTTGATGGCGCGTTACCAGAAGGCTCAGTTCGTGAGTTAACCCCTTCCGGACGTCGTCGGGTCGTCATTCTCGTCACCAAAGAAGCGCATTGCCTTGGCGATTTGTTAATGAAAGCCAACTACGGTGGTCTGGACGTTGAGATTGCTGCGGTCATCGGCAACCACGATACGCTGCGCACCCTGGTTGAACGTTTTGATATTCCGTTCGAGCTGGTGAGCCATGAAGGCCATACCCGCGAAGAACACGACGATTTGATGGCGCAGGCTATTGAAGCGCACGATCCGGATTACGTGGTGCTGGCAAAATACATGCGCGTCCTGACACCGTCGTTTGTCTCTCGCTTTCCGAACAAAATTATCAACATTCACCACTCATTCTTGCCGGCCTTTATTGGCGCGCGCCCTTATCATCAGGCGTACGAGCGTGGCGTGAAGATCGTGGGTGCCACCGCGCACTACGTCAATGACAATCTGGATGAAGGTCCAATCATCATGCAGGATGTCATTCACGTGGATCATACGTACACGGCGGAAGATATGATGCGTGCGGGACGCGATGTCGAGAAGAATGTGTTGAGTCGTGCGCTCTATCAGGTGCTGGCGCAGCGCGTCTTTGTTTACGGCAACAGAACGATCATTCTTTAATCCTTCATGAAATGAATTGATTAGCTTTGCACCTTTACGAATAAAAAGCAGCCAACTGATTCATTTTAAAGAAAGGAATGCTTTACAGGGGCGCGTCATTTGATATGATGCGCCCCGCTTCCAACAGGAAGCAGGCCAGTAAAAGCATTACCCTGTGGTGGGGTTCCCGAGCGGCCAAAGGGAGCAGACTGTAAATCTGCCGTCATCGACTTCGAAGGTTCGAATCCTTCCCCCACCACCATTATTCACTACAGAAATGTAGTAGCACCGATGAGCAGTTGTGAAGTTTGCACTTATCGGGAAGGGTGAGAACCTTCGTTAAGGTTCGACTCTTGCGAAGCAAGAGAACGTTGCCTCTGGCAACGGCCCGCAGGGTGAGGAGCGAAGCGACGAATAATCCTTCCCCCACCACCCTCTCTTAACTTTACCTCAAAATATGAATTACCCCTGGTGGGGTTCCCGAGCGGCCAAAGGGAGCAGACTGTAAATCTGCCGTCATCGACTTCGAAGGTTCGAATCCTTCCCCCACCACCATCTTTCCAGATATCACCTCTTACGAATCAAAATTCTGCACTGCATATTCTGCCCATGCGGGAAGGATGAGAAGCTTCGACCAAGGTTCGATTCGAGCGCAGCGAGAAAGCGTTGCCGCAGGCAACGACCCGAAGGGTGAAGCGCAACGCGCTGAGTAATCCTTCCCCCACCACCATCTTTCCTGATATCACCTCTTTCGAATCAAAATTCTGTACTGCATATTCTGCCCATGCGGGAAGGATGAGAAGCTAACATGTTCTCTCTTTGCCAAATATTCAGGCATAAAAAAACCCCGCCGAAGCAGGGTTTATTCTTTCACTCATTCACAGAATGATTAGCGACGTGCACGCACAATCTGATATTTACGCGTCAGATATTCTACCGGCGCACTCCAGATGTGAACCAGACGTGAGAACGGGAACAACACAAACAGCGTCATCCCCAGCACCAGATGCACGCGGAAGACAAACGCCACGCCGTCCAGATACTCAGAGGCGCCACCGCGGAATGTCACCACCGACTGCGCCCAGCCAACCAGTTTCAGCATTTCGCTGCCGTCCATATGTTGGGCAGAGAAAGGAATGGTCAGCAGACCCAGCGCGCACTGCACCATCAGCAGAGACAGAATCAGAATGTCGGCGGCTGTGGTCGTTGCGCGAACGCGTGGGCTGAACAGACGACGCTTCAGCAGCATCAGGCCACCCACCAGCGTCATCACACCGCATGCACCACCGGCAATCATCGCCATTTTCTGCTTCACCTCGATCGGCAGGAACGATTCGTACATCCAGTGCGGCGTCAGCATCCCGAGGAAGTGACCGGCGAAAATACCCAGAATCCCGATATGGAACAGGTTAGACGCCATGTTCATCCCTTTGCGATCCAGCATCTGGCTGGAACCCGCGCGCCAGGTATATTGACCGTAGTCGTATCGCAGCCAGCTCCCGACCAGGAATACCGTACCCGCGATATACGGATAGATATCGAAGAAGAACATATTCAGGAATTGCATTATTGCTGTCCTCCGTTAGAGATATTCAAATATTGCGGGGCAACAGCTCCGGCAAAACGACGCTGATGATTCGAGATTTCCGATTCGCCGCAATTCTGGTCAGCAAAGAATTTCACCTGCTCTTCTTCCCATACCGCATCCAGCGCCTGAGGGGTATCATCGCGCGCTTCATCCGCGATTTTCTCCGCCACTTTTTCGCTGTCGATAGCCGTATTCGCCAGTTTCACCAGCAAATCAAACAGCACCGCATAGCGGCTTTCACGCTGTTGCAGACGTGCGCTCAGCAACGCCAGAATCGGTGCAATATCCTGCAAACCGCCCAGCGCCTCTTCCTGTGGCAACTGCGCCAGATATTCCAGGTACAGCGGCAGATGATCCGGCAGCTCGCGGCTGTCGATCTGCAAACCGTGCTCTTCGTACTGGGCCATCAGGTCAACCATCGCCTGACCACGGTCGCGGGACTCACCGTGAACATGCTCGAACAACAGCAACGAAGTGGCGCGGCCACGGTCAAACAGCTGGCTGTAGTCAGACTGCGCATCCAGAAGATCCTGCGCGAGCAAATCGCGCAGGAAAACGCCCAGGTTCTGGGCATCCTCTTTATCCAGGGTTTCCGATGACGCGAGTGCATCAAAGAGTTCCTGCTGATGCTCCTTCAGAGCGACATCAGGGTACTCGAGCAGACGCGAAACAATGACGAGTTCAATCATTGGTGCGGCTCCGTTTTGCTGGTCACATCCATCGCATCAATACGACGGCTGTTGAACAGGTTGAATTTGGTGTCTGAACCGTGGCAACCATCGCCGAAGGTAAAGCCACAGCCGCTTTTTTCCGGGAAGGCTTCACGCGCCAGCTCACGGTGACTGCTTGGGACCACGAAACGATCTTCGTAGTTAGCAATCGCCAGATAACGGTACATTTCCTGCGCCTGCGCTTCGCTCAGACCCACCTCTTCCAGCGCGCTGGTATCAATCACGCCATCCACCGTTTCGGCACGTTTGAAGTGACGCATCGCCAGCATACGTTTTAGCGCCAGCAGCACCGGCTGGGTATCACCTGCCGTCAGCAGATTGGCAAGGTATTGCACCGGGATACGCAGGCTTTCAACATCCGGCAGAATCCCGTTGCTACCCAATTCACCTGCATCCGCAGCAGACTGAATCGGAGACAGAGGCGGCACATACCAGACCATTGGCAGCGTGCGATATTCCGGGTGCAGCGGCAGAGCCAGCTTCCAGTCCATCGCCATTTTGTACACCGGAGACTTCTGCGCTGCGTCGATCACGCTTTGCGGAATACCGTCTTCCAGCGCCTGCGCGATCACTTTCGGATCGTTCGGATCGAGGAATACGTCAAGCTGACGTTGATACAGATCTTTTTCATGCTCGGTGCTTGCCGCGTTCTCAATTGCGTCTGCGTCATACAACAGCACGCCAAGGTAACGAATACGGCCTACGCAGCTTTCTGAGCAAACGGTCGGCATACCCGCTTCGATACGCGGATAGCAGAAAATGCACTTCTCAGACTTGCCGCTCTTCCAGTTGAAGTAGATTTTTTTGTACGGGCAACCGGTGATGCACATCCGCCAGCCGCGGCATTTGTCCTGGTCAATCAGCACGATGCCATCTTCTTCACGCTTATAGATGGCGCCGCTCGGGCACGTCGCCACACACGCCGGGTTCAGGCAGTGCTCGCAGAGACGCGGCAAATACATCATGAAGGTGTTTTCGAACTGACCGTACATCGCCTTCTGCATGTTTTCGAAGTTTTTGTCTTTCGACAGCTTCTCGAACTCACCGCCCAGATCGTCTTCCCAGTTCGGGCCTTTTTCGATCTTCGCCATACGCTGACCGGTGATCAGCGAGCGTGGACGGGCAATCGGCTGATGCTTCCCTTCCGCGGCGTTATGCAGATTCTGGTAGTCAAAATCAAAGGGTTCGTAGTAATCATCGATGCCCGGCATATGCGGGTTGGCGAAGATTTTACCCAGCAGCAACGCACGGTTACCCATACGCGGCTGCAGTTTGCCGTTGATTTTGCGGATCCAGCCGCCCTTCCATTTTTCCTGGTTTTCCCAGTCGGTTGGGAAGCCAGTACCCGGTTTGGTTTCAACGTTATTGAACCAGGCGTATTCCGTACCTTCGCGGCTGGTCCAGACGTTTTTACAGGTGACTGAGCAGGTATGACAGCCGATGCATTTATCGAGGTTCAGCACCATGCCGACTTGTGAACGAATTTTCATTTTACGCTCTCCTGTACCTGGTCATTACCTTCGCCGTCTAACCAGTCAATATTTTTCATTTTACGCACCACTACAAACTCATCGCGGTTCGAGCCGACGGTGCCGTAGTAGTTAAAGCTGTACGCCAACTGCGCATAGCCGCCGATCATATGGGTCGGTTTCGGCGTAATACGCGTCACCGAGTTATGAATACCGCCGCGCTGCTGGGTGATTTCAGAACCCGGCAGGTTCACGATACGTTCCTGCGCGTGGTACATCATGGTCATCCCGGCCGGGACACGCTGGCTGACGACAGCACGCGCGGTCAACGCGCCGTTGCTGTTGAACACTTCAATCCAGTCGTTATCGACGATATCCAGCTCTTTTGCGTCCACTTCGCTCATCCAGACAATCGGACCACCGCGACCCAATGTCAGCATCAACAGGTTGTCGCTGTACGTGGAGTGAATACCCCACTTCTGGTGTGGCGTCAGGAAGTTCAGCGCTTTTTCCGGATAACCGTTGGATTTCGCACCCATCACCGCTTTCACCGAACGAGTGTCAATTGGCGGGCGGTAAACCAGCAGGCTTTCACCAAAGTCGCGCATCCACTGGTGATCCTGATACAGCGACTGACGGCCTGTCAGGGTACGCCATGGGATCAGTTCGTGAACGTTGGTATACCCGGCGTTATAGGACACATGCTCATCTTCCAGGCCTGACCACGTTGGGCTGGAGATGATTTTGCGCGGCTGCGCCTGGATATCGCGGAAGCGAATTTTCTCGTCTTCTTTATTCAGCGCCAGATGGGTATGGTCACGACCGGTAAATTCGCTGAGCGCAGCCCAGGCTTTCACCGCCACCTGACCGTTGGTTTCCGGTGCCAGTGTCAGGATCATTTCGGCTGCATCAATCGCCGTATTCAGCATCGGCTGGCCTTTGGCCGGGCCGTCCGCTTTGGTGTAATTGAGCTTACGCAGCAGATCCATTTCAGTCTGGGTGTTCCAGGCGATCCCTTTCCCGCCGTTACCGATTTTCTCCATCAGCGGACCGATGGAGGTAAAGCGCTCGTAGGTCGCCGGATAATCACGTTCAACCGGAATAATGTGCGGCGCAGTTTTGCCTGGAATCAGGTCGCATTCGCCTTTTTTCCAGTCCTTTACATCCAGCGGCTGCGCCAGTTCGGCGGCAGAGTCGTGCTGGATTGGCAGGGTCACCACATCGGTTTCCACGCCCAGATGGCCGACACACACTTCGGAGAATTTCTTGGCGATATCTTTGTAGATATCCCAGTCGCTTTTCGAATCCCATGCCGGGTCAACCGCGGCAGACAACGGGTGAATAAACGGATGCATATCCGAGGTATTCATGTCGTCTTTTTCGTACCATGTGGCGGTTGGCAGCACGATATCGGAGTACAGACAGGTACTGGACAGACGGAAGTCTAGCGTCACAACCAAATCCAGCTTGCCGTCGAGACCGTTGTCTTTCCACTCGACTTCTTCTGGCTTCACGCCGCCCTGTTTACCGAGATCTTTACCCTGGATACCGTGATCGGTACCGAGCAGATACTTCAGCATGTACTCATGGCCTTTACCGGACGATCCCAGCAGGTTCGAGCGCCAGATGAACAGGTTACGCGGGTGGTTCTTACCGTTTTCTGGCTCTTCAGCCGCAAAACGAATTGAGCCGTCTTTCAGCGATTTAACGGTGTAATCCACCGGCGACATGCCCGCTTTTTTCGCCTCTTCCGCAATGCGCAGCGGGTTGGTTCCCAGCTGTGGTGCAGACGGCAACCAGCCCATGCGCTCAGCACGCACGTTAAAGTCGATCAGATGGCCGGTGTAGCGCGATTTATCCGCCATCGGCGACAGCAGTTCCTGCGCGGTAACGGTCTCGTAGCGCCACTGGCTGGAGTGGTTATAGAAGTAAGAGGTGCTGTTCATATGACGCGCCGGACGCTGCCAGTCAAGGCCAAACGCCAGCGGCTGCCAGCCGGTCTGCGGACGCAGTTTTTCCTGGCCCACATAGTGTGCCCAGCCGCCACCGCTCTGGCCGATACAGCCACAGAACACCAGCATATTGATCAGACCGCGATAGTTCATATCGAGGTGATACCAGTGGTTCAGACCGGCACCCACGATAATCATTGAGCGGCCGTGCGTTTTATCTGCGTTTTCTGCAAACTCACGCGCGATACGGGTGATCTGCGTGCGTTGAACACCGGTGATTTGCTCAGCCCATGCCGGGGTATACGCTTTGATTTCGTCGTAGCTGGTCGCACAGTTTTCATCGTTCAGACCGCGATCCAGGCCATAGTTGGCCATGGTCAGATCGTAAACGGTGGTGACCAACGCAGTAGAGCCATCGGCCAGTTGCAGACGCTTCACCGGCAGTTTGTGCAGCAGGATATTTTCCAGCTCCACTTTGTTGAAATGTTCAGTGCCTTCGCCACCAAAGTACGGGAAGCCCACTTCGGCGATCTCATCCTGGCTGCCGAGCATGCTCAGACGCAGATCGGTCTCTTCACCGGTGGTGGCGTTGCGTTGCTCGAGATTCCATTTCCCTTTTTCGCCCCAACGGAAACCGATAGAACCATTCGGTGCTACTAAATCGCCATCGTTGTTACAGGCGACCGTTTTCCATTCCGGGTTATTTTCCTGACCCAACGCATCAACCAGATCGGCGGCACGTAACATGCGGCCCGCAGCGTAGTAGCCATCGCGCTCTTCCAGCAACACCAGCATTGGCATGTCGGTATAGCGACGCACGTAGTCGGTAAAGTACTGGCTTGGGTTATCGAGGTGGAATTCACGCAGCATGACGTGACCCATCGCCAGCGCCATTGCGGAGTCGGTGCCTTGTTTTGGTGCCAGCCACAGATCGCACAGCTTGGCGATTTCGGCATAGTCAGGCGTGATGGCAACGGTTTTGGTGCCTTTGTAACGGACTTCGGTAAAGAAGTGCGCGTCAGGCGTACGGGTTTGCGGAACGTTTGAACCCCAGGCCAGGATATAGCTGGAGTTGTACCAGTCAGCGGATTCAGGAACGTCCGTCTGTTCGCCCCAGGTCTGCGGAGACGCTGGCGGCAAGTCGCAGTACCAGTCGTAGAAGCTCAGACAGGTCCCGCCAATCAGGGAGAGATAACGCGCGCCGGAGGCGTAGGACACCATCGACATCGCTGGGATTGGGGAGAAGCCCGCCACGCGGTCCGGACCGTAGGTTTTGACGGTATAGACGTTAGAGGCGGCAATCAGCTCATTCACTTCCTGCCAGGAAGAACGGACAAAACCGCCGCGACCGCGCGCTTGCTTGAAGCTTTTCGCTTTGTCGGCGTCTTCGATGATAGAGGCCCAGGCATCCACCGGATCGCTGTGCTGGATTTTTGCTTCACGCCACATTTTCATCAGGCGTTTACGCATCAACGGGTATTTCAGGCGGTTAGCGCTGTACAGATACCAGGAATAGCTTGCGCCGCGAGGACAGCCGCGCGGTTCGTGGTTTGGCATATCCGGACGCGTACGCGGATAGTCAGTCTGCTGCATTTCCCAGGTCACTAAGCCATTCTTGACGAAAATCTTCCAGCTACAGGAACCGGTGCAGTTTACACCGTGTGTAGAACGAACGACTTTGTCATGCTGCCAACGTTGACGGTATCCATCTTCCCAGTCCCGGTTTGTCTCCAGAACCTGGCCGTGCCCATCGGCAAAAGTTTCGCCCTTCTGCTTGAAGTAGCGAAACCGGTCCAAAAATTTGCTCATCGGGTATCTCCTGTGTGGAGCCTGTGGCTCTCTAAATCGACATTGCTGATTTGCAGCGAAGGTAACGCTATGAAAGATGACGGGAATTGATAACGATCAAGGCCGACGGGGTTACTCCCCCGCAGCATTTTCCGCTATACCCCCAAAGCGGTATAAAAATTGATATTTTATTTATATGATTTATAAGGTTTTTTCTTATTTACCGTACAAACAGAACGGTTTTATTTAACATCTTAGGTATTAAGGAGTAGGCGTTTCTGCAAAGCGATGGCGATCACAGTGTTACATCCGGCCATACCGTTATGCACTTACAGTATGTTGTAACTAAATGACATATAAAAAAGAGCGCGGCACAGTGGCCGCGCAAACGGATAATCAAACTTACTTATTTTTCTTAGTATTACGGCCGTATACCACCCACGTAATAAAGACGCAGGCGATATAGAAGACGAGGAACACTTTCATCGCACCGGCAGGGGAACCGGTCAAATCGAGAGAGATACCAAAGGCTTTCGGGATAAAGAAGCCGCCGATCGCGCCGATTGCAGAGATGAAGCCCAGCGCAGCCGCCGTGTCCGTTGCAGATTCGCGCATCGCTTGTTCTTCATTTCCACCCTGCGCTTTCACACGATCCATCGTCAGCTTACGGAAAATCACCGAAATCATCTGGAAGGTCGAGGCGCTGCCCAGACCGGCCGTCAGGAACAGCACCATAAACACGGCGAAGAAAGCGCCAAAGTTACCGCCCTGACCGTTGGTCGGCAGCGTCAGGAACAGCAGTCCGCAGAAGATAGCCATCAACACAAAGTTCACCAGCGTCACGCGCGTCCCGCCCAGACGGTCAGAAATCATCCCGCCGGTAGAACGTGCCAGTGCGCCAATGAATGGGCCAAAGAACGCGTAATGCAGGATCTGCACATCCGGGAACTGGGTTTTCGACAGCATGGCGAAACCGGCAGAGAAGCCGATAAACGATCCGAACGTCGCCAGATAGAGCAGCGCCATAATCCACAGATGCGCGCGCTTAAGGACCGGCAGCTGTTCGCTCAGAGAGGCTTTAGACGCGGACAGGTCGTTCATGAAGAACCACGCCATCAGGGTCAACACCACCAGGAACGGCACCCAAATCCAGGCCGCATTCTGCAGATACAGCATTGAGCCGTCCGGTTGTACCGCACCACCGCCGCCAAACACCGCGAAGATGGAGACCGAGATCGCCAGTGGCGCAATCAGCTGCATAACGCTGACGCCCATGTTACCCATGCCGCCGTTAATACCGAGGGCACCGCCCTGCTTCGCTTTCGGGAAGAAGAAGCTGATGTTCGCCATACTGGACGCGAAGTTAGCCCCCGCAAAACCGCACAGCAGTGCAATGGTCACGAAAACGCTAAACGGTGTCGAGGTGTCCTGCACCGCAAAACCCAGCCACACGCAAGGGATGATCATGATGCCGGTACTGAATGCCGTCCAGCGACGTCCACCAAACAGCGGCACCATAAACGCGTAAGGCACACGCAGCAGCGCCCCCGACAACGCAGGCAACGCCGTCAGCATAAACAGCTGATCGGTCGTAAATTTAAAACCGACTTTAGGTAAGTTCACCGCCACGGCACTAAACAGCATCCACACACAAAACGCCAACAACAAACACGGAACAGAAATCCACAGATTACGACTTGCTATACGTTGCCCGCGCTGTTGCCAGAACACCGGATCTTCCGGACGCCAATCGCTAATAACAGCACCAGTATCCCTTTCGGGGGCGGATGAGTGACTCATAGACACCTCTGATTATCAAAATGATGCTGCAAACTGTAGGGTTTTAAGCAGGCGGTAAGTTGATATAAATCAAAGGAAAAGGAGGCAGATTAACGCGTAAAAAATCGTCATCATCCTTAGTGAGTAGGTTTTTCCGGTAAAAAAGGTGTGGTTTTTCACGGTGCTGACGACTTAAGTTCACCGCCTCCCCCTGACGATTACCCACCCGGCAATTTAGGAGTAATCCCTTGTTGGTATGGGTATACTCCAGGGTATACACCAGAATAGCGCCATTCCTGGAGGCAGGCAAAATCCGGAGCAAGGCAAGCCCATGTTAAAACGACTCTTCTCCCCGCTGACGCTGGTTAATCAGTTGGCCCTCATCGTGTTGCTGTCCACCGCCATTGGTGTGACCGGCATGGCGATCTCTGGCTGGCTGGTACAGGGCGTACAGGGTAGCGCCCATGCTATCAACGAGGCAGGTTCGCTGCGTATGCAGAGTTATCGCCTGCTGGCGGCCGTGCCGCTTATGCCGGAAGACAAACCCCTGCTCGACGATATGGAACGCACCGCCTTCAGCCCGGAACTGGTTATCGCCGCCCAGCGTGACGGCCAGCAGGCCCAGTTGAAGGCATTACAGGGTTACTGGCATAGCCAACTCGAACCCGGTCTTAAACAGGCAAAAAGTGCAGAAACCGTTGCTGATGACGTTGCCCGCTTTGTTGCGCGTATCGACACGCTGGTCTCTTCTTTCGATTCTTCCACCGAGATGCGCATTGAACGCGTGGTGATGCTCCATCGGGCAATGGCTCTTTTTATGGCTTTGCTGCTCATTTTTACCATCGTCTGGCTGCGCGCACGGTTGCTGTACCCATGGCAACAGCTGTTAGCCGTCGCGCGGGCGGTGACGGAAAGAGATTTTACCCAGCGCGCGCACATTAGCGGACGCAACGAAATGGCCATGCTGGGACAGGCGCTGAACAACATGTCTGGCGAACTGGCCGAAAGCTACGCGGTGCTCGAAAAGCGCGTGCAGGAAAAAACGGCGGGTCTGGAACAAAAGAACGAAATTCTCTCGTTCTTATGGCAGGCAAACCGCCGTCTGCATTCGCAGATCCCCCTGTGCGAACGCCTTTCACCGGTGCTCAACGGCCTGCAAAGCCTCACGCTGTTGCATGATATCGAACTGCGGGTTTACGACGTTGAAGACGAAGAAAATCATCAGGAATTCACCTGTCAGTCCGATATGTCCTGCGATGACAAAGGCTGTCATCTCTGCCCGCGCGGTTTACCGCCGCTCACCAGCAGCGGGACGACGCTGAAATGGCGTCTCACTGACAGCCACACTCAGTACGGCATCCTGCTGGCAACGCTCCCGACGGGCCGCCATTTGAACCACGATCAGCAGCAGCTGGTCGACACGCTGGTCGAACAGCTCACCGCGACCCTGGCGCTCGACAGACATCAGGAAAAACAACAGCAGCTGATCGTGATGGAAGAGCGCGCCACCATTGCCCGCGAGCTTCACGATTCGATCGCACAGTCGCTGTCGTGCATGAAGATGCAGGTGAGCTGTCTGCAAATGCAGGATGACGGGCTGCCGGAGAACAGCAAGCAGCTGCTGGGGCAGATCCGCAACGAGCTGAACACCTCATGGGTGCAGCTTCGCGAGCTGTTAACGACTTTCCGCCTGCAACTCACGGAACCCGGGCTGCGGCCTGCGCTGGAGTCCAGCTGTCACGAATTTAGCGCCCGACTGGGGTTCCCGGTGAAACTGGATTACCAGCTCCCCCCGCGTTTTGTGCCCTCGCATCAGGCCATCCATTTGCTACAAATCGCCCGCGAGGCATTGAGTAATACGCTCAAGCACGCCAGCGCGACGGCAGTCACCGTGACCGTAAGTCACCACCAGAATCAGGTGAAACTTATCGTTCAGGATAACGGCTGCGGCGTGCCGGAAAACGCTGAGAGAAGCAACCACTATGGTTTAATTATTATGCGAGACCGAGCGCAAAGCCTGCGCGGAGATTGCCAGGTTCGCCGGGGTGAGTCTGGCGGCACTGAAGTAGTGGTGACCTTTATACCCGAAAAGCCTCTAATCACTTCTCAAGGAGAAACCCATGTCTAATCAGGAACCGGCAACCATTCTGTTAATCGACGATCATCCGATGCTGCGCACCGGCGTAAGACAACTCGTCAGCATGGCGGAAGATATTACCGTTGTGGGCGAAGCCAGCAACGGCGAACAGGGTATTGAACTTGCCGAATCACTCGATCCTGATTTGATCCTGCTTGATCTCAATATGCCTGGCATGAACGGTCTGGAAACGCTGGATAAATTGCGTGAAAAGTCGCTGTCCGGACGGATCGTGGTGTTTAGCGTGTCAAACCATGAAGAAGACGTTGTCACCGCGCTGAAACGCGGAGCCGATGGCTATCTGCTCAAAGACATGGAACCGGAAGATTTGCTTAAAGCCCTGCAACAGGCAGCAGCCGGTGAAATGGTGCTGAGCGAAGCGCTAACCCCCGTCCTCGCCGCCAGCCTGCGCGCCAACCGCGCCACATCTGACCGCGATGTCACACAGTTGACCCCGCGCGAGCGCGATATCCTGAAGCTGATCGCGCAGGGCTTGCCGAACAAAATGATCGCCCGCCGTCTGGATATCACCGAAAGCACGGTGAAAGTGCATGTGAAGCATATGCTCAAGAAAATGAAGCTGAAATCGCGCGTCGAAGCGGCAGTGTGGGTACATCAGGATCGTATCTTTTAATCTCACTCATTTGGCAGCAACTGATAGCCGCCATCGTCATCTGGCAACGCCACCAGCGGTTGCGACAGAGAGAGCGTGATCTCATTGGAAGAGACACGCTGCCCATCTTTATCTTCGACAACGACGGACAGTTTCCAACGGTTAGTCGCCCCTTCGCTTGCATCCCAGGCAGGCATAATTACGCTCCATCCCTCATCGCTATTGGCGTTAGCGGGCGAGGTCAAACTCAGCGCGTGCGTATCGCCCTGCCAGTGAAGCTGTCGCACGCCGTGCGTACTGCGAACCTGCATTTTCAGAACCACCGTTTCCCCCGGCGTTAAATCCCAAGGTGGCGTCGCAAGATAGACCGACAGCGTTTTGCGCTGGCGGAACTCCATCACCGGCAGACTGGTGCGATCCACCGGATCGTAACGGCTTCCGCGCAGCGAACGGGTCGTTGCCACTTCCTCCGACGACAGCTGTTTTTTCAGCGGCACGCCAAAGCGGTAGTTAAGCTTCATGCCCAGGTTATTTTGACTCACGCCGCTTTCGCCCTGCTTATGCGCAGCGGAAAACGTCAGCAGAGGCACCGGCGTATAATCGAGACCCAAATTAACCGCCATCGGATTGTGATACCCCGTCCCGCTGCGAAACAGGTCGACGTTATCGCCAAAATACTGCTCAAAACTCACGCTGGTATTCAGATGATGAAAATACGGCAGCCAGGCTTTGGCCGTCACATCATATCCGCGCGCCATGCGCTGCTCCTGGAGATCCGAGCTGTCACGCCAGCTGGCAAACGGCTGATAATAATTGGCCGACAGGCGCAGGTTTTCACCCCAGGCTTCCGCCCCAAGCCCGGCTCTTTGCAGATTCTCATCCAGCAGATTGTCGTAAAACGTGTTGTAACCGAGCAGCCATTTTCCTGCCACCCAGCGCTGGCCAATCCCCGCGTTGCTCACCAGGCCATCCGTTTGCTGCGTAAGGCCCAGCTGGCTCCAGCTCAGGTAGCGATTATTGTCCTGCCAGGGGATAAACCACCTGCCGCTGCTGCCGTTAAATTTGCCCTCTTCGTCGACCAGCAAATCGACGCTGGCGTTCCCCCATGGCGAAAGCCAGGATTCAATCTGCTCATTCACTTCGCCGCTGACCGCATCACGCACTTTGCCAAACGCAAACTGACGCGCCTGCTCGCTGGTCGTCAGGCCGTTGTCGGTCATGCTCGCTTCGCCGAATGCTTTCGCCATTTCGGCGAGATGCTTTTCGCTTTCGCCATTGGGTTTCGCGAGGCCGAGATCCGGTAGGCTATCGCCATTGTTATCGAACGGATTTTGCGCCTGCTGCATAAAGGAATTCGGCGCAGCCAAAACGGCTCCGGCTGGAACAAGGAGGAGGAGAAGAAGATTTCGAACGCGGGTAACAGCAACCATCAATGTATAAATGTGATCCAGATCTCATGTGTGACCAGTTTACACCATAACGTGGTTTGGGACAGTTTGCAGCTTTAAGGGGAATTTCCGGATTATCCTGAATCGTTTTTAGCCTGCATGAGCAGGAAGTCTGATTGATCGCTGTGGCCGATGTGGCGCTGAACAATCCCCTCGCCCCCTTGGGGAGAGGGACAAGGTGAGGGGAATATGCGGCTCAGTGGGTTGTTCCGTTCACTTTACTTTTTTGCCGATCTGTCACTGCCCCACACGTGAACGTGTTAAGGGGGCTATCGTGTATGAACCGGTCACATGGGTTACAGATCTGACCGGTCACATAGGTAACACTTTTTGACTTAATCGGCCCGGATTATACGATGATTTCGTCTGTCGTACCGGGCCAGTATCAGCTCACCAAAACCTATCTCATCCAGATCTTCTTCGACCTGCTTCATCCATATCCATTCCCCCCTCAGCGCCTCCGATAAAAATATCCGGGTGCTGTTAAAGCATAAATCGCCTTTTACTGAGACGCGTAATGTCCGAGCATCATCCGGTACCGGCATTGCCTTCAGTGGGCCGGTAAAGATGCGCTCTGACGGATACCAGACCGAGCCGGGTGTTTTTCCGCCCAGCGCCTTGTGGGGGCGTATGTCATTAAACTCACTGCGCCAGGCATCCAGCCAGGCCTGCTGCTCTTCCAGGGACGTGAACTTTGTATGTCGCTTTAGTGCATCCTTCAGAGTCCGGTGCATCCGCTCATGCCGCCCGTTCTCTGTGGGCTTACCCGGCCGGATACGTTCCGGCAGGACACCACATTTAATCAGCCAGATGGACATCTGGCTCAGCCCCCACAGGCCAGCACCGGCAAACGGCGGTCCGTTATCCGTACGCAGCACCTGTGGCATACCGCATTCCCGGAATACCCGTTCAAGGCAGGGAATGACAAACCGGCCGTCAGGCATATAGGTGGCATCGCACGCCAGCACTATCCTGCTGCAGTTGTCGGTCAGCGTAAAAGGGTGACACCAGCGCCCGCCGGTATGAGTAAATTTACCCTTGAAATCGGCACTCCAGACATCATTGGGGTGGACGACAGTATGTAGTTCATGAGGTCGTGTGGATTTAAAAGCCGGAGGCCGACGCTTTTTAACCAGCCCGTGAACCCGAAACAGCTCTCCAATCGTACTGGCCGCAGGCACGCCGGTGATATTCAGGTTAAGCAGTCGCTGCCTGATTTTGTCCGGACCCCATAGCGGGTGCTGCTGTTTAGTGTCCAGCAACAGCTGCACCATGGGTTCAGGGGTTGAGTTCTGGTGATGGCGTGCCCGGGAGCGGTCAGCCAGGGAGGCGGTATCATCCGGTGAAAAACGGGCCAGCCACTTGTAACCGGTCTTACGGCTGATATTAAAGCGGCGGCATACCTCGGCAACGGGAAGGTTGCCTTCAAGGCAGGTCGCGACAAACTGCAAACGTTGCATGGTAACAGTCTCAGTCCAGGGCACGGCAAACCTCCGTCAGCTGTTTACCGTACCGTTATAACCTGTTACCCATGTGCCCGGTTTAAAGTGTTACCCATGTGACCGGTTCATACATCGCCGCCCCCTTAACAATCCCGGCTCCCGGCAAGAAAATCGCCGCTACGCGGTACTTTCGTCTTATTCCCTTCGGCTTTCGGGTCGGGCGCGATCCTGCATCCCTGCAGGTCACGCCCTCTCCGCGCATCCGTGCGCGTCGCCCCGGCCTGTGGTCAACGACTCAACGATTTACAGCCGGACCAAAGGGCACCGCTTTCAGATCCAATTCTCGGTATAATCTTTAACGGATTTTTGGAAATGGTTTATACAACTGTATTAACCTCAGCCACTAACCCTTTCAGTTCCGGCACGCATGACCCGCAGTTGGTCCCACAGCGCAGCTTCGCGCCTAGCGCCGCAACTGAATCGCACCCGCCCGCAATCGCCTCACGGAGGGTGTTTTCTCCCACGCCAAAGCAGCTACAGATTATCCGTCCTGGGTCTTTGCGCTCGCCAGGACTTTGGCCATCCAACAACGCGTGACGTTCAAAGAGCGCAGACGGCGGCGTCTGAAACGCCGACACAATAAAATCATGTGCCAGCGCTGACCGCGCTTTTCCTTCCCAGAATCCCAGCATCAAATCGCCGTTATGCCATGCCAGCATGCTGCTACGCTCGCCGGTCTGGGCAATCTGTAACTGCCAGCCCTTCGCGCTACAGTGCGCCAGAATCACCTCTGACAGCGCTTTGTCACTCGCCAGCGTCAGACGTTCAACACCCACCGTTGCCTTGCACCACCAGTGGGCAAAAGCGGGCAATTCCGGCAACTCACGAGCGTAAAGTTCACCCTGCCAGCCAGGCTGCCACGGCATGATCCTTATCGCCGTTTGTTTACTCTCTGGCTGACCGGAATGCGGATCGCAACGCCTTTCCACCAGCGCGTTCACCTTTCCCTGACGCGCAAAACGGTTATTCCAGTGCATCGGGGTAAACACTTCACCGTCTCGTTGCCCCGCACTCACATTGACGCGCGCGACCATCACCCCGCGCGGCGAACTCAGGCGGGCCAGTTGGCCGTCCTGCAACGCAAAACGCGCGGCATCGGCCGCCGAGACATCCACCTGCGGCTCGGCGATATGCTGCATCAGCCGCGGAACATATCCCGTGCGGGTCATGGTGTGCCACTGATCGCGGATACGACCGCTGTTCAGAATCAGCGGATAAAGCGCATCGGGTACCGCGCCATGATGTTCCGGCTCTACCGGGATAATTCTCCGCACCGGCATTTCACCTGTTGCCCATTGATACGGCTCCAAATCATCCCACTGCTGACGCGTTAACGTGACAAGGTCACGTAAGTTAAACGCCCTCGCACCCGTGTTTTCAAACGCCGACAGCGCGGCGTGTTCGCAGAAAATTTCCTGCGGATGCTGCCAGTTAAACGCGGCAACGTAACCCAGTTTTTTGGCTATCTCAGCGATAATCCACCAGTCCGGTTTTGCCTCGCCCGGCGCGGGCAAAAACGCACGCTGACGCGAAATCCGGCGTTCAGAGTTGGTGACTGTCCCGTTTTTCTCCCCCCAACCGAGCGCCGGAAAACGGATATGCGCAAAGCGACTGGTGTCCGTATCACGCATGACTTCGGAGACGATCACCAGCGGACACGCCGCCAGCGCCTGACACACGGCGTGGCTATCAGGCAGCGAAACGGCAGGATTGGTTCCCATAATCCACACGGCTTTCACTTCACCGCGCGCAATGGCGTCAAACAGTTCGACCGCCATCAGCCCTGGCGTCTGCGCCAGCCGCTCGGTTCCCCAGAAACGGGCCACGCGCGCGAGATCGTCTGGCTCAAAATTCATGTGTGCGGCCAACTGATTGGCCAGCCCGCCCACTTCTCGCCCGCCCATCGCATTAGGCTGTCCGGTCAACGAAAACGGTCCGCAGCCTTCACGGGCAAATTTCCCGCTGGCAAGATGGACGTTAATAATCGCGTTGCACTTGTCGCTCCCGCTCGTCGACTGGTTGATGCCCATGGTGAAGAGCGTGACGGCGCGCGGCGCGTCGCTGAACCAGCGATAAAACGTCTCTACGTCCGCGAGCGTTAATCCGCAAAATTCCGCCACGCGCGGCGCAGGCCAGCTATTTTCGCCCTGAATATGATTGAGCAGTCCGACAAATAATCCCGCATCGCTGCCCGGCAGCAACGCGAGATGCAGATCGGCGATATCACAGGTCGCGGTTTGGCGGGGATCGATAACCACCACCTTTAACGCCGGGTTAGCGGCGCGCGCCTGCACCAGCCGTTGATAAAGCACCGGATGCGTCCAGGCGGCATTCGATCCCACCAGCACCACCAGATCGGTCTTTTCGATATCGTCGTAGCTGCACGGGACGATATCTTCGCCAAACGCGCGCTTATAGCCGGTTACGGCCGAGGACATACACAGCCGCGAATTGGTGTCGATATTCGCCGCGCCAATGAATCCCTTCATCAGCTTATTGGCCGCGTAGTAATCTTCCGTCAGGAGTTGGCCGGAGGCATAAAACGCCACGGCCTGCGGGCCATCAGTCGCGATAATCTCCCGTAAACGCTCGCCCGCAATATCCAGCGCCTGTGACCAGTCAACCTCAACATCGTCGATCATCGGGCGTAATAACCGCCCTTCCAGGCCGGTTGTTTCCCCCAGCGCCGAGCCTTTGACACACAATCTGCCGTAATTTGCCGGATGCGTTTCGTCACCGCGCACGCGCACTTCGCCATTCGTTACGCTTGCCACCACGCCACAGCCGACACCGCAATACGGGCACGTCGTTCGGGTTTCTGTCATGAAGCCTCCGCGCGCATCACCAGTTCTTCGCTGCTCACCCACACTTTGTCGCCTTCGATTTTCACCGGCCAGACACGCACTGCCGGTTCGCCGCTCTCCACCTGACGCCCGTCGCGCAGGCGAATACGCTGTTTGTACAGCGGAGAGATAACGATCGGCTCGCCGCTCGTATCCCCCAGAATCCCGCGCGACAGCACGCTGGCGCTGCTGCCCGGCTCGATATCTTCCAGCGCATACACGGCTTTGCCGAAACGGAACAGCGCGATTTGCTGTTCGCCAAGATGCGCGCCAATGCCCGCATGTTCCGGGATTTCGTCTAGTGCACAAATTTCCTGCCAGCGTTTGAAGCCCTCCGTCACCGGCGCGTTTACGCGGGTGCGGAACAGCGCCAGACGGTTCGGATCGGCGAGCGTGGTTTGCCATTCACACTGATACGTGTCGACAATCCGCGCCATCTCCTGCTCCAGTTCGTAGGCAATCCCCAGACTGTCGTTCATGATCACATCGCGCAGATACTCGATGCCGCCCTCCAGATTGTCCATCCAGGTGCTGGTGCGTTGCAGACGGTCGGCGGTACGGATGTAAAACATCAGGAAACGGTCCACGGTGCGCAGCAGGGTTTCGTCGTCCAGATCGCTGGCAAACAGATCCGCATGGCGTGGTTTCATGCCGCCGTTCCCGCACAGATAAAGGTTCCAGCCCTTATCGGTCGCGATCACCCCGACGTCTTTACTCTGCGCTTCGGCGCATTCGCGGGTGCAGCCTGACACCGCCATTTTGATTTTATGCGGCGCGCGCAGACCTTTGTAACGATGCTCCAGCGTCACGGCCAGGCCCGTGGAATCCTGCACGCCGTAGCGACACCACGTCGAACCGACGCAGGATTTGACGGTACGCAGCGATTTTCCGTAGGCGTGCCCGGTCTCAAATCCGGCTTCGACCATCGCCTGCCAGATCTCCGGCAGTTGCTCCAGCGTTGCGCCAAACAGGTCGATGCGCTGACCGCCGGTAATTTTGCTGTACAGTTGATAACGCTTGGCGATTTGCCCGATGGCGATCAGCCCGTCAGCGCTGACTTCACCGGCAGGCATGCGCGGAACAATCGAATACGTGCCGTCTTTTTGAATATTGGCAAAATAGCGGTCGTTGGTGTCCTGGAGCGGCAGATGCGCGGGTTTGAGCAGATATTCGTTCCAGCATGACGCCAGTACCGACCCAACCAACGGCTTGCAGATTTCGCAGCCATGCCCCTGCCCGTAGCGGGCAATCAGCTGTTCGAAGGTGTGGATGCGATTGACGCGTACCAGGTGGTAAATTTCCTGACGCGAGTAAGCGAAGTGTTCGCAGATATCCTTTTTCACCTCCACGCCCTGCGCCGCCAGCTGGAACTCCATCACCTGTTTCACCAGCGCGCTACACCCACCACAGCCGGTGGCAGCTTTGGTGCACTGTTTGACCGCGCCGATGTCCGTCGCCCCGGCGCTCACCGCCTGGCAGATATCACTTTTACTGACGTTATGACAGGAGCAGATCTGCGCGCTATCCGGCAGCGCGGCAACGCCCAGCACTTTAGGCGCACTCCCCGCAACCGCCGGCAAAATCAGCGTTTCCGGATCTTTCGGCAGGCTGATGTCGTTGAGCATCATCTGCACCAGCGTCGCGTATTCGGCGGCATCGCCCACCAGCACGCCGCCGAGCAGGGTTTTCCCGTCTTCGCTGACCACGATTTTCTTGTAGATTTGCTGCGGACCGTGCGTCCACTGATAACTCTGCGCACCCGGGGTGCGGCCATGCGCATCGCCAAAGGAGGCGACGTCAACGCCCAACAGCTTCAGTTTGGTGCTCATATCCGCGCCCGCAAACGCGTTTTCTTCCCCGGCAAGCTGTGCCGCCGCCACGCGGGCCATCTGATAGCCAGGCGCCACCAGGCCAAAGATTTTACCTTCCCACAGGGCGCATTCGCCGATGGCAAACACGTCTTCATCCGAAGTGCGGCAACGGTTGTCGATACTGATCCCACCGCGTTCACCGAGGGTGAGTCCACTGCTGCGTGCCAGCGCGTCCTGCGGGCGGATCCCGGCGGAAAAGACCACCATATCGGTGTTCAGCTCGCCGCCATCGGCAAAACGCAGGACCAGGCCGTCATCGGTGCGGGCGATTTCAGTCGTCGATTTGCTGGTGTGTACACCAACGCCGAGGGCCTCGATTTTGCGGCGCAGCATCGCCGCACCGTCGTTATCAAGCTGAACCGCCATCAGGTTCGGGGCGAATTCGACCACGTCCGTTTCCAGTCCCAGTTGCTTAAGCGCATTCGCGGCTTCCAGCCCTAACAGACCGCCGCCGATCACCACGCCGCGTCGAGCATGGGCGGCATGCGCCGCGATATTGTCCAGGTCGTCCAGCGTGCGATACACAAAGCAGCCAGACAGATCGCGGCCCGGCACGGGCGGCACAAACGGATACGATCCCGTTGCCAGCACCAGTTTGTCCCAGTGAGTTTCGTGCCCACTGGCGGTGCGCACCACCCGCGCCTCGCGGTCGATATCGACGATTTGCTGTGAAAGACGCAGCTCAATGCCATTCTCGGCAAAGAAATCGCCCTGCACCAACGAGAGTGAATCGGCGTTACGATCGTCAAAATAGGCCGAGAGATGCACTCGGTCGTAGGCCGCATGGCGCTCTTCGCCAAACACGACAATCTGATAGTGCTGATGCAAATTGCGGTTGACACAATCTTCGAGAAAATGGTGGCCGACCATACCGTGTCCAACCACCACCAGAGTAGGTTTTGTCATAGCGTTCTGTCCTGCAACCTGCGGTTGCGTAGTGAATCGATCGAACAGCCAGTCCGCCTGCGCGGGCACCGGCTTTGCCAGTAAATCGGTGAGCGTCGCCGCACTGCGGCAATCGCCAAACATCAGCACGCCCGCAAGCGCGCCGTTGCGAATCAATAAGCGGCGGTAATGACGCGTCAGCGGATCCCACGACGTCCAGAGGGCATCGTCCGCCTGCGCCGTCACGCAACCGGCGCTGAACAGCTCAATGCCGGTCACTTTCAGGCGCATACCGCTGTCGCACGGAGTAAATGCGGCGCAGGTTTCACCCGCCAATCTGGCGGCCAAAATATCGGCCTGCGCCAGACACGGTGCGACCAGCCCCCACGTTTGGCCGTCAATTTCACAGCACTCGCCAATGGCACTGACGCCGGGGTGCGAGGCTTGCATCAGGCGGTCCACCACGATCCCTTTGGCACACAGCAGCCCGCTGGCTTTCGCCAGTGCAGCGTTGGGTAATACGCCGGTCGCCAGCACCACACGCGTGGCGGGAAGCGTGCGCCCGTCAGTCAGGGTGACGGTGTGGGGAGTGATGTCGGTAATCCCCGACGCCAGTTCGCAGTGAATTCCGCGCTCGCTCAACGCCTGTTCCAGCAACGCGCCTGTCTGCGGGTCAAGCTGCTGTTCCATCAGCCACGGTCCGCGATGCACAATTGTGACGTTGTCACATGACTGGTGAAGTGCCGCAGCGGCCTCCACGCCGAGCACACCACCGCCGAGTACAACAACGGGGCCAGTTGCAGCCAGAATGGCGTTCACGTCGTTCAGGGTGCGAAAGGTAAACACGTTCGCCCCGTCGCACCCCGTTACGGGCGGAATAAACGGCTGCGATCCGGTGGCGAACACCAGTTCATCCCAGCTCACACACCGCTGTTGCGTGCGGATTTCCCGCGCGGACAGATCCACCGCTGTCACCCTTTCACCCGTCATCACCGTCACGCCACGCGCCTGATACCAGGCGTCATCATGAAACCGCGTGGCGGCCGCCTGTTTTTCGCCGCCCAGCACCGGGGAGAGCTGAATGCGGTTGTACGCGGGCTCCGCCTCCTCGCCGATGACGGTAATGGCAAAGCGACCGGGTGCACGCTCGGTCAGCGACTCGATCAGTCGCGTTGCCGCCATACCGTTGCCAATAATGACCAGTCGCATCGTTAACTCCTCAGGCCGCTTTCGGCTGTTTTTCGTAGAGGAAGCGCAGAACTTGCTGGCGCATGTGGTGATAGCGGCTGTCCTCCGCCAGTTGCACGCGATTGCGCGGACGCGGTAAATCGACCTGCAAAATCTCGCCCACCGTGGCTGCCGGCCCGTTGGTCATCATCAGCACGCGATCGGAGAGCAGCACCGCTTCGTCGACATCGTGGGTGATCAGCACGATGGTGGTGTTCAGCTCCTGCTGGATTTTCATGACCGAATCCTGCAGATGCGCGCGGGTCAATGCATCCAGCGCGCCAAAAGGCTCGTCCATCAGCAACACTTTTGGCTTCATCGCCAGCGCCCGCGCGATGCCCACGCGCTGCTTCATCCCACCGGAGATTTCCCCCGGACGTTTATGCAGCGCATGACCCATCTGCACGCGATCGAGATTGTGTTCGATCCACTCCTTGCGCTCCGCTTTGCTCATGGTACGGCGGAAAACCTGATCTACCGCCAGCGCCACGTTGTCGAAACAGGTCAGCCACGGCAGCAACGAGTGGTTCTGGAACACCACCGCGCGTTCCGGGCCCGGCCCGGCGATTTCGCGGTTATCGCAGATCAGCCCACCTTCTGTGGGTAACGTGATCCCGGCGATAAGGTTCAGCAGCGTGGATTTGCCGCAGCCGGAGTGGCCAATCAGACTGACGGTTTCGCCTTCGTGGATATCAAAAGAGACGTTTTGCAGCGCCAGAAACTCGCCGCTGGCGGTGGAAAAACGCTGGCTTACGCCCTGTACCTGAATTAATGGTTTCATGTTCGTTCCTTATTTTTCCTGCCAGCTAAAACGACGGGCAATCAGCATCAGCCCCTGCTCCAGCAGCAACCCGACCACGCCGATGATGACGATGGCGATGAGAATGTTTTCGACGTTGAGATTGTTCCACTCGTTCCAGATCCAGAAGCCGATCCCCACGCCCCCAGTCAGCATTTCGGCGGCGACAATCACCAGCCACGCAATGCCAATCGAGAGCCGCACGCCTGTCAACACAGCGGGCAACACGGCCGGAAACAGAATGCGGCGCATGATGGTCCACTCAGAAAGTTGCAATACCCGCGCGACGTTGAGGTAGTCCTGCGGAATACGGCGCACCCCTTCGGCGGTGTTGATCACCATCGGCCAGATAGAACAGATGAAAATGGTCCAGCTCGACGCCGGTTCCGCTTTCTGGAACAGCAGCAGACCGATAGGCAGCCACGCCAGCGGGCTGACTGGGCGCAGAAGGGCAATAAGCGGGGTGAACATGCGCGAGAAAAAGGTGAATCGTCCAATCAGGAAACCGAGCGGAATGCCGACAATCGCCGCCAGCCCGAATCCAATCGCCACGCGCTGGAGCGAGGCGAGAATGTTCCAGCCAATCCCCATGTCGTTCGGTCCGTCACGGTAAAACGGATCGGCAAACAGCGTGATAGCGGAATCAAGCGTACTGAGCGGCGTAGGGAAACCTTTGCTGTTGATCGCGGCCAGTTGCCATAACACCACCAGCAATCCCAACCCCAGAAACGCCGGGATCACGCGCTGGAGAAATTCATTTATCCGGCGGGCAAACGCCGGTGCACGGCGACGAACCTGAACCGGTGGCAGCGTGATGACTTCACCGCTGACGGACTTTTCAGCCACGATCTGTGTAGTTTGCATCTGTTTCATTTCATGCCCCTTTACGGTGAATGGCGAAGCGACTGGCGTAGCCTTCAGGATCGGTGCCGTTCCAGACGGTGCCGTCCATAAGTGTGCTGCTGCGCATGGGTGACGACGGCGTGCTGATCCCGCCCACGGCGGTAGCGGCGTCCTGCCAGACGGCGGTCTGATTAATGCGTTGTGCAATTCCGGCGTAATCCGGTTCGGTTTTCAGCAGGCCCCAGCGGCGGAACTGAGTCAGGAACCACATGCCGTCGGAGTGCCACGGGTAGCTGACCGCGCCGTCGTTGAAGAAACGAATCGGATGGGCATCCTGCCAGCGCTGGCCGATGCCGTTATCGTATTCGCCCAGCATGCGGCCGGTGAGATACTGCTCTTTGGTGTTAAGCCAGGCGCGACGCGAGAGAATGAGCGCCGTTTCACGTTTGTTTTCCGGTGAGGCATCAATCCAGCGAGCGGCCTCCATCACGGCGCAGACCAGCGCGCGCGCGGTGTGCGGATTTTTCTCGACCCAGTCGCGGCGCGTGCCGAGAATTTTCTCCGGATGTTCCGGCCAGATGGATTGTGAGGTAGCGGCGGTAAAGCCGATTCGGTCGTTGATAGCACGGGCGTTCCACGGTTCGCCAACGCAAAAACCAACCATGTTGCCGATGCGCATGTTCATCACCATCTGCGGCGGCGGAACCACTACGGTGCGCACATCGTCAAACGGATTGATGCCCGCGCTCGCCAGCCAGTAATAGAGCCACATGGCGTGCGTGCCGGTTGGGAAGGTATGGGCGAAACTGTAAGTGCCGGGGGCCTGCTGCTGAATCAGCTTTTTCAGCCCGTCAACGTCGCGCACGCCTTTATCCAGCAGATCGTTTGAAAGTGTGATGGCCTGACCGTTGTGGTTCAGGGTCATCAGATTGGCCATCGGCTGCGGTTTACCGGCGATACCCAGCTCTAGTCCGTACAGCAGGCCATACAGAATGTGTGCCGCGTCCAGTTCACCGGCGACTAGTTTGTCGCGCACTGCAGCCCAGCTGGCTTCTTTCGTGGGCACAATCGTAATGCCGTATTTTTTGTCAAAACCTTTTAGCGCGGCGATCACCAGCGGTGCGCAGTCGGTCAGCGGGATAAAGCCCACGCGCACCGTCTCCAGCTCCGGTTTATCCGAGCCTGCCGCCCACGCAGAGTGCATGACGCCTGGAAGCAGCATCGCCCCGCTCGCTATTGCGCTTGCCTGTAAAAATCGCCGTCTCGTCCAGTTCACCATGCTCACTCCCGAAAAAAAGCCAAAAAAAAGCGCCCGCCAATGCCGAAGCATTGCTGGACGCCTTTATCCTGAAAACGAACGCACCGCCGTTGGCGCGTCGTTAAAATTTGTTAATCTGATAATGCAAAGCGGATGCCAGGTTTTAACGCCTCAATCAGGCAGTTTTCACGCTGTTGCTCCCGCTTTTCGCACCTCAATCATGCAAACCTTGCCCGCCCATTGTGCATCTACCCCTTTGGTATTACCTGCCATAACGTCTTTACCGTGAGCAGCGCGCGGGCGATATCCACCATGCGTTGATTCTTATCCATCGCCATTTTGCGCAGGGCATACCACGCCTGTTCTTCGCTCATATTTTGATGCGTCATGAGCACGCTTTTCGCTTTATCGATGGTTTTGCGCTCCTCAAGCGTGTCGCGCAACGAAGCAAGCTGGCGGGACAATAGTTCGATTTCGCGCGCCTGCTGACGCACCAGCGACAGGAGCGGTTTGTCGGGCCAGTGCGTGAACGGGTCATCCGTCTCGTCAGTAAGCCCAAACGATTCATTATCTGAATGCATTTTCTCTTCGACGGCGTGCATCAGATCGGCAATCATCACCTCTTCCAGAGCGCGTAAATGTTCAAGGCGCGCCGTTTGCAGCGCAAACCAGTTGAGCGCAGTCGCCCCCTGGTCGGCAGACGGTTGGCGGGTACAGGCGATCCGGCGCAGCTGTTCGGTTTCGACACCGGGCAGGCAGTGGCGATCAAAGGTGGTCTGCACGTCAGGCTGGACGCGCGACAGGAAAACATCAAAACAGGCTTGCTGAGCGTCGATGCGATCGACCAGCGTCTGGCGCATATCATCGCTAAAGTGGCCTTCGGTAAAACCAATCGCGCCCAGCGCGCGCTCCTGCCCCGCCAGCTCTTTGCCCTGCATCAGGCTATACAGCGCCACAAAACGACTGGCTATTTGCGGATCGTCAATGCTGTCATTGAGCTGAGGAATGATACTGAGGACATGGCGCAGCGTACGGCTGTATTGTTCCATCGCCAGATGCGCTTTGATGCTGCGCGACACGACGGCCTCCCGCAATGGACCCAACTGCTCAAGCTGATGGAGTGCGCTGGCGATACGCTCGCAGACGGCGCTGCCTGAAAAAGGCGACTGCTGCGCCAGCGCAACGTGAAATGCTGCCAGGTTTTCATCGGCTAATGCCCGGCTGGCTTTACACTCGGCGGCGTACAGCTTCCCCTGCGAGCAGAGCCAGATGTTTGACGCCCCGCGCTCGCACTGTAGCATGTGGGCAAGCGTGCTGATGCAGCTCACCAGTTCGCCGAGCTGCGCCAGGTTGCTGAACTGTTGTTTGCGCATCCGCTTTGCGCGCTGAAGCCATTCGGTTGCGCCGGGGGGACTGCCGTAGATGTTCGTCATGCTTACTCTCCCGGATCGTTTTATTCCTTGAGCTAAGCAATATCCGTGCCCCTTTATGAAACTGGAGTCAACATGCAGAAAATCGTTATCGTCGCCAACGGTGCGGCTTACGGAAGTGAATCTCTTTTTAACAGTCTGCGACTGGCAATTGCTTTACGCGATCAGGAGAGCGCTCTGGAACTGCGGCTTTTTTTGATGTCGGATGCGGTGACCGCCGGGCTAAAAGGACAGAAACCTGCCGAGGGCTATAACATCCAGCAGATGCTGGAGATCCTGACCGCGCAGGACGTTCCGGTAAAGCTGTGCAAGACCTGCACTGACGGACGCGGGATCACCTCTTTGCCGCTGATTGAGGGCGTGGAAATCGGCACGTTGGTCGAATTAGCCCAGTGGACGCTGGCCGCCGATAAAGTATTAACTTTTTAATAATAAACCTCAGAAAATATTATTTTCTTATGGAAGCGGTTGCACCATCAAGTTCCCGGCTGGGTTGCCGATACGAATCTTAAGTCAACTCAGCAGGTATTAACGTATGTTCAGGTCAATTCGCGCTCGTATCATCGCCGCAACGACAGGCTGTCTGGTCGTTGCCCTTATTCTTAATACCGTTATCAACTTCTACGTCACACGGCAGGATAACCAACAATCTCAGCGCGATATCCTGGCCAGTACCAGCGCCAGCCACAATATGGCTATTGCCGACTGGGTGAATAGCAAGCTCACGGTAATCGCGTCTGCGCAATCCGTGGCCCTGAATGACGATCCGGTCCCGGTGTTTAAACAGCTGGCTCAGGCGGGTGGGTTTACCAACGTTTACGTCGGCTACGCCAGTAAAACGGCGAAATTCTCCGATCCCGAGGGCGTACCGGCTGATTATGATCCGACCGTTCGCCCTTGGTATCAGCAGGTTGTTACCGCCGATGCGCCCGTCGTGACTGCGCCTTATGTGGATGCCGGAACGGCTAAACTGGTGGTGACGTTTGCCGTGCCGGTGAAAGAGAACGGTGAGCTGAAAGCGGTCGTCGCCGGAGACGTGGCGATGGACAGCGTGGTCGCGAACGTTCGCGGGATCCATCCTACGCCTGCCAGCAGCGGGTTGCTGATCGACAGCGACGGGACTGTGATTGCCGCAAACGATCCGGCTCAAACAATGAAGCCGTTTTCCGAAGCCATCAAAAATGTGGATTTGAACGCGCTGAAAAAAGGTGCAGCCATCGACGGAACCTTAGGGGGCGTCGAGAAAACCTTTATCGCCACCCCGGTCGCGGGCACCCACTGGATGTTGGTGGTCGCACTCGACAACAGCGACGCCACGTCGGGAATGCGTTCGCTGCTGAAAGCCTCTGGCCTGTCGCTGGTGATTCTGGTGCTGCTCAGCGGGGCCATTATTCACTTCGTGATCGCCCGATTGCTGAAACGCCTGTCAGATGTTCGTGATGCCATGCACGCCATCGCGAACGGGACCAACGATTTGTCTCAGCGCTTACCGGAAAATGGTCAGGATGAAGTGGCAGAAATCGCCCACGCGTTTAACGCCTTTAGCGATAAGCTCTCGACAGTGATGGTGCAACTGCGTGATGCCAGCGCCTCGGTGAAAAATGCGGCGCGTGAAATTGCGGCCGGCAACCAGGATCTTTCCGGGCGTACCGAACAAGCCGCCTCCAGCCTGCGTGAAACCGCCAGTGCGGTTGAGCAAATTACCGCGTCTGTGACGCAGTCTAATGAGTCCGCCGCTGAAGCCAACGATCAGGCCAGTAAAGCCTCTGCTGCCGCATCACGCGGGGGCGAAGTGGTTTCACAAGCCATCACCACCATGCAGTCAATTGAAGTGGCCTCTGCGAAGATCGGGGACATCACCAGCGTTATCGACGGAATCGCATTCCAGACCAACATTCTGGCGCTGAACGCAGCGGTGGAAGCCGCGCGTGCGGGTGAACAAGGTCGCGGGTTTGCGGTGGTTGCGGGCGAAGTGCGCAGTCTGGCGAGCCGCAGTGCGCAGGCCGCGAAAGAGATCAAAACGCTGATCGATTCGACCGCCCACAGCGTGGCAACCGGATCGCGCTATGTTCACCTTGCCGGTGAAAGCATGGATGAGATTCGCGCGAGCATTGGTAGCGTGTCGGGGATTATGCGTGAAATTTCAGTGGCGACCAGCGAGCAGATGAAAGGCATTCATGAGATTAATCATGCCGTGACGCATCTCGATCGCATGGTGCAGCAGAACGCCGAACTGGTGGTGGAATCCGCCGCCGCGGCAGGCGCTCTGCAGAGCCAGGCGGGTGACCTGGCTGAAACGGCTGGTCATTTCCGCATTTAATGTTATGACGGCGCGTATTTGCCTGTTCAAATACGCGCCAGTTAATCCCTTTCAGGCATTTTGTCATTTTTGTTTAATCGTTACGCCATTTTTTGATCAAAATCAGCATCCCGACCCTTCCCCTTTGGTGTTATGCCATGAGTGAATTGTGAACAACATCACGCTCAGGATTAACCGCAGGGAGAGCGTTGTTTTCGGACTACGGGGTAAATAATGGCACTGGTAAAAACAAGTTTGAAACTGTTTGGCGGGGATACAGTGGTGGTGCGTTGCTCAGAGCGCTGTCATATTCATTTGATGAGCACAAAAGCGCAGAAGTCGTCGCAGGCGGATATTTTAAGCGTGCAGAACAAAGATAATGCGTGGCTAACGGTGCCTTATACCGGCACATGGGATGTGTTGATCGACAGTCACAGTCAGTCGCTCGAACACTCCGTGAGTTATGTAGCAGCGTGACAGCGAAGGGTACGGCCCGGAACGCATGGCGTGACCGGGCTTTTTTATCAGGCGAATCCTGGGCGTAACTGCCCTTCCTGAGATTCTCCGTCCATCAACGTTTTGACCTTCGACACCAGCTCGTTCAGGCAGTCATCTTTCATTCCCAAACGTGCCAGTTCTTGATCAAGCGAGAATACATACTCTGCGTTGGTGCCCAGCGGGCCGCTGGCCGCTGCAATCAACGGCGCAATCACCTGCGTGCGGGTGTCCGCTTCGTAGAGCGCATGACGCGGGTCCATGATAAACACCAGCGCATTGACGGTGCGTCCGTCGTCGAGTTCCAGCTTGCACCAGCTCGGCATATAGCAGCCGGTGATCATTTCGCGCTTCCACAGCAGGGTCAGCTCGTCTTCCAGCGTGTCGTCCGGCAAACGGTACGCCACGCCCGTGGTGCGCCCGCCCTCTTTCAGTGCAAGCATCCGGCCTGGCTGACAGGCACTTCCGCGTCCAGCCGTCAGGCGCAAACAAAACGCGCGATGCCAGCCAGGGAGCGTACCCGTAGCGGATTCGCGGTATTCCAGCGCGGGATTCCACATCAGCGAGCCATAGCCAAAGATCCACACCGGGCCATTATCAGGACGGCAGGCCATCGTCGCCGCAAGCGACGCTGCACGCTGTTCGGCTGACCAGAGAAGCGATTCTTCTATGTCACCAAATGCCGTTTTACAATCTGCGTTCAACAAGAAATCACGCGTTAACACTTTACACCTCCGCCACTGCTTGCTTCCTTGCGACAACTGTTAGCGCCTTCCCGGCATTGTATTGACTGCTCATTTTGACAGCAGTTAACAAACGATAAGCAAATAACGGGCCGGTTGCAATACAACGAAAGTTCAACAGCCAGAAATGTCCAAACAGAGGCGGCTAATCATTTGGCTGCTATTTCTTTTTGTGCCACTTATCATCCTCACCTTTTTCGTAATCATGTTTGACCGCAGCCCAGGCAACGCGATGTGCGGTCTCTTCGCGGCTGGCATCGTCCCGGCGATCGTCTTTGTCTTTGTATTGATCCCAGGCGCTGTTAAACGCTTCTTTATAAATCTCCTGCGCATGCGCTGGCAGCACATGCTGTACGCTATCGGGTAAATCACTTTTGGATTTATAAGGCATCATTAACCTCTCTTTTTACTAAAATAATAAGTGTGGTTGATAGATTTCACCTCTGCCAGCACTATGACATTTGTGTTAAATCAAACAACTTAATACGCTGTTAAGTAGGATATATTTTTCATTAACACGTCATTACGGGCTGTTTGATTGAAAAATCACACCTGACGTAAAATTAGGTAAAACATTACGCTGATTTACCTGTTTTCTGTTAGTTTAGTGGGCTTGAATTTCACTCTATAATTACAATCATCTGCATTGACGGAGAATCGCATGATAACAACACAGGAGGCGGTAAAAACCCGCCACAAGGAGACGTCACTCATTTTCCCGGTCGTGGCACTGGCTGTGCTCTTCTTCTTAGGAAGCAGTCAGTCATTGCCAGTGGTCGTTGGGATTAATGCTCTTGCTCTGGTAGGTATTTTATTTAGCGCCTTTAGCGTAGTACGACACGCCGATGTTCTGGCACACCGTCTTGGAGAGCCTTACGGCTCGCTGATTTTAAGCCTTTCCGTCGTTATCCTCGAAGTCAGTCTCATTTCTGCATTAATGGCGACAGGCGATGCCGCGCCGACGCTGATGCGCGATACGCTTTATTCCATCATCATGATTGTGACCGGCGGTCTGGTCGGCTTTTCGTTATTGCTGGGCGGACAAAAATTTGCGACCCAGTACATGAATTTGTTTGGGATTAAACAGTATCTGATTGCCCTGTTTCCGCTGGCGATTATCGTTCTGGTGTTTCCGATGGCGCTACCGGGTGCGAATTTCACCACCGGTCAGGCTCTGCTGGTCGCGCTGATCTCTGCCGCAATGTACGGCGTATTCCTGCTGATTCAAACCAAGACGCACCAAAGCCTGTTTGTCTATGAGCATGAAGATGACGGCGATGACCCGCATCACGGCAAGCCATCCGCGCATAGCAGCCTGTGGCACACCATTTGGCTGATCGTGCATCTGATTGCGGTGATTGCCGTGACCAAGATGAACGCTAATCCGCTCGAAACGCTGTTGACTGAATTGAATGCGCCTGTGGCCTTTACCGGCTTCCTGGTGGCCCTGTTGATTCTCTCCCCAGAAGGGTTGGGTGCGCTGAAAGCGGTACTCAACAACCAGGTTCAGCGCGCAATGAATCTGTTCTTTGGCTCCGTGCTGGCAACGATTTCATTGACCGTTCCTGTCGTGACGATGATTGCCTTTATGACCGGCAATGAGCTGCAGTTTGCGCTGGGTGCGCCAGAAATGATTGTCATGATGGCGTCATTGTTACTGTGTCAGATATCGTTCTCGACCGGACGCACCAACGTGCTCAACGGTGCAGCGCATATGGCGCTGTTTATCGCCTATCTGATGACGATCTTCGCCTGAGGCGGGTACTCACCTCCGCCTTCTCGCATGCGTGAAGGTGTAAAACGAAAAACGGCAACCCAGGGGTTGCCGTTTTGCTTTCTATCACGGGACACTTTAGTTGCTGGTGTCCAGCTCGTCGAAGCTTTTAACCAGATCGTCAATCGCTTTGATTTGCTTCAGGAACGGTTCCAGTTTATCCAGCGGCAGCGCGGACGGGCCGTCGCATTTTGCGTTGGCTGGATCCGGGTGCGCTTCGATGAACAGACCTGCGATACCCGTTGCCATGCCCGCACGTGCCAGTTCAGTCACCTGACCACGGCGACCGCTGGATGCTGCGCCAAACGGGTCACGGCATTGTAGCGCGTGGGTCACGTCGAAGATAACCGGTGAGTTGTTGGACACTTTCTTCATCACGCTGAAGCCCAGCATATCCACAACCAGGTTGTCGTAACCAAAGTTTGCGCCACGGTCACACAGGATAATTTGGTCGTTGCCACCTTCGATAAACTTATCAACGATGTTACCCATCTGGCCTGGGCTGACGAACTGAGGTTTTTTAACGTTGATCACCGCACCGGTTTTCGCCATCGCTTCAACCAGATCGGTCTGGCGTGCGAGGAATGCCGGAAGCTGGATCACATCAACCACTTCCGCAACAGGCTGCGCCTGTGACGCTTCGTGTACGTCGGTGATCACTTTCACGCCAAACGTCTGTTTCAGCTCCTGGAAAATCTTCATCCCTTCTTCCAGGCCTGGGCCACGGTAAGAGTTGATAGAGGAGCGGTTGGCTTTGTCAAAAGAGGCTTTAAACACATACGGGATACCCAGTTTCTGAGTTACGGTCACGTAGTGTTCGCAGATGCGCATCGCGAGGTCACGGGATTCCAGAACGTTCATGCCGCCAAACAGCACGAACGGCAGGTCGTTTGCCACGTTGATATCACCAATGCTAACCACTTTTTGTTTCATAGGATCGCCTTATTCAGGTGTGAATCGGAATTAAGATTAATGCAGTGTAATTTGTTTGTGCGCGATCGCGTTGATCTGCGCGCGAATCATTTCGCTTATCGGGTCTTCCGGGCACTGCTCAACGAAGTAGTTCAAATCCGTCAGCGCAACGTGATCGCAATCCAGCTGTGCGTAGATAAGCCCACGGTCGCGGATCTCATACGGATCTTCTGGATTGAACTGCAGCAGCACCTCGCTGGCGCGTAAGGCCAGCTCCATCTGGCGCTCTTCCATGAGGGCCGATTTCAGCGTATCAAGCAGCTTGCGCACAACTTCAGCGTTGTCCGCTTCATCAAGATCTTCGTTGAAAAGTTCAGCCACCGGGCTGATATTGCCTTTCAGCCAGACATCCAGCGTGTGTTCGTCCAGCGTGTCACCGTTGAAGGGGTTGATTAACCACATCTCGCCTTCCAGCGATTCCGCGCGCAAAATCAGCTGCGTCGGGAAAATAACCGGAACCAGCGGAATATCCAGACGGTTCGCAACCCATAGCAGAACAGCCCCAAGAGCCACTGCGCTGCCCTGACGGTGTTTGAGTACCTCATCCAGCCAAAGCGCATCGGAAAGGCGGTACACGCCACGCGTATCGCAAAAGCCCCATTCGCCGTAAAACAGCTCGATCAGTTTTTCCAGTTGCCAGTCCTGAGAACGAGCCTGATTGATCTCTTCGCGCGCCAGGCTCACCAGGCTTTCCAGTTCATCGTAGACCCACTCAGATGTGAAATCGTCGCGGATCATCTCCGATATCAGGACCATCCCATCGCAAAGCGGGACTTTATTAAATTCGAAATCGGCTAAGGACTTCATGACTTACCCCAGTAACGGTATTCTTGTGGTGGCGAGTTTAATGATGATGTACAGCACCACCAGCCCCAGCAGAAAGGCAATAAATCCGGCCTGCTGGCTGCGTGGACGACGACGCCCAAGCGCGATAAAACCCAAAACGATGTAGATGATAACGCCAAACAGCTTCTCAGTCAGCCATGTGCCTTTATCAGTAAATGGCAGATAGCCCGTGACCCACATTAAACCCGCGCCGGAAAGGAACAGCACCGTGTCGATACAGTGGGGTGCCACGCGTACCCACCGGGCGTCGATCAGTGAATTGTTACTGTAGCGCCACCAGTAGCGGAGAACGAAAAAGCTGATGGTTAGCGCAACGGCGGCAATATGCACATAAATCAAAACGCTGAACGTGCTCATGCCATTCTTCCCAGCGTTAAACGGTCATTGCCACCGTAGTCCTGGCAGGTTTCGACCCGTTCATAACCAGCGTGCGTAAACAGCGCACGCACCGCCTCGCCCTGCGTCCAGCCGTGTTCAATCAACAGCCAGCCACCAGCGGTTAAGTGCTGGCGTGACACCGTCACAATATGCGCAATATCCGCCAGGCCTTCTTCTGCCGCCACTAACGCCGTGAGCGGTTCAAAGCGCACATCGCCCTGCGACAGATGCGGATCGCGTTCATCAATATACGGTGGATTACTGACAATCATCTCAAACTGCTGGCCGACGAGAGCGTCAAACCAGCTGCTTTGTTGGATTTTTACGTTGTTGAAACCAAGACGCGCCACGTTACGCAACGCGAGCGCGACGGCATCGGGCATAACGTCAACGGCCGTGATCTGACAATCCGGCCGCTCGCTCGCCAACGCCAGCGCTATCGCACCGGTTCCTGTCCCTAAATCGAGAATCCGACAGGCCGTGGCAGGAAGACGAGCCAGCGCGTGTTCGACCAGGCATTCGGTATCCGGGCGCGGGATCAGCGTGGCCGCAGAAACATACAGCGGCAGCGACCAGAATTCGCGTTCTCCCGTCAGGTGCGCCACGGGTTCACCCGCTTTGCGACGCGACAACAAATCGGAAAGCTGCGCGTGCTGATCCGCCGTCAGCTCCGTTTCACCAAACGCCAGAAGATAGGTTCGCGCTTTGCCGGTGACATGTTCCAGCAAGATTTCAGCGTCACGGCGCGGGCTTTCGCTTTCGCCAAGCTCGCTAATCGCAACGCGTAACCAGTGCTGAAAATCCATTAGTCTTGATCTGCCAGGGCCGCCAGCTGATCGGCCTGGTATTCCTGCACGATGGGCTCAATCAGCGAATCGAGTTTGCCTTCCATTATTTCGTCCAGACGGTAAATGGTCAGGTTGATACGGTGGTCGGTCACGCGCCCCTGCGGGAAGTTATAGGTGCGGTTACGGTCGCTACGGTCGCCGCTGCCCAACAGGTTACGGCGGGTTGAAGCTTCGGCCTGCTGACGTTTGGCAATTTCTGCCGCGCGAATACGCGAACCCAATACCGACAGCGCTTTGGCTTTGTTTTTGTGCTGGGAGCGTTCGTCCTGACATTCCACCACAATCCCGGTCGGCAAGTGGGTAATACGGATGGCAGAGTCGGTGGTGTTAACGTGCTGACCGCCCGCACCGGATGAACGGAAAGTATCGATACGCAAATCGCCTGGATTAATATCCGGCAGTTCGGCTTCGGGCACTTCCGGCATCACCGCCACGGTACACGCGGAGGTGTGGATACGGCCCTGTGATTCCGTTGCCGGAACGCGCTGTACGCGGTGTCCGCCGGATTCAAACTTCAGACGACCATACACGCCCTCGCCGCTGATTTTGGCGATCACTTCTTTATATCCACCATGCTCGCCTTCGTTGGCGCTCATGATTTCGACACGCCAGCGACGCGATTCTGCGTAACGGCTGTACATGCGGAACAGATCGCCGGCGAACAGCGCGGCTTCATCCCCGCCTGTACCGGCGCGGACTTCGACAAACGCGTTGCGCTCGTCATCGGGATCTTTCGGCAACAGCAGAACCTGAAGCTGCTGCTCCATCTCTTCTGCACGGGCTTTCGCCTCCTGCAGTTCTTCTTGCGCCATCTCGCGCATTTCAGGATCGTCGAGCATCATCTGCGCGGTTTCAATATCTTCCTGAACCTGCTGCCAGTCGGTAAAGCAGCGCGAAACATCGCTAAGCTGCGCATATTCACGCGACAGCGCGCGAAAACGATCCTGGTCTGCAATAGTCGCGGCATCGCCGAGCAAGGCCTGAACTTCTTCGTGGCGCTCGTGCAGAGCTTCCAGTTTAGCGACGATAGAGGGCTTCATAGGCGTAAAATGCACCTTGTAATAGAAAATGGGTGTGTGGCGCTATTCCAGCCCGAGGCTGTTGCGCAGAATAGTCAGGCGTTCATCATCCCCGTTACGGGCAGCCTGTTGAAGTGATTTGGTTGGAGCATGAATTAACCGGTTGGTCAGCTTCCACGCCAGGTCCTGCATAATTACCTGCGGATCGCCGCCCTGTTCGAGGGCCGCCATCGCTTTTGCCGTCAGATCGTCGCGCACTTGCTCCGCCTGACCGCGGTATTCACGGATGGTCTCGCTGGCGCTTTGCGCACGCAGCCAGGCCATAAATTCGCCCGATTCCTGCTCAACGATGGTTTCGGCCTGAACGGCGGCCGCTTTGCGTTGCGCGAGGTTGTGCGAAATGATGCTTTGCAGATCGTCAACGCTGTACAAATAGGCGTTCGCAAGCTTGCCCACTTCTGGCTCGACATCGCGCGGGACGGCGATATCCACCAGCAGCATCGGCTGATTACGGCGCGATTTAAGCGCGCGTTCCACCATCCCTTTACCGATGATCGGCAGCGGGCTGGCGGTTGAACTGATAATAATGTCTGCGTCTTTCAGGCGTTCATCGATATCGCTCAGCGCGATAACTTCTGCGCCCACTTCATCAGCCAGAACCTGTGCGCGTTCACGCGTCCGGTTGGCGATGATCATGTGTTTGACCTTGTGCTCACGCAGATGACGCGCCACCAGCTCAATCGTCTCCCCTGCGCCAACGAGCAGCACGGTAACGGTTGAGAGGGATTCGAAGATCTGACGCGCCAGCGTACAGGCCGCGAAAGCAACCGAAACCGCACTGGCACCAATGTCGGTTTCGGTTCGCACTCGCTTGGCGACGGAGAAGGATTTCTGGAACATGCGTTCCAGCTCGCTGGCTTTTAAATGCCCTTTTTGCGAATCCGCGAAAGCTTTTTTCACCTGACCCAGAATTTGCGGCTCGCCGAGTACCAGGGAGTCAAGACCGCTGGCGACGCGCATGAGATGACTGACCGCATCGTTATCCTGATGCCAGTACACGCTGGTGCGCAGCTCTTCTTCGTTCAGATTATGGTATTCACATAACCAGCGAATCAGCGCTTCGTGGAGGTTATCTTGCTCTTCAACGCTCAGGTATAGCTCAGTACGGTTACACGTCGAGAGCACCACACCGCCCTGCACCATCGGTTGCGCAAGCAGGCTGTCCAGCGCCTGGTCGAGCGTATCCGGCGAAAACGTAACACGTTCTCGCAACGCAACAGGGGCTGTTTTGTGGTTGATACCGAGTGCTAAAAGGGTCATGTGAGCGGGAGTAGTACCAGCGTTAATAGGGTTAGCAGGACGCATCATACCTGATGCGCGAGATCAATAAAAGAGACTGCCCCCTTTCGGAGTAATAGGCCTCACCCGCTAATTTCATGATTTAAGACAATATGAACGTAGACGCTGCCACCGCCGGGCGCTAGCATTAAGGGTTATAACTGCAACGCATCTCAAGGATTTGTCATTATTATGGCCCGATTGACTCGTTTGTTACCGCTGGCGGCACTGGTACTCTCTGCTTGCTCGATTACTCCGCCCAAGGGCCCCGGCAAAAGTCCTGACGCACCGCAGTGGCGTCAGCACCAGCAGGAAGTGCGCAATCTGAGCCAGTACCAGACCCGCGGCGCTTTCGCTTATCTTTCCGATCAGCAAAAAGTGTACGCACGCTTTTTCTGGCAGCAAACCGGGCAGGATCGTTATCGTCTGCTCCTGCTGAACCCATTGGGTAGCACCGAATTAGAACTCAAAGCGCAGCCGGGTGAAGCACAAATTACTGATAATAAAGGCCAGCAATACACCGGAACCGATGCCGAAGAGATGATTGGCAAGCTGACGGGGATGCCGATTCCGATCAACAGCCTGCGTCAGTGGATCCTGGGCCTCCCGGGCGATGCGACGGATTACAAACTTGACGACCAGTACCGTCTGAGCCAAATGAACTACAGCCAGAATGGTAAAACCTGGAAAGTGATTTACGGCGGTTACGACAGTGCTACTAAGCCCGCGCTGCCATCCAGTATGGAACTGACCGAAGGCGGCCAGCGCATCAAGCTGAAAATGGACAACTGGATCGTTAAATGATGACCCAATGGCCCTCCCCGGCAAAACTAAACCTGTTTTTGTACATTACCGGCCAGCGTGCTGACGGATATCACACGCTGCAGACGCTGTTTCAGTTTGTTGATTATGGCGACACGATCTCCATCGAGCCGCGTCAGGACGGAGAAATCCATTTACTGACCCCAGTTGACGACGTCGCCAGTGAAGACAACCTGATCGTGCGCGCTGCACGTCTCCTGGTACAAGCGGCGGCAAACTCAGGCCGCTTGCCTGAGCATTACGGGGCTGATATTGGCGTCGAGAAACGCCTGCCGATGGGCGGTGGACTGGGTGGCGGGTCGTCAAATGCAGCAACGGTGCTGGTCGCGCTGAATCATCTGTGGGGCTGCGGGTTTTCTCAGGACGAGCTGGCCACGCTGGGGCTGACGCTGGGAGCCGATGTTCCGGTATTTGTTCGCGGTCATGCCGCCTTTGCCGAAGGTGTCGGCGAAATTCTTACTCCCGTCGATCCGCCAGAAAAATGGTATCTTATCGCACACCCGGGTGTGAGCATTCCCACTCCGGTTATTTTTAACGATCCGGAATTGCCGAGAAACACACCAGTGCGGTCAATAGAGACGTTACTAAAATGTGAATTCGGCAACGATTGCGAGGTTATCGCAAGAAAACGTTTTCGTAAGGTTGATGCGGCGCTTTCCTGGCTGTTAGAATATGCGCCGTCGCGCCTGACTGGCACAGGTTCGTGTGTTTTTGCTGAATTTGACACCGAATCCGCCGCTCGTCAGGTGCTAGAGCAAGCTCCGGAATGGCTGCACGGTTTTGTAGCTCGTGGGATGAACACGTCCCCCCTACAGCAGACCATTCTGGCGCAGACTGAGTTTCGGTGACAACGTCACCCTGTTCCAGACGTTGCATCGCGCTCTTTAATACACCGCCTGGATAGCGTTCGCCTGGCCCGCACAGTTTGTGGCGAAAGTTATCCCCATTGGACGCATGCCTGAGGTTCTTCTCGTGCCTGATATGAAGCTTTTTGCTGGTAACGCCACCCCGGAACTAGCACAACGTATTGCCAACCGCCTGTACACTTCCCTCGGCGACGCCGCTGTAGGTCGCTTTAGCGACGGCGAAGTCAGCGTACAAATTAACGAAAATGTACGCGGTGGTGATATTTTCATCATCCAGTCCACCTGTGCTCCAACTAACGACAACCTGATGGAATTGGTTGTTATGGTCGATGCCCTGCGCCGTGCTTCTGCAGGCCGTATCACGGCTGTTATTCCTTACTTTGGTTATGCTCGCCAGGACCGTCGCGTCCGTTCAGCGCGTGTTCCCATTACCGCTAAAGTTGTTGCTGACTTCCTGTCGAGCGTTGGTGTAGACCGCGTTCTGACCGTTGACCTGCACGCAGAGCAGATCCAGGGCTTCTTCGACGTTCCTGTTGATAACGTATTCGGTAGCCCAATCCTGCTCGAAGATATGCTGCAGCTGAATCTGGACAACCCAATTGTGGTTTCCCCGGATATCGGTGGCGTAGTTCGTGCGCGTGCAATTGCAAAACTGCTCAACGATACCGACATGGCTATCATCGATAAACGCCGTCCGCGCGCTAACGTTTCTCAGGTGATGCACATCATCGGTGATGTTGCTGGCCGTGACTGCGTTCTGGTTGATGACATGATCGATACCGGCGGCACGCTGTGCAAAGCCGCCGAAGCGCTGAAAGAACGTGGTGCTAAACGCGTATTTGCTTACGCAACTCACCCGATTTTCTCGGGTAATGCGGTCAATAACCTGCGCAACTCCGTGATCGACGAAGTTGTGGTTTGCGATACCATTCCACTCAGTGAAGAGATCAAGGCGCTGCCAAACGTGCGCACTCTGACCCTGTCCGGAATGTTGGCCGAAGCGATTCGTCGTATCAGCAACGAAGAATCCATCTCTGCTATGTTCGAGCATTAATCGAACCCGGCGCAAAAACCCGCTGCGGCGGGTTTTTTTGTCTGTAACATTCATTTGTATGATCAATGCCAACTTCACCTGCCATTCACATGACAGATGATGCGCTCACGGATGAAAGATAATTGTGAAAAATATTGCCCCCTCACATGTTCTGCCCTTTCGCGCCCTCATCGACGCCTGCTGGAAAGAGAAATACACCTCATCGCGATTCGTCCGCGATCTGATTGCCGGTATCACGGTTGGGATCATCGCCATTCCCCTGGCGATGGCACTGGCTATTGCCAGCGGCGTTGCCCCGCAGTACGGGCTTTATACATCAGCAGTTGCCGGTATTGTGATTGCCCTGAGCGGCGGGTCGCGCTTCAGCGTATCTGGCCCGACCGCCGCCTTCGTGGTGATTCTCTATCCCGTCTCACAGCAGTTTGGGCTGGGTGGTTTACTGGTTGCAACGCTAATGTCCGGCGTTTTTTTGATCCTGTTTGGGCTGGCACGTTTTGGCAGACTGATTGAGTACATTCCGCTTTCGGTGACGCTGGGGTTTACCTCCGGGATCGGCATTACCATCGGGACCATGCAGATTAAGGATTTCCTGGGTTTGCAACTCGCGCATGTTCCAGAACACTATCTGCAAAAAGTCGGGGCGTTGGTTATGGCGCTCCCCACGGCAAATCTGGGTGATGCGGCGATTGGCATTGTCACGCTGGGTACGTTAATTCTTTGGCCGCGACTGGGCATTCGTTTGCCGGGTCATTTGCCCGCGCTATTATTGGGTTGCGCAGTCATGGGGGCGGTCAATGTGTTGGGTGGACACGTTGCCACTATCGGCTCGCAGTTCCACTATATTCTGGCGGATGGCTCTCAGGGTAGCGGCATCCCTCAGCTTCTGCCGCAACTGGTGCTGCCCTGGGATCTGCCGGGTTCCAGCTTCACGTTGAGCTGGGATTCGCTACGCGCGCTGCTTCCCGCCGCGTTCTCCATGGCGATGTTGGGTGCGATAGAATCGCTCCTCTGCGCCGTTGTCCTCGATGGCATGACCGGAACCAAGCACAATGCCAATGGCGAACTGGTTGGACAGGGATTAGGCAACATTATCGCCCCGTTCTTTGGCGGTATTACCGCGACGGCCGCGATTGCGCGCTCAGCCGCTAACGTGCGCGCAGGGGCAACCTCACCGGTTTCCGCCATTATTCACGCGCTTTTGGTGATCCTCGCCCTGCTGGCCCTGGCCCCGTTATTGTCCTGGCTGCCGCTGTCCGCGATGGCTGCCCTGCTGTTGATGGTCGCGTGGAACATGAGCGAAGCGCATAAGGTGGTTCATCTGCTGCGCCGTGCGCCAAAAGACGACATCATTGTGATGCTCATCTGTATGTCGCTGACGGTGCTGTTTGACATGGTGATCGCCATTAGCGTGGGGATCGTGCTGGCGTCGCTGCTGTTTATGCGACGCATTGCGCAGATGACGCGTCTGGCCCCAGTGAATGTTGAAGTCCCTGAGGATGTACTGGTTCTGCGCGTCATTGGCCCATTGTTTTTTGCCGCGGCAGAAGGTCTGTTTAGCGAACTGGAATCCCGGATTCAGGGTAAACGTATTGTGGTGTTGAAGTGGGATGCGGTTCCGGTACTCGATGCGGGTGGTCTGGATGCCTTCCAGCGCTTTGTCGAACGTCTACCGGAAGGCTGCGAGCTGCGCGTCAGTAATCTGGAATTCCAGCCGCTGCGCACGATGGCGCGCGCTGCTGTGCACCCGATTCCTGGACGGCTGGCATTTTATCCCAACCGCGAGGCGGCATTAGCGGATCTGTCCTGATACCGCTGACAAGCATTTATCTCATTCTTCAGGCATAAAAAAACGGCTCTCTCAGGAGCCGTTTTTACATTCACATAGCGCGTTAGCTGTGCTTGTGCTGGTCGCGGCGGCAGCGTTTATCATAATGACGCACCCACCAGTATCTGTCGCTGACCTGTTCATGACCGCTCACACGTGCGCCCGCAAGCCATAGAACCGCGCCAACGAAGATGCTAAGAATCGCACCATGGGCGAAATACTGCGGCAGGTCAATCTGAGGCAACTGGTTTAAAATTGAATAACCCACACCGGCTACCATCACGAACAGGCCCAATCCCATCAGCACATTACCGAGTCGTGAAGCGTTTTTGCGTTTCATATATCACCTCCGCAGCCTGGGTTGCAGGGAAAATGTCCCTAATCCTTGTGTGTAAAGTATAGACAACACCCCTTTCATGAGTTGCGTGAATGATCACATTAATGACTCTCGTCACAACAAAAGTTTACAAATAAGCACCTGAACAACATGAAATTCTAATGGTTCACGTGCGTCATTATTCGCAAATTCCCCTTCCTTTCGCAGAATTTTGTCAATCGGCGCGGCAAACAGTAAACTACGCGCCAAATCTGGAACCTTTAGGAATTGAAACGTGACGATTAAATTGATTGTCGGCCTTGCCAACCCCGGTGCGGAATACGCGGCAACCCGCCATAACGCCGGTGCCTGGTATGTTGATTTACTGGCTGAGCGGTTGCGTGCCCCCCTGCGTGAGGAGCCGAAATTCTTTGGCTATACCTCGCGCATCAACCTGGCGGGTGCTGATGTGCGTTTGCTGGTTCCAACCACGTTCATGAATTTAAGCGGCAAAGCAGTGGCCGCGATGGCGACATTTTATCGCATTAATCCGGATGAAATTCTGGTCGCTCACGATGAACTCGACTTACCGCCAGGCGTGGCGAAATTCAAACTGGGCGGCGGTCACGGCGGGCATAATGGCCTGAAGGACATCATCAGCAAACTCGGCAATAACCCGAACTTTCATCGCTTACGCGTGGGAATTGGTCATCCAGGCGATAAAAATAAAGTTGTGGGTTTTGTGCTAGGCAAACCGCCGAGCTCAGAACAGAAGCTCATCGACGAAGCCGTAGACGAAGCGGTGAGCTGTACGGAAATCTGGTTGCAGGATGGCCTAACCAAAGCGACCAATCGCCTGCACGCTTTCAAAGCGCAATAATCCCGACGTACAGCCTTTTTTACCGCGCGTGACACAGGTTACGTGTATAATAGGCAAAGTTATTTACTTTTCTTCAATCTGTTAACGCTAACCGGTTGAATATCAAGACATTAAGGTGATTTAAAGATGGGATTTAAATGCGGTATCGTTGGCCTGCCAAACGTTGGCAAATCCACCCTGTTTAACGCGCTCACCAAAGCGGGCATCGAAGCAGCAAACTTCCCGTTCTGTACTATTGAACCGAACACCGGTGTCGTACCTATGCCCGATCCACGTCTGGACCAGCTTGCGGAAATCGTAAAACCGCAGCGTATTCTGCCGACAACCATGGAATTCGTGGATATCGCCGGTCTGGTTAAAGGGGCTTCTAAAGGCGAAGGCCTGGGCAACCAGTTCCTGACCAACATCCGTGAAACCGAAGCAATCGGTCACGTGGTTCGTTGCTTCGAAAACGACAACATCATCCATGTGAATAATAAAGTGGATCCGGCTGACGATATCGAGGTCATTAATACCGAGCTGGCACTGTCTGACCTGGACACCTGCGAGCGCGCGATTCACCGCGTGCAGAAACGTGCTAAAGGCGGCGATAAAGACGCGAAAGCAGAACTGGTTGCGCTGGAAAAATGTCTGCCTCAGCTCGAAAATGCGGGCATGCTGCGTTCACTGGCGCTGACCGAAGAAGACAAAGCGGCGATCAAATACCTGAGCTTCCTGACGCTCAAGCCAACCATGTACATCGCGAACGTTAACGAAGACGGTTTTGAAAACAACCCGTACCTCGACAAAGTGCGCGAAATCGCCGCTGGCGAAGGTTCCGTGGTCGTGGCGGTGTGTGCTGCCGTTGAGTCTGACATTGCTGAACTGGACGACGCCGATCGCGAAGAGTTCATGGCCGAGCTGGGCATTGAAGAGCCAGGTCTGAACCGCGTGATTCGCGCGGGTTACGAGCTGCTGAATCTGCAAACCTACTTCACCGCTGGCGTGAAAGAAGTTCGCGCATGGACGATTCCTGTTGGCGCTACCGCTCCGCAGGCCGCAGGTAAGATCCATACCGATTTCGAAAAAGGTTTTATCCGCGCTCAAACCATCGCGTTTGAAGACTTCATCGCCTACAAGGGTGAGCAAGGCGCGAAAGAAGCCGGCAAAATGCGTGCTGAAGGTAAAGACTACATCGTGAAAGATGGCGATGTGATGAACTTCCTGTTCAACGTCTAATTCTTTCTGCTTTCTCGTGGGGTTTCACAAAACCCCATGAAGACTGCCTGAGACATTAAAATCCACGCATTGGCGTGGATTTTTTTATCAAAAAATTGATACCGCAGCCGCAGCTCATTCGCCCAAATCCACCAGCAGCAACGTGCCAAAACTCCCCGGCGGCACATGGTGATTCGCCCCCTTCGGCACAAAGCAAAACTCACCCGCTGCGAGCGTAAAATGTTGCTCCTCAATCACCAGCGGCAGTTCACCGTCAAGTACCAGCAGCATCTCCTCAAAATCATTGTGCGATTCCGAGGGAATGCCCTCTCCGCCCATTTTAATGATTTTGATTCTGGCGTTTCCCACAGCACCTAAAACACGCGACTGCCAGATTTGCGGCAATTCTGCCACGACGCTCGCAATTGACGTTTTCATCCCTTTCCCTCTCTGTATTTTTGTTGTGCGAGACGAAAGGTTTACCATGATAAAGATAAAATACTGTTACTAATTCGTTGAATTATCATTAACAAAAATCTTCTAAGATTAGCTAATAATCGGCTTAAAACGAAAATGAAGCCTTTTTCTATCCGCATAGTCAGGAGTTCCCATGAACAACAAACGACGCTCAGTACCCGGAATCCGACACTATGACGGTCCAGCCGGTGGATGGGGAGCCTTAAAAGCCACCGCCATTGCTGTGCGCACGCAAATGGATACCTTCGAAGCACCCGCCACGTTGCTCAATACCAACCAGCCCGATGGATTTGACTGCCCCGGCTGCGCATGGCCGGATAAAGAACACAAATCAACGTTCCAGTTCTGCGAAAACGGAGCCAAAGCCGTCACGTGGGAAGCCACCAACAAGCGCGTCACGCCAGCTTTCTTTGCCGAAAACACCGTCACGTCACTGCTGGCAAAAAGCGATTTTGAACTGGAAGGCTATGGCCGACTTACGTACCCGCTTGAGTATCATCATGCGAGCGACACATTTCGCCCGGTGGAATGGGAACACGCCTTCGCCCGGATCGGCGAAGTGTTGCGTGACCTTCCTGCCGACGCCGTCGAGTTTTATACCTCTGGCCGCGCATCCAATGAAGCGGCGTATCTGTTTCAGCTTTTTGCGCGCGAGCTGGGCACCAATAATTTTCCTGATTGTTCCAATATGTGCCACGAAGCCACCAGCGTGGGTTTGCCTCGCTCAATCGGCATTGGAAAAGGCACGGTTTCGCTAGATGATTTTGACAACACCGAGCTTGTCATTTCGATAGGTCATAATCCGGGAACCAACCATCCGCGCATGATGGGTACGCTGCATGAGCTGGCCCGGCGCGGGGTGCCGATTATCGTCCTCAACCCGATGCGTGAAAGAGCGCTGGAACGGTTTGCCGATCCGCAGAGTGTTATCGAGATGGCAACCTACGGCTCAACGGATATCGCCTCGACCTATTTTCAGGTTAAAGCCGGAGGCGACGCCGCCGCACTGAAAGGCGTCGCCAAACATCTCCTGGCGCTTGAGGCCCAACAGGGCGAGGTGCTGGACAGCGACTTTATTGCCCAACACACGCAAGGTTTTGACGCATTTTCCGCTGACATTACCGCGACCCCGTGGGAAGCCATTGAACGCGAATCGGGTCTTACCCGCGCCGATCTGGAAACCGTGGCAGTCGCTTATGCCAAATCGAATGCCACCATCATTACCTATGGTATGGGGATCACCCAGCACAACAAAGGCACCTCTAACGTGCGTCTGATCGCCGACCTGCTGCTGATGCGCGGCAATATCGGTAAGCCAGGCGCCGGGATTTGCCCCCTGCGCGGGCATTCAAACGTGCAAGGCAACCGGACGGTAGGCATCACCGAAAAACCCTCTGCCGCCTTTTTGTCGCGCATTGAAGAGGTGTTTGGTTTCACTCCGCCGTCAAAACACGGACATGATGCGGTGCAAACCACGCAGGCCATGATCGCCGGGCAATCAAAAGCCTTGATCTGCCTGGGCGGCAATTTTGCCGTGGCGATGCCCGAGCACGAGCGCGTTTTCCCGGCGATGCGCAAACTGGATTTGAGCATCCACGTCGGCACCAAGCTGAATCGCACGCATCTGCTCACCGCCAAAGAGACGTTTATTTTCCCCTGCCTGGGGCGTACGGAGCTGGATATGCAGCTGACAGGCAAGCAGTCGATCACCGTTGAAGACTCCATGTCGATGGTTCACGCCTCCTCCGGAAAACTCAAACCCGCGTCACCTCACCTGCTCTCTGAACCGGCGATTGTGGCGGGAATGGCCAAAGCAACGCTGCCTGACAGCAATGTCGCCTGGCAGGAGCTGGTGACGAATTACGATTTGATCCGTGATTTGATTGAAAAAACGTTGCCGGGCTTCGAGCACTACAACGATCGCATCAGAACGCCGGGCGGCTTTCGCATGCCGTTACCGCCGACGGATCGTATCTGGCCCACCCCAACAGGCAAAGCGATGTTCTCTGTGTTTGACGGCGTCGATGAGAATATCAATGGCATCGGGGAGAACGTTCTGCGGCTGGTCACGCTACGCAGTCACGATCAGTACAACACCACGATTTATGCCCTCGATGACCGCTATCGTGGAGTGTTTGGCCGTCGAGATGTGCTGTTTATGAACGAAGGGGACATGGCGCAGTTGGGGCTGGAGCACGGCGACCGCGTGGACATTACCACTGCGCTGCCGGACAGCGAACTGCGTTTGAACGATATCACCGTGGTGGCGTATCACATTGCCAGCGGCACGGTCGGAGCGTATTACCCGGAAGCGAACGTGTTAGTCCCGCTGGATTATCTGGATAAAGAGAGCGGAACGCCGTCCTATAAATCCGTGCCTGTTACCGTCACCCTGCGTTCAAAAGAGATCCGCGCGCTCTAATTGTTACGCCGACGCCGCGGCAAACACGCCCGGCGTCGTGCCAAAATGTGCGCGAAAGTGTTTAATCAAATGGCTTTGATCGAAAAAGCCTACGTCGATGGCAACCTGCGCGGCGCTCACGCCTTTGGCGAGCAACGCTTTGGCGCGCACCAACCGAAGCTGCGTCAGGTATTGATGGACAGAAAGCCCGGTCATGTTCTGAAACGTGCGCATAAAGTAGAACTCGCTTAACCCCGCCACCTCAGCAATCTCTTTCACCGAAACGGGATGCATGAACGCGCATTGCAGAAAATCGACCGCACGACGGATATCCGCGCGTACAACGTCCTGCCGTCCACTGCGCGCAGATCGTTCCCCGTAGCGCCCCACCAGCAGGTTCAACACCTGATACATCACGCACTCTTTTTCCAACGGATCGCGACTTTCGCTCAGCACGGCCGCGGCCTGCAGCATACTGCGCGCCATTTTGGGATCGTGACGCATGCCTTCGGAACCAAAATTCACCTCGCCCTTACCGCGAAGCACCGTTTCAGCCACACCGTCCAGCAGAGCTTGCGAGGGATAAAAGGCACAATAGTCCCAGCCTTCGTCGCGCTGTACCGCTTCGCCAGTATGCACTTCGCCCGGGGCGATAATCATTACCGTGCCCGGCGCGGCAATTCCCCGCTCACGGCAGATGCGCGTGCGTTGTGCCCCGCGCGCAAAGGCAGCAATAACAAATTCATCATGGAAATGGGCCGGATAACTGTGCTCGTAGCAGGACGCGCGCAGGATCTCCATCCCGCCGTGCAGCCCTTTATCACGCCAGAGCTTGATTTCATCCCGCGATTCTCTCATTCCGTTTATGCCTTTCACCCCTGAAGCGGATTATTTCTGCCATTGAGCAGGATTTTACTATAGCGATTTTTGCCAATTATTAAGATTATCATTCAGTGACGTATAAACGAGACAAATAGATGTTGATGAATACAAAGACTTCTCAGCGGAACGACGCCCGAGCGGAATTTCGCGCAGGCGTCACCGCCTGCTTGCCCACCATCCCCGGTTACTGGAGCATCGGTTTTGCCGCCGGTGCAATTGGAACCCTGTCGGGGTTTACGACCGTCCAGACAGCCCTGCTGGCAAGTGCTCTGTACGCCGGTTCGGCGCAGTTTCTGTTTTACTCTCTGTGGGCGACGGGCGCAGAAATCGCGTCAGTCGTCTTAAGCGTATTCCTGGTGAATCTTCGGTATCTGCTGATGAGTTCCGCAATGAGCTTGTTCTTTCGTGATTACACCACACCGCAAAAAATCATCAGCGGACTGCTGCTCACCGACGAAACCTTTGGCGTCGCCGTGCAGCAAGGTAGTCAGCAGAATAAGGTCCCCTTCGCGTGGATGCTGGGGCTTAATCTGGCCGCCTGGATAAACTGGATCCTCGCCTGCGTTGTCGGCGCAGGGCTGGCATCGGCCCTGCCACCGTCGTTAATGGAAGGGTTGAGCTTCAGCCTGGTGTCGATGTTTATCGGCCTGGTCTTGATGATCTGGTTTGCCAGCCGTCGAAAAACGCTCGAATCCTTCAGCATCGCCGCCGCAGTAACGATCACGCTGCTGACGGCGAGCCATAGCGATATGAGCGTGGTGGTGATTGTGGCTGCGTCCGTTTCCGCCACGCTGGCGACACTTGGATTGCGCCTCTTCAGTAAGGGGGAGAAATAAGATGGAACGGAATATTTTACTGGCGATTATGGCCTGCGCGGTCGTCACGGCGTTGATGCGCACGGTGCCGATTCTACTGCTGTCCCGATTCCGTCTGGCACCCATTTTACAGCAGTGGTTGAGTTTCATTCCCTCAGCGATTATGGCCGCGATTGTCACCGCCGAACTGGTGGGCAAACCGGCGCTCACGCCCTCGGGGATCAGCCTGTCACTGCTCGCCGCGCTGGCCGCCACACTGGCAGGCATCTTGACGCGCAGCCTGTTTGCGACCGTCATTGCCGGAATGGTGGCGTTTTCAGGATTGAGCTATTTCCTGATGGGCTAGTTTACAGCTGAGTCACGCCTTTTCGCGCCGCCGCATCGCGCCAGTCCAGCAGCAATGAATAGGGCTGGCGCGTCACCTCGCTAAATCCCCCGATAAACATGTCATCGCAAATCTGCCGGTATTTTGCCTCGCTCACCAGTTCATTCAGCGCGGCACGGATGCGGGAAAGCGTCTCGTGCGAGGTGTTCTTCGCAGCGATCAGCGGCAATCCCGGCGCTAACGGGCTTTCGCCAATCACCGTCAATCCGTCAATCAAGTCGGGTTCGTGGAGCAGCAAAAGCGCCCAGGTAATGCAGTCGATAGCCGCGATATCCGCCGCACCGCGCTTAATTTCTATCAATGATTGTCGATGGCTGCCGCTGATGACGACACATTTGAAAAACGGCGCAGGGTAGTCGAGCGACGCGACCATTTTTAGCAGCACGTTGTAGCCAGATTGCGAATCTCTCGCGTTACACGCCACGCGTTTCCCCTGGAAATCCGCCAGCGTCTTGTGTTTGTCCGTCGCGCGCGCCACTAAAAAACTGCGGTAATGAATCCCATCGCAGCCGGGTGCGGTGTAATGAAAGCACCCTACCGTTTGCACGTCCGGTAGCTGCGTCATCAGCGGGAAACCGCAGGTTTGGCTGAGCAGCAGATCCGGGTGACGCCAGTGCGACAGCAAATCGTCCCCCGGCCCGCTGGTATTGAGATGACTTACGGGCACACCGTGTTCAGCGAGCAACGTCCGCACGGCAAACGTTAGCGCCTCGTTATCGGCACGGTTTACGGCATACATCGGGAACGCGAGGAGATTAATCATGGGTATCGCTTGTCTTCCCCCCTGGATGGACCGTCACATCCACTGTTTTTGCCCAAAACTGACGTAACCATTCGCCATAGCCACCTACCACGAATGTGTGGTTACGCCGCTGATAGTCCGCTTTATCACGCAAATAAATGTCTCGCAGGCCGTACCAGGGCACGCCCGGGAGATCGTGATGCACAGAATGATAGTTGAGATTCAGAAATAACACGCGCCACGGCAGCGACGCCTCGTTGATCACCGACCGCGCCAGCGGATCGTCTGCGGCACGATGCTCGTAGAAAGAGCGAATTTTGGTCAGCGCCAGCGCGGGATAACTCACCGCCAGCACAAAGTACAGCGCAGAAAACCCGCGCCCTTCCATCCAGACAAACAGCCCCGCCAGCAGCGCGGCGTGCACCAGCCACATCATCATGGCTTTGTAGTGTAAATCCCGAAATGCCCGTCCTGCACTCGCCAGCGTTTGGCCGATGTCCAGCAGCGGCGCTAACAGCAATCGTCCCGGGAAGGTATTGCGCAGATGAATGATTTTGCGCTGCCAGGGTGAAAACTGCGCCCAGGTTGCGTCGGTGAAATAGTATGATTCGGGATCGTCCGTCGGCACCGTCAGACGATCGTGGTGATGATGTGCCAGGTGCGAATCACGATACAGCCCGTACGGATACCAGACCGCCAGCGGCAGCGTGCCCAGCAGCTGATTAAACCACGCCACGCGGGTGGGATGGCCGTGGATCAGTTCATGCTGCAGCGACAGATACCAGGCGGTGAACCCAATAAGCAACAGCGTGGAAGGAATGAGCCCGAGGGATTGCCAAAAAATCAGCGTCGAAAACCAACCGCCGTAGATTCCCGCAATCAGCATCCACGTCGGGAATTCACTGCGCCACAGCCAGCCTTGCGAAAGACGTCGTATCGCCTCGCGCTGCTCTTCATGTAAATAGTAAGACGACCCTTTACCCATCTGTTCCAGCGCCATTTCCGCAGTCTGTATTTATCTACGACGATCTGAGAAAAGGCCGGAAATCACAAAGAATTTAAATGGCTAACCTTTGCCAAAATATCGCGTAGAAAGCGGTGAGAGGGAGCGTTAACGCCAGGATTGCCAGGGTCGCCGTATTCCTGGAACTGGGCATACTGCGTATCGCCAACATGACGAAGCAAAACGTGCTCATGCCCGAAAAGTGCCGCGCGCCGTGTGAAATACACGCCCCTTTTCGGGGCGTTTTCTTATTCCGCCGTCACCGGTTTGACCCGCACGCACGCCAGCACAATCACCATGGCGGAGACCAGCAGCAGGCCGCTGCCAGCAAATACGCCGCTGGCACCGTTAAGATCAAATATCGCCCCGCCACCTGCTGCGCCAGCACCAATCGCGAACTGAATGGAGGCGACCAGCAAACCGCCCGCGCTTTCGGCTTCGTCCGGAACAGTCGTGGCAAGCCAGGTTGACCAGCCTACAGGCACCAGCCCAAACGCAAATCCCCACAGCGCCACCAGCAGCCCGTCCAGCATCGCCAGATGACCAAACGCCACCATCATCAACGCCAGAATGCCCATCACGAAAGGAACCAGCGCCAGCGTCAGGCGCAAATTACGCGCCAGCAACATCCCGGCAATCGACGTGCCGACAAAATTCGCCAGCCCGAAGCCCAGCAGGATCAACGAAATAGTCTCTACGCTCGCCTGTCCAACGGTTTCGAGGAACGGACGCAGATAGGTGAAGAAGGCAAAATGTCCGCTGAAAATCAGTACCGTCGCCAGTAAACCGCCAATCATCCCCGGACGGCGCAGCACGCGCAGGAGCGTCGCCATGCTGCCGCTGCTCTCCGGCTTCATCGACGGCAGTACCCAGAGCTGCCACAGCAGCGCCACAATGCTCGGCACAATGCAGAGGATAAAGACGTTGCGCCAGCCAATCAGGCTACCGAGATAGCTGCCGAGCGGCGCGGAAACCACGGTGGCGACCGACACGCTGGAGAAGATCACCGCCAGCGCTTTTGGCACTTTATCCGCGGGCACCAGCCGCATCGCGGTCGCCGTCGACATCGCCCAGAAGCCGCCAATGGCAATCCCCAGCAGTAAACGGCCAAACAGCAACACGTTCAGCGTGGGCGCAAATGCCACCAGCAAACTGGAGATAATTTGCAGCACCGAGAAAAACATCAGCACCCAGCGGCGATCGATATTTTTCGTCGCGGGCGTGATCAGCAAGCCGGTGACCAGCGCAACCAGCGCCGTTGCGGTGACTGCCTGCCCGGCCATGCCTTCTGTCACCCCCAGACTTGCCGCCATCGGTGTTAATAAACTGGCGGGTAAAAACTCGGCCGTAATCAGGCCAAATACTCCCAGTCCCAGTGAATAGACGGCTCGCCAGGCGGGTTTTGCGGGCACGATTGCCTCACTCGCCGCGATACATGAACTCATCTGTTGCTCTCCCGTTAGAATAATGTGACAACTGTCACGAATCATAGGGCGTTCCCCACGGACGATCTATGACATATAATCTCCACTTATTGATTATTCGTCCGGAGTTGTCTCCATGACCGTTCAGCCACCCGATATGATCAGCGAGCTTTTGCGCGGAATGCGGCTTTCTGGTGTGAAATACCGTCGAATCGAAACCACCGCGCCCTTTGGCGTGTCGTTTGCCTATGTCGCCGGCAAAGCGCAGTTTCATTTCGTGAGTCAGGGGACTGCGCTGCTGCGCATGGAGAGCGGCGCGCGCTTTACCCTCAACACTGGCGATGCGCTGTTTATCCCCAATGGCAATGCGCACGCCCTGCTTTCTGAAGAAAACGCCGCCGTAATCCCGGTTTCCGCCTATCCCAGCGAATCGATTTGCAACTCAGTCTGCGCCATTACCTGCGAGCCGTGCCCTCAGAGCGACAAGACGGTGATATTCAGCGGATGTATGGACTTTGAGCTGGGCGGGATGCAGCCGCTGATCAAAGCGATGCCGGAAGTGATGATGGTGAGTCGCCTGATGTCGACATGGCCCGAGATCCATCCGCTGCTGGCGGCAATGGAGCGGGAGTCCATGACGCGCCAGGTGGGGTTCGCCGGAATTCTGGCGCGCCTCGCGGATGTAGTCGCCGCCCTCATCGTGCGTGGCTGGGTGGAAGCGGGTTGCGGCAAGGCCACCGGCTGGGTACAGGTTTTGCGCGATCCGCGCCTCAGCCGCGCGATTTATGCCATGCACCAGCAGCCGGGCGTCAACTGGAGCGTGGCGGAGCTGGCAAAAGAGGCCGGGACATCGCGATCCGTTTTTGCTGAGCGCTTTTTATCGGCCACCGGGACGACACCGGCAAAATACCTAAGCGAGCTGCGGATGCGGCTGGCGATTCAGTACATTCGTCATGAAAATCAGCCGATTGAAACGGTCGCGCTGCGCCTGGGTTATGGCTCACTCGCGGCGTTTAGTCGCGCCTTTAAGCGCATTGTGGGCCAGGCGCCGGGTGCCTTACGTGAAACCATCCCGCTTGCAGAGGAGATCTAAACAGTAAATCGTCTGGTTCTGCCTAAAGTGGGATGTTCAACACGCGAAGCCTGCGATATTCGTCTAAGGTTTTCAGGTGATTGACGACAGCGTTCACGCTGCTCGCAAATAAAAGGAGAAGAATCGATGACGATAATTGATCTGCGCCGTCCTGCGGCTTTACCGCTGGCGCTGCGCGTCGCATTGGGAGGCGCACTGCTGGGTGTGGCTGCGTTCAGCCATGCCGAAGAGGCACAATCGACGCAAAAGCAGTCGCCGGATATTCTGCTGGGTCCCCTGTTCGTCGACGTGCAGAGCGCAAAATTATTCCCTGATCAAAAAACCTTTGCCGACGCGGTACCAAAAAGCGATCCCTTGATGATCCTGGCAGATTACCGGATGCAGCATAAACAGTCCGGCTTTGACCTGCGCCACTTTGTCGAGATGAACTTCACCCTGCCGGGCGAAGGGGAAAAATATGTTCCCCCCGCCGGACAGAACTTACGCGAACATATTGACGGGTTATGGCCGGTGCTGACACGCACCACCGACAAGGCCAGCAAATGGGATTCACTGCTTCCGTTGCCAAAACCCTATGTCGTGCCCGGCGGGCGCTTCCGTGAGGTCTATTACTGGGACAGCTACTTCACCATGCTGGGCCTGGCCGAGAGCGGCCATTGGGACAAGATCAGCGATATGGTGGCGAACTTTGGCTACGAACTTGACTCGTGGGGCCACATTCCTAATGGGAACCGCAGCTATTATCTGAGCCGCTCTCAGCCGCCTTTCTTCTCGCTGATGGTTGAGCTGCTGGCGACGCATGATAAAGAGGCGCTGAAAACCTATCGCGCGCAGATGGAAAAAGAGTACGCCTACTGGATGGAGGGCGCGGAGACATTGCAGCCGGGACAGGCGAACAAACGGGTGGTGAAACTGGATGATGGCTCGATTCTGAACCGCTACTGGGATGACCGCGATACGCCCCGCCCTGAATCCTGGCTGGACGACGTGACCACCGCTAAAAATAATCCGAACCGTCCGGCGACGGAGATCTATCGCGATCTGCGATCTGCGGCGGCGTCTGGCTGGGACTTTAGCTCCCGCTGGATGGACGATCCGCAAAAGCTGGGGACGATCCGCACCACCAGCATCGTGCCTGTCGACCTGAACGCCCTGATGTTCAAGATGGAAAAACTGCTGGCAAAAGCCAGCCAGGAATCGGGTGATGCTGCTGCAACCAGCAAGTATGAAACCCTGGCGACGTCTCGTCAAAAAGCCATGGAAAGCCATCTCTGGAATGAAAAAGAGGGCTGGTACGCCGATTACGATCTGAAAAGCAAAAAGGTGCGTAATCAGCTGACTGCCGCCGCGCTGTTCCCGCTGTATGTGAACGCCGCATCAAACGACCGTGCTGCGAAAGTCGCCAGCGCGACGGCCTCGCGTTTGCTAAAACCGGGTGGGATCTCGACGACCACCATCAATAGCGGCCAGCAGTGGGATGCGCCAAACGGCTGGGCACCTTTACAATGGGTTGCCACTGAAGGATTGCAAAACTACGGTCATGAAAAAGTGGCGATGGATGTGACCTGGCGCTTCCTCACCAACGTTCAGCACACCTACGATCGTGAGCAAAAACTGGTCGAGAAATATGACGTTTCTACCACCGGGACGGGCGGCGGCGGAGGCGAGTATCCGTTGCAGGATGGATTCGGCTGGACCAACGGCGTGACCTTAAAAATGCTGGATCTTGTGTGCCCGAAAGAGAAACCGTGCGACAGCGTACCGGCCTCGCAACCGGCGGCGAATGATGATGTGGCTCCTCAATCGTCAACGGAGAAGAGTGCGGCGCAGTAGCCAGAACGTTATCTTATTGCTCACATCCCAAAAGGGAATAGCAAAAAAACGGCAACCTCAGTTGCCGTTTTCCTTTTTATCTCAGTGCACCGTGCTTAATTAGAAACTGTAGCTCGCTCCGACCTGATAAGTACGGTCGCGCCCAATCCAGCAGTTTGTGGCGTCATAACAGGTAAAGGTTTCTTTGTTGGTGATGTTCTGCGCGCTGGCCTTAAGGGTCAGCCCTTCGAGAGAAGGCATAACTTCACCCAGACTATACGACGCGGCCAGATCGTACTGAGTCGTTCCGCCGAGTTTGCCCTGATCGTTGGCTGGCGCAATTTCCATCGGCCCGGTATAACGCGCACCGGCCCCCAAATTCAGCCCTTTGAGCGGCGTGCTGTCGAAGGTGTAATCACCCCAAAGATTAAAGGCATTTTCCGGCACCTGCGTCGGTCGTTTGCCCTGGTACTTATCATCTTCGGTGTTGATCGCATGGGTGTACGCGTAGTTTGCAATCAGCGTCAGATTATCGGTCGGACGGCTGACGACGGACAGCTCTGCCCCTTTCGACTCCACTTCACCCGTTTGACGATAGTTCAGGAAACCGGGATCGGTGGTCACGACATTTTTCTGGCGAATATTGAACACTGACGCGGTCAGCGTGGTGGCGTACTCTTCCAGCAGATATTTGACCCCGCCTTCCACCTGTTTGCTGGTGGTCGGTTTGACATCTTTCGCCATCAACGTGCCCTGCGGCGAAACCGGGGCAAAGCCTTCTGAGTAACTGATGAACGGTGAAATTCCGTTTTCAAACGCATACAGCGCGCCCAGTCGTTTGGTCACGCGATCCTGCGATACCCAAGCCTTATCGCCATTCTGCAAATAGTTGGTGGTGACCGAACGGTAATCGTCGTAGCGCAAGCTGCCGAGGAGATTCAGGCCGCCAAACTCTACCTGATCCTGCAGGTAGTAACCGTTTTGCTGATAGCTCAGGCGGTTTTTCTGCGCGGTATACAGGCCCAACGCGCTTTCGCTGACTTGTGTGTAATCTGGGTCACGCATATCAATACCCGGCGTTGCCGACGCGTAGCGATAGTGGAAATGGGAATTCAGTTTCTGATAATCAAAGCCCGCCAGCAGGTGATGTTTCCATTCACCCAGGGTCACGGTTTTCGTTACCTGGTTATCCATATTAAAACTGTGCAGATCTTCATCCGTGGTGTAGGCAAAACGATTGAGCTGGTAAAGCTCGCTACCCACCCCCGTTGAATAGACGCTGCGCTGATGGGTGTCGACGTCAAAATAGCGCGCTTTTTGGTTGAAGCCCCAGCCGCTGTCAAATTCATGTTCAAAGCTGTAGCCCAACATCCACTGGCGCTGCTTGAAGCCGCTCCACTCATCGCCCGCGTAGTCGCGTCGATCGGCATATTTCGACCGCAAATACGATAACGGCAACGGGTTCGACGGCGAGAGGCTCGGGGTGTTTTGCGCCAGCGCGTCAAGGGTGAGGCGCGTTTTGCTGTCAGGCTGCCAGGTGACAGACGGCGCGACCAGATAGTTCTCGGTGCGCGTGGTGTGCGGCTGACCGTCACCTTCGGTCGCTTTACCCAGCAGACGGTAATTCCAGTCGCTGTCGGCGATTTGCCCGGTGGAATCCAGATAACCCTCTTTCAGATTGCGCGTGCCGGTAGTAAAGCCCACTTCCGTATGCTGGTTTTTTTGCGGTTTTTTGCCCTGAATATTCACCAGCCCGCCGGGCGAGCCGCCGCCGTACAGAACAGATGCGGGGCCTTTGAGAATATCCACACTCTCGATCAACAAGGGATCGATCCGCGCTTTGGTATTCCCGGTCACGTTATAGGGCAGTTGCAAGCCGTTGTAATACTCTTGCTCAACGGTGAAGCCGCGAATTTTGTATTCGCTCATATACGAGGTATTGCCACGTACTTCGGTGGAAACGCCCGGCGCGTAGCGCAGGATTTCGTTGACCGAATTCGCGTGGCGCTGCGCGATCTCCGTGGCCGATATCGTGTTTATCACCTGCGGGGTTTTACTTTCAGCCACCGCAGATTTTGTAGCGCTGTTGGTCCAGCCGGGCAGCGCGCTATCTTGCTCCGCCCCGCTGACCACGATTGTGGATTCCTGAGCAAACGCAGGCGTGTGTAACGCCAGCGTGACCGCGCCTGCCAACGCACATATCGCAAAACGTGAGGTTTTCATATTGTCGTCTTATTATTAGAAAAAGCCAGAAACGACAATTATTCTCATTTCGATTTACAAAGCAATATCAAGACCAAAAAAAACGGCCCTCAATCGAGAGCCGTTGATGTCTGCTTACGCACGCCTGAGTAACCGGAATATCGCCAGAACGACGATAGCACCCACGACAGCCACCAGGAAACTGTGCAAATTGAAACCACTCACGCTGCCGCCGACGCCAAACATTGTCGCCAGCCAGCCTCCCACAACTGCACCAATCACACCCAGCACACAGGTCAGGATAAAGCCGCCGCCATCACGCCCAGGCATGATGAATTTTGCGATAATACCGGCAATCAGACCAAACACAATCCACGCGATGATACCCATACGATGCCCTCTTGCAGATTAAACGCATGCGCTGAAATCTTCCGCGCAAGTGACTTAAGTATAGGACAGCACGCGAAAATCATTCTTTGTCACCGACTTAATTACGTCTCATTTTAAAAAAAAATTCACCGGTTTGTATTAAGTTCTTTCGTTTACTGCCGATACTTCATCGACAGTCTGTCAGACAACCGAGGAGCCATTCGGCGTGAGTAATTACAGTGAGCAGTTCCTGAAGCAAAATCCGCTGGCTGTCTTAGGGGTATTACGCGACCTGCATAAGGGCGAAGTCCCTTTGCGCATCAGTTGGTCTACAAATCAGTTTATCAGCAAGATCCTTGAGGCGACCCCTGAGCGTCTGGTCATCGACCTCGGTAGTCAGGAATATGAAAATCGGGCGGCTTTGCGCGCGCAAAATCTCGCTGTGATGGCGGAAACGAAAGGCGCGAAAGTCGAGTTTGTCCTGCCGCAGCTGATTCAGGGCGACTATCAGGGCCTGCCTGCTTTTTTTGCGCCATTACCCGATAGCGTGTGGTTTGTTCAGCGCCGCGAATATTTTCGTATCAACGCCCCGCTGCATCCCTCCTATTTTTGTAAAGCCAAAATGCCGGATAAAAAAGAGATCCGCTTCCGCCTGTTTGACCTTTCATTAGGCGGCATGGGCGCATTGATGGATACGGCACGACCAGAGGGTTTGGTCGAAGGGATGCGTTTTTCCCAGATTGAGCTGGATATGGGCGGCTGGGGACGGTTTTACTTTGACGCGCAGCTTATCGCCATTAGCGAACGCAAAGTCGTGGACAGCAAAAACGAAACTATTACCACGCCACGTCTGAGCTTCCGCTTTCTGAATGTCGGCCCAGGTGCCGAGCGCGAACTTCAGCGTATTATTTTCTCACTGGAGCGAGAAGCGCGGGAACGCGCGAATAAGGTCATTTGATGGGTGCCGGACAGCCTTTTGCTGCCCGGCAATGGCATTACATGGCGTCCATGGCTTTCTGAACTTTCCAGATATAGCGCGGGGCCTGCGGTGCCGGATGATTCTTCGCAACATGGTCAACAAATTCGTTTTTATCCATGCCGTTGATCTCTTCAATCGCTTCTTTGCGATCCGATGAGAAAGTACGTAGCAGTGCGCCTGCGCCGTTAACGTAAGAGACCACCAGCGCGTACTGCATCACTTCCGGATCGTCGATACCTTTCAGAACCCCATGTTCCAGAATGCTCAAATACGCCGTACCCATGGAGATATTACGTTCCGGGTTTTTCAGCTCGCTGGTCGACGGCTGACCTTTCCAGCCCATATAGCGGTACACTTCGCGCCCTGCCGTAGAGGCTTTAAGCTGCATTAAACCGACCGCGTTCGATTTGCTCACAAGCGTAGGATTGCCCCCTGATTCTACCGCGATAATCGCCGTGATCAGCCGCGGACTCACGCCCCAGGCCTTCCCGGCTTTTTCACTGATAGGCATCCACTGCATCGCACGCTTCACAGGCACTTCCGGATTCCATGGCGGATTTTGGTAATCCTTTTTGGAACTACAGCCCGCCAGCAATACCATCAAAAAAGCAAACCATCTCAATTTCACGTCATCTATCCTTATATCCGGTCATCGCGATTACGCTATCCCCCTTGAAGCAGGCGGCCTATAGGCGGCATGATATAGATAATTAAGTTCTCATTCAGCAAGGAATTGCCATGTCCCGATTTCATCTCATCGCCCCTTCCGGTTATTGCATTAACCAGGACGCCGCACAGCGCGGTATTCAGCGCTTACTGGAATCTGGCCATTCGGTAACAAATCAGACAATTATCCCCCGTCGTCAGCAGCGTTTTGCCGGAACAGAGACGCAAAGACTGGCGGATATCAACGATCTGGTAAACCTTGAAGGCGCGAACAACATCGTGCTGGCGGTGCGTGGCGGGTATGGTGCCAGCCGATTACTGGAAACCATCGACTGGGACGGACTGGCCACTCGCCAGCAGCACGATCCCCTGCTGATTTGTGGCCACAGCGATTTCACCGTCATCCAGTTGGGCTTGCTGGCGCGGCATAACGTCATCACCTTTAGCGGCCCGATGCTGGCAGCGAATTTCGGCGCACCGGATCTGGACGCCTTCACGCAAACGCATTTCTGGCGGGCGCTGCAAAATCCCGTTTTCTCGATTGAATGGCAAGGCACTGGCCCGCAGTGTGAGTGTGAGGGTCAACTGTGGGGCGGAAATCTGGCGATGCTGGTGTCGCTGATTGGCTCGCCCTGGCTGCCGAATATTGAAAACGGCATTCTGGTGCTGGAAGATATCAACGAACACCCGTTCCGCGTCGAGCGCATGCTGTTGCAACTTATACACGCGGGCATCCTCTCCCGTCAGCGCGCCATCGTGCTCGGTAGTTTTAGCGGTTCCACGCCGAATGATTACGATGCCGGGTATTCGCTGGAAAGTATGATGGATTACATTCGCTCAAGAGTGAATATTCCGGTAATCGGCGGGCTGGATTTTGGTCACGAACAGCAGACGGTGACCTTGCCGCTCGGCGCACAGGCCGCCCTTAAGCACGACGGGGCTGTCAGCGAATTAACAATCAGCGGTCATCCCGTTATAAAGGCATAAAAAAGCCTTTTTACCGGGCCAATAAAACGCGGTTTCGGCCGTTATTATGTTAGGGTTTATGTAACAGTCACTACATTGAGGTGGGAGTAAGACAACATTGGATGCCGCAGCGATAATCAGTCTTTTCATTTTGGGTTCAGTCCTCGTAACCTGCAGTATTTTATTAAGTTCATTTTCGTCGCGTCTCGGCATACCTATACTAGTTATCTTCCTCGCCATCGGCATGCTTGCTGGCATCGATGGTATTGGCGGTATTCCCTTCGATAACTATCCCTTCGCCTACATGGTGAGTAACCTCGCGCTGGCGGTGATATTGCTGGATGGCGGGATGCGTACGCAGGCCAGCTCCTTTCGCGTGGCACTCGGTCCAGCGCTGTCGCTGGCGACGGTCGGTGTCCTGATCACTTCCGGTCTGACCGGCATGATGGCCGCCTGGCTGTTCCACCTGGATATCATGGAAGGGCTGCTGATCGGCGCGATCGTCGGGTCTACCGATGCCGCCGCGGTGTTTTCCCTGCTCGGCGGTAAAGGGCTGAACGAACGTGTTGGCTCAACGCTGGAGATTGAATCCGGCAGCAACGATCCGATGGCGGTGTTTCTGACCATCACGCTGATTGAGATGATTCAGCAGCATGAAACCGGCCTGAGCTGGATGTTCGCCTGGCATATTCTGCAGCAGTTTGGACTGGGGATTATCATCGGCTTAGCGGGTGGCTACCTGCTGCAACAGATGATCAACCGTATTTCCCTGCCTGCTGGCCTGTATCCTCTGCTCGCACTGAGCGGCGGTATTCTGATTTTCGCCCTGACGACCGCACTAGACGGCAGCGGCATTCTGGCTGTTTATCTCTGCGGTTTTCTGCTGGGTAATCGCCCGATACGCAACCGCCACGCGATTTTGCAAAACTTTGACGGCCTGGCGTGGCTGGCGCAAATCGGCATGTTCCTGGTGCTCGGCCTGCTGGTGACGCCGTCCGATCTGCTGCCGATTGCCATTCCGGCGCTGCTGCTTTCGGCGTGGATGATTTTCTTTGCCCGTCCGCTGTCAGTCTTTGCCGGACTGCTGCCGTTTCGCGGGTTTAATCTGCGCGAACGCATCTTCATCAGTTGGGTCGGTCTGCGCGGCGCGGTGCCGATCATTCTTGCCGTTTTCCCGATGATGGCAGGTCTGGATAACGCGCGGCTGTTCTTCAACGTCGCATTTTTTGTGGTTTTGGTGTCGCTGCTATTCCAGGGGACGTCTCTGGGATGGGCGGCAAAAAAAGCGAAAGTGGTGGTTCCACCTGTCGGTTTACCGGTTTCACGCGTAGGGCTCGATATTCATCCGGAAAATCCGTGGGAGCAGTTTGTTTATCAGCTGAGTGCTGATAAATGGTGCGTTGGCGCATCGCTTCGCGATCTGCATATGCCCACCGAAACGCGTATTGCCGCGCTGTTTCGTGATAATGCCCTACTGCACCCGACTGGCAGTACCCGCCTGCGCGAGGGGGATATTCTCTGCGTAATCGGCCGTGAAACCGACCTTCCGGCGCTCGGCAAGCTGTTCAGCCAGTCGCCACCGGTGGCGCTGGATCAGCGTTTCTTCGGTGATTTTATACTGGAAGCCAGCGCGAAATTTGCCGATGTGGCTCTGATTTACGGGCTGGATGAGGGTCTGGAGTACCGCGATAAACAGCAGACGCTGGGCGAGATCGTGCAGCAACTTCTGGGCGCTGCACCCGTCGTCGGCGATCAGGTTGAATTTGCCGGGATGATCTGGACCGTCGCGGAGAAAGAAGATAACGCGGTGCGCAAAGTGGGCGTGCGCCCTACAGAGGATGAGCCTGAGTAACGTCACCTCGGCGCATTCCGATTAGAACAGACGAAAAGGCAACCTTACGGTTGCCTTTTTTTTTGGTGGTTACACCGTCACAACAGGCACGCGCGGGGCCAACGCTGTTAACAGTTCATATCCTACTGTGCCCGCCGCCGACGCAACGTCATCGACTTTCACCTCGTTGCCCCACAGTTCGACCGGAGAACCGATGCCTGCCTGCGGGCACGGCGTTAAGTCTATCGCCATCATATCCATTGAAATCGTACCCACGGTGCCGGTACGCACGCCGTCAATCCACACGGGCGTGCCGCTCGGCGCAAGACGCGGATAGCCGTCTGCGTAGCCCCCTGCCACAATCCCAATGCGCTGTTCGCCTGTTGAACGGTAGCGACTGCCGTAGCCCACGGTATCCCCCGCTTTCAGCGTCTGGATGCCGATGATTTCGCTGCGCAACGTCATAACCGGTTTAAGCCCGCTGTTGGCGATGTCCTGCCACTGACCGGACGGCGATGCGCCATACAGCACAATTCCCGGGCGCACCCATTGATAATGCGCTTCCGGGTGCCAGAGCGTCGCGGCGGAATTCGACAGCGAACGCGCGCAGTCTAGCCCTTCTGCCGCCTGCTCAATCCGCGCCATGGCATTCGTAATGCCGTCTGGCTTTTCCGCGTCAGCGAAGTGCGCCATCAGCGTCATTTCACCGACGTTTTTGATCGCACGCAGCTGTTGCCAGACCGTGTTAACGCGTTCGGGCTGAAAGCCCAGGCGGTTCATGCCGCTGTTCATTTTGAGGTAGATATCGAGCGGCGAATGCAGTTTCGCATTTTGCAGCGCCTTGATTTGCCAGTTGCTGTGCACGCTGGTGGTCAGACGATACTTATCCAGCAGCGGCAGTTCGTCGGCGTGAAAGAAGCCTTCCAGCAGCAGAATCGGGCCTTTCCAGCCACGCTCACGCAGCAGGATCGCCTCTTCCAGATTCAGTAAGGCAAAACCATCAGTGGCGCTTAGCGCGCTCCAGATGGATTCAATACCATGGCCGTAGCCGTTGGCTTTTACAACCGACCAAACGCGGGAGCCTGGCGCAGCACGGCGGACAATCTGCAGGTTGTTTTTCAGGGCCTGCAAATCCAGCTGAGCCAGAATAGGACGGGACATGACAACTCCTTGTTAATTATGCGCGCCGTGCAAATGCTGTGGGCGAGATGGCGAAAAACCCGATTGATAGCGCGCAGCGCTTAAATCATCGAACGGAATCGCCGGCGTACGGCCCGAAATCAAATCACTGAGCAACTGCCCCGAGCCGCAGGCCATCGTCCAGCCCAGCGTTCCGTGGCCCGTATTGGTCCATAAATTCTTAAACGGCGTGCGCCCGACAATAGGCGTGCCGTCCGGGGTCATCGGACGCAATCCCGTCCAGAAAGTGGCTTGTTCGATAAATCCTCCCCGAGGGAAGAGATCGCGCACCACCATCTCCAGGGTTTCGCGGCGCGGTTGCAGCAATTCCGTATTAAAACCGACAATTTCAGCCATGCCGCCCACGCGAATTCGGTTATCAAAGCGGGTGATGGCGATTTTGTAAGTTTCATCAAGGATAGTTGAAACTGGCGCGCCATTATCCTCTTTGACCGGGATTGTGAGCGAATACCCTTTAAGGGGGTAGACCGGAATATCCAGCAGTCCCTTCAGCATCGCTGTGGAGTACGAACCAAACGCCATGACGTAACTGTCGGCTTTGATCACTTCATCGCCACATTTTACGCCGTAGATTTTTCCGCCTTCGGACAGCAATTTATCGACGGGGGTGTTGTAGCGGAACGTGACGCCAGCCTGCTCGCACATCTTCGCCAGACGCTGGGTGAAAAGCTGACAGTCGCCAGTTTCATCATTGGGCAGACGCAGCCCGCCAGTCAGTTTGTGCGCCACTTCGGCCAGCGCCGGTTCAACCTGTGCCAGTTGGCTCGCGTCGAGGAGTTGGTAAGGCACTCCGGCATCTTCCAGGACTGCGATATCGCGCGTGGCGTTTTCATACTGCTGTGCGGTGCGGAACAGCTGCAGCGTGCCGCCCTGACGCCCTTCGTACTCAATACCCGTTGACGCACGCAGCGTTTTCAGACAGTCGCGGCTGTACTCCGCCAGACGCACCATACGGCCTTTGTTTTCCATGTAATGGCGAGTGTCGCAGTTGCGCAGCATCTGCCACATCCACTTGAGTTGAGACGGCGTGCCATCAAGGCTGATCGCCAGCGGAGCATGGCGCTGGAACATCCATTTAATCGCTTTTAACGGAACGCCGGGTGCTGCCCACGGCGCAGCGTAACCGGGGGAAATCTGCCCGGCATTTGCTGCACTGGTCTCAAGCGCTGATCCCGGCTCACGATCAATGACGGTCACCTCATGTCCAGCCTGACATAAATACCAAGCGCTGGTCACGCCAACGACTCCACTTCCCAGGACGACAACACGCATATCGGCTCCATTATGTGCAAAAGAATAATCATCTAATTACAGATTGATAACCTAGTTGAAAATATTATTCAACATACGACTTTTTTATGGTGACTTACCTCACACCTTCCCTGACAGACTGGGAGAGGGGTAATCTGGGATCTCGTGCTACGCTTTATCGTTAACCAGCAGAATGCTCTGTCGACGTGACGTTTTCTATCAGATCAGAAACGCGAAATCGTAAAGAAAACATTTCTGCGCCAGCACGTTTTTGAAAGCGTTGTTCTATGCTTGAAAGGAGGCTCTCCAGACAGAGAGAGCACCGACAACGAGGGCGCGCTAATGGCTACCATTGATTCGATGAACAAGGACAGCACACGTCTCAGCGATGGACCCGACTGGACCTTTGAATTACTCGATGTTTACCTGGCCGAGATTGACCGGGTAGCCAAACTGTATCGGCTGGATACCTACCCCCACCAGATTGAAGTGATTACCTCCGAACAGATGATGGACGCCTATTCCAGCGTCGGGATGCCTATCAACTATCCTCACTGGTCATTCGGCAAAAAATTCATTGAGACAGAGCGGCTCTACAAACATGGTCAGCAAGGGCTGGCGTATGAAATCGTTATCAACTCAAATCCGTGTATTGCCTATCTGATGGAAGAAAATACCATCACTATGCAGGCGTTGGTGATGGCGCATGCCTGTTACGGGCACAACTCCTTCTTCAAAAATAACTATTTGTTCCGCAGCTGGACCGATGCCAGCTCGATTGTCGATTATCTGATTTTCGCACGGAAATACATTACCGAGTGCGAAGAACGCTACGGCGTGGATGAAGTGGAGAAACTGCTCGACTCCTGTCATGCGCTGATGAATTACGGCGTTGATCGCTACAAACGCCCGCAAAAAATCTCTCTGCAGGAAGAAAAAGCACGGCAGAAAAGTCGTGAAGAGTATCTGCAAAGCCAGGTAAATATGCTGTGGCGCACCCTGCCGAAACGCGAAGAAGAAAAAACCGTTGCCGAAGCACGGCGTTATCCTTCCGAGCCGCAGGAGAACATTCTCTACTTTATGGAAAAAAACGCGCCGCTGCTTGAACCCTGGCAGCGTGAAATCCTGCGCATCGTGCGTAAGGTGAGCCAGTATTTCTATCCGCAGAAACAGACGCAGGTGATGAATGAGGGGTGGGCAACGTTCTGGCACTACACCATTCTCAATCATCTGTACGACGAAGGGAAAGTGACCGAACGCTTTATGTTGGAGTTCCTGCACAGCCACACCAACGTGGTGTTCCAGCCGCCTTACAACAGCCCGTGGTATAGCGGGATTAACCCATATGCGCTCGGGTTTGCGATGTTCCAGGACATCAAACGCATTTGTCAGTCGCCGACGGAAGAGGATAAATACTGGTTCCCGGATATTGCCGGATCAGACTGGCTGGAAACGCTGCATTTTGCGATGCGCGACTTCAAAGACGAGAGCTTTATCAGCCAGTTTATGTCGCCAAAGATTATGCGTGATTTCCGCTTCTTTACGGTGCTGGATGACGATCACAACAATTATCTCGAAATCTCAGCGATTCACAACGAAGAGGGTTACCGTGAAATCCGCTCGCGCCTTTCCTCACAGTATAACTTGAGCAATCTGGAGCCGAATATCCAGGTCTGGAATGTGGATCTGCGCGGCGACCGCTCCTTGACGCTGCGGTATATTCCGCATAATCGTGCGCCGCTGGATAAAGGGCGCAAAGAGGTGCTCAAGCATGTTCATCGCCTGTGGGGTTTTGACGTGATGATGGAGCAACAAAACGAAGATGGTAGCGTGGAATTACTGGAACGTTGCCCGGCGCGTACTAACTCTCTCTAAAATACCGCTAAAAAAAAGCCTCTCATTTGAGAGGCTTTTTACTGTTAATGTCCGTGAATCGCCAAATCGCCGGGCAGATTCTTCTGCATACGGTGCCAGATCTCGCCGCTATCACGACCGTAGCGACGTACCGTTTCGTACACCTGATCGTGCATCCCCTCGGAACAGATTTCGCTGAGCTTATGATAGAAGCCGAGCGCCAGGCTGCGGGCTTCAGGATTGGCGAAATAGTGACGTCCAATGCGGGTATACAGTCCTTTCATGCCGTTGATAATCAGCCCGTAAATCGGGTTACCTGAGGCAAACGCCAGACCACGGAAAATGTTGTAGTCCAGCGTCGCAAAGGCGTCGGCATGATCTTCAATGGCATTCGCCGTCGCCAATACTTCCAGCGCCTTATCGGGATGCTGGCGGAAGGCGGTACGAATAAAAATGGTCGAGATATTGGTGCGCACTGACAGCAGATTATCAATCAGCTGAGGAACACTTTCATGATCGAGGCGTGCGAGCGTTTCAAGAATATTCAGACCCGACGTTTCCCAGAAGTTGTTCACTTTGGTGGGTTTGCCGTGCTGAATGGTCAACCAGCCATCACGTGCCAGACGCTGTAACACTTCGCGTAAGGTGGTTCGTGTGACGCCAATAAGTTCAGAGAGTTCGCGTTCAGCGGGAAGAATCGTTCCAGGCGCAAAACGGTTATTCCAGATGCTTTCAATGATGTACTCTTCAGCGAAACCCGCCGGGCTTTGCGCCTTTATGACCATAGTGAGATTTCCATTACACAGCTTTAGCTAATGGACTCATCATACCAGAGGCTTGCTAAGGCAGGTAGCGCAGCGAAGACGGAAAAAAGGGATCACTGTTTCATTTTTATCAAATACCCATCCCTGCCCGCGTGGGGTATTCACGCCGATTATGCGTATAATAATGTTTTGCTTAACTTTGGCGGGGAAGGAAGTCTGTCGTGGAAATTTCTTATGGGCGCGCCCTGTGGCGCAATTTTTTAGGCCAGTCTCCTGACTGGTACAAGCTGACGCTGCTTGCTTTTCTGATTATTAACCCGCTGGTGTTCATCTTTCAGCCGTTTATGGCCGGATGGCTGCTGGTCGCCGAGTTTATCTTTACGCTGGCGATGGCACTGAAGTGTTATCCGCTGCTGCCTGGCGGCCTGCTGGCGATTGAAGCCGTTGTCATCGGCATGACCAGCGCCGAACGGGTGAAAGACGAACTGGCGACCAACCTTGAAGTGCTCTTGCTATTGATGTTTATGGTGGCAGGGATTTACTTCATGAAGCAGTTATTACTCTTCATCTTTACCCGCCTGCTGCTGAGTATTCGCTCCAAAACGGTGCTCTCTCTCTCGTTCTGCCTGGCTGCTGCGTTTCTCTCCGCGTTCCTCGACGCCCTGACCGTGGTGGCTGTGGTGATTAGCGTCGCAATCGGATTTTACGGCATTTACCACCGCGTCGCGTCGTCCAGCAGCGATAACGATCTTCAGGATGACAGCCAGCTCGACGTCAACAAGCGTGACGTTCTGGAACAATTCCGCGCATTCTTGCGCAGCCTGATGATGCATGCAGGTGTGGGGACTGCGCTGGGCGGTGTGATGACGATGGTCGGGGAGCCACAAAACCTGATTATTGCGAAAGCCGCTGGGTGGAATTTCACCGAGTTCTTTTTGCGCGTCGCGCCCGTCAGCGTGCCTGTTTTTATCTGCGGAATGCTGACCTGTTTCCTGCTCGAAAGGACAAAAACCTTCGGCTACGGCGTGCAGCTTCCTGGAGCGGTACGCGATGTGCTGCATGAGTTCGACCTGAAAAGCCGCAGCCAGCGTACCCGTCAGGAAAAGCTGGCCTTAATCGCACAAGGGATTATCGGTGCATGGCTGATCTTCGCTCTGGCATTTCATCTGGCGGAGGTGGGTTTAATCGGCCTGTCGGTGATTATTCTGGCGACGTCCTTTACGGGCGTGACTGATGAGCACGCGATCGGCAAGGCTTTTACCGAAGCGCTGCCCTTCACCGCCCTGCTGGCCGTCTTCTTTGCCATCGTGGCGGTGATTATCGACCAGCAGTTGTTCACGCCCATTATTCACTTCGTGTTGCAGGCCTCGCCAGATTCGCAGCTGTCGCTGTTTTATCTGTTTAATGGTCTGCTGTCGTCGATCTCGGATAACGTGTTTGTCGGTTCGGTGTATATCAACGAAGCGAAGACGGCTCTGGAGAGCGGTGCGATTGGCATCAACCAATTTGAGCTGCTGGCGGTGGCGATTAATACCGGGACTAACCTGCCTTCTGTCGCGACACCGAATGGTCAGGCGGCCTTTTTGTTCCTGTTGACGTCTGCTCTCGCACCACTCATTCGACTTTCCTATGGAAGAATGGTGTGGATGGCGCTGCCTTATACGGTCGTATTAACGCTGGTAGGTTTGCTGTGCGTCAAATTTACCCTCATTCCCTATACGCAATGGCTCATGCAAATAGGTATACTGGCGGCGCATTAAGTCCCTGATATCGGGCAGTTCGCTGCCCGGTTTGGCTTTCTGCATTATAAATATCCAATTACGCTTTATTTTGCCAGGAGCAGGTGGCGCATAAAACGTTTTGGTTTACACTGCGCTTTCTAAGCAAGTTCCAGGGAAATAATTATGTTGCGATATTTGAACCAGTGCTCTCGCGGTCGCGGGGCGTGGTTGTTGATGGCCCTGACCGCCTTTGCGCTGGAAATGGTAGCGCTTTGGTTCCAGCATGTGATGTTGCTGAAACCATGTGTGTTATGTATTTACGAACGTTGTGCGCTTTTCGGCATTATGGGTGCAGGGCTTGTCGGTGCAATTGCTCCGAAATCACCGCTACGCTACGCCGGGATCGCTATCTGGTTATACAGTGCCTGGAAAGGCATTGAGCTTGCGTGGCAGCACACTGCAATGCAGCTGCATCCTTCGCCGTTCTTAACCTGTGATTTTGCCGCTCGCTTCCCAAGCTGGCTGCCGCTGGACAAATGGCTGCCGCAGGTATTCGTTGCTTCAGGTGATTGCTCCGTACGTCAGTGGGAATTCCTGACGCTGGAGATGCCGCAGTGGCTGGTGGGTATTTTTGTTGCCTACTTCGTCATAGCGCTGCTGGTGCTGATTGCACAACCGTTCAAGCCGAAACAACGAGACTTGTTCGGTCGTTTGAAATAACCCGCCTCGGCGGGTTTTTTTATGCCCGCTTGGGATGATTCAGAATATGATCTTCCCAGTCCTGCACTTCAGATTCTTTCACCGCTATATGTCGAACCGAAATACGCTCGCCATGCATCTCCACTTTTGAACCGGTGAGCAGCGGATGCCAGGTCGGTAACCCTTTCCCCTCGGCCAGCAGACGATATGCGCAGGTATGCGGCAACCATTCAAACGTGGGGAGATTATCGCGCGTCAGCTTGATGCAATCAGGCTCGTACTCAAAACGACGCTCATAGTTACGGCACTGGCAGGTTTTGATATTCAACTGCTTGCACGCGACGTTGGTAAAATAGATTTCGTCGGAGTCCTCATCCATCAGCTTATGCAGGCAGCATTGTCCGCAGCCGTCACACAGCGATTCCCACTGCACGTCGGTCATTTCGTCGAGAGTTTTGCTTTGCCAGAAAGGGATTTCGCTCATAAGGATGATGTCCACACGTCAACAGAAAGCGCACCTTATAACGAGTCTGGCACGTGGATGCAAGTTTTGCCGCCGATTAAAGGCGGCAAAAGGATTTTACAGCACGCGGGTTTTAACAGACTGGCCGTTAAATTCGATGTCGAGTTCATCGCCACTGCTAAGCGGACCGACCCCTTCCGGCGTGCCGGTGAGAATGACATCGCCCGGTTTAAGGGTGAAGTAGCGGCTCATGTAGGCGATGAGCGGCAGGATTTTATGGATCATATCGGCTGTATTGCCCTGCTGGCGGATATCGCCGTTCACTTTCAAGCTGAGCGACGTATTCTGCGGATCGGCTTTAAAGTCAGCCGTCGGGATAAAACCGGAAATCGGGCAAGAATTATCAAATCCTTTGGCCTTTTCCCATGGCTGCCCGGCTTTCTTCATTTTGCCCTGCACATCGCGAAGCGTCAGATCCAGCGCAATGCCGTATCCCGCAATCGCTTTCTGCACATGCTCTTCTGAGGCCTGGCGCAGCGTCGCGCCAATCAGCACGGCCAGTTCAACTTCATGATGAACCGACCCCAGTCCCTGCGGCAACGCCAGCGGCTGGCGAATATCACACAGCGCGGTTTCGGGTTTAATAAACAAAACCGGTTCGTCTGGCACGGCACTGCCCATTTCCTGAATGTGCTTCGCATAATTACTGCCAACACAAACGACTTTACTCACAGGATAATCCAGTAATGCGCCTTGCCAGTTATGATGCTGATACATGCTCATCCCCTAAACGGTTGATATATCATCCTCGGATTTCTCCGGCGTTAATTTTTCCCTTCGCCTTCGAGATGCTGTTTTAATAAATTCTCAGGCGGTGGCGGAAGCTGTAAATAATAACCCTGATCTTTCAATGCGGTTTTGACTTTTTCCAGATCGGCGTTGACCAGCTGCTTGCGCCCGTCCAACGGCAACAGCATCGCCAACTGTGGCGTGCCGAACCCTTTCATTAATTCTTCAGGCACACGGGAAAAATCATCTCTCTTTTCGACATAAAGATAGGTCTGGTCGCGTTTAGCACTTCGATAGATCACACAAAACATGTTTTTACTCTGAATTAACGGGTGGTTGCTTGCCTCAATATACCAGTGACTATAACATGCCTGATACTCTTCGGAATATCGCGGCGAATGTGCTGCGATTAACAGCAAATTGAGTAAGGCCAGGATGTCAAACACGCCCATCGAGCTTAAAGGCAGTAGCTTCACCTTATCAGTGGTTCATTTGCATGATGCAAAACCCGAGGTTATTCGTCAGGCGTTAGAAGACAAAATCGCAGAGGCCCCTGCTTTTCTGAAACACGCCCCCGTGGTGGTGAACGTCAGTGGTCTGGATGCGCCGGTAAACTGGCAGCATCTTCAGCAGGCGGTTTCATCCACCGGTCTGCGGATTGTGGGCATCAGTGGCTGTAAAGATGCCAAGTTAAAAAATGAAATTGAGCGCGCGGGCCTTCCCCTTCTGAATGAAGGGAAAGAAAAAACGGCGCGTTCAGCGCCAAAAGAAGCTCCAACACCCCCGCCGCAAACGCAAACTGTAACCTCAGTCACAAAAACGCGAATGATTGATGTGCCGGTTCGTTCCGGTCAGCGCATTTATGCACCAAACTGTGATCTGATTGTGACAAGCCACGTTAGCGCTGGCGCAGAGCTTATCGCCGATGGCAATATCCATGTCTACGGCATGATGCGAGGCCGCGCGCTGGCAGGTGCCAGTGGCGATCGGGATGCGCAAATTTTTTGTACCCATCTGACAGCGGAACTGGTTTCCATCGCAGGTGAATATTGGCTGAGCGATAAAATCCCAGCTGAATTTTATGGCAAAGCGGCCCGTCTGTTACTGGCAGAGAACGCTTTGACTGTTCAACCGTTGAATTGATCCCTTTTAACAAGGAATTTCTATGGCACGCATTATTGTTGTGACTTCGGGTAAAGGAGGCGTTGGCAAGACCACCTCCAGCGCGGCCATCGCTACTGGTTTGGCCCAGAAGGGAAAGAAAACCGTTGTTATCGATTTCGATATCGGCCTGCGTAATCTGGATTTGATTATGGGCTGCGAGCGTCGCGTGGTGTATGACTTCGTCAACGTCATTCAAGGCGACGCCACGTTAAATCAGGCGATGATTAAAGATAAGCGCACCGAGAACCTCTTTATCCTGCCTGCTTCTCAGACGCGTGATAAAGATGCTCTAACTCGCGAAGGCGTTGAAAAAGTCCTCGAAGAATTGAAGAAAATGGAATTCGATTTCGTTGTCTGTGATTCACCAGCAGGTATCGAAACCGGTGCGTTGATGGCGCTCTACTTCGCTGATGAAGCGATCATCACCACTAACCCTGAAGTGTCGTCCGTGCGTGACTCTGACCGAATCCTGGGAATCCTGGCGTCCAAATCCCGCCGTGCGGAAAATGGTCAGGAACCCATCAAAGAACACCTGCTGCTGACCCGTTATAATCCGGGTCGTGTCAACAAAGGTGACATGCTTAGCATGGAAGACGTACTCGAGATCCTGCGTATCAAACTGCTGGGCGTGATTCCGGAAGATCAGTCCGTATTGCGCGCCTCTAACCAGGGTGAGCCTGTGATCCTCGACATCATGGCAGACGCGGGTAAAGCCTACGCTGATACCGTTGACCGTCTGTTGGGAGAAGAACGTCCTTTCCGCTTCATTGAAGAAGAGAAGAAAGGTTTCCTCAAACGCCTGTTCGGAGGATAAGTTATGGCATTACTGGACTTTTTTCTCTCGCGGAAAAAAAGCACCGCTAACATCGCAAAAGAGCGACTGCAAATTATCGTCGCGGAACGTCGCCGTAGCGATGCAGAACCGCACTATTTGCCGCAGCTGCGCAAAGACATTCTGGAAGTGATTTGTAAGTACGTGCAGATCGATCCGGAAATGGTCACCGTGCAGCTTGAGCAAAAGGACGGGGATATTTCGATTCTGGAGTTGAACGTCACGCTGCCAGAAGCAGAAGAGTCGCGTCCCTAGACGTGTGACGGATAATTAACCCCGGCGTCGCGTCGCGTGCCGGGGTTATCATTTCTTAACGCGGATAGCCTTCCAGCAGCACTTTCAGTCGATCGGCCATCAAATCACCACGCCAGCCCGCCATCATTTCCGGCAGGCCATTTTGCGTTTTCAGCTTCCAGTGCCAGTTCAGCAGTTGGTTAATCTGACGACGTGACGCCAGCAGTTCAGGACTCACTTTCTTTTCCGTCCCCACTTCCAGCACCAGCGCTTTGATATCTTTGAACGCCTTACGATAGCCAGGCATATCCATCAGATTTAACAGCGGCTCAGGCAGTTGGTCTTCTGGCAGCTGTTGCGCTTGCGCGACCAACGCCAATAAGGTTTTCCCGTGGAAACGGATCTCGCTTCCGGACAAGCCAATGCTGTCCAGTTCACCCATGCTGCCCGGCATATAGCGCGCCACAGCCCAGAGGTGCTCTTCGCGAACCACAAAGTTCACGGCCAAATCGCGTTCACGCGCCTTACGCAGACGCCAGTCGGCCAGCAGTTGCAGGCAGGCAAGCTGACGGGTTCGCAGCTGCCAGGCGTTGGTGATATCGCGCCAGGCATCTTTCGGATCAACCGTTTCCTGACGGCGTTGCTGAGTCATGCGGCACTCATTCAGCGCCGCATCAAGCCAACCGGCGGCCTCGGCCTCTTTCATCAGCTGACCGGCGATAGGCAGCAGATAGAAAACGTCGGCGGCAGCATAATCAAGCTGACGTTCAGTCAGGGGGCGCGCCAGCCAGTCGGTGCGCGACTCGCTCTTGTCGAGCGCAATGCCGGTGTACTCTTCAACCATCGCGGCAAAACCCCATGAGAGCGGGCGGCCCGAGAATGCGGCCAGAATTTGCGTATCGATTAAGGGTTCCGGCATGATGCCAAAGGTGTTGAGAAACACTTCCAGATCTTCACTGCCCGCATGCAGATATTTGGTGATGGCCGTATTGAGCAGCAGTTCACGCATCGGCGACCAGTCGGTGATGCCGAGAGGGTCGATGAGAGACACATTCTTGCCATCGTACATCTGGATCAAACCTAACTGCGGATAGTAGGTCCGCGTGCGGACAAACTCGGTATCCAGAGCGATGGCGGGAAAGTCGCGGGTGACATCGCACAGCGTTGCCAGTGCGTCGTTGGTTGTGATCATCTGGTAATTCAAAACGGTTTCTCTTAGGTTTGCGCCCATAAAAAACGCCGGCTAAACCGGCGTCTCATGGCGACTTACTCGAAGCTTAGGCTTTATTGTCCACTTTGGCGCGCGCTTCGTCACGTAATTCTCGTCGTAATATCTTCCCGACGTTCGATTTTGGTAGTTCATCGCGGAACTCGACCAGCTTCGGCACTTTATATCCTGTGAGCTGACGGCGGCAGAAGGTGATGAGTTCATCTTCGGTCAGTGAGGATTCTTTCTTAACCACAAAAATCTTCACCGTCTCGCCGCTGCTCCCCGCAGAAACGCCAACGGCAGCCACTTCCAGCACCCCGGTGTGCTGCATGACGACATCTTCAATTTCGTTGGGATAGACGTTGAAGCCGGAGACGAGAATCATGTCTTTCTTACGATCGACGATACGTAAGAATCCATCGTCATCCATCACCGCAATATCACCCGTATGCAGCCAGCCGTCTTTCATGATTTCATCAGTGGCGTCAGGTCGCTGCCAGTAGCCCAGCATCACCTGAGGACCTTTGACGCACAGTTCACCCGGTTCCCCGTGCGCAACTTCGTTATCTTCGTCATCGACCAGCTTGGCTTCCGTTGAAGGAACCGGCAGACCAATGCTTCCGCTGTGGTAATCAATATCATGCGGATTCACGCTGACTAATGGCGCGCATTCCGTCAGGCCGTAGCCTTCAAGCAGGTATTGGCCCGTGAGTTTAACCCAGCGTTCGGCCACGGCTTGCTGAACGGGCATCCCGCCGCCCGCCGAAAGATGAAGGGTAGAAAAATCGAGCTGCTGGAACTCTTTATTATTTAATAGCGCATTAAAGAGCGTATTCACGCCCGTCATCGCCGTAAACGGATATTTCGCCAGCTCTTTAACCAGGCCTGGAATATCACGTGGGTTGGTGATTAACAGGTTTTGTCCGCCCAGTTCGATAAACAGCAGGCAGTTCATGGTCAGCGCAAAAATGTGATACAGCGGCAATGCCGTGACCACCAGCTCTTTGCCACGATGCAGCAGCGGGCCGTAGGTCGCATTCACCTGCTCAAGATTGGCCAGCATATTGCGATGCGTCAGCATGGCACCTTTCGCCACGCCGGTCGTCCCGCCGGTGTATTGCAAGAACGCCAGATCGTCTGGCACCACGTCTGGCTTCACGTACTGCATACGGTAGCCGTTGTGCAGCGCGCGGCGGAAAGAGATCGCGTCCGGAAGATGGTATTTCGGGACCAGACGCTTAACGTATTTGACGACGAAGTTAACCAGCGTGCCTTTGGCCGTCGAAAGCTGATCGCCCATGCGCGTCAGGATAACGTGGCGGATCTGCGTTTTTTCGACCACTTTTTCCAGGGTGTGGGCAAAGTTGGAGACAATGACAATCGCCGCTGCACCGCTGTCGTTCAACTGGTGTTCCAGCTCGCGTGGCGTATAGAGCGGGTTGACGTTGACCACGATCATGCCCGCACGCAGAATTCCAAAAAGTGCCACCGGATACTGAAGCAGGTTTGGCATCATCAACGCGACGCGATCCCCTTTCTTCAGCCCTAAGCCTTCCTGCAGGTAAGCCGCAAACGCCCGGCTACGCTCTTCCAGTTTGCGGAAGGTCATCACTTCGCCCATGTTCACAAACGCAGGCTGATCGGCGTAGCGCGTGACGGAATTTTCAAATAATTCAACCAGGGATTGATAACGGTCAGGATTGATCTCCGCAGGAACATCTGCGGGATAACGGTTTAGCCAAACCTTCTTCAATGCATCACCTCTGAAATGAGCGTTCGTCGTCATCACAACCCCGATAATAAACAGTTCGTTAACATTATATTAACTCAGCGTACCAGTTTATTAATTGTTCAGATTTAAGGTTGCGAAGCGCGTCACTCTTTTTTTTGTGTTATCGCCGTAAAAAACAGAGACAGCGGCTGAGCCGCTGTCTCTTATCTAATAATAACAATGAGTTACTCTGTAACGATGGTCTGTACCTGCGCCGGACCTGGGTTATACCAGCCCCATCCACCGTAGCCGTAACGGTAGGGATGCGGACCCCAGAACCAGGGATCGATCGGCTGCGGCGGCAGCATAACCTGCTGCGTGACGCGCCAGCGTTTATAGCCGTTCGCCTGCATCGTCATAAATTTATACGGCGTGCTGCCGATTTTGCCTTGAACCGCGCCAGTGATTGGCCCGACAACCGTGACCAGCTGTCCACGGAAATCAACCGGATCGAGGAAACCATTTACATCAGCGTAAATACGCCCACGGGAGGCTTCTCCCAGCACGGGCCGTGCGCCGCTATCCAGCGGAACCGTTGCAATCTCGAGCCGGGTTTTGCCCTGCTGATTGATAACCTCAACCACTTTCCCGCCAAAACGCGCTTCCTGCCCGACGTACAGTTCAGGGGCATTCATCACTCGCACCAGATCTTGCTGCGGCGTAGGGCTGGTTCCTTTGATCGCGTCAGGGACGGTCACACAACCACTCAACGCGACGGCAATCGCACTCGCCATAATCAGACGTACAACTTTCTTTTGAACCGCCATGATGCGACTCCCTTTTCTCAGCTCTTATTACTGAGATTCACGCTCTGCCTGGAAGTTTCTTCCAGGCGACTTCATTTCGCAAATAAACTGGCTCAGCCTGTTCAACTGCAACGGTTTTTCCCGCAGCAAAGCGCTGACATGCGATTGGCAGCATATCTTCTGCCGCCGGCAGCAACATGTTGCCATCGACCAGCGTCAGACCACTTTCGTTGGCCATGTCCGGCCAGGCTGGCCATCCCGTTCCCACAGTAGCCCAATCGCCAGAAAGAAGTTTCAACCGCTCGCCAACGGCTTCTGGTTTGAGCACGCATTCGGTCTCTTCACCGTGCCAGATACCCTGCTCATCGCGGGTGTATTCCGCCCAGTAGACTTCACCCATGCGCGCGTCAATAGCCGCCAGCACACGCGTTGCGCCAGTTTTTCGGAAAGCGCCTTGCGCCATAGTGGCAAGCGTTGATACGCCGATCATCGGAAGATTCGCGCCCAGCGCCAGGCCCTGCGCAATGCCGATGCCGATGCGCACGCCGGTGAAGCTGCCTGGCCCACGGCCAAACGCCAGCGCGTCAAGTTCAGTTAAGGAGGTGTTACCCTGGTTCAAAATGTCTTTTACCAGCGGCAGAATACGTTGGGTATGTTCCCGGGGGCACTCTTCAAAATGGGCAAAGAGGTTACCGTTATCCCAGAGGGCGGCAGAACACGCCTCTGTTGCGGTATCAATAGCCAGAATTCGCATGGGTCTCGCGCTCTCGCAGTGGTCAGTCAGAAAATGGCGCGCATCTTAGCACACTCCACGGCGAATTACTCCGCCGGTGGATTCGCCAGGAAACGCACGGCACGATTGATGTCGCGGGTGCGTGGCGCGGGCGGCAAACTCGCCAGAAACGTCGCGCCGTATGGACGCATCACCAGACGGTTGTCGCAAATAACCAGCACGCCGCGGTCATCGATATCACGAATCAGACGTCCAACGCCCTGTTTCAGGGTGATCACCGCATCCGGCAACTGCACGTCATCAAACGGGTCGCCGCCACGTAGACGGCAATCTTCCATGCGCGCTTTGAGCAGCGGGTCGTCAGGAGAGGTGAACGGTAATTTGTCGATAATGACCAGCGACAGCGCGTCGCCGCGCACGTCCACCCCTTCCCAGAAGCTGCTGGTCGCCACCAGCAATGCGTTACCGGCGGTGACGAACTGCTGCAGAAGTTGACCTTTGCTGGTTTCTCCCTGTAACAGGACAGGCAGCGTCATCGTGGCGCGAAACTGTTCCGCCAGGTCGCGCATCATCGCGTGCGACGTGCACAGCATAAAGCAGCGGCCATTGTTGGCTTCGATCATCGGCTTAAGCATCGCCGCCAAATGCCGCGCGGCGCCCGGTTGATTGGGCAGCGGCAAATTACGTGGGACGCACAGTAACGCCTGCGTTTGGTAATCAAACGGGCTAGGCAGCAACAGTGATTCTGTGTTTTCAATGCCCAGACGTTCGGTGAAGTGATGGAGATCGTCATTCACCGACAGCGTGGCGGAGGTGAAAATCCAGCTGCCCGGTTTCTGGGCCATCACTTCTTTGAATTTATCCGCCACGGTCAGCGGCGTCAGGGCGAGCGTGAACTGGCGAGCGGTGCATTCGTACCAGTAGCTAAAACCGGGCTGGTTGGTCTCTTTCAGGCGTTTCAGACGCGTGCGATAGAGCGTGGCGCGTTCAAATGCCGCATCCAGCAAGGCGCTGCGGCCAAGCGATAGTTTAGCCACGTCGTAGCACAACTCCAGCGCGTCATCGAGAAGCAACAGCGCGCGTTGAATATTGCTGTCAGCCAGCAGTTCTCGTAGGTTACCGCGAAAACCCGGTTCACCGAGTTGCAGGCGGAAATCCTGCGCGCTTTGCGCGAGACGATCGGCGCATTTCTGCAACTGCTGGGTATCCCGTAATTCGGTGCGGTAGGCAATGGTGAAATCTTTAGCCAGATCCTGCAGCTGACGGCTGGACAGCGACTGACCGAAATACTGGCTGGCGATATCCGGTAACTGATGCGCTTCATCAAAGATCATCACTTCCGCCTCGGGGATCAGTTCACCAAAGCCGCTGTCTTTAACCACCATATCCGCCAGGAATAAGTGGTGGTTAACCACCACCACGTCGGCGTCCATCGCGGTTTTACGCGCTTTGACGACAAAACAATCTTTATACACTGGGCAGTCGCTGCCAAGGCAGTTATCGTTGGTGCTGGTGACCAACGGCCACGCCTGAGAATCTTCTGCGACGCTCGCACAAGTGCTGATGTCCCCGTCGGTGGTTTGATTCGCCCACGCGCGCAGAATAATCACGTCGCTGAGGGTTTGTACCGGCAGGTCACCACCAGCAAGAGCCTGCGCTTCGAGGCGCTCCAGACAGAGATAGTTTGAGCGGCCTTTTAGCAGCGCCAGACGGCCTTTGTATTTCAGCGCTTTGGCCACCGTCGGCAAATCGCGACTGTAGAGCTGATCCTGCAACGCTTTCGAGCCGGTAGAGATGATCACTTTCTTTTTTGCACGCAACGCCGGCGCGAGATAGGCATACGTTTTGCCCGTGCCGGTTCCCGCCTCAACTACCAGGGGCTGGGTGTTTTGAATGGCGCGGGTTACCGCTTCCGCCATGTGCCGTTGTGGCTCACGCGGCTTGAAACCGGGAATCGCCTGCGCTAACTGGCCTTCTGCTGCAAAATCGTCTGCCACGTTTCTCTCTCACTGTATTTTTGCACAGGGATTATGTCAGCCCGCCCTCTTCTGTGCCAGTCGAAATAGTGACGAGTGCGGAACAATGTGGCAGTCTTGCCCATTGCGATGGAAAATAATGAGGAAAAAGTGATGACAATTTTGCGCATTGATGCCGAAGCCCGCTGGTCTGACGTCGTCGTACATAACCAAACCATTTACTACACTGGCGTACCGGAAAATCTGGACGCAGACGCATTTGAGCAAACCGCCAATACACTGGCACAAATTGATGCCATGCTGGAAAAACTGGGCAGCGAAAAGTCGCGGATTTTGGATGCGACGATTTTCCTGGCAAACAAAGACGATTTTGCAGCGATGAACAAAGCCTGGGATGCGTGGGTTGTGGCGGGTCACGCGCCTGTACGTTGTACCGTACAGGCCACGCTGATGAAGCCGGAATACAAGGTCGAGATCAAAATCATCGCGGCGGTTTAAGCCCAATTACTCTTCGTCGTCTTCATCATCAAAAAGCGCCACTATCCGCTCGCCGGTGTGGGTGGCGCGAATTTCCTGAGCCACCGTTGTAATGGCCTCTCCGCTACTCATGCCCTGGGTCATGAGTTCCTGAATTCGCTCTACCGCTTTTTGCTGCTGTTCGTGGCTCAGGGAAGGTAAACCTGCAAACATTGTCAACTCCTGCTAAATTATCTGCGCTCATTATTTCACGCTGCCCGGTAGTATGCCACACATGAAGACATTACCCCCCACTGTCATTACATTGCCGTGGCGCCATGACGCCGCCGAATTCTGGTTTACGCGCTTAAGCCCTCTCCCCTGGGCAATGCTGCTGCATTCCGGGTACGCGGATCATCCTTATAGCCGCTTTGATATTCTGGTGGCTGACCCACTGACGACACTGGTCACCGAGGGTGATATCACGCGCATTACCTCTGCGCGCTCTCGTTTTTCTCATGAAGATCCGCTGACGTTACTTGAACACGAGATCCACGCGCTGGCACTGCCTACGGATTCCCATCCTGACCTGCCTTTTCAGGGCGGGGCGCTGGGCCTTTTTGGTTACGATTTGGGTCGTCGGTTCGAAACGCTGCCTAATATGGCGCAGAATGATATTTTGCTGCCGGATATGGCGGTGGGGTTGTATGACTGGGCAATCATTGTCGATCACCACAAAAAAGTGGTTTCGCTTCTCAGCCATTCGGACGTAAATGCCCGACTGGCATGGCTTGACGCACAACCCGTGCCCGAGACGGCTGAGTTTTCGCTAACGTCTGCGTGGCGCTCAAATATGAGCGCCGAGGACTATGCTGAAAAGTTCGGGCAGGTTCAGGCGTATTTACACAGCGGTGACTGCTATCAGGTAAATCTCGCCCAACGATTCCAGGCCACGTATCGCGGTGATGAATGGCAGGCGTTTAAGCATTTAAACGCGAACAATCGTGCGCCGTTCAGCGCGTTTCTGCGCCTGGAACAGGGCGCAATCCTGAGTCAGTCGCCAGAGCGTTTTATACATCTGGCTGATGGAGCCATTCAGACGCGCCCGATTAAGGGCACGCTTCCGCGTCTGCCAGACCCCGAAGCCGATCGCGAGCAGGCCGAAAAATTGGCCGCATCCCCGAAAGATCGTGCCGAGAATCTGATGATTGTCGATTTAATGCGTAACGATATTGGGCGTGTTGCGGTGCCGGGGAGCGTACGCGTCCCGGAACTGTTTGTCGTGGAGCCGTTCCCGGCGGTTCATCATCTGGTCAGCACCATTACAGCCCAGCTTCCTGCCAGCCGTTCCGCCTGCGATCTGCTGCGCGCGGCGTTTCCTGGCGGATCAATCACCGGTGCCCCAAAAGTCCGTGCGATGCAAATTATCGACGAACTGGAGCCGCATCGTCGTAACGCCTGGTGCGGAAGCATTGGTTATGTGAGCGTGTGCGGCACCATGGACACCAGCATTACCATTCGTACCCTGACGGCCTGCGACGGACAACTCTATTGTTCCGCAGGGGGCGGCATCGTGGCCGACAGTCAGGTCGATGCTGAATATCAGGAAACGTTTGATAAAGTAAACCGCATCCTGCAACAACTGGAGAGCTAACGGATGGAGACTCACGATTTAACTCTGGACGATTTTTTGTCGCGTTTTCAGCTCTTGCGCCCGAAGATGAGTCGCGACGTGTTAAACCGCCGACAAGCCGCGGTGTTGATCCCGCTGGTGCGTCGCGAACAGCCAGGCCTATTACTCACCAAACGCGCATCCCACATGCGTAAGCACCCGGGTCAGGTGGCGTTTCCCGGTGGTGCGGTGGATTCAACAGATGCATCGTTGATTGCCGCCGCGCTGCGAGAAGCTCACGAAGAGGTCGCCATTCCACCGGAAGTGGTTGAAATTATTGGCGTGCTACCGCCCGTGGATAGCGTGACCGGATTTCAGGTCACCCCTGTCGTAGGCATTATTCCGCCCGATCTGCATTATCACGCGAGTGAAGAAGAAGTCGCCGCCGTATTCGAAATGCCCCTCAGCGAAGCGCTGCGTTTGAGCCGCTATCATCCGCTGGATATTCAACGTCGTGGGCACGATCACCGCGTGTGGTTATCCTGGTATCAGCATTATTTTGTTTGGGGCATGACGGCGGGGATTATTCGCGAGCTGGCCCTGCAAATTGGAATGAAGCCTTAATTCTCCGTTACGCATTTCTACGCCAGGTGCGCGAATTTTGTGACGCGCATCCTTCTCCTGCCTGCCGAAATCATGAGCATATATACTTTACTCAATGATTGCTGACACAAGTTTACCGTAGCGGTCTCAGCATTAGTAAATTCACTCATTATCATTAGTTTTATTCATGTGAATAGTTCAGCCGATCCCGGGGTTCCCTCTTACACTATGCGCAGTTATAACATCGTTACTGGAACCCCAGTAACCCTGTCAGGAGTGAGAAAGTGATTAGTATATTCGACATGTTCAAAGTGGGGATTGGTCCATCTTCTTCCCACACTGTAGGGCCGATGAAGGCCGGTAAACAGTTCGTCGATGATCTGGTCGAAAAAGGATTACTGGAAAGCATTACCCGTGTAGCTGTAGATGTTTACGGTTCGCTGTCATTGACGGGTAAAGGCCACCACACCGATATCGCCATTATTATGGGTCTGGCTGGAAATATGCCGGACACCGTTGATATTGACGCCATTCCGGCGTTCATTCGAGACGTAGAAACACGCGGTCGCCTGCTGCTGGCAAAAGGTCAGCACGAAGTGGATTTCCCGCAGGACGACGGTATGCGTTTTCGCAGTGATAACCTGTCACTGCATGAGAACGGAATGCAGATCCACGCCTTTAACGGCGACAACGTGGTTTACAGCAAAACCTATTACTCTATCGGCGGCGGTTTTATCGTCGATGAAGAGCACTTTGGAAAAGACGCTAAGGGCGACGTTAACGTGCCGTATCCGTTCAAATCCGCCAAAGAGATGCTGGATTATTGCCACGAAACCGGCTTGTCCCTTTCCGGAATGGTGATGCAAAACGAACTGGCATTGCACAGCAAAAGCGAAATTGAAGCCTATTTCGGCAACGTCTGGGCAACCATGCAGGCGTGTATCGACCGGGGAATTAACACCGAAGGCGTGTTGCCAGGTCCGCTGCGCGTTCCGCGACGTGCGTCAGCGCTGCGTCGTATGCTGGTCACCACGGACAAATTCTCCAACGATCCGATGAATGTGATCGATTGGGTGAATATGTTTGCGTTGGCGGTAAACGAAGAAAACGCTGCAGGCGGCCGTGTGGTCACCGCGCCAACAAACGGCGCATGCGGTATCGTCCCGGCAGTTCTGGCTTATTACGATCACTTTATCGAACCGGTCACCGCAGATATTTACATCCGCTACTTCCTCGCAGCGGGTGCTGTTGGCGCGCTGTATAAAATGAACGCGTCTATCTCTGGTGCTGAAGTAGGCTGTCAGGGTGAAGTGGGTGTGGCATGTTCAATGGCGGCGGCAGGTCTGGCTGAGCTGCTAGGCGCAAGCCCGGAACAGGTTTGTGTGGCAGCTGAGATCGGCATGGAGCATAACCTGGGTCTGACGTGCGACCCGGTTGCCGGACAGGTACAGGTTCCGTGTATCGAGCGTAACGCAATTGCGTCCGTTAAGGCGATCAATGCCACACGCATGGCGATGCGCCGTACCAGTGAGCCCCGCGTTTCGCTGGATAAAGTGATCGAAACCATGTACGAAACCGGTAAAGACATGAACGCTAAATACCGTGAAACCTCCCGCGGTGGTCTGGCGATCAAAGTGCAGTGTGACTAAGCGCAGCGCCTGATATCTCCCCTCGCCCATCTGCAACGGATGGGCGATATTTTTCGCCTTTCTCGTCAGCGTAATATTTCCCCACTACACTTGCTTTGTTGCCTCTGGCATTGGGTGCCGGCGGCGTATCGGGCGGCCTTTCATGCAAACTGCACAAAGGATCATAAAAAAATATCGCCAAAAACGCGTTATCGTCTGTGTGATGGTGGCACTTCTTACGCTCATTTTGACGTTGGGCATCCGCTTTATTTCACAGCGCAATTTAAATCAGGAACGCATCCAGGCCTTTGCGACCCATTCCGTCACAGCGCTGGATAAGATTCTGCTTCCGTTACAAAACGGGCGCGATGAGTTGCAATCACTGGTCGGTGTCCCCTGCTCTGAGGCTCATCTAATGCTGCGTAAACGGGCGGCGACGTTGCAAACGGTGCGTTCGATTACGCTCGTTAAAGAGGGCATTCTGTATTGCTCCAGTATTTTTGGCGACCGTAACGTCCAGATACGCCTGACTCAACCTGCGTTACCTTCCAGTCAGCCTCAGCTCATCTTATCTACCGACCAGTCGTTGCTCAAAGGCAGCCCCATTTTAATTCAATGGTATCCCGTGTCTGACGCCGGAGAAGACGGTGTCATGCAGGTAGTGAATATCGATCTCATCACCAAAATGATGCTTGAGCCGCAGAGTCCGCTGATCACCGACGTCAGCCTGAAAGTGGGAGATAAATTTCTTCGCGATGGTCAAAGCGTCACCGATACGCTGAACGTGCCTGAAGACACCATGATTCTGCGCCAGACCTCTGCGCATTTCCCTTTTACTATCCTGGTCAGTGGCCCTGGCGCCAGTGAGCTGGCGTTGAAAAACTTGCCCTCAGAGCTTCCGCTGGCGGTATTGATAAGCCTGCTGCTGGGCTATATAGCCTGGCTTGCCACCGCCAGCCGGATGAGCTTTACCTGGGAGATCAATCTCGGATTAGCCGCGCGGGAATTTGAGCTTTTTTGCCAGCCGTTACTCAATGCCCGCACGCAAAAATGCGTCGGCGTGGAGATCCTTTTGCGCTGGAATAATCCCCGTCAGGGCTGGATATCCCCGGACGTGTTTATTCCGCTGGCGGAAGAACATAATTTGATTGTTCCCCTGACGCGCTACGTGATGACCGAAACGGTCCGCCAGATTGGCTATTTCCCTGCCAACAAAGGGTTTCATATTGGCATTAACGTAGCGGCCAGCCATTTTCGCAACGGTACCTTGCTGCGTGATCTGAATCGTTATTGGTTCAGCGCGCATCCAAAACAACAGTTAATCGTTGAACTTACCGAGCGCGATGCCCTGCTGGACGGGGATTATCGCCTGGTTCGCGAGTTGCATCGCAAAGAGGTGAAACTTGCCATCGATGATTTTGGTACCGGAAACAGCTCCCTGTCATGGTTAGAGAAATTGCGCCCTGACGTGCTCAAAATTGATAAGTCTTTCACGATGGCATTGGGAACGGACGCGGTGAATTCCACGGTGACGGATATTATTATCGCATTGGGTCAACGGCTAAATATTGAGCTGGTGGCGGAAGGCGTGGAAACACAGGAACAGGCACGTTATTTGCGCCATCACGGAGTGAATACGTTACAGGGATTTTTGTATGCGCGGCCGATGCCGCTCAAGGATTTTCCGAAATGGCTGGCGGAGAGTTCACCTCCGCCAGCGCAGCGTAACAAGCCTATTTTGAGAATTATGCCGTTACGTTAAAACAAATTACTCTTCGTCGTCGTGGGCAGACTGTTCTTTAACAATACGCACCAGGTCAACGCGATAATCATTCGCTTCCACGATCGTGATTTGTAGCGGTGGAAGCTCAAGGATATCGCCCGTACGCGGGATCTGCCCATTGATGGCAATGACCAAGCCCGCAACCGTAGCGATGTCTTCTTCATCATTAATGATGTTATCAAGACCCAACGTGTGCTGCAGCGCATGCAGGTCCGTCGCGCCTTTAACCAGCCAACCGTCGCCATCCGCAACGATTTCTGGCGTTTCATCGGCATCCGGGAACTCACCCGCGATCGCTTCGAGCACGTCCAGCGGCGTCACAAGACCTTGCACCACACCAAATTCGTTGGTCACGATAACAAAGCTACCGCGAGCACGACGCAGAACGCTAAGCAGGTTGATAGGGTCCAGCGTTTCCGGAACCACAATCGCTGGCGTTGCGGCGGCAATCGCTTCGACGTTCACGCCCTCTTCCAGACCGACCAGTATCTCTTTAGCGCGAACCACTCCGATGATTTCGTCCAGTTCGCCACGACACACCGGGAACAGGCTGTGTGGTGATGACAGCAATTGCTGACGGATTTCGTCCACGCTCAGATTGGCGTCAACCCAGCTGATTTCACCTCGTGGCGTCATGATGCCGCGCAGTGAACGGGACGCCAGCGAAAGCACGCCGTTAATCATGTAACGTTCTTGTTCGACAAAAGCGCCAACCGGCACAGGAACCGGGGCATTACCCGCAGATTCAGGCTGCACAGACTGACGACGGCCCCCCATCAGACGCAAAATGGCGTCGGCGGTGCGGGCGCGCAGCGGTTGGTTAGACTGCTGCTTGATGAAGTTACGGCTCGCAATCTGGTTGAACAGCTCGATAATAATCGAGAAACCAATTGCGGCGTACAGGTAGCCTTTCGGAATATGGAAGCCAAAACCTTCAGCGACCAGACTCAGGCCAATCATCAACAGGAAGCTTAAACACAGGACAACCACTGTTGGATGTTCGTTCACAAAACGCGTCAGCGGCTTAGAAGCCAGCAGCATCACGGCCATCGCGATAATGACCGCAGCCATCATCACCGGCAGATGGTTAACCATGCCGACCGCAGTAATCACCGCATCCAGTGAGAAGACGGCATCAAGCACCACAATCTGCATGACGACGACCCAAAAACTCGCATAGCCCTTGCCGTGACCATCGTCGTGTTGCCGGTTTTCCAGCCGCTCATGCAACTCCGTCGTCGCTTTGAAGAGCAGGAAAAGGCCCCCCACCAGCATGATCAGGTCGCGACCGGAGAAAGTGAAATCCCAGACGGTGAACAGCGGCTTGGTCAGCGTGACCATCCACGAAATAACGGATAGCAGCGCAAGACGCATGATCAGCGCCAGCGAAAGACCGATTAAACGCGCTTTGTCGCGCTGTTTTGGCGGCAGCTTATCCGCGAGGATGGCGATGAACACCAGGTTGTCGATACCGAGAACAATTTCGAGCACAACCAGCGTGAGTAATCCCACCCAGATTGACGGGTCCATTAAGAATTCCATGGCAAGCTCCTGCTAAAGGAATGACAAAACGGCGCCACGGAAGAAGTGGGCGAAATGGCGGTAGACATGTTCAACGTGTGGCGAGAATCGCCGGCGAGCGAGGCGCTAAATGGCCTGGTAGATGACTGACGTCGGTGACGGTCCATACAGTGGGCTAAGCCCTTTACTCCTGTCAATTAAACGGAGGCTAAACATATCAGAGACAATAGGTTTTTAGCAAAGATTTACTTTCCTTTGCAAAGTTCTGTAACAGAGTCGATTTTGATTTGGGATAAATCTGTTCTACATCGCTAAATTACGGATCTTCATCACATAAATTATTTTTTCACTGTCTAAAATAATTCCCGGAAGTCTTATTTAATTGAACTCTAACCCTTATCTGAATCGATTCGGTTCGCCGGGGAAGATTCTCAGTACGACTGCCTGGCAGGCGTATTAATGATAATAAAGGAGGTAGCAAGTGACCATTGCTATTGTGATAGGCACACATGGTTGGGCTGCAGAGCAGTTACTCAAAACGGCAGAAATGCTGTTGGGTGAACAGGAAAACGTGGGCTGGATCGATTTCGTTCCAGGTGAAAACGCGGAAACGCTAATCGAGAAATATACGGCTCAACTGGAGAAGCTGGATACTCGCTCAGGCGTGCTGTTTCTCGTCGATACATGGGGTGGCAGCCCGTTCAATGCCGCCAGCCGCATTGTCGTCGATAAAGAGCATCATGAGGTCGTTGCAGGCGTCAATATTCCCATGCTCGTGGAAACGTTGATGGCCCGTGATGACAATCCGAGTTTCGACGAGCTGGTCGCACTGGCTGTCGAAACAGGCCGTGAAGGCGTAAAAGCCCTCAAAGCACAACCGGTAGAGAAACCCGCTCCGGTCGCTGCCGCGGTCAAAGCCGCCACCCCTGCTAAACCGATGGGACCGAACGATTACATGATTATCGGGCTTGCCCGTATCGATGACCGTTTGATCCACGGCCAGGTCGCAACGCGTTGGACGAAAGAAACCAACGTCAAACGCATCATTGTTGTCAGTGATGAAGTCGCCGCCGATACCGTACGTAAAACACTTCTTACCCAGGTTGCTCCTCCGGGCGTTACCGCGCACGTCGTGGATGTCGCCAAAATGATCCGCGTTTACAACAACCCGAAATACGCGGGCGAGCGTGTGATGCTGCTGTTTACCAACCCGACCGATGTCGAACGCGTGGTTGAAGGCGGCGTGAACATCACCACGGTGAACATTGGCGGGATCGCTTTCCGTCAGGGTAAAACTCAGGTCAACAATGCGATTTCAGTCGACGAAAAAGATATCGAAGCATTCAAAAAATTGAATGCGCGCGGTATTGAGTTGGAAGCCCGTAAGGTTTCCACCGATCAGAAACTGAAAATGATGGATTTGATCGGCAAAGTTGGGAAATAGCCCTGCGCTGATTTTTTACACAAAGCTTATGTTATAGGAGAAGTACAATGGAGATTACCACTCTTCAGATTGTGCTGGTGTTCATCGTCGCGTGTATTGCGGGTATGGAATCCGTACTTGATGAATTTCAGTTCCACCGTCCTCTGGTGGCCTGTACGTTGATTGGCGCCGTTCTTGGCGATATGAAAACCGGTATTATCATCGGTGGTACGCTGGAAATGATCGCCCTAGGCTGGATGAACATCGGTGCGGCGGTTGCGCCTGATGCCGCACTGGCGTCCATTATTTCTACCGTTCTGGTTATTGCCGGACACCAAAACATCGGTGCGGGTATCGCCCTGGCAATTCCACTGGCCGCAGCGGGCCAGGTTCTGACCATTATCGTTCGTACCATTACCGTTGCTTTCCAGCATGCGGCAGATAAAGCGGCGGATAGCGGAAATCTGACGGCCCTTTCGTGGATCCACGTTTCATCGCTGTTCCTCCAGGCAATGCGTATTGCGATTCCTGCGGTTATCGTGGCAATTTCTGTGGGTACCAGCGAAGTCCAGGGTCTGTTGAACGCCATTCCTGAAGTGGTGACCGGCGGCCTGAACATCGCGGGTGGCATGATTGTCGTGGTCGGTTACGCGATGGTCATCAACATGATGCGCGCAGGCTACCTGATGCCGTTCTTCTACCTCGGTTTTGTGACTGCGGCCTTCACCAACTTCAACCTGGTTGCACTGGGTGTGATTGGTGCAGTGATGGCGATTCTGTACATCCAGTTGAGCCCGAAATATAACCGCGTCGCAGGTGCCCCAGCGCAAGCTCCGGGTAGCAACGATCTCGATAACGAACTGGACTAGCAGGTGAGCGAAATGGTTGATATGACTAAAACTACCCCTGAGAAGAAACTGACTCCGGGTGATATTCGTGGCGTGTTCCTTCGTTCAAACCTCTTCCAGGGTTCGTGGAACTTCGAACGTATGCAAGCGCTGGGCTTCTGTTTCTCCATGGTCCCGGCAATCAAACGCCTGTATCCGGAAAACAACGAAGCACGTCGTCAGGCGATTAAACGTCACCTGGAATTCTTCAACACGCATCCCTACGTCGCCGCACCTGTTCTGGGCGTGACGCTGGCGATGGAAGAGCAGCGTGCGAACGGCGCTGAGATCGACGATGGTGCCATCAACGGGATCAAAGTCGGTCTGATGGGGCCGCTAGCAGGCGTGGGTGACCCAATCTTCTGGGGTACGGTGCGCCCTGTCTTTGCGGCACTAGGTGCGGGCATCGCCATGAGCGGCAGCCTGCTGGGTCCTCTTCTGTTCTTCATCCTGTTCAACGCAGTCCGCCTGCTGACCCGTTATTACGGCGTTGCCTACGGCTACAGCAAAGGTGTCGATATCGTTAAGGATATGGGCGGCGGCTTCCTGCAAAAACTGACTGAGGGGGCGTCTATCCTCGGCCTGTTTGTCATGGGGGCGCTGGTGAACAAGTGGACGCATGTGAACATCCCGCTGGTGGTCTCGACCATCACCGGTCAGGATGGTCAGACTCGCGTGACCACTGTGCAAACTATTCTTGATCAGTTGATGCCAGGCTTGGTGCCGCTGCTGCTGACCTTCGCCTGTATGTGGCTGCTGCGTAAGAAAGTGAATGCGCTGTGGATCATCGTGGGCTTCTTCGTCATCGGTATCGTCGGTTACGCGATCGGTCTGCTGGGTCTGTAAGTTTAGTGGTTCGACACCGGGGGCATGCCCCCGGTTTTTTTATCTGGAGGATGAATGACGGTCACGGATATCGTACTGGTTTTGTTTATTGTTGCCCTTCTGGCTTATGCCTTCTATGACGAATTCATTATGCCCCGCCGCAACGGCGAGACTCTTTTGGCCGTTCCTCTTCTGCGCCGTGGGCGCGTTGATGCCTTCATCTTCGCCGGACTGTTAGCCATCCTGATTTATAACAACGTCATGAGCCAGGGTGCCTTATTAACCACATGGTTATTATGTGTGCTGGCATTAATGGCTTTTTATCTGTTTTGGATCCGAGCGCCTAAGATTATCTTCAAAAGCCATGGCTTTTTCTTCGCCAACATATGGATAGAATATAACCGTATTAAAGAGATGAATTTATCTGAAGACGGCGTGCTGGTCATACAACTGGAACAACGTCGTTTATTGGTGCGGGTGAAAAATATTGATGACCTGGAAAAAATATACAAAATAATGGTTAAAACTCAATGAGTTGAAATTATAGCAGAGGCTATATTTTGTCGCCATTTTGCGCGGGCAATATATAGCCATCGCTATATTCCCTTCTGTATTTACCTTATATTTATTAACGTTAAGTTTACCAATAAATCTAAATGAAAATCGTTATCAACAAGCTAACGGAATAATACATCCCTGTTGTTGTTTTATATTCTCAAAATATGTTAAGGTTGCGCCGTCGTTGGGGAGTAGCCGATTTCCTGTCTAAGGAAATGTACGTGTCAACATACTCGTTGAAAAACGTGGTGCGTACGGATTACTTACTGCACATTTCTTGTGCGTAATAGTCAGGCGAGACCATAGACGCATCAACTGCTGTTTACTGGGGGCAGTGATGTGTCATATGGATATCCCCGGTCTGGACGCTGTTATGAATATCTCCGCCACGATCCTTCTCGCTTTTGGCATGTCCATGGATGCTTTCGCCGCTTCCATTGGTAAAGGTGCTACGCTCCACAAACCCAAATTCTCTGAAGCGCTGCGTACCGGTCTTATTTTCGGCGCAATCGAAACACTCACGCCTCTTATCGGCTGGTCACTCGGCATGCTGGCGAGCCAGTTCATTCTGGAATGGAACCACTGGATTGCCTTTACGCTGCTGGTTTTCCTGGGCGGACGAATGGTTATCGAAGGGTTTCGCAATACTCCAGATGAAGACGATGCGCCGCAGTATCGACATGGCTTTTGGATACTGGTGACCACGGCTATTGCAACCAGTCTTGATGCGATGGCAGTGGGCGTCGGGCTGGCATTTCTTCAGGTGAATATTATCGCTACAGCACTGGCGATTGGTTGCGCCACGCTAATTATGTCAACAATCGGGATGATGGTTGGACGTTTCATCGGCCCGCTGCTAGGCAAGCGAGCCGAAATCCTGGGCGGCATTGTTTTAATCGGAATTGGTGGGCAAATTCTCTGGTCGCATTTCGCCGGTTAACGCGTCGCGCTGCCAGCAGTGGATACTGAAATCCGTCTGGCAGTGAAATTCTTTTTCGTTTGCTAACGCTTCCCAAACGTCTGGTTTTGCGCGCCAGGCGAACGGCGTCATCTGTAACAACGCAACCGCTTCTTTTCCTGTCAGCTGCATGTCGTAACCCAATGATTGTTCATGCTTGAGCGTGAACCCAGCCAACTGCTCTGAATGCGGCGCATGCAAGCGCACGTCGTCGTAAATTAGCCCTTTCATTTCCATTAGATGCCGCGGACCCGGCGTAACGGTCACGACCCAGCCGCCCGGTTTCACCACGCGTGCCAGCTCTTGCGCTTTGCACGGTGCGTAGATGCGAATAATAGCATCCTGGCTCACATCGGCAAACGGAAGACGATGGCTGGAAGCGACGCAAAATGTGACCTGCGGATAAC